>DATAKM010000129.1:0-25067 GCA_036261665.1 Chloroflexia bacterium
CCATCGAACGCGCCGATAGTCAGGACTATTTTCTGCCGCGCTCCCTGCCCGGCCAGTTCTTGCATGTCATGTAACAGTTCCAAGATTCGTTTGCTTCCTTTATTCAAAGCTTTATGTAAAGCTGTATATTTGGAGTATAAGTCACTTCCAGGATAAAGCCGCCAGAATCATAAAAATCAGCCGTGTAAAAGCCCTCCGAAATGGCTTTCACGCGGGCCAGTTAATAATAACGTTTCTAAATATTGTTTAATGTTAAGCCAAAAGTTTAAGCCGTTGGAACGGCAAAAACTTTGGATGGATGCCAATCCTGGCCGTCACGTTCCAGCAAGGCCAGCAACTCACCGTCGCTGGTGTAGGCTCGGCGGTACGGGTAATCGCGCAGGACCGGGGCTACATCCAAGTTGACTTTCCAACCGGGCGAAGCCGGGGCTAAATTGCGGCCCTGCCGAATATACTCGGCCGTTTCATTATTTACGATCCAGGCAGGCCAGTCTACCAGCACCGAGTCTATCGGCTGCAAAATCCGCTCCTCCAGTTGTCCGGCCTTATAACTCTCCTCGACCTGTTCGAGGGTGACTGCCTCTGAAAGATGAAAGGGGCCACTCTGCACCCGGATTAAATCGTGTAAGAAAGCGCCGCAACCGAGAATTTCGCCCAGGTCGTAGGCCAGGGAGCGAATGTAAGTGCCTTTACTGCACTCCACCCACAGGCGCAGCCAGGGCCGCACCCAGGCGGTAATCTCCAGCTTAAAAATCTCGACCGGGCGCAGCTTTAGCTCAATCTCGTCAGCCGTACCGGCGCGAGCGGCTTTGTAAAGCGGTTGCCCTCCCACCTTGATGGCAGAATAGATGGGCGGCTTTTGCATAATGGGACCGCGCAGGCTCTCGGCGGCCCGGTCTATCTCTTCCAGTGAAAAATCGGGCACATCCCGGACGCTGGTCACCACGCCCTCGCGGTCGTAAGTGTCGGTAGTGACGCCCAGCATTACTTCCGCGCAATAGATTTTGCGGGCGTCGCTCAAATACTCCACCACGCGGGTAGCCTGCCCGACGCAGACCGGTAAAACTCCTACCGCTGCCGGGTCGAGGGTTCCGGCGTGACCGACCCGCTTCTCACGCAAAATACGGCGCACCCGGCCCACCATATCATGCGAGGTCAGACCTGCCGGTTTATAGAGATTCAATATTCCGTTAATTGCCGCCATAACTCTGTTCTAGCGCGCCGTTCCGCGTTGCTTTGCTTTTTATACCCCCTCACAGTCTATGTTATAATTCTAGCACATTTCAACGGCAGACGTTCAAAGACGGGAAAGTTACTTAATGGCTGACAACGCTCAAATCCATTTCGCATACTTGCAACTTTACAGCCGCTTCGCCCCTTTCGGGGGTGTATCAGAGGTCGATAAACTGGCGGCAACCCTGGCAAACTTTAATACGCAAGGTATCCTGCCATTGGCGGCTGCCCTTACCGATACTTTCTCGCTGGCGGCCTTTCCGCTCTGGCAGCGCCTGCTGCAAGAAGAAGGTTTGAGCGCTATAGCCGGGGCAGAAGTGGGCCTTTGCTGGTCCGAGCGGGGCCTGCCGTTTGCCCTCCTGCTGCTGGCCGAAAGCCAGGAAGGCTTCTCCAATCTTTGCCGCCTGCTTACGGCCGGTCTGGCCAGCGGGGATAGCGCTCCGCTAACCGCCTCGCTCAACCTTGAAACGCTGGCCCGTTACAAAAAAGGCCTTATTGCGATTGCTCCTTACTATGGAGGCCCGGTAACCGCCGCCCTGCAACAGGGTAAAAACAGCGAGGGACGCGCCCGCGCCCAGGCCTTGCGCGAAATGTTCGGGCCGGAGCATTTTTATATCGGCGCTCCTCCACTGGCGGCGCAACCCCAACCCCAGACCATCAGCGAGCAGCTAGACGAGCGCAAGCTTACCAAAGAAGTAGTGCGCTTAAACGCCGCCCTGGTTAAGCTCAGTCGCGACCTGGGAATCGGACTGGTAGGCACGGGCGAGGCCCGTTACGCCACTCCTGAAGAAGCCCGCGCTTACACCACCCTGCGCGGCAGGTTACAACGCGCCCTGGGGGCTCAATATCCCCCTGCCCTTCTACAGCAGGAAAAAGCGGCCAGCGCGGAATGGCTTTACTCTCCCCAGCCCAACCGCCCGGTAGACGAATTGCATTTGCGTACTCCCGAAGAGTTGCTGGCGCATTATAACGAGGCGGACTGGCCGGGCGCCACCACCAATAACCGCCTGATTGCCGCGAGATGCCTGGCCTGGCAAAAGCCGGGTCAGGATTACCTGGCCCAGTTGAGAGAGCGCTGCGAAGCGGCTCTGCCGGGCTTCTATCCCGAGAACCCGCCGCTGGAACTGTTGCATAGCGAACTGGAGAGAATTGGCGAGTTGCGCCTGGCGACCTCGCTTTTAGCGGCGGCTCAACTGGCTGAGAAAGCGGAAGCGGCCCAGGTTATTGTACCGCGCCGCCTGGGAGGCAGCCTGGTAGCCCGCCTGCTCAAGCTGACCGAACAGGAACCGGTTGCAGATTTTAGCTTTGAAGCCTATACCAACGGGCGACCCCTGCGCCTGGAAGTGGGGCAAGCCGGGCGAACTCGCGCGTTGCATACCCTGAACGCCGGAGGGGTCTGGCGAGCAGCCCCCCTGGCTTTACCGGGCGAAACGGGTGAACTGGCATTGCTGCACCCCCGGCAGGTCTTAGTCAGCCTGGACGGGCCACTGGGCGAAGTAGTAGCCTTGCAACCGGCCCGGGCCGAATCAGGGGTGGAAACAGGCGCGCAGGCCGGGCCGCTTGCCCCGGAAGGTTGCGCCCGGTTGGAAATCAGCGAGTCCAGTAATGTCAGCCGCTTGCAACTGGCCCTCGATTTACTCAACCGCTGGCGATCAGATGCCGGTGAAGCGGCCCTTTCCCCCGCGGACTTATTGCTAGCCAACCCGGAAGCTGTACTCGAAGCCGGGTCTCAGGAACGAGCGCTACTGCTCAATCGCCTGGAAAGCCTGCGCAGCCATTATCCCGCCGCCTATTATGCTGCCGCCATGACATTGGCCGCGACAGACAATGCCAGGCTGGCGGTGCTGTCCGACCTGGCGCGACAGGCCGGGTTAAAGGTGCTGCCGCCCGACCTGCCTACCAGTGAGGTAAATTTTGCGGTGGAGGGATTGGCTCCCACCACTATCCGGGCCGGTCTGATCAGCGTGCTCGACGGCGAAACAGCCCGCCATGTCGTGGATGCTCGCCAGGCGGCTCCCTTTGCAGGGCTGGATGATTTAATAAAACGGGTACCGCTGACCGCTTTGCAGATTGAGCGGTTAAGCTGGTCCGGAGCCCTGGATGCTTTCGGCAAACGGGAAAACCTGGCAGCGGCGGCGCAGGCCCTGGAGGTTACCGGCCAGGCCTGGCAGGAATATTTAGAAGCGACTGCCGCAGAGGAGTCTAAAGCGGCCCAGCAGAGTGCCGCTGACAGCGGGGCGCAACTCAGTCTTTTCGATATGTTTGCCTTCGAGGCTGTCACGCCCCCGCCGCCGCGCGAGAAACCCGGCCCGGTAGAATTGCCGGAAGTAGCGCCCGCCTCACCCCTGGAACGCCTGCGCCGCTCTTTTCAGGCCCTGGGCTTTCTAACCGCCGAGCATCCTCTCTGGAATCATCAAACGCCAACCGGGGCGGATACTTCCCGCGAAAATCCGACCCCTTTGTCGCAGCTTGAGGACCTGGCAGGCGAAAGCCATCCTTTACTGGTGGTGGGCCTGGTTACCGCTATCCGGCGTGTACCGGTAGTCCTTTCGGGCGAGCAGGGGCAGGGTGAAGAGCTGATAGTGCTGCGCCTGGAAGACTTTAGCGGGCAGGCCGAGTTGCTGGTGCCGCGCGATACCCCGGCAGAGGGCTTCGAATTGGCCGAAGGGGTGGCCCTGGCAGCCCGGGCGCGAGCGATCAGTGAAACTGAACCGGGCAATAGCCAGGCGCAAAGCCATACTGTGCTGGTGGCTGTAGCCCTGGCGCCCTACCAGCCCGAGTCCGGCGTGCCAGTCTTTGCTACCAGCCCGACCGAGGAAGACCCCGAACTGGCGGCGCTCCTGGCAGCGGTAGAAGCGGAGCCTTCCGGGGCCACCCCGGCAGGGCAAGTTTCGGCTGAAACCGGCACGCCCATACCGCATGAGGATGAAAACTGGGCCAGCAGTCTTTTCGAGTCGCTGGGTATCGGACACAACGGGACTCCCGCCGAACCTGCTCCCCAGCAAACACCGGGCAAAGGCCGCTCGAACGGCTCCAAAGGCGGCGCAGCCCAGCGCCAGCCGCAGCGCGTACGGCGGGTGCATATTCACTTTCCCGTTACCGAAAATGAGGACGAAGAGTGGAACCTGATGGATAAGCTCAGGCAGGTCTTGCGCGAGTTTGCCGGCGAAGATGCTGTTACCCTCTATATGCCTCAGCCCGACGGCTCAGTGCTGCGCCTGGAACCCCAGAGCCTTTTTGTAAATTACAACGACTCGTTCGCCACGGCTGTCATGGCTTTACTTGGACCCGATAGCGTCCGGCTAGAGGAGCGCATTCTTTAGAGTGCGCCCTCTTTAAGCGTTCTTATTCAGCTATATTCATCCTTCAATCGACTATTTCAGCGATTTTCATTTTCTAGATCGCATTTACTTCTCAAATAGTTAAATAATCAGGTATAATCGAAAATATATAACAGCGATTAAACAAACGCTGTAAATTTTTATTTGCATGAAAAGTGTGTTCGCCTGTAATCAAACAACCTGAGCAAAAGTAAAGGCCGTTGCTAAGTTTGCAATAAGTCTGGGAACAATCATGAAAAACTGGAGTTTCAGCAAAATGCTGCTGGGCGGATTTGGGGCAATCGTCCTGGTTCTTGTAGCAATTGGATTTATTCTCTTTTCTTATACCTCTTCTTTCAGCGAGACCAACAAGCTTAAAACGCATAATTACGAAGTACTCAATAACATTACCCTGGTCTTTTCCGCCCTTCAGGATGCCGAAAGCAGCCAGCGCGGCTATCTTTTGACCGGTGATAAAGCCTACCTGGATCCCTATTCCAGCGCCTTATCAAACCTGGAGAGCCAGTTAAATAAACTGCGCACCCTGATAGAAGGGGATAGCGTACAACAGGCCAACCTGGCGAGAATGCAACCCCTGATCAACGCTAAACTGGCTGAGCTAAACAACACTATCAACCTCCGCGATAACGGCAAGCAGGAAGCCGCGCTACAGGTGGTAAAAAGCGGGCAGGGGCAGCAACTGATGACTACCATCCGCTCTATAACAATCGAAATGCAAACTTATGAAGATAACGCCCAGAAACAACGTACGAACGCCCAGGAGAGCGGAAATACCAGTGTCGAAACAGTAGTAGCCATTTTGATAATCCTGGCCTGCTTGCTGATTTTCCTGATTTACTGGATTATTACTACTACTACCCGGCGCTGGAACCAGACTCAAAAAGCGCTGCGCCTCAGCGAAGAAAACTTTCGCTTTCTGGCCCAGAATTCTACCGATTTAATCTCTCGCACCTCGCCCGGCGGTAAATTTCTCTATGTGTCGCCTTCGTGCCGTACTATTTTAGGCTACGAACCGTACGAAATTTTGCAGACCAGTCTTTATGATCTTTTTCACCCGGATGACGCTGAAAGTTTAATTCAAAATTACGAGGGACTTTTCAAGCAACGCGAAATCCAGGTCAGCACTTTCCGGTTGAGGCATAAAAACGGTAACTATATCTGGATAGAGTCAGTCAGCCGCCCGCTGCCCGACCTCAGGACGGGCCAAACCCGCGAACTACAGGCCTCTTCCAGGGATGTAAGCGGGCGCGTCAAGACCGAAGAAGAGTTCAAGAAAGCCCTTCAGCAGGAAAAAGAGCTTAACGAACTGAAAAGTCGCTTTATTTCGACCGCCTCGCACGAATTTCGCAACCCGCTTGGCACCATCCAGACTTCGGTAGAGTTACTGGAATATTACGGCGACCAGTTTAACCCCGAAAAGAAAGAGCGCATTTACAAAAGGGTATACCACGCTATCGAGCATTTGCAGGATTTATTAGAAGATATCCTGATAATCGGCAGAGCCGATGCCGGTAAGCTGGTTTTCAAACCTGCCCCGCTGGAACTGGTCTCATTCTGCCGGGACCTGGTGGAAGAATTTATACTGAACGCCGGTAAAAAGCATCACATTATTTTTAATTCCAACCGCAACCAGATAGCCGGCAATTTTGATGAAAAACTGCTGCGCCATATTTTTAGCAATTTACTCTCGAACGCCATAAAATATTCGCCGGAAGGCTCTACGATCTACTTTACCCTGGACTTTAATCCCCAGGATAACCGGGTAGTCAGTACCATCAAGGACCAGGGCATCGGTATTCCCGAGGAAGATCAGAAACGGCTGTTTGAAAGCTTTTTCCGGGCGCACAATGTGGGCACGATCAAAGGGACGGGCCTGGGCCTGACGATTGCCAGGAGGAATGTCGAGTTGCATGGCGGCGAAATAGAGGTCAGCAGCCATGCCGGAGAAGGGGCTACTTTTACTGTCCGTCTGCCGTTAGGAGAGGGCGCGGGAGAGAGATTACTGGAAGCAGGCAGTTGAGTTAACTGTGCTATAATTAAAAAGGATAACACCACCCGGCTTCAATATGCTGCTCATTTAGCTAGATCTAGAGTGCCATGACATTCTCCCTTGAACCCGAACAACAGGCTAACTTCACCCCTTCTACAGTAGGCGTAGTAGACATAGGCAGCAACACGATTCACCTTATTATCGTCCGGGCAGACGGCCATCAGATCGAGGTGCTGGACGATGAAAAAGAAATGGCCCGCCTGGGAGACGATGTCAGTTTCAAAGGCGAGATTTCGCCCGCCAAGTATGAGCTTATCTTGCAGTTACTGGGCACTTACGCCAAAAGAGCCAGGTCTTTCAATGCTCGCCTGATCATCTTCGGCACCGAACCGCTCCGGGCGGCGCGTAACGCGGCCCGCCTGGTCCAGGAAGCCAAGGAAAAACTCGGCCTGACCATTCACGTTTTCTCACAGACAGAAGAAGCCCTCTTTAGCTTTCGGGGCGCCACCTCTACCCTTAATCTGCCTCCCCATTTTGTAGTGGCCGATATCGGCGGCGGCAGCACCGAAATTGTGCTGGTAGACTTCAACCAGATCAGCGGGATTGCCCGGCTTCCGGTAGGCTCTATCAAGCTGAAAGCCCTCACTAAAGCCGCCGACCCGCTAACGGCTGCCCAGGTACATGCCGCCCAGTTTAAGCTGGGTGAGATTTTCGCCACGGCCAGATGGCCGAAGGTAATGCGGCCCTTTCAAACCGGGGTACTGGCCGGGGGCAACGCCAAAGCCGTCACTCGTCTGTTCAATAAAGGCCGCCGGGGTGAAACCCTGACCAGGGATGAGGTGGCGCAGGCGGTGACGCTCGCTACGACCCGCCCCTCTGCGCAGTTAGCCGAAACCTATAACCTGGTCGCCAGTCGCGCCCAGACTTTCGGGACAGGCGCTCTGATTATGGGGGCAGTCATGGATAAATTCGGGCTGGATAATGTGGTGGTCAGCAAATACGGCATCCGCGAGGGCGTAATCCTCTCCTACGCCTACTATGGCGAGGCCTGGCGCGAGACCCTGCAAACGCTGGAAGAACCGAACCCGGCTGCTTAAATCCTCTTGCACCTGCGCCGGGTCGCAGATAGGCTGGGGTAGCGTTCTCAACAAGCTTTCTGACCAGAAGAGCTAGTCCCAACACCATTCAAAAAAGCCCTGGTAAGTTCAAGCGGTGGCGGGCGTTCGACCGCCCGGCCATGAATGAACCGGGCTATTTCAACGAAAGCGGCTGAACCCGCTTGATAGCATTTCTACCGTTTGAGCGCCCAGCCCCATTTATGGGGGTTGGTTGAACTAGCGCGGGGATTCATTCCCGCGCGATTGGGTGGGCGGCACCCTCTTAAACAAGAAGGCAACGAGGGAGAGTCGGCAATATACACTTTTTTATTTGAAGGGTATTGGAACTAATCCCGGAGATCGAGCAAACCTTCCAGCAGGTAAGCGGTCACCGGTTCCCGTTTGCCTTTAACCGAGATAGGCGCTAACTGGCTGGCTTTTACATGCTCTTTAACCCGGCGGTAAACCTCTTCGCTGATCAGAATCTGGCCGCCCTGGGCAGCCTGTTCGAGGCGTTGCGCCAGGTTCACGTTATCCCCGATGATAGTATAGTCCATCAGGCGTTCCGAGCCGATATTGCCCACCACTACCTCGCCAAAGTTAATTCCAATCCCCAGGCCCAGCGAGCGCATGTGCGGGTCGGTCCACTGCCGGCTGATTTCGGTGAAAATGCGCTGCATTTCTACGGCGGTAGTCAGGCAGCGGTAGAGGTCGTCGCCGTAAGAAATGGGCGCGCCATAGAAAGCCAGGATACAATCCCCGACATATTTATCAAAAGTACCCTTATGCCGGAAAACAACTTCGGTAATATCATGAAAACATTCATTCAGTACTTCTACCACCCGCTCGGCGGAAGTGCATTCCGAAAAAGTGGTAAAGCCGCGAATATCGGCGAATAGAATCGCCACTTCGCGTTTCTCGCCACCCAGTTTCAGGCGCTCCTCAGGATCTTCCAGGATGGTGGCTACAATCTCTTCGCTCATATAGCGGTTGAGCAGGCGAAAGAGCAGGCGGCGTTTCTGCTCAACATCGTTGTGCAGGCTGCGAATGCGCAGGAGCGAGCGGATACGGGCCTTCAGTTCCAGGCGATTGAAGGGCTTGGTTAAAAAATCATCCGCGCCGGAATCGAGGCCGCGCACTTTGTCCTCCACCTGGTCGAGGGCGGTCAGCAGCACTACCGGGATAAACTGGGTGCGCTCGTTTTGCTTGAGGCGCGAGCAAACCTCGAAGCCGTTCAGGCCGGGCATCATCACATCCAGCAGAATCAGGTCCGGGTCATCTTCGTCTACCTTCTGGAGGGCTTCTTCGCCATCATAAGCCAGGGATACATCATAGCCGTCCGCGGTCAGCAAAGCTTCCAGCAACTCGACATTAGCGGCAATATCATCCACGATCAAAATACGCGGGGTCTGGCGAGTACCATCATGACCGTAGCCGATGCCTGCGTGGCTGGAATTTGGCCCGAAGTTACCGGTTTTGAACGATGAAAGCTTATCCGAAAAGTTCATAAGTTCTCTCCCTGACCTGGAAATAAGGCTTTGACCCGGTTAGTTGGAAGCGGTCGCTTTTTGCAAAAATTCCGCTATCTGACGAGTAAACTGACGAGTATCGATGGGTTTGGAAATATAACCATTACAACCGGCCTCCAGCACCTTATCTTCATCGCCTTTCATGGCGTGGGCAGTCAGGGCCACGATAATAAGTTCCGACAGCCTGGCATCCTGCCGCAGAATGCGAGTAGCAGTCAGGCCATCCATCCCCGGTAACTGTATATCCATAAGCACCAGGTCGGGTACGCGCTCTTTTACAGCGTCAATGCCTTCCTGGGCGGTAGCAGCCTCTCTTACCGAATAACCTTTCGCCTCCAGCAAATCGCGGGCTAACTCCATATTCAAGGGATTATCTTCCACTATTAAAATCTCTACTGCCATTCCGGGCTTCTCCATTTGGTGCGTTTGTTACAACGTTACTGATTATATGTTATTTTAACCTTTAACAAAACTTGCACTGTAAAATAAATACCTTCTACACTGTAAATCAGGCGACACTATTTGGGCTGTAAATGGCTGACCGCTTCCAGCAACCGCTGGCTGGAAAAATCGCCTTTTTGCAGGACTGCCTCGGCCTGTCGTAGCTGCTTTTTTTCATTGGCATCAAGGTCTTTGGCCGTATAAACAAAGACCGGCACATCCAGGGTAGTCATGTTCTGGCGCAAGCGCCGCAGAACACTGAAGCCGTCCATTCCAGGCATCATCAGGTCCAGCACTACCAGGTCGGGCGGGTCTTGCTGGGCCAGGGTCCAGCCTGCCTCGCCATTCTCGGCCATTCTGACATTCAGGCCGGCGGAGCTTAAAACCGCGCCAATCAATTCGCGGTCGTTTATATTATCGTCTATCACCAGGGCCTGGAGGGGTTCGCCGTTTTTCCGCAGTTCCGGCCTGTGCTTCTGGCGGAACTGTCGCCGTTCTTTCAGTTGCAAATCATGCAGCTTGTGAAGCAACTCTTCTTTGCGAACCGGCTTGACGAAACAGGCTACCGCGCCCAGCGCGAAGCTGGATTCGCAATTATCCACCATCGAAACGACCAGCACCGGGATATCGCGAGTGGCGGGTTCCTGCTTTAACTCGCGCAAAACATCCCAGCCGTTTTTCTGGGGCAAAATAATATCCAGGGTTATGACGGAAGGCTGTAACTCTCTGGCCTTTTGTAAAGCCTGCTCTCCATTACTGACTCGCGTAACGCTATAACCGGCCTGCTGCATATAATGGCTCAAGAGTTCGGCAGCCTGGTCTTCATCTTCAATTACCAGCGCCATTTTGCGTTGAGAGTGGCGGGTTTTACCTGCCGGTTCGGCAGAACTTTTTACTTCCGGCTTGAGGGCGGAGAGGGCCGCTTCATCGAGCGGCAGGGTCAGGGTGAAGGTGCTGCCTTTACCCTCTTCGCTGACCACCAGGATATCGCCCCCGTGCAGGCGAGCCAACCGGCGGCTAAGGGCCAGACCGAGGCCCGTGCCCTGCTGGCGCTTGGAGAGGGTGTTATCGACCATCTGGAACTCTTCAAAAATGCGTTCGTGGTCATCCTTTTTAATGCCGATACCGTTGTCCTCTACGCTTAATTCAAGCCAATCTTTATTGTCATGGCGGGTGATGCGGCTGCTGATTTGAACCGCGCCGCCTTCCGGCGTGAACTTGATGGCGTTGGAAAAGAGATTGTAAAGGATCTGCTTGAGCCGTCCCCGGTCGCCCAGCACTTTCAGTTCACCGGTGACATTCTCGGAAGCTTTGCTGGCCAGGGTAATTTGTTTTTTGACCGCTACCCCGGCCACAATTTGCAAGACATCGTTGACAATCTCGGCAGGCGGGAAGCGGTCAAGTTGCAGTTCCATTTTACCCGCTTCGACCTTAGAAAGGTCCAGCACATCGTTAACCAGGGCCAGCAGGTGCTTGCCGCTATTGAGAATATTTTCAACGTAACGCAGTTGCTTGTCGTTCAGCGGGCCAAAAGTCTGGTCCTGCAAAAGCTCGCTGAAGCCGATAATCGCGTTGAGCGGCGTGCGCAACTCGTGACTCATATTAGCCAGGAATTCGCTCTTGTGACGAGTCGCCATTTCAAGCTGGCTATTGGCCGTGCGAACTTCGGTCAGGGTGCTGTTAAGTTCGGTGTAAACTTCGCCAAGTTGAAGGGCCATGCCGACCTGCTTGCCGATGGAGAGCACGAATTCCGTATCCAGCGAGGTAAACTGGTCTTTTCCTTTGCTGGCCAGCACAAAGCCGCCCAGGATGCGATCCTTGGCCTGGAGCGGGCCCATCACCAGCGAGTGGTAGGTAGTCTGCTGGATCAGCTTCTGGTCGAGCTGGTTTAACGCGCCGAGATCCTCGATAATAACCGCTTCACCTGCCCCCATTACGCGGTGCATCAGTTTATAATCAATCTGTAACGGGCTAAAAAGGGCATCAAACTCCTCATCCATGTTGCGCGAGGCCCCCAGGCGGAAACTACCCGAATCATCAAGCAGAATCATGGCGCCCGTTTCGACCCCCACCGCTTCCAGCAGGCGATCAAGGCATTCTTGCAGCAGGGTATTCAGGTCCAGCGACTGGTTGAGAACCGAGGTAACGGAGTAGAGGGCGGTTAGTTCCCGGTTACGCCGCCACATCTGGTTTTCCATTTCAAGGTGAGCGATTTCACTCTCATCGCCCGGTTGAGGGGTAAAGGGAAGCGAAACCTGATAAGCGGTAAGGCCCTGTGCCTGAAGTGCGCCTAGTGCAGCTTCGACTATGGCTGGATCGTCTTCCTTACTTTCGACAATAAATATTCTGCGCGCCATTCAATTGCACCTTATAACTTTATGACTATCCCTGACCGTAAGCCTGGTTGCTGGCAGGCTGCTTATATTATAAATGCCCCGGCCCGATAAAGCTATTCAATTTATAAAAGAGTTTTTAGGACTATTCCCTCCGGCACAGCCGTACGTTGCATCTGCTGGCTGTACAATCCGGCTTTATGCTCAGCCTGCTTCTACTATTTGTAAACCGGCCCTATTTAATTTCTTCTTAGCGCATTTATAACCCTGAAGGTCTTATTGAGATTAAACTTTTATAAATTCGAGTTCAAACATGCAAACATTAATTATACATTTTGCTATAAAAAGATTATAATATTATCTACAAACAGGAGTGCCGAAAGTATTGCTATTATCAACTCTTGTGATAGAATTGGGTTAGTAAATCCCCTGTTCCTGTGTAGCAGCACAGAAATTCAATTGTGGTTAAATGGATATCAACCTTTAGGTTTAAAGTAAAGGGGGAACTGCTATGGCAGTCGAAAGTGCCCTGAAATTGAGTGAATTAGCCCCGGTGATCGGTCTGCGTATTCGGGAAACGCGCACCGAAAAAGGGTTGAGCCAGAAAGATTTAGTGGGGGAACGCTTTTCCAAAAGTTACATCAGTTCGATTGAACGCGGCAAAATTACACCATCCCTGAAAGCGCTCGAATATATCGCCGGGCGCCTCAGCGTCAGCCTGGCTTTTCTCCTGACCGGCATGCAACCCGGCCTGAGTGGGACAGCCTCTCGCAATAACCATGCGGCCCGCGCTACCGTAGAAGAGACGGGTGGGAGCGAAGTAACTCCGCCTCTCGAATTACTTATGACCGAGGCGCGTATCCTGCGTGAGCAGGGTAACCCTTTTCAGGCCCGCCATACCCTCGACAGCAAAATCCGGGTACGCCAGTTGAATATCGAGCAGTTGAAGCAGTACCATTTTCTGTTGGCGCAAATTTGCCTCGACTTGCAGGAATTTCCCACGACCAAAACCGAACTGGAATCCGTGCGCGACCTGGCGGAAAAGACGGGCGATTTAGAGATGCTGGCGCGGGCCAGGCAACTTCTCGGCCAGATTTATATCCAGCAACACAAGCCGGTCCTGGCTATCGAGCAATTGCGGCAGGCCTTGCAGGCCATTGACAGTAACACTATCAAGGATATTCATTTCCGGCTGGATGTTTACAGCCAGTTAGGCGCTTTGCACCAGCAACTGGGCGATACCCGCGAGGCGGTCGAAATGTACCGGCGAGCCCTGCACGAAGCGGAAGAGATTTCCAACCCGCGCAGCCTGGCGGCCTTCTACTGGAATACCGCCCTGGCGCACCGCGAGAACGGCCAACTGGGCCTGGCCCGGCAGTACGCTAACAAGAGCCTGGCGCTCTACGAGAGTATTCATAATCTTCGTACCTTGAGCGATATGCAGGATAACCTGGGCCTGGTGATGCTGAAAAGCGGCGGCTACGATGAAGCCGAAATGTATTTCCTGCGGGCGCGCGAACTCGCCTCTTCCCAGCAGGACCGCAACGCATTTCTCAGCGCCACTATGCACCTGGCCGATCTCTACCTGGAGCAGAATAAGCTCGACAAGGCTCAGTTCTATAGCGATAGCATGTTCAGGGACCTGGACGATATTGAGCCGGTTTTACGCGGCCATATTCTGAACAGCCGGGCCACCTTGCTCGCCGCCCTGGGTGACAATAACGAGTCGCTCAACTTGCTGGAAGAAGCCGTGCGGCTGGTAGAAAATACGCCCGCCCGCGAACTGCTGAGCAAAATTTACTTCCGCTATGCCCGCGCCTTGAACCTGCGCGGCGATACCGCCCGCGCCGCCGAGATGTTCGAACGCGCCTACCGCCAGTTAGATCATTCTGATATGATCGCGGAGCGCTGATTACCAAAAATTCTGGTGTATCACCGGTTGAAGGTAGCCGGTGAAATCACCCGTATCTCTATTGTCTAGCGCCGGAAGACATGCTATAATCACCCATGCGTCCAGCGCCTTTAGACGGGGGATTGTCGGAATTGGCAGACGAGCATGACTTAGGATCATGTGCCGAAAGGCGTGTGGGTTCGACTCCCACATTCCCCACCACCCTCTTTTTTTGTATTACAAAAGCTCTTTTTATTTCCCAGACAGATACATTTTTTAAGCACTTAACTTTGTAAGCTACTTGCTTTTTAATCCTCTAATTTAAAAATAGGACTCTATATGGAATCCCTCAAATATCATCAAGCAGCTTTGGACTTTATCGGAGAAGCGCCCATTTTCTCTGAGCAGAATATTCAGGATCTAAATAAATTCGAGCAAAAATTTAATCTTAAGCTTCCTCCATCGCTCAGGGAATGGTTATCATTGGAACTATCCGGTTATATCTTGTCCAAATATAGTAATGGTGACGGCGCTATAGAGGCGAAGGAGTTAATGGAATATTATCCTGAATTATTATTTGAAAATCCTGATTATTGTGCGCCATTTGATCCAAAGTATTTTTTACCTGTGATGATTGAAAATCAAGGGTGTTTTTACTGGCACACTTATTTAGATGGTTCTGATGATCCTCCGGTATATGTTACGGGTAATAAATTAGAACTTTATACCAGGACTTTTTCCGATTTCGTCTTTACTCATGTCTGGGATTGGAATGGTTTATTCTCCCAGATGTGGTTTCCTCTTTTTGCCGATTCAGGTCAGGAAAAATTAGATTTTATGCGGCAACATTTTGAGGAAACCGCAAGAACTTACAGCTTTGACTATGTTGGTGGTGCAGCTTACAGGTTCTTTAATGGAGATAAGTCGGTGTTAATTAAAACAGGTGCTGATTATGATACCTGGCATCTCTGGGCCTCTTCTTTGAAGAGGGTAGGTGAACTAATCGAATTTTTAAAGCAGCACATACAGTTCAGAGATGACATCAAGATATATCCAAGACATACTGAATTTCCTCCGAAATAGCTTGATGTAAGTCTGGATTATTAGGCTTTTGGTTGCTTTAGAGAGTCTTTCATAATCAAGAACGTGGCGAGGCAGCGACCGCCCGGCGAGGATAGGGGCGTTATTGTTAAAGCGGTGGCGGGGGTTAGAGCGCCCGGCCATGAATGAACCGGGCTAGTTCAACGAAAGCGGCTAAACCCGCTTGATAGCATTTCTACCGATTGAACGCCTAGCCCCATTCATGGGGGTTCGTTATAATAGCGCGGGGATTGATTCCCGCGCGGTCGGGTAATTACCCGGGCATTTCGGATAGGGGCAACTCCTACGCCATGTCGTGTTCCTTGTGGGTATTTCGGTTGGGGTTTCAGCCGCCCTAACCCTTAATAGGAAAAACTCTCTTAATAGACATAGAAACTATAAAAGCCGCGCAAAGCGGCTTTTATAATTCAGCAAATTAAGAACATTCTTTAAAGCTTCTCAGGCAACGGCGCTTTCGGCAACCAGTTCGAGCCAAGCTCTGTTTTTTGGTCCCGGATTCGAGTTTTCTAAATTTGGTGGTAACCCCTAAAATTCGAAAGCCTAAAATTCAGTTTTTTAGGATTAGGGACTTGACTAACTAACTCAGCGGTAACAAAGCCTGGCGGAGTCTTTTTGCTCCCATTAAACTTGTAAGGAGAGGCCTCATGAAATATCTTCTAACCTCGGCGGGCATCAAAAACAGCAGTATCCACAACGCGCTGCTCGAACTACTGGGCAAACCAATTGCCGAGGCCAGCGCCCTGTGCATTACCACCGCATCCTACGCCATACCCGGCGGCACCCACCGCGCCTGGGAGTTTTTCACCGGACAGGCCACCACCCCGATGACTGAGCTGGGTTGGAAATCGATGGGAGTGCTGGAACTCACCGCCCTGCCCAGCATCGGCAAAGCGCTCTGGGTACCAGTGGTTGAGGAGACCGACGTGCTACTGGTGAATGGAGGCGACCCCCTGTATCTGTGCTACTGGATGCGGCAATCCGGGCTGGCGGATCTCTTGCCGTCGCTGCGCGCGGTCTACGTGGGACTGAGCGCCGGGAGCATGGTGATGACTCCTCGCATCGGAGAGTACTTCGTAGGCTGGACCCCGTCCAGCGATACCGCTAGTGATGACGATGAAACACTGGGCCTGGTTGATTTTTCGATCTTTCCGCACCTTGATCACGAGATGCTGCCGAGTAACTCGATGGCCGATGCCGAAAGATGGGCCGCCGAGATGCGGGTACCGGCGTACGCAATTGACGATCAGACCGCCATACAAGTGGTGGACGGAGCAGTCAAAGTCGTCTCCGAAGGCAATTGGAAACGGTTTACGCCTTGATGAAGATGAAGGTGAAGGAACAACAGGTTATACCTCGATCCCTTTCCCCTCAAAAATAAAAACAGGGTTTCCGCGCACATTCAGGAAAGGCTCTCTTAATAGACATAGAAATCATAAAAGCCGCTTTGTGCGGCTTTTATAATTCAACACATCTATAACATTCTTGAAAGCTTCTCAGGCAACGGCGGTTTCGGCGACCAGCTCGAGCCAGGCTCCGTGGGTTAGTGCGGTGTTGAGTTTGCCGGGGCCGCCTCCCACGTTAGCCGAATAGAGAGCCAGGGCGTAAGGGCCTTCGCCGTGCTGGTTCAGGTAGGCCAGCATATTCTGGTCAATATCTTCGGGCGAGGGTTGCGCCAGGATCAGGCGGGTATCGTCCAGAATAAATGAGACCGTGCGCGGCACACTGGCATCAGGTGACGGCATAGTCGCTGGCTCAAGGCCCAGGAGCGCCCGGTAACGGGTTACACTGGCCTCCAGGTCACCCACCACTACCGTTAAGGCGGCCATACCGTTGGCGCCGTTGGCGTGAATCACGGCCTCTCCGGCGGGAACTCTCAAGGAACGGTCGGTCACATCGGCGCACAGAAAGGGCAAATCGGTAGTGGTAGGAGTGCCCAGTTGCCACTGAATCTGTTGACCATCGGGCCGGGCGCGCCCGCCGGCCGCCGGGCCTGCCAGTGGCAGACCGCGCGACTGCGCTTCCGCCATATCGCTTTCGATACTCTCCGGCAGCAGGGCGAAATCAACAAAACCCTCGCCTACCGAGGTATAGCGCCACCAGCGATGCTGTTCTGCCGGCTGTTTAAAAGCAATCAACTCGAGGTAGGAACCATCGGCAAAGGCCACCAGGGCATTATGGGTAGCGCCATCGGCGTGTTCCCCGCCCGGTATTACGTTAAAACCCAGATTGGTGTAATCGTTACTGGCAGCCGCCAGGTCATTAACCAGGATAACGACATGATCTACTCTGCGTATCATCAATCTGCTCCTCTATACTTATACCAACCAACTCCAGGCGTTATGATTTAACCCAAAACTTTAAGCTCATTTACCGGTCTGCCATCACTCCAATTGCCCAGGCTGCGCTGGTGCTCGGTGTTACCCAGGGCATAGTCGCAATCCTTACCGGCAAGCGCGCAACTTTCCAATCCATCGAACAACTTCCAGATGCCGTTATAATCGAGCGCATTGGGCGGTCTGTGCACCGTCATACCGTGATCGGCTACCAGGGGCGGCTGGCCATAATTATCGCTGACCGCCAGTAGATAGTTCTTATTAGAGGCCGGGACCTGGCTGATACTCTGCCAGATCAATTTGGTAGCCGTCTCACCCACTACCATATCGCTATCTCCGGCCAGCAACAACATTTTTATGGAAGGCGGAATCTGGCCTAATTCAGCCGGAGAAGCCAGGGTAAAGTTGCGAATGGACAGGATACTACAGTTTGCGCAACCGCCAGGAGTGACCGCAAACAGCGCTTTTGGCTGCGGCAACTGGTATTTGCTGTACCCGGCAGCCAGGTTCGTGGCTATGACGCCCCCGGCGCTGTAGCCAACTATAGCGAATTTATCAAGGTCCGGTTTAGCGTGAGTGCCGTCCTGCAAACGCTTAAGGGCATCCTGAAGCGCCACCAGGGCGTCCGGGGTGAACTTATCGCCCTCCCGGCTGGAAGGTTGCTGGTAAACCGGAAAGACCACTATATTGCCGCGTTTAACAATATGTTCGATCCAGAGGCGGTAGCCACCGTTTGGGTTGACCCCTTCATAGCCGTGTAACAGGACGACCAGCGGCAGCGGCTTATCCGGCTTTGGATTGGACGGCTCATAAATATAATAGCTCTGTGACCCGGACCCGTAACTGTTGCTTCCAACAGTCTTGAAGGCATATTCCGAGCCACCGGGGCCGGTAGCGGGCTGAACAGGCTGTTTTGCGTCCGATTTCGCCGGGGTGGGCGTGGGCGCTGCCGGGGCGAGCGAGGCGTTGGGCAGTTCAAGGGCCGGGGTAGGCGGGACGGGGGTAGGTGTACCCGGCGTATTGGCGGGAGCCGAAGGAGTGGGCACCGCCAGGGCAGTCGAGGCTACCTGCACCGTCGGGGCGGTCGTAGCCGACGCGCTGTTAACCGGAGCAGGCCCGGAATTAGCTTTTGAGTTTTCACTACCGCAGGCGCTGAGGAGCAATACGGTCAGCAGGAGACTTACGAGTAGTAAGGCTAAACGTCCTGACTTTTGCAACACTTTTAACACTGGCAAATCATGTTTCCTTTCTCACTACAGGGCTTATTATAACATTCTCTGTACTCAGCTCAGCCGTTTGCGATCTGGTTCTTTTCAGGCCATGCTATAATGGCTCTATCTCAAATTACGCCAGTTTTTACCATTTTTCGTAAATTTTTCGAAAGCTTTTCATAAGGAATTGTGAGCGTGACTATCAACGTTGATCTGTACCGTCGCAATCTAAATTTGCCGCCGGTGCAGCGCGGTAAAGTGCCTCTTACCCTGAGCGCGATTGATGCCGGGCCGCGTGACGCCCTGCGCACTATCGTCTTTATTCATGGCTTTGGCGGGCGAGCCGCTTACTGGCATTACCAGCTTGAGCATTTTTCGGACGAGAACCGGGTTATCGCCCTTGATCTGCGCGGTCATGGTCTTTCGGACGCGCCGCAAAGCCGCTACACGGTGGAGGAACTGGTAGAAGATGTCGAGCAAGCCCTAAAGGCCCTGAATGTGCCGGAGAAATTTATCCTGGTGGCCCATTCTTTTGGCGGCGCGGTCTCAGCCTATTTCATGCATAAAAACCCGGGCCGGGTTGAAAAGCTGGTGCTGATTGCCTCGGCGGTGCGCTTTAACCTGCGCTGGACGGGCCGGGCTTTGCTCAAGGCGCCTACGCCTCTGCTCAGGCTAATCCGGCAAACCGTACCGGTAGCCCGCATCTACCCGCCCGCGCACGTGGTAAAGAACTGGAACCTGAACGCCCTGACTACCTGGGACGGTACTGATTACCTCAAAAAGATCAAGGTCCCGGCCCTGGTAATCCTGGGGCAGCGCGACCTGCTGTTTCGCCAGGAGGCTTATAAAGAAGTTGCCACCCTTATCCCGGGCGCGAGTGAAGTAATCATTCCAGTCTCGGCTCACCAGGTGATGGTGGAGCGGCCCGACGCGGTAAACCGGGCAATCGAGCGCTTCATTGGGCCGCCGCCGCGCAGAGAAGAACAGGCCAAACGCCGCCAGGAACGCCAGAAATTAGAACGAGAACGCCCCTGGCTCAAATTCTACGACAGCCGCACCCCCTACAAAATAGATCCGCCGGTCGGTCCGGTCCAGCGCTCTTTAGAGGTAGCGGCGCGGCGTTACGCCAACCGCCCGGCCCTGATTTTCTACGACCGGGCCATCTCTTACCGCCAGTTGGATAAACTGGCTGACCGCTTCGCGCACGGCTTGCAGCGCGTGGGCCTTAAACCGGGCGAACGAGTCTTAATCCTGCTGCCTAACACTCCCCAGGCTGTGATTGCCTATTACGGGGTGCTAAAGGCCGGGGGCGTGACGGTCTTTTGCAATCCTCTCTTCACCCAGGAAGAGCTATTGAAGCAGCTCAAGGATTGCGGGGCAAGTTACGTGGTTTGCCTCAGTCTTTTCTACCCCACGGTCAAAGCGGTGGCCGAAGAAGCAGGACTGAAAAAGATCATTGTAAGTTCCTTCAAAGACTATATGGGCATCAAAGACCGGCTGCTTTTTCGCCTCTTGCGCGAGAAGCAGGAAGGCCACAAGATGCCTCCCACCCAGGCTCACGGCAAGCTCCAAATATACTCTTTCGCGGCCATAATCCGGCGCGGCGCTATCCTGACCCCGGACTCGGTCAGCGCAAACGGCGACCTGGCGGTAATTCAGTACACCAGCGGTACGACCGGGACTCCCAGCGGGATTATGCTCACGCACGCCAACCTGGTTTCCAACGCCCTGCAAGTGCGCCACTGGATTGCGGAAGCCCGGCCCGGTGAAGAGATTATCCTGGCGGCCCTGCCCTTCTCCCATTCTTACGGCCTGACCGGGTGCATTAACCTGGCCCCGCTGCTGGGGGCTACCCTGGTGCTGCTTCCTAACTTTGTAACGCACGAAGCCCTGGAAGCGATTGCACGCTACCGCCCGACCATCTTTCCGGGCGTGCCGCAAATGTACATCAATATCGCCAATTTCCCCGGCGTGCGGAAGTACGGGATCTCCTCGGTAAGGGTCTGTGTCAGCGGAGGTGCGCCCCTGGCGCTGGAAGTGCAGGAGGCTTTTGAAAAGTTAACCAGGGGTCGCCTGGTAGAAGGCTATGGCCTGACTGAAGCCGGACCCGTCACCCATTCCAACCCACTGAGCGGGCGCCGCCGGACGAGTTCTATCGGTTTGCCCCTGCCCGATACCGAGGCCAAAATCGTAGACATCGAGAGCGGAGCGGACTTGCCGCCGGGCATGGCGGGAGAACTGCTGGTGCGAGGACCGCAGGTGATGCAAGGCTACTGGAACCGCCCGGAGGAGACCGCCCGCGCCCTGGAAGGAGGCTGGTTGCATACCGGGGATATCGCCAGGATGGACGAAGACGGCTATTTTTACATCATCGACCGCAAAAAAGACCTGATTATGGCCGGTAATTATAATGTCTATCCCCGCGATATCGAGGAGGTGCTTTACGAGCATCCCAAAGTGCTGGATGTAGCGGTAGTGGGCGTGCCGCCGACCGGCGAAAAGCGCCGGGTTAAAGCCTATGTGGTCCTGAGGCCGGGCGAACGCGCTACAGCGGAAGAATTGCTGGAGCTATGCCGCCAACGCCTCGAAAGCTACGCTGTCCCGGCGACCATCGAGTTCCTGCCCGAACTGCCTCGCAATTTTGTGGGTAAGGTCTTGCGCCGTTTACTGGTAGAGCAGGATGCCGAAATCTCCTAATAAAATTAGGGTTGTTTCATTTCGAGGCTAATAATGTTATAATAATGGGCGGAAGCAAGGCGATACGCCCTGCTTCTCGCGTTCAAAACCAGCTACCGATTACTCAAGAAAATTTATTGTAACAGCTAACCGCCATTATCAGGTAATCTTAATCTGCTGCGCAGTCAGAACCCGGTTTGCCCCTGCAAGCGTAGCGTGATAAGCTAAAGCCAGCCAGAACCTGGCGACAAAGCCGAGGTTATTTTTAGAACCGGTCCAGTATATTAAAATCAGGGCGGTTAAAGACTGCAAGGAGAGTTTAGAATGTCTATTGCCGAAAAAGAAATACCTGGCACGCAAAGGCCACCATATAAGAATGAGCCGCTAACCGATTTCAGCAAACCGGAAAACCGGGCCGCGATGCAGGCCGCTATTCAAGAAGTGGCTTCTCAGCTTGGGCGCACCTATTCCCCGATTGTCAACGGCAAGCGCCTGGAAAACAGCGATAAATACCTCACTTCCCTTAACCCGGCCCGCCCTTCCGAGGTAGTCGCGAAATACCACAGCGCCACCACCGAAATGGCCGAGCAGGCTATTCAGGCCGCCGCGGAAGCCTTCAAAACCTGGAAGAATGTCTCGCCGGAAGAACGCGCTTCCTACCTCTTCAAAGTGGCTGACCTGATGCGCCAGCGCAAGCACCTTTTTAGCGCCTGGATGATTTTTGAAGTCGGAAAGAACTGGGTGGAAGCGGACGCTGATACCGCCGAAGCGATTGACTTCCTGGAATTTTATGGCCGCGAAATGCTGCGCCTGGGCGGCGAGCAACCGGTGGTACAGGTCGAGGGCGAGCACAACCACCTGCGCTACATTCCGCTCGGCGTGGGCGTGGTTATTCCGCCCTGGAACTTCCCGCTGGCCATTACTGTGGGCATGACCTCCGCCGCGATTGTTACCGGCAATACGGTCGTCCTGAAGCCCTCCAGCGTTTCGCCCACGATTGCCCTGCGCTTTGTAGAACTGTTTGAAGAAGCCGGTTTGCCCGCCGGAGTCCTGAACTTCCTGCCCGGTAGCGGTGGCGCGATTGGCGACCTGCTGGTGGACCACCCGCTGACCCGCTTTGTCTCTTTTACCGGCTCTAAAGATGTCGGTCTGCGCATCTTCGACCGCGCCTCGAAGGTCGCTCCCGGCCAGATCTGGCTGAAACGCACCGTGCTGGAAATGGGCGGCAAAGACTGCGTGGTAGTTGACGAAACGGCTGACCTTGATGCCGCCGCCGCCGCGATTGTAACCAGCGCCTTCGGCTTCCAGGGCCAGAAGTGCAGCGCCGGTAGCCGCGCTATCGTGGTGGACCAGGTTTATGACGAAGTGCTGAAGAAGGCGATAGAACGCACCAACCAGCTAACCCTGGGCCCGACCGACCAGGAAAATTACGGCCAGGGACCGGTTTCGGACGAGAAAGCCTACAACAAGATTCGCGAATATATCGAAGTGGGCAAGGGAGAAGGTCAACTGGTGGCCGGTGATAAGCACCAGGTTCCGGCAGAAGGCTACTTCATCCCGCCGACCGTCTTCAGCGAGGTCGCGCCTAATGCCCGGATTGCCCAGGAAGAAATCTTTGGCCCGGTGCTGGCCTTCATTCGGGCCCGCGATTTCGATCACGCCCTTGAGATTGCCAACGGCACCGAGTACGGTCTAACCGGGGCGCTCTTTAGCAAAGACCCGGCACGGATTGAACGGGCCGAGAACGAGTTCCACGTTGGCAACCTCTACTTCAACCGCAAATGTACCGGGGCGCTGGTAGGTGTGCAGCCTTTCGGCGGCTTCAACATGAGCGGCACCGACTCTAAAGCGGGCGGCCAGGATTATCTGCTGCTCTTCTTGCAGGGCAAGAGCGTCAGCCGCAAGCTATAGTTTAAGACAGTTTGCACCAGACAAAAAAGAGGCGACCCGGGTCGCCTCTTTTTGTTTTCAGTTTAGTTTGCTTATTGCACGGTAAAATAGAGCGTCTTTTCAACCGTGCCATTAATCGATACATCAGCCTGGTATTTGCCGGTGGCAAAACCGGAGCCTTCCGGGGCATTCAGCACAAAATCATAGAAGAGATTATCAACACTTACTATCACTTCTTTTTGCTGCAAGCTTTTGTTGCGTGCGCCGTCCGCCGTATCAACCGCCAGCCAGTTGACCTTTAACTTTGCGCCGGAGGGGGATTTCCCACCCATTTGAATGACCGTATGAATGGACTTGTCGGTGGTTTTATAGGTGGTGGAAGGGTCAACCGCTTCACCCTGGCTGTAGCCATGAGCCAATTCTACATTCTTTAATGTCGCTTCCTTTTCCTCCTCACAGGCTGTTAACAACAGACTGGTACTCAAGATTACCAGGAGCAGCACTAACCAGTGTGCCATTCTGGCAGAGGAAAATACTCTTCGCATTCTAAATTGATCCTTTCGAGGGTCAGGGGTCTTCCCATTGCGGGTGATGGGTTCCGACCTTTTTGAGTTATGCCAATAACTTAAAGCCGTGGTACTTTTTAAGCATATCACAACCTCTCCCGTGCTTCAACCGGCTGCAATTCCGTTAGCCTGCCTGCCTTGTCTTAATAGCGAGCCTCAGAATGGGCTATCTGTGCCGTATCAGGCCGGACTGTAAAATAATTTACAGAGTCCTCTAGAAATTAAAGTTATAACGTGATTAACGGTTCTATCAGCCAGAAATTGAATTAACTTCAAGGAGTAAAAGCAGGTGAGTAGTGACAATAGTGTGCAGCATGATTCGTTTGAAGATGTGGAAAAAGAAAGACTCGATTTTTTCGCCAGTGTCTTTCTGACCAAAGACGCCCTGATCGTAGGTGAAAATAACTTTCCGCTGGGCCGGATTAAAGAGGCTTACTCAACTACCGTGCGTCACAGGGAGATTGTAGCCCAGGAAGCCCTGACCGGTTGGGACAAACTGTGGCAGAATTTATCCTCACTCTGGTCCATTTTCGACTTTATAAAACAGTTCACCGGCGACTCTCGACCTGCCTCCACCACCGATACAAACCCTTTATTTGATGATGACCGGCTCTATTACCTGGCCCTGGAGATAGACGGCAAGACTTACACTGTCCACAACAGCCAGGATGAGAATAGCATCCGGCAAATGGCTAACAGAATTAACCGGGCAGTTAAAGATTTCGCCACCCAGGGCGCGGCCAGTCTTAACGAAGGATGATAGAACCGCTTTTGCCTGCGCCGGTAAACCACGAGCAGCAACAAAGGATTTACCGCTTGGCACACTAAAACAGCCCTTTTTGCCTCCATTTATCCACAAAATGTGGGAAAGATGTGGAAAGAATTGTATAACTCGTGAACAACCTCATCCGGCATGTGGATAGTCTGTAGAAAAGTGGTGGGAAACCCATTCTGGTGTGACTGCGGTAAATATAAAAGCAAAAGAGAATGGCGATCAAACGCCATTCTCTCTTTTTGGGTGATAATGACGGTCTAAAGATTACTTTTCCAGGATCTCGGGTCGCACCATCGAGCCTAGCCCCTCGATGGAAACGGTAGCGGTCGGCCACTGGCTGCCATCCGGAATGGTCATAACCTCGATTTCGTGGCCCGGCTCGCTCGATACCAGCACCGTATCCTCGCTCTTGGTCCCGGTAATTGAAGGGTTCCAGGCAAAAGCCTGCCACTCCTGCACTACCTCGGTGCTGTTCGGTCCGGCCCGGTAGTCGCGCCCGGCGTAACCGGTAGCGCCGCCCTGGTGGTGCAATTGCCACTCATCGGGATAACCGGCATAGGCATAGGCCGCCTGGGCTTTTTTGAAAATCTCCCCGGCCACCGCGCCCGGTTTGGTATTGAGATTGAAGGTAGCGTCTACCGTCAATAATTCGCGGTACTT
>DATAKM010000161.1:0-2875 GCA_036261665.1 Chloroflexia bacterium
CCGGATTGTCTACACTTCTAATCGAGGGCGCCGCGACAGTGGGCGGTGGCATGCGTACAAAGCAGTTGACTTTACCGGGTTTTCAGCACGATGTCTGCTCGGCGGTGCATCCGATGGCGCTGGACTCGGCTTTCTTCCGGGGGTTGGATTTAGAGCAGTACGGGTTAGAGTGGATCTTCCCACCCGTTTGCCTGGCTCACCCCCAGGTTGAAGGGTCCGGCGGGTTTCTATTCCGTTCGATTGCCGAAACCGCCGCTTCGCTTGGCATAGATGGCAAGGCCTATCAGGAACTGATGAATCCTCTGCTGGAGGACTGGGAAAAGATCAAGCAAGGCGTCTTTGGACCGCTGCGCTTCCCCCGCCATCCCCTGGCCCTGGCTCGCTTTGGCTTATCCGCCCGGCGTTCGGCCCGCCACCTGGCTTTAGCGCGTTTCAAGGGAGAAGCTGCCCGCGCTCTTTTTGGCGGGATTTCAGCTCACTCTATCCTCTCCCTGGATAAATCACCAAGCGCCGCTGCCGGGTTGCTCCTGGCTCTCTGCGCCCATGCGGTAGGTTGGCCGGTGCCGCGGGGAGGAGCGCAGGCGATAGCCGATGCCATGGCTGCCTGTTTCAAAGAACTGGGCGGGGAAATTATTACCGGCTGGCAGGTCGAAACGTTAGCTGAGTTACCTTCTTCCCGGGTAACTTTATGCGACCTCACTCCGCGCCAGTTGATGAGGCTGGCGGGTGACAGGTTACCGGCTTCTTACCGTCGCCGCCTGGGACGCTACCGTTACGGGCCGGGCGTTTTTAAGGCGGATTACGCCCTGAGCGGGCCGGTTCCCTGGAAAAATCCGCTGTGCGGCGCCGCTTCGACCGTGCACCTGGGCGGCACTCTGGCTGAAATTACCCGCTCCGAGGCAGTTGTAGCGGCAGGACATACCTCGGAAAAACCTTTTGTCCTGGTTACACAGCCTGCTCTCTTTGATAACAGTCGCGCCCCGGAAGGCTACCAGACTTTATGGGCTTACTGCCATGTCCCGCACGGTTCGACAGAGAATATGCTGGCACGGATTGAAGGCCAGCTTGAACGCTTCGCGCCCGGTTTTAAAGAGCTTATCCTGGCCCGACATGTTATGAATACCGGCCAGATGGAGCAATATAACCCCAATTATGTGGGAGGGGACATCAATGGTGGTATCCAGGATTGGGGCCAGCTTTTCACCCGGCCGGTAGTCAGTCTGAATCCTTATGCTACCCCGGTGGAAGGTTTATACCTCTGTTCTTCCTCTACCCCGCCGGGCGGCGGCGTACACGGCATGTGCGGTTACTGGGCAGCACGGTCGGCACTGGCAAAGTTGGGCATTTCTCATTCTTTTAAGGACCAGCTTTCTGGAAAGGCCCGGTTATCTTCTTATGCAGGTTAAAGACATTCTGAACAAAGATCCTGTCTGCAATTTCCAGGATGGCATGCTGGAACAGGCTGCGGCTGAGATGGAACATTTATAGTAGACACGGCTTCAAGCTTTAATATGACTAGCTAACCTATCCACCTGGTATTCGGCTGGCGGTAGATAGCCGATACTCGACTGAAGCTCCGCACGCTTAAAAGCGGCGGGTTCTATTCTTTGATAACGCCTCTGCCTTGCTCCCTATTAAGGGCAAGGTTCTTAGCGCCAGTGGGAATAAGACTTTCGGGCAGACGCACTCCGGCACGTGTATTGTTTAACGGCTTCATGACGACCTGCTGTTCACTGCACATCGTACTCAGGCCGCTAGCTGGTTATTACGAGCCAACTTAGTTCGTAGCATTACCCGACGCCATTTGTATTATTCTCTCAGGGCAACACTACCCCCTGTTTCCGGCACAACGTGACCCCAGCTGTAACTAAAAAAGAATAAGTACGTCCCTCCGCTATTAGAGCCATCACTATACTGGAAGCTATCGACCCTGTGGAGCTACCTGTCCTGTTTACCTACCTCGTAGCCTGGCCTGTTCGATTTACCCTATGACCATATCTTTAAATTGCTTTTTGTAACAACTTTTAACATAGAGTGGTCACAAGCAGAAACGAACAGTAGTAGGTTTCGAAGGTGGTAAACAGGACACACTTCTTTGCTACCTAATAATAGCTCCCATGTTCCTCATTTTTAAAAGGTCGAATTGCCCTGACGTAGAACCTGGTACATCAAAAGACTGCCAGCCACTCCCAGGTTGAGGGAGTCACTCTCGGCTACCATCGGAATTCGCACCAGCTTGTGGCAGAGCGCTCGCTGCTCAGCCGTAAGCCCGCCCCGCTCTTCGCCCAGTACCAGGATGGTAGGCCGAGTATAGGCCACCCGGTTATAGGCTAAAGAGCCGTCAGGCGAGGCTCCCACTATCAGGAGGCCGTGCTGTCCGGCCCACTCCGAGAGCTTCTGGGGAGTGGTACGGACAAAGGTCTGGCGGAAAAAAGCTCCCATGCTGGCCCGGACTACCGCCGGGTCGAAAGGGTCGATACCGTCTCCCAGCAGAAGGAAGCCGGCTGCCCCGACAGCGGCAGAAGAGCGGACGAGTGTGCCGAAGTTGCCCGGTGCTCGCACCCGGTCCAGGGCTATCCAGCAGGGATACTTGCCGGGAGCCACCTCCTCCAGTTTCAGGATGTGCTGGCGCAGAATAACCCCTACCCCTGAAGCTCGCTCTGAGCGGGAAATGGAGCGGAATTCTTCGGGAGTAAGCCGGGTAAAGGGAATGCCTGCCCGCTTCAGGTTACGGACGAGCTTACGGGCAGGCGGGGAGGTCAAAAGCCGCTCGCTGTAGAGGAGATTATCCACCTGGCAGCCCTGCTCCACGGCTGTCACAAAACTGCGAACCCCTTCGACAAAGTAGAGGCCCTTCCGGTCGCGGTAGTGGCGG
>DATAKM010000162.1:0-20995 GCA_036261665.1 Chloroflexia bacterium
CCGGATTGTCTACACTTCTAATCGAGGGCGCCGCGACAGTGGGCGGTGGCATGCGTACAAAGCAGTTGACTTTACCGGGTTTTCAGCACGATGTCTGCTCGGCGGTGCATCCGATGGCGCTGGACTCGGCTTTCTTCCGGGAATTGGATCTGGAGAAGTACGGGTTAGAGTGGATTTTCCCACCCGTTTGCCTGGCCCACCCTCAGGATGACGGGTCCGGTGGTTTGCTATTCCGTTCAGTTCCCGAAACCGCCGCTTCGCTTGGCATAGATGGCAAGGCCTATAAGGAAATGATGAATCCTTTACTGGAGGACTGGGAAAAGATCAAGCAGGGTGTTTTTGGACCGCTGCGCTTCCCACGCCATCCCCTGGCCCTGGCTCGCTTTGGCTTATCCGCCCGGCACTCCGCTCGTAACCTGGCTTTAGGGCGTTTCAAGGGAGAAGCTGCCCGCGCTCTTTTTGGCGGGATTTCAGCTCACTCTATCCTCTCCCTGGATAAATCGCCAAGCGCCGCTGCCGGGTTGCTCCTGGCTCTCTGCGCCCATGCGATAGGTTGGCCGGTGCCGCGGGGAGGAGCGCAGGCGATAGCCAATGCTATGGCGGCCTGTTTCAAAGAACTGGGTGGGGAAATTATTACCGGCTGGCAGGTCGAAACGTTAGAGGAATTGCCTTCTTCCCGGGTAGTTTTATGCGACCTCACTCCGCGCCAGTTGATGAGGCTGGTGGGTGACAGGTTACCGGCTTCTTACCGTCGCCGCCTGGAACGCTACCGTTACGGGCCGGGTGTTTTTAAGGTGGATTACGCCTTGAGCGGGTCGGTCCCATGGAAAAATCCGCTCTGTGACGCCGCTTCGACCGTGCACCTGGGCGGCACTCTGGCTGAAATTACCCGCTCCGAGGCAGTTGTAGCGGCAGGACATACCTCGGAAAAACCTTTTGTCCTGGTTACGCAGCCCGCGCTCTTTGATAATAGTCGTGCCCCGGAAGGCTACCAGACTTTATGGGCTTACTGCCATGTCCCGCACGGTTCGACCGAGAATATGCTGGAACGAATTGAAGGCCAGCTTGAACGCTTCGCGCCCGGCTTTAAAGAGCTTATCATGGCCCGGCACGTTATGAATACCGGCCAGATGGAGCAGTATAACCCGAACTACGTGGGTGGTGATATCAATGGTGGTATCCAGGATTGGGGGCAGCTTTTTACCAGGCCGGTAGTCAGCCTGAATCCTTATGCTACCGCGGTGGAAGGTTTATATCTCTGTTCTTCCTCCACACCACCCGGTGGTGGCGTACACGGCATGTGCGGTTACTGGGCCGCGCGGTCGGCACTGGCAAAGTTGGGTATTTCTCATTCTTTTAAGGATCAGCTTTCTGGAAAGTCGCGGTTATCTTCTTATGCGGGTTAAAAAGATTCTGGCTGGCAAAAAAACATTAGATTTAAATTAAAAAGAGCTTTCCTGCTGTTTCAGGAAAACTCTTAGCTAAAGCTTTACGCCTGCTGGCTGGTTAGACAGTGCTTCTGGCTCCGGTAAGAGCCCTCAGGATCAGGAGCAGAATTACTGCGCCGATGAAGGCAACTACGATACTGCCAATAAAGCCCTGTGATCCGCTGAAGCCTAACAGGTTTGCAACAAAGCCTCCGACGAAAGCGCCTACGATACCTACAATAATATCGCCCAGGATGCCCATTCCGCCGCCTCGTACCACGAGACTGGCCAGGAAGCCGGCAATCAGGCCCACAATAAGCCACGCGATGATATTACCCGGATCGAGTGTCATACTTTATATTCTCCCTTTCTGTCGCTGTTTAATTTATAATGCTGGCTTAAGTTCTGACTTGTCGGCCAGATCTTTAACAGGCTGGAATCAATCAACGTTACTAACCCGGTGGTAAACTATTTCTGCCGGGTGTTTACCTTCTGAAAGGAGTTAATATGCAAAGTATGTGCCAGAAAGCGATAAGCGGTACAATACAACAGCTTTGACGAAAATTATTGTAGGCTCAGTTCAGGAACCAGTACTACCCTGTCATCAAAAACTATTTCAAGGTCAATAACTTCATCCTGTGAGATCTTTGAAAAGACAAAATGACCTAAATCATCCACTTCTCCGCTTATAAAAGGAAGCCCATTATTGAGAATACTTACTCTAACCCCGCTACTGGCTTCTACTGGATATCCTTCCCGCTGAATCATGCCCAGCACCCTGAATTCTTGCTGCTGCAAATCGAGAGGTTGAATGCTAAGGGTAATCGAAATTTCTTCAGCCCGGTATATCTGTGGAGAGATACCCATACTATTAGTTACCCCTCGCAAGCCCACCGCTCCTTGCAGCATAGAGTAGTGCTGACCGGATAAGGTAGCTACTACCTTTCGCAACTCGGCTTTGGCTTTTCTTGACAGCAAAGGATCAGGCTGGCTTAACCAGTTCTGAATTTCTTCAAACAGGTTTACACAACTGGTGCATTTTGAAATATGTCTTTCCAGTTCCGTTTTTTTATCCGGTCGCAACAGGCCTTCGAAGTAATTCCCTATCTGGTAGGGCTCAGGGCAGGCTGTTTTAGCAGGCCTGAGGTGTAACCTGAACTGGCGATGCAAATGACCGTCAAGCGCCCGGTAGAGGGCAAGTTCCCGGCGGCAGTAAGCACAGTTTTTTAAATGTACCAGAAAAGAAGGTCGCGCTTCGGTGGAAATGGCTGCCAGGTAATCGGCATCGTTTACCTGACTCGGATCTATACAGGTAACAGTATGTGACATGCTAACCTCACAGGTGTTATGGCGTGGCAAGTTTAAGGTAAAGAGTTACCGGCCTCGCATCTAAGCTCCGGCCAAGAACTTACCGGATTTAGCTTTGTTGCCCTGATAACCAGATATCTTTTAATACCTTGCCTGCCCTGATGTTTGTAAATACAAGTTAAAGCCTTATCCCATCTCACCTGCTAACACTGAAGCACAATAAACAACCCATTATAATAAGTCTTGTTGAACGGGTCTGTCCTGCTAAATGTGACTGTTATGCTCCTTTATGGATATATTAACGCCTGCCAGTTTTTTTTTAGCTAACAAAGTGTAAACTGCTTTACAGTAGCCCTTTAATGTTTTCCCGGTTTTTACCGTGTGGATTGCTACCCGGTTATACTTTTATCAACAATCCTGCTTTTTATGAAGTCTTTAATTCCATCACAGGCAGTGGTATACCATTGACGTTGTATCGTATAACTGTTATCATGATTGAAATTAAGGGAAACCATTTTTAATTTATCTTTTTTAAGCGGCAAAGTAGATCAGTCGGAATATTGAATTGACTACCCAGAATCAGCAAAATACTACTAATAACAGCGCTGATAAACCAGCGGAAGCTAACGAGCGGTACATAACACAACGCCTGGAAGAGTTATCGCGCGCTTCACTTTCTATTTCCAGCGAACTGGATCTTAATTCACTTTTGCAACTTATTGCCGATACTGCTCGCGATTATGCGCGCTGTAAATATGCGGCGGTGGGCGTTGTAGATAATAAAGGAGTAATAACCAACTTTATAACCAGTGGTATTTCGCAGGAGGTGCGCGAGAAAATTGGTGATCCCCCCCGTGGCCATGGCTTGCTGGGGGTGTTGATTAAACAGGGCAAACCTTTACGGGTGCGAGATATGTCCAAAGATCCTCGTAGCTCAGGGTTCCCTCCTAACCACCCTCCCATGACTAGCCTGCTGGGTGTTCCTATTTCTCTCCAGAATCGGATTGTGGGCGACCTGTATTTGACCGATAAAGTTGGTTCGGACGAATTTAGCGAAAGCGATGTATGGTGGGTAACTTTACTGGCGCAGCAAGCAGCGGTAGCCATTCAAAACGCCACGCTCTACACTCAAATGAAGGAAGTGGAGCGCATGAAAGAAGAATTTCTTTCCATGATTACCCACGACCTCAAAACGCCTTTAACCGCTATTAAAATGAGCGCCGGGTTGCTGGAAGCAAACTTACCAAACCACCAGATTCCCGCTCCGTTACTGAGCCTGGTAGCCAACATCTCGCGCAACAGTGAACGTCTTAGCACCCTTCTGACGGATCTGCTGGACATCACCCGGTTGGAACAGGGCCACCTGCGCTTGAATATAGAGCGTATCAGAGTTCGCGATGTAGTGAATGTGGTAGTGACTACCATTGCCCCGTTAATAGAAGATAAAGAGCAACACCTGGAGTTAGATTTCCCGCCGAAAGTACACTGGGTTAATGCAGACCGTCGAAGGCTTGAGCAAGTGCTGGTCAACCTCATCTCAAATGCCAGTAAATATTCGCCTGCCGGTGGTTCTATCACTATTCAGATCAGGGGTGACTACGAGAGGAAATTTATTACGGTTAAAGTTGCGGATGATGGACCCGGTATTCCTCCTGAGGAGGCGGAAAAGATTTTCAATCGGTTCTACCGGCGAGCCATTCACGAACAGACCTCCGAAACCAGCGGTAGTGGCCTGGGTCTTTCAATTGCGCGATCATTGGTCGAATTGCACGGTGGCAAACTCTGGGTTGAGAGTGAAGTCGGCAAGGGTAGCGCTTTCTTTGTATCTTTGCCTTTTGAAAGAGCTGAGGATTACAAAGAATAGTAGATTTGCAAAAAGCTCTCCCCGTTAGTTAACGGAGAGAGCTTTTTGTTTGGGATTTTATAACCTAATCGTCTGAGGTCAGCCGTTCATGGAGAGCGGGTAGTAAATCTGCGATAGGTATGCGAATTTGTGACATAGTATCGCGCTCGCGAATGGTAACGGCATGATCTTCAAGGCTGTCGAAATCAACCGTGACGCAGTATGGTGTACCGATTTCATCCTGCCGCCGGTAGCGTTTGCCGATAGCCTGCGTCTCGTCATACATTACCATCCAGTGCTTGCGCAGCTTTTTGGCGATATCTTTGGCGAGATTGGTCAACGGCTCTTTCTTGGAGAGCGGCAAAATAGCCACCTTTATCGGGGCAATGTCTTTATGGAAACGTAACACCACGCGCTTCTCATCGTTGACGACTTCCTCGTGATAAGCGTCAATCAAGAAAGTCAGGGCAGTACGGGTCACACCTGCCGCCGGTTCGATCACGAAGGGTACAATGCGGGTTTTGGTCTCTTCGTCGAAGTAGCTCAAATCTTTGCCACTGTGTTCAGCGTGTTGTGACAGGTCATAGTTGGTGCGATTGGCGATACCTTCTAACTCGCCCCAGCCCCACGGGAAAAGATACTCTACATCGGAGGTGGCTTTCGAGTAGAAAGAAAGCTCATCCTTGCTATGGGGTCGCAGGCGCAAGCGCTCCGGCGTTATACCCAGCTTGAGATACCAGTTATGGCGCTCTTTCACCCAGTATTCGTGCCACTCGTCATCGGTGCCGGGCTTTACGAAGAACTCCATCTCCATTTGCTCGAACTCGCGAGTACGAAAGACAAAGTTACCGGGCGTGATTTCGTTGCGGAAACTCTTACCAATTTGGGCAATACCAAAAGGCAGTTTGCGGCTGGTAGCAGTCTGCACATTGGCGTAGTTTATGAACATACCCTGGGCGGTTTCCGGGCGCAGGTAAGCTACCGAAGAGCTATCTTCGGTTACACCCACCGAGGTTTTGAACATCAGATTGAACTTGCGCGGTTCGGTCAATTCGCCACCGCAATTCGGACAGACAATTTGCCCTTTAGCGTTGCGTTTGGTAGGGCCATATTGCGCCTCGTAGTCGCCTTCTTCGAGGTGATCGAGCCGCCAGCGCATCTTACAGTTTTTGCAGTCCACCAGCGGGTCGGAGAAATTGGCGACGTGACCGCTGGCGACATAAACCTTTTCCGGTCCCAGAATGGAGGCTTCGAGGCCAACCACGTCATCTCGTTCCTGCACCATTGCTCGCCACCACAGGTTGCGGACGTTGCGTAACAGTTCTACCCCCAGCGGGCCGTAGTCGTAAGTGCTGCCAAAACCGCCATAAATTTCCGCTGAGGGAAAGACAAAGCCGCGCCGCTTACATAGCGACACAATGGTGTCCATAGTAACGTTAGCCGGACGGACCTCGTTCCCTTCAGACTGATTAACAATTTCGTCTGACATGTATGAAACTCTCCTATTTATTCTTCTGGTTGCCGGGAAGGTTATTTTGGGGCAACAAAAAACCCTCGCCCGGCCCGAATAAAATGGCCCAGGGACGAGGGCTGCTCTAGCAGCGAGGCTCGCGGTTCCACCCTGGTTGGCACTCTTGCCTGCGGTTGCCGCCGCAGTGAAGTTAGTACGGTTTTACTGGCAACTCGTAAGGCAGGCTCCAAAGAGCGCCCACTCTTTTCTACAAAATGGCTCCAGAGCGCCTTCATTACTTTGCTCGGGCCTGCAAAAGCCTCTTTTTCTCCTGGCGCGTTCTCAGCCCCGGTTCTTAAATAGCAATTCTCTTACCCGGTATAAATAAGAGTTGAACCATCGCCGCGTCTCTCTGTTGGAAAGCAATAGTAGTTACTTTTCTCTTTCAACGCCTTAATCTTCACTTGTGACTGCTATTATAGCATTTTAAGCCCGAAAAGGCAAAGAATTATCCTCATTTTTAGAGTCTACTGGCCTGAAGAATCGTTCTATAAATAAATTAAATGTATTTATTTATAGAAAAAGTATGCTATAATCAATTTACTAACGGTTTTGTGGGGAACTTTCGATGATGAGGACTAGATATGAGCGATAGCACTATCAACACAAAAACGCAGTCTATTCAAACCTGGTTACAACAATCCCGCCTCACCGCCATAGAACGCATAGTAGCCAAATCCAGAGATGAACTGGAAGACTACCGCAAGCGCGACATTAATGAACTGAGGGAAGCCGTTGCTCGCTCCTATGATAACTGGACCGAGTCGGTTCTCAAAAACGACTTCAGTCTTTCCCAGGCTAATTCACGGCGTGCCATCAAAGAAAATATTAGCAGAGGGACCAGCCCAACCCAGTTAGCGCGTACTCCCTGGATTATTTACGAAGTGGTTACTCAGATCTTGAACGAAGCGGGCAATCAACTGGACTCCTTTGAGCGGCTTCAATTTATTCGCCACGCCAATAAGCTTACCGGCTTAATAGTGACTATTGGGCAGTTTCAGATTGCTTCTACTCTGGTAGAGGTCAATACTATCAAAACGAAAGAGTAGTAAAGAAAAAGGCCCGGCTTCTTGTAAAGCCGGGCCTTTTTTCATGTCTATAGATCAGGCTCCTACAGGCTGGTTAGGATTGTTTTCCAGCGTCACTCCCCGCAGATTCTGCGCAATGCTTAAAGGAGCCCCGGTTTTCTGCTGTACTTCTTCAGCAGTTACTTCCGGCGCTACCTCTACCAGCACCAGTCCTTCCGGTGTAACATCTATTACCCCCAGGTCGGTAATGATCCGGTTGATACATTTAATACCGGTCAGCGGCAGGTTGCAATGCTTCAAAATCTTCGGCTCACCCTTCTTGCTGACATGTTCCATCAGCACGATGACACGCTTTGCTCCCACCGCCAGGTCCATTGCGCCGCCCATGCCTTTGACCATTTGACCTGGAATAGTCCAGTTCGCCAGGCTTCCATCTTCAGAAACCTGCATCGCGCCCAGAATTGCCAGGTCGATATGCCCGCCCCGGATCATGCCAAAACTATCGGCGCTGGAGAAAATAGAAGCTCCTTTTACCATCGTGACAGTTTGCTTACCGGCATTGATCAGGTCCGGGTCTTCTTCGCCCGGATATGGAAAAGGCCCGATGCCGAGCAGTCCGTTTTCCGACTGTAGGAAAACTTCCATGCCCTCCGGTATAAAGTTTGAAACAAGCGTAGGCAAACCGATTCCCAGGTTTACATAATAGCCATCTTGCAGTTCTTGCGCTGCTCGCTGGGCCATTTGATTACGAGTGAGTGGCATCTTTTAGCTCCTTCCTTTTTTCTCCAGTTAGTTTTCTCTAGAGCGCAAAGTACGCTGCTCAATCCGCTTCTCATAATGTGCCCCATGCACAACGCGTTGCACAAAGATGCCCGGTGTCATAATATCATCCGGCACTAACTCACCCGGGTTGACCAGTTCTTCGACCTCGGCAATGGTTACTTTTCCGGCAGTCGCCATCATGGGATTAAAGTTGCGCGCGGTCATGCGGTAAACAAGGTTGCCGTAGCTATCGCCTTTCCAGGCTTTAACAAAGGAAAAATCGGCTTTCAAAGGCCTTTCCAGTACACATAATTTCCCGTCAATTTCCCGTACTTCTTTACCTTCGGCTACCACCGTACCGACCCCGGTAGGAGTATAAAAACCTTCGATACCGGCCCCACCTGCTCGAATACGCTCGGCCAGGGTTCCCTGCGGCACCAGTTCTACTTCCAGTTCGCCTGAAAGCATCTGCCGCTCGAAAGTTTTATTTTCCCCGACATAGCTGGCAATAATTTTTTTGATCTGGTGGTTCTGAAGTAGAATGCCCAGGCCAAAATCGTCAATACCGCAATTATTACTGATGACGGTAAGATCTTTAACGCCTTTTTCGTGAAGCGCGCGAATCAGATTTTCGGGTATCCCGCACAGGCCAAACCCTCCAAACATGGTAATCGCGCCATCAAATACATCCGCAACCGCCTCTTCAGCCGTCGCAAAGACTTTTTTCATGCTTTGTTCAACCTCCATGTTGAAACTTTCATGTCGAAGCTTTAGCGCTTCTTACAATATAAACAGCCAATTAAGACAGGCGATGCGTTTTTCATTACCAGATTCCGCTACTTTGAGATAAATTTAACAGATTAGACTATTAGCGTCAATTTCAAAAGGCTTCTAAACGTGGTAAACTGTAAAAATGAGCAGGATAATTACTTTATTGACTGACTTTGGTGAGAAAAGTGGCTACGTTGGAGTGATGAAAGGAGTAATTTATTCCATCGCTCCCTCCGTCCTGACGGTAGATTTAAGCCACCTGATAACGCCTCAGCAAATACGTGAGGGCGCTTTTGTCCTCAATAACTGCTATCGTTACTTTCCGGCTGAGACGGTGCACCTGGCAGTTGTAGATCCGGGTGTCGGTACGGCCCGCCGCGCTATCTGTTTGCGTGTACCGGGTGCCGGCTACTTTGTAGGACCGGATAACGGCCTTTTCTCTTATATTATAGCCGAACATGCCGGGTTTGAGGCCCGCGAAATTACCAACCCCGCCTTCATGCGCCCCGAAATCAGCCGTACTTTTCACGGGCGCGATGTCTTTGCGCCAACTGCCGCCCATCTGGTCGAGGGTTCGGCTTTTGAAGAGATTGGGCCACTTCTTGAGACAAATTCTTTAGATACTCTGGAAGGCCTGAACCCGCTGTGGCAAAGTCTGCCTGGTGGCTCCAGCCAGCTAATAGGGCACGTGGTACATGTAGATCATTTTGGAAATCTAATAACAGATCTGCCGGAAAGCCTTTTTGAGAAATTGAGCCCGGCTCAGATGCAAAATGTTCTGGTAGAGGTAGGTTCATTTTACACGTTAAAAGGCATCAGGCGAACTTATGGAGAGGCTGAACCGGGCCAGGTGATCTCGCTCTTTGGCAGTCGGGGCTATTTGGAGGCGGCCAGGGTAAATGGCCGGGCGGATGTTCTGGACGGCAGACCGGGACCGAGCCTGAACGAAAAAGTGCTCGTAACTGTTAAGTAAAAACTATAAAATAAAAAGAGTAGGGGTAAAACCCCTACCTGGCATCCTAACGACTATCGCGCGAAACGGCGTCGGGCTCGGCCAAAGCCACCGGAGTTACCTTCGTCGCGCCGGCCTCCCGGAGGATTGGCTTCATTTACCACAATGGCCTGGCCATTCAATTCACTACCGTTAAGCGTATTAATAGCATTCAGGGCTTCGCGTTCGCTGCTCATCTCTACAAAGCCGAACCCCCGGCTGATACCTTTGTTGGTCAAAATGTTGACTACCTCAACATTGCCTAACTGGCTAAAAACCTGCTTCAGGCTCTTTTCATCGGTTTGCTCTGAGAGATTACCCACGTACAGTCTTTTGCTCATGCGTTTCGCCCTTTCCAGTACCAGTTTTTTGTTGAGAACACCGGAACATCGCCGGAGGAACTCTCAACCAAACTTGATACAATAACGCCCGTTGCCTGCGGGCTTAAATCCATTAAAAAAGGGATGGGTTTAAAATTGCCCACCCCTTTCCCATTTTCCTTTTTTCCGGACTGGCGCATTTAGCTTTTTAGTTTTATCATGCCTTACCTGATTCCGGTTGATTAAAGGAGTTTATTTAGCTAAGTCTAGCTTCTTTTGTCTCTAATTAAGACTAGTAGCTGCTGCGACCGTAGCCGCCGCCACCGCCACGACGATTGCCACCACCGTAGCCACCGCCGCTGCCGCCACGACCACCGCCGTAGCCGCCGCCATTGCCGCCACGACCACCACCGTAGCCGCCACCGCCACCGCCCCGGTTTTCCTGGGGACGAGCTTCGGAAACGATCAGGGTGCGGCCATCCAGTACGGCGCCATTCAGCATATTGATAGCGCGGCTGGCTTCATCATCGGTGCTCATTTCGACAAAGCCAAAGCCCTTCGCGCGACCGGTGTCGCGATCAGTGATGATGCGAGCCGAGTCAACGGAACCCGCCTGCGAGAAAAACTCCTCTAATCCGGCTTCAGTGGTGCTATAGGAAAGACTACCTACATAAAGTTTCTTGCCCAAAGTAATAACTCTTCCTTTCAAACGTCTCTCTGTAGAGACTCGATAAAATTCCGCTTACGCTGCTAAAAGGCATAAAACAGAACTCGGCCCCGGCGTTACGACAAGTCCGCTTAGATCAGTCGTAACACTGCCGAACAATTTGCTCAATACTAAAAGTTTTCAGGAAACCTGATTCGAGGTAGCAATTAACACGTAACTTGCTGGGCAACAAGCACCGGATCTGAAGCAATCATCTCAGTCAAAAACCTCAACCGTATATGTTAAACAAGAGTTTAAGATATCAAAGCTGGAGTTTCAGGTGGGACTAGAATCGGAGAGCGGACGCTGTGGACTCACAGGTTTACACATTCACTTTTAGGTCAATGCTAGTCTATCATAATCTTCTGACTAAATCAACCTTTTTTTCTGTCACGAAGGTTAATTCTGCATTATTAAAGCTTATTAGTCTGTTATAAACCTTTCCAATCGGGCTCTCTTTTTATACGTTACAAAGCTCTAAAGTATAAATTTTGAAGCTAAACCGTAACTTAGTAGCCAACTCTTAATAAATAGCTTATACTTGCCGGCAGCGTTTTTTATAACTACAGAATGAGAGGAGTTTTTTGATGGAAATGCGTAAACTGGGCCGCACGGGGCTTAAAGTTGCGCCAATCTGCTTTGGTGGAAATGTTTTTGGCTGGACTACTGATGAAAAGAATTCGTTCGCTGTCCTGGATGCCTACGTTGAGGGTGGCGGAAACTTTATAGATACGGCTGATGTATATTCCAGGTGGGTCGAGGGTAACAGTGGCGGTGACTCTGAGATTATCCTGGGACGCTGGATGAAAGAGCGTGGGAATCGCCAGAATGTTATCATAGCCACAAAAGTCGGCTCCCCGATGGGCACGAGTGAGAATGAGAGAGGTTTGTCTCGTCATCATATAATGGCGGCAGTCGAAGCCTCGTTACGCCGTTTGCAAACCGATTATATAGATCTCTACCAGTCTCATACTGACGATACCAGCACTCCCCTGGATGAGACTCTGCGCGCTTATGATGATCTTGTAAGCCAGGGTAAGGTGCGCTACATTGGTGCTTCAAATTATTCCGCCTGGCGTTTAGCTCTTTCTTTATGGGAAAGCGATAAGCATAATTACGTCCGGTATGAAACTCTACAACCGGTCTATCATCTGCTTAACCGGGCCGAATTCGAGCGTGAACTGGAACCACTCTGTCTCGACCAGGGTATCGGGGTAATAACTTATTCTTCTCTAGCAAGCGGCTTTTTGAGTGGAAAATACCGGGCCGGTAAGGACCTGCCGGGTAGTCCACGGGCCAAAAATATTCAGGCTCGCTACATGAATGAGCGCGGCTTTGCCGTACTTGAGGAAGTCGAAAAAATTGCCGAAGCTCATAAGGCTACCATGACGCAGGTAGCCCTGGCGTGGATCCTGGCACGTCCCTCAATTACTGCCCCAATTGTTAGCGCCACAACTGTAGCTCAAACCCATGAACTGATGGGTGCGGTCGAATTGAAACTGGGAGTCGAGGATCTGGCTGCGCTTGATAAAGCCAGCGCCTGGAAATAAATCCTGGTTTAACCGGCTTCACACGAGTGAATTGTCTTTAAGCCCTGCTTTCTCCCGGGAGAGCAGGGCATAGTTGTTGTAAAAAATTCATTAAAGCGTAACAGAATACAGCAATAATAATTGTAAAATAAAATTGGTATACACCACGACCCTGGTTAATAGTTAATAAAAGAAAGAGTAGTTTTAAAGTGTTAGAAAGAACTATACTGGTTGTTGGTTATGATACCGATTTCGTTAATTCCGCTTCCACCTTTTTTGAAGGTAGTTCAAACTGGTTTGTTCCGGCCAATACTGCAAACGTAGCTTTTACCATTTTAACCGCTTTTTCGGTTGACCTGATTATTCTGGACATGACAGCCAATCATATTGATGCTCTCCAGTTTTTAATTGAGTTACGTACCGTAGCTTCTGAAGTCCCGGTTATCGTGGTATTTAAAGATGGGAAGCTACATATCTCCCATCCACAGGTTAAAGCAGTGCTGGGTAAACCGGATAGTTTTGAGCAAATAACCAGTTACGTAGATACTTTTTTTCTTACCCAGGACGACGCGAATCTAACCCTTTCTCAATTCCAGATCTGTTAATCATTTTCTTTAATCGCTTAGCAAAAGCCCTGCATTAGCGAAATTTTTAACCCACTTTCTTCTCCGGCAAGTTAAACAAAAGCCGAAGTTGTACTCTGTTACGTCCCTGTTTTCACCCGATTCTCTGTGCAAAATTAAGCCTTAATCGCCTGTCCTGGGTTGCTTTTAGACCGTACTTTTATTGACACCGGTTTTGCTATTCTGATATTTTTATATATAGAAAAAGCTGTTTCCTATAGGAAACATATAGAATTTTGCTTACCTGCTTTCAAACTGCTTTAACATTCTGAGATTGGAAATCAGTTGCCTTATCGAGGCTAACAGCAGCAAGATACAATTTGCTCAGCCAGAGATAGTGGAAAAGACGGAATAAAAAGGAGTGGCACAATGACAATTCCTACCGAAAAGGATAGCTCCCTGCAAACGCGTATGGATAAATACACGATGCGTTTCGCCTCCCGGCAGGAGGACTTTGACGCATTAGACTTCCAGACTAAGGTCTCTCCCAAATATCGTCGTGCTCAAATTCGCTATCTTGGTGGAGGCGGAACAGGCATGCATGATGATCCTAATATCATCCCGGCCGAACATTTTACGCTCAGCACCATGCTCTTACCGGCCGGTTGTGAAGGCCCTCTACACAAGCATCATGATGTCGAGGAAGTCTTTTTCGTAATGAAGGGCCAGGTTACAATTATCTGGGAGGAGGACGGCCTGGAAGTCGAACGCACCCTGGGAGAGCGCGACATGATTTTTACCCCGGCGGGTGTCTATCGAGGCTTACGCAACGACTCTGACGAAGATTGCCTGATGCTTGTTATGCTGGGCGCGGGCAGGCCGCAGTTACCTACTTACCCTCCGGGAAGCGAAATGGAGAAAGCACGTAAGGCCGCCAGAGGTGTGTAGGAGGTTCAAAGCATGTCTATCAGTCACCGGCGTATCGGAGTAGAGGAAGGCCTGAAGAGCGGTCTACGTAACCGCTGGTATGTAATGCTTTCTTCAGATAAACTGGGAGGGCAACCCGTGGGAGTAAAAGCCCTGGGAGAGAAGTTTGTCCTCTGGCGCGATGCCCAGGGTAAAGCCCACTGTTTTACCGACTTCTGTCCCCACCGGGGCGCTCCCCTCTCTTTGGGCGAAGTGGTAAACGGCGAACTTGCCTGCGGTTATCATGGCATTCGCTTCGATGGTGAAGGAGCCTGTACGGCGGTTCCGGCGGAAGGAGAAGATAGCAAGCTGCAAAAGCGGCTTAAAATGCAGGCCTACCCGGTCCAGGAAAGGGCCGGACTGGTCTGGGCCTACATCGGGGATGTCAGGCTCTTCCCTCCTTCCCAGTTGCGCCTGCCTCCCGAACTGGAAAGCGAAGATTGGTCCGGCTTTATCTGTAACGCTCACTGGAAAACAAACTGGCTGGTGGCGCTGGATAATCTGGCCGACCCCATGCACGCGCCTTTCCTGCATGGCCGTTCTTATACCTTGCGCTTTGGCTCGAAGCAGGACCGCATGATTGTGGTTGACATGCCGGACGGCTTTCGAGTGGAGCGCGAGAAGCAAAAAGGGATAAATTTCGACTGGTCAGAACTGGGCGATACCGGGGCGCTGTGGTGCCGCCTGGATATTCCTTATCCTAAAAGCGCCGGTCCGGGCGGTCCTTTACGTATCGTTGGCTTCATTACTCCCAATGATGAAAACGAATCTGAAGTTTATTTCCTGCGCTACCGTCAGGTGCAAGGCTGGCAGCGCAAGTTATGGCGCACCCTCTACCGGACCCGCCTGGAAGCCCGTCACTGGCATGTGCTGGAGCAGGACCGGGTGATGATGGAAGCCATGGACGGCTTGCGCGCTCGCCTGGGTGAGCACCTCTCCCAGACCGATGTGGGTGTAATTCGCCTGCGCAAGATGCTCAATATGGAATACGCCCGCCAACAGGAGATTTACCGGCAGGCTGCCGAAGCGGAACGGACTGCTAAAGAGCAATCCCTGGCTTCGCTCCTTAAATCCGAAAGTGACCAGGCGACTGCCGAAACCGCTGTTAGCGCTTTGGATTAGGGTATGCCCGAAGTAATCGTTAACAACTTGCGCCTGAACTACCAGGAGGCGGGTTTCGGCCCGCAAACTCTGGTCTGCCTGCATGGTATCAGCTCTAATTCGCGTTCCTGGCGCTGCCAGTTGAAAGGGCTGGCCGAGCGTTACCGGGTGATTGCCTGGGACGCTCGCGGCTACGGCCAGAGCCAGGACGCTTCCGCGCCCTTTCCCATGAGCGCCTTTGCCGCTGATCTGGCCGGGTTACTGGATCACCTGGGAGTCTCTCAGGCGGTAATAGTAGGTCTCTCGATGGGTGGCGTTATCGCCCAGGAATTTTACCGGCATTATCCCGAGCGGGTTAAAGCCCTGGTGCTGGCCGACACTAACACCGGGGGCGGAGCGCGGCCAGAAGCCGAACGGCAGGTCCGTTTACAGGCTCGCATGAAAGCTATCGAGACGCTTACTCCGCTGGAAATGGCTCGCCAGCGTGGCCCGGCCTTACTATCGCCACACGCTTCGGCCGCGCTTCAGCAGGAAGTGATAGAGATGATCTCTGAAATTCATCCTGCTGGCTACCGGCACGCCGCGCTGGCACTTGACGCCGCGGATACCCGTGCTGTATTACCAGTAGTGCAGGTATCAACTCTTGTAATGTGGGGTGAAGAAGATACGGTGACGCCCCGCGCTGAAGCGGAAGCGCTTTACAATCTTTTGCCCGCACATTTGCGTTCTTTCAAGACGATACCGGGCGCCGGTCACCTGAGTAATCTTGAGCAACCCCGGCTGTTTAACCAGGCAATTCTAAACTTCAAGTTTTAAGAAAATGAAAATAACTCATCTACGTCATATCGCGCTTAAAGCGCCCGATGCCCCTAAACTGGCCACTTTTTACCAGGATATCTGGGGACTGAAGATTGTAGCCGAGCAGGCAGGCGTTTACTACTTACGTGGCGTTTTGCCTGAACAATTTATCCTGGCAATTGTGCCTGCGGAGCGTAAAGGCATAGACCATATCGCTTTTGGACTGGCGGATAAAGCGGCAGTGGATGCTGCCGCTAACGAACTGGCCGCTAAAGGCGTTCCCATTCACCGCTCACCCGCTCCACTTGCTACGCCCGGTGGCGGTTATGGCTTTCAAGCTGTAGACCCGGAAGGACGCTGCCTGGAATTTTCCAGCGATGTTGCTCCTGCCGGTGATCAGGTATGGCCTGCTCCAGTTCGGCCTAACAAAATCAGCCACACGGTTTTGAATACCGCCGACTTTGAAGGAATTACCGCCTTTTATACTGATATCCTGGGCCTTCGCATTTCGGATTGGAGCGAGCGGCAGATGGTCTTCTTGCGCTGTAACACCGACCATCATTCGATAGCTTTCAATCGCGCTCCCCATGCTTCGCTCAATCACGTGGCTTACGAACTGCCTGATACTGACGCTGTAATGCGCGGTATTGGGACGCTCAAGCGCGCGGGCGTGCCTGCCATGTGGGGCCCTGGTCGCCACGGCCCCGGTAATAATGTTTTTTGCTACTTCCAGGACGCTGCCGGTTATGTCTGCGAATACACCGCCGAAGTCCAGAAGATTGACGAAGCCAGCCATGAGCCGCAGGTGTGGGAACGTGTGCCGGAAAAGATGGATCGCTGGGGTATCAGTGGTCCTCCCAGCCCGGAGGCTCGGGCAGCCATGGCCGGAGAGCCGGACCCTGGATTACTGGTTAAAGGATAAAAATGGACCTGGGATTAAAAGATAAAGTAGCGATTGTGACAGGTGGTAGTTCGGGCATCGGTCTGGCTACCGCGCGCCTGCTGCTGCAAGAGGGCGTGAAAACCGCCATCTGTGGCCGGGACGAAGTTCGCCTGCAAGCGGCGGTTAAAACGCTGGAAGAAAGCGCGCCAGGGGGTGAACTGCTGGCGCAAACCTGTAATGTTCTGCGTGAAAAAGAGGTCCAGGCTTTTGTAGGAGCGGTAGCCGAACGCTGGGGCGGAGTGGATATCCTGGTCAATAATGCCGGGCAGGGCCGCGTTTCCACTTTCAAAGATACACCCGATGAGGCCTGGCGCGAGGAGTTTGAGATTAAGTTTTTCAGCATTATCTATCCGGTACGGGCTGTCTATCCTTATATGAAGCAGCGCGGCGGTGGCCGCATTGTGAATATGAACGCGGTCCTGAGCCGCCAGCCCGAAGCGCATATGGTGGCAACCAGCGCGGCGCGCAGCGGAGTACTTAATTTATCCAAGTCGCTCTCTACCGAGTTTGCCCCAGATAATATCCTGGTTAACACCATTACGCTGGGTACTATCTACAGCGGGCAGTGGACCCGCCGATACGCTGCTTACCAGCAGCAGGGCGGCGAACTAAGCCAGGCGGACTGGATTAAAAAGGAGGCCGACCGGCGTGGCATTCCGCTAGGCCGGTTTGGTCAGCCGGAAGAAGTCGCTCATGCCGTGCTATTCCTGGTTTCTGCCGGTGCCAGTTATATTACCGGGGCTACTTTAGATGTAGCAGGCGGCACGGGAAGGTATATCTAAGCAGCATGGATTTTGCAGCCCTGGAAACCTTTCCGCATCTGGAAACTGATCGTCTTATCTTACGCCGGATCGAAACCGCCGATGCTAAAGCTCTTTTGAAATTACTCTCCGACCGGGAGGTGCTCAAGACCACCGATGCTCCCCAACTGGAAAACCTGGAACAGGCTAACTGGTTGATCGAAGGGCTGGAAGGTCTTTTCAGCACCAAAGCGGGGATTCGCTGGGGCATTACCCTCAAGCCCAAAAATACTCTTATTGGCACCTGCGGGTTTAATCGCTTTGAATACCAGCATAGCCATAGCGGCATCGGTTATGAACTGGCGAAGCAGTACTGGGGGCAAGGCCTCATGACCGAAGCGGTTGCAGCGATGGTCAATTACGGCTTTGAAGCGCTTCAGTTGAACCGGATAGAAGCCCTGACCATCCTGGATAACATAGCTTCAATCAGGGTGCTTCAGAAGCTCGGTTTCCGGGAAGAGGGTATTTTGCGCGAATATATCTATGCTCACGATCGTTACAATGATGTCCGCATTTTTTCTCTCCTAAAAAGAGAAAAATGAACTGAAGGCGAGGAAAAGGTAAACTTGAACGAATCAGTAACAGGCGGCGAGCAGATTGTCGCTACCCTGAAGGCCGCCGGGGTGGAAGTGGTTTTCGGCATTATCAGTATTCATAATATCCCGATTTACGATGCCATCTCGCGTATGGGCGGTATTCGAGTCATCCCCACTCGCAGCGAGCCGGGCGCGGTCAATATGGCCGATGGCTACGCTCGTGCTACCGGTAAACTGGGCGTAGCCATTACCAGTACCGGGGCGGGAGCGGGTAACGGTGCCGGGGCCCTGGTCGAAGCGCAGACCGCCGGAACACCCCTATTACATCTTACCGGGCAGATAGACTCAACTCATGTAGACCAGGGCAAAGGTTTTATCCACGAGTGTAAAGACCAGCTTGGCATGTTGAAGGCTATTTCAAAAGAGGCTTACCGGTTGCGCTCTCGCCAGGCTTTACCTTCTCTGCTTTCCACCGCTATAGAAAAAGCTTTTGCTGCGCCGGGAGGTGTAGTTAGTATCGAGTTGCCGATAGACCTGCAAAAAGCTAAAGCTCCCTCTGCCGAAGTTTCCATTACTCCACCGGTCCCTCGCTGGCCTGACCCAGAGCGCATTAACGAGGCTGTCCGGTTTCTGCAAAATGCTAAACGTCCATTAATCTGGGCAGGGAGCGGGGTAATCGCTGCGAATGCCAGCGCCGAACTTCAGGAACTGGCCGAACTGCTGGGTGCAGGCGTTTTAACCAGCCAGGCGGGGCGCGGATCCATTACGGAAGATCATCCCCTGTGTATCGGCAATTTTGGCAATAATCCGGCTTTGCGCCCTTTCCTTGAACAGGCTGATTTGCTGCTGGCGGTCGGAACCCGTTTCCGGGGCCAGGAAACCATGCAATGGACTTTGCCTCTTCCGGCTACTCAGATTCAGGTAGACGCTGATCCATTGGCCATCGGTCGCAGCTATCCGGCCACTCTGGGAGTAGTGGGAGATGCTAAACTGGTTCTCCGCGAATTGATTAACCGGATGAAGGATCAAGCCCAACCGAATCCTTCTTACATGGAAGAAGTGGAACAGGCCCGTAACGCCGTTCGAAAAGCCTTGCGCTCCACGCTTGGACCTTATGAACAACTTCAGGATGACTTGCGGGCAGCTATGCAGCGTGATGCTCTCCTGGTACGCGACGTGACTATTTCCGGCACGACCTGGGGTAGCCGTCTCTTTCCGATTTACGGCCCGCGCCAGACCATTCATGCTGCCGGAGGTGGCATCGGTCAGGGCTGGCAAATGGCCTTAGGAGCTAAACTGGGCCAGCCCGAGCGCCAGGTAGTAGCCCTGCTTGGGGATGGCGGGTTCCTGGTGAACTGCGGCGAGATGGCAACTGCGGCCCAGGAAAATATCGCGGTGGTGGGCCTTCTTTTTAACGACGGCGGTTATGGAGTCTTGCGTAATATTCAGAACAAAAACTATGAAGGTCGCAATATCGCGGTGGATTTACGCTCTCCCGATTTTAGCCAGCTTGCCGCCGGTTTTGGCCTGGGATACAGCAAGGTTGCCTCAGTCACCTCTTTCAAGCCGGTTCTTGAAGAAGCCCTTGCCGCCAACCGGCCTTACCTTATTGAGGTAGACATGGCCGCGATTGGTCCCTTTGCCGTACCGTTCGCCGGACCTGCCAACAGCATATAATCACCTCCAGAACGGGGAGTTTTGGTCTATGGTTGCTCAGGTAGTAGTGGGTTTGATCGGATTTGGAACATTAGGACAAGGCCTGGCGAGTGCTATTGCTACAGGCCTGGCTGGCAATACTGCACTTGGCGCAGTGCTGGTTCGCCCGAGTGGAGTGGAAGCGGCCCTTGCTAGCCTTGACCAAATCGGGTTGCGGCCAGTACTGACCGCCGACCCGGATAGGTTTTTCGAGGCCAACACCACTTTGATTGTGGAGGCTGCCGGGCAAGAAGCTCTACGCCTCTATGCTGCCAGAGCTTTGGAACTGCAACGTGACCTGCTGGTGTGCGCTACGGGCGCATTCACCGATGATGTTCTCTTTAACCGGCTTTCGCTGCTGGCAGGCCAGGCCGGGCGCCGCCTGATCATTCCTTCGGGAGCTATCGCCGGCATTGATGCGCTTGCCAGCGCCGCTATCGCCGGGTTGGACGAAGTTTGTATTGTTACCCGAAAACCCCCTCGCGCCTGGCTCGGCACTGCCGCCGAAGATCTGGTAGACCTCGATAACGTTAGGGAGGAAGCTTACTGCCTCTTTGAAGGCTCAGCCCGAGAGGCTGCCCGGCTCTTTCCGCAGAATGTGAATGTAGCGGCCACTCTTGCTTGCGCCGGTATCGGTCTTGACCGCACCCGGGCGCGAGTCTACGCCGACCCCACTATCAGCCGTAATCTGCACCAGATTCAAATAAAAGGTTCTTGCGGCCAGATTTCGATTGAAGTGTGTGGTTTACCTTCTCCCGGCAATCCGCGTACTTCGGCCCTGACTGCCTACAGCCTTATCAAGACAGTCCGTAACCTGACCTCTCCGGTTGTTATCGGTTAGTTTTATTAATTTTGATTTCGAGGGTACAGTTTAACAAAACCAAGAATATAAAAGAAAAGCAGGGAAGGAACTAAACATGTTTCCTACCCTGCTAATTTTTGTCGCGTTTATTCTACAGGAGTATCAGAGAGCTTGCGAGAAGCCACAATATCAAGCGTCATAGCAGGCCCCAGGAAAAGCTGGTGTACGATTTTCAGGTAAGTGCGGAAGTGGCGGTAGAAATCCTGCCCGGCGGCGGCGATCAATGCCTCGCGGTTATCGTACATGTTGGTACTCCAGCTTTTGACCGTTCTGAGGTAGTTCGAAAGGTCAATCGGCTGCACTCTTCTGACTTCAAAGTTGGCCTCGTTTACCATACCGAGTTCTTCGCTCAGAGTACGGTAATTGCCGGTTAGGCCATAAATTTCGTGAACCACCAGCATCGCCCGGCTCATCTCGCTGTATTTCGGGTGAGTGAAATGTAACTCCTTATTAACCATCATACCGTTTTCGTGCAGCAGGCTGTGGGCCTTCCTGAAAAAACCGGCCAGGTTATTGAAGTGTACTATAACTTCATC
>DATAKM010000136.1:0-5083 GCA_036261665.1 Chloroflexia bacterium
TAAGTAAAGGCTTATTTATTTAACTTAACAGGAAATTGGTATGCCCAGACCGAGTCAAGAAAATAAAATTTTAGAAGCCGCCCTCTACTGTTTTGCCCAAAAGGGCTACGATGGAACTACCATCAGGCATATGGCCGAGGCGGCAGGCGTAACCGAGGGAGCCATTTATCGCCACTACCCGACCAAAGAAGCGGTCGCCCAATCCCTTTATGCCCACTACCTGGCACTAATCACGGCTTGCTTGCAAGAAGTTACAAAATCCGGCGAAGGGATCAAAGCGCAGCTACAGCAAATGATCCAGGCTCTCCTGGAGCAGTACCGTCAGAACCCGGCGGCAGCCACCTTTGTATTGTTACGCAAGCATAATTTTATGCCCGTCTTACCACCTGATTTTGTTTACCCGCTGGAAATCGTGGGGGATGTAATCAAGCAAGGGCAGGAGCAGAAACTAATCCGGCCCGGTCGTCCCGATTTGTTGGCTGCCATCTTTTTAGGCTGCGTTTTTCAACCGATAATTTTTTCCAAGCCCGACAACGCTGGCGGCATTACTTTGGTGCACAAAGGGGAAAATGACGAGGTTATCAAAGAAGCAGCCTGGGGCGCCCTGAGCAAGCAATAAAATAAAGCGTCTTAAAGCTTCTGCCAATTCTTCATTTACTGCCTGGTCTGGGCCAGATAGGCCTTTACCTGTCACATGGCTAGCCTGAGTTTTCAGCAAACCAGGCTAGCTTTTTATTTCTGGCGGAGGCCTTCGAGCAGTTGGCGCAGACCGGCGCTAATCCGGGCTGGACTGTAGCCGCGTTCCTGGCGCTGGTAAAGAAAGAGGTCCACCTGGAGTGGAGCTAAAAGTGCTTCGGTCACATAATCGAGGTCCAGGTCAGCCCGCGCCAGTCCCTTCTCCACAGCTTGCCTCAGGAAGAGCCGTATCAACGAATACTGCCAGCCGTACATTGCGGTGCTGAAGTAGGATACTTTGTTAAAAGCGTACCCGGCCTCCCGGGCCGGTTTAAGATAGGCCGAATTATGTTCGATATAACCGGTTAACTGCTCCACGAACCAGCCCAGTTGCTCAAGCGAGTCAAGCTGCTGCCCTTCGCTACGCAGGTAATCCAAAACTTTATCCTGGAAATCGCGGGTGACCTGGTCGGTCAGGGCCAAACAGAGCGCTCCTTTGTCCGGGTAACGCCGGTAGAGTGTGCCTTTGCCCACCCCCGCCTCCACCGCGATCTCGCTCATAGTCACAGCATCTACCCCGCGCTCGTTAAAGAGCCGGGACGCGGCCTCCAGTACACGCTGGCGGTTCTGGGCGGCATCCTGGCGTTCTTCCCGCCCGCTCTTGCTGCGCGGTTCGAAATAAATGCTTTCCGGCAGCACGGTATTAAAGACGTTTAATTCCTGTTTTTTCACAACTTTATCAAGATTCTTATATAGACCTATTGACAAGTGGACTATAGTCCGCTAAAATCTTATCGAATTAAGTGGAATGAAGTCCACTTAATTATACCACATAAAAAGAAGTTTGAACTATTTAAGCGAGGTTAATTATGCCAACCGAAACAACAACGACAATGAAAGCAATTCAGATTAAGAGCTATGGCGGCCCGGAAGTGGCCGAATATACCGAAGTGGCTCGCCCTCAGCCTGGCGAGGGCGAGTTGTTAATCAAGGTTTTTGCCACCGCCGTCAACCCGGTTGACTGGATGACTGTGCGGGGCTACCTGGACGGCGCGGTAAAGCTGCCAGTAATACCAGGCTGGGACGTAGCCGGGACAGTTGAAGCCCTGGGCACAGGCGTTAAGGGTTTTGCGGCCGGCGAGCCGGTTTACGCTATGATCCACGTGCGGGGCGGCGCTTACGCCGAATACGCCCTAGTCAAACAGGAAGAAGTGGCCCGCAAACCGGCCAACCTGGATTACCAGCAGGCCGCTTCCGTGCCCCTGGTAGCCCTGACGGCCTGGCAGGCTCTTTTCGATGCGGCCAAACTCGCTCCCGGCCAGACTGTGCTGGTACATGCCGCCGCCGGTGGGGTGGGTAGCATGGCAGTCCAACTTGCTCACAACGCCGGGGCGCGGGTGATCGGTACAGCTTCGGCCAAAAACGCCGAGTTTGTGCGTGGGCTGGGAGCGGATGAGGTAATTGACTATACGACCACCCGGTTTGAGGAGGCTGTACAGGGTGTAGATGTAGTGCTGGACACGGTCGGCGGTGAGACTCTGGACCGCTCCTATGGTGTGCTCAAGCCAGGCGGTATCCTGTTGAGTCTGGTAGCACAGCCTGACCAGGCCAGAGCCGAGGTCGCCGGCATCCGGGCGCTCCAGTATAGCGTACATCCGAATGCGGCTCAGCTACAGCAAATCGCCGAGCTGCTTGAGGCCGGCCAGCTCAAAACCGAGGTTAGCCAGGTATTACCGATCACCGAGGCGGGCCGGGCACTCGCCCAGAGCGAGGCCAGGCACATTCGCGGCAAACTGGTTTTGAAGATCGCCGAGTAACAAATCAATCCTACCGGGTACTTTGGCCCATTAGAATTGTCCCTGGTAGGAGGGTTTCTTTCACCTGACACGTCCATTGTGGGTGTGAGGCCGCCGATGAATATCGCGCTGCCGGACGCAAAGTACGGGCGAGGCAAGGAGATACTTCGGGCCTCTGAACGGGGTAAAGCTCCGCTGGGTCGTAGCACCCGGCCCTCACGCCTGTAAAGGACGTGATATACCAAAAATAAGCCGCTGGAATATGCAAGGCTCTCATATAAAAAGAACTTTGAACTATTTAAGCGAGGTTAATTATGCCACCAGAAACGACAACAATACTGAAAACTTTCTACCATCCGATTACAGACCGGGACCGTTTAGCTGTGGCTCAGCTAAAGGCAACCCTATCGGATCTAACAATCGAGTTTGAACCAACAACCCGGAGCTTCTTTGATGAAATGATGCAGCATACCCCAAAAGCCCCTGGTGTTACTTATGTGCAGGCGCAGGTAGGTGGTGTTGCCGGATGGTGGTGTAGCCCCCAAAATGCTGCGCCGGAGCGTGCCATCCTTTATTTTCACGGTGGGGCCTACAACATCGGGTCGGCTCGCGCCTTTTGCAATTTTGCAGGCCAGATTGCTACTGCTGCGGGCGTGGATTTATTTGTGCCCGATTATCGCCTGGCTCCTGAAAATCCCTTTCCAGCCGCTGTGCAGGATGCCCTTGCAGTTTATCAGGGCCTGGTAGAGTCGGGCTATAAGCAGATTGCCCTGGCGGGGGACTCCGCCGGCGGGGGTCTCGCCCTGGTAACGCTCGCTCAGATTCTGAGTAAAGCCGCAAGCCGTCAGAGCGAAAGGCTGGTGCGCTGCGCCGTCGTATTGTCACCCTGGACCGATTTATCACTCAGTGGAGCCAGCATCACCGAGCACGCTCAGGCTGACCCGCTTTTGAAACGCGAATCGCTGGTTGCTGCCGCTGACCGCTACCTGGCCGGTCATGATCCCCGCGACCCGCTGGCCTCACCGCTTTTTGGAGAGCTAAGCGACCTCCCGCCCATCCTCCTACAGGTTGGCGAAAGCGAAATCCTGCTGGATGATGCCAGGCGCTACGCAGCAGCGATAGAAAGTGAAGGTAGCGAATTGCACATCTGGGAAGGTATGCCCCATGTCTTCCAGAGCAGTATTGGAGTATATGACGCCGCTCAATTCGCCCTGGAAAATATTGGTAGCTTTTTACGCAAACATCTGGATTGAAAGTAACGCGGGCGGCTGAAGTAATTTAGATTATACGAAGGAGATAAAGATGGCTTTATTAACAGATAAAGTAGCAATCGTGACCGGCTCTGCGCGAGGTATCGGCCAGGCGATTGTTGAAACTTTTGCGAATAACGAGGCAAAAGTGATAGTGAATTATGCTCATAACAAAGAGGTTGCTGAGGAGACTGTTAGAAAGATACGGCAGGGCGGCGGGGAGGCTTTAGCCGTCCAGGCCGATGTCAGCAAGCTAGAAGATTTACAAAAGCTTTTCCAGGTTACAATTGAACATTTTGGAAAGCTGGATATTGTGGTCAATAACGCCGGCATCATGACTAATGGGCCGATTGCCGGGATAAGCGAGGAGATGTTTGACCGCGAATTTGCCATTAACGTGAAAAGCACCTACTTCGCCTGCCAGCTTGCAGCCAATCTTTTGCAACCAAAGGGCAGAATAATAAACTTCTCTACCTCCGTGCTGGGTGGGATGAGTGTAGGCTATAGCCTCTACGCTGCTACAAAAGGGGCGGTTGAGCAAATAACCCGGCAGTTAGCCAAAGAATTAAGCCCAAAGCACATAACAATAAATGCGATAGCTCCCGGTCCGGTTAGAACGGAGCTTTTTACAAACGGGAAGAACAATGAGCAGATAGAAAACATTGAACGGACAATTGGTTTTGGCCGGTTAGGTGAACCGGAGGATATTGCCAGAGTAGCCTTATTCCTGGCGAGCGAAGAAGCAGGGTGGATAACCGGGCAGGTTTTGCGGGCTAATGGTGGTTTTAACTAAAGTTCAGAAGCTACGATGTTGCAAGGTTAGTGAATTTATAGATCTGTACATTATCACCTGATTTGGCTAATTAAGTACTAAAAGCAGGTTTAGTAAGGTAGTTCGTAATCTTTCACTTCTAAAATAAGTTACCGGACAGAAACTGATTCCCGTTGCAAACCAGCACTTTGCAAAGGGAATATAGATAATAGCCAGTTATTACCCGTTCATATTTGTACCGGATAAATATTGATATATTCAAGCATATTGAGACTATGTAGTAAGGCCTGGTTCACTAAAGGAGTCAGGTGACTCCAAATCCCTTTCAAAATAATAACTAAAGATTAAATTACCATATTTTAAGAGTGGTTCAGGACAAGCGGTTTTTCAGCTAACCCAGCCTGTATTTCCGCTTGCTTTAATTGCCACCTACTTCTGTTAAGGAGTACCCCTTATGTATAAATGGAAGTTTCAGCGCTTAAATGGTCACGAAGTGTTTGATCCTAAATTTCTGGCAGAGTTATGCGACACTTTTAATGACGGCTTTGGTGGTCTACAGGACTGTTCGGTCGAAGTACTAGCGGAGCGCT
>DATAKM010000140.1:0-167531 GCA_036261665.1 Chloroflexia bacterium
GGGGACTCTATTACAAAGAGTGCCAGGCTTTGCTGGACCGGATTAATAAGCTGATACCCGAAGACCAGACGAAGCTTTTCCTGCCCGATATCAAGTTCAACCGCAAAATCGGAGATAACGCCAACCAGCCCTACGATTTGAACGGTGAATTGATGCCTGCCGAGCAGTTCCCGGCTTACCTGGCAAAGCATACTCCCGGCGCGGAAGATAAGGAATTGCTAAAAGAACTGCTCAAGGGCGGTGACTGGCTGGCCGAAAGAGAGCTTAAAGCCGCGACGGCCTGACCTGAATTTCTTTAGCTTTAAAAGTTGCAATGAAAATCCGGGCCTTAAGATCAAATTCAGGCCCGGATTTTTATTGCCGCTTCCCTTCCGGTTATCCTGTCAGGAGAGGCGCGGCTACCCTTCCCGCTGCTCAATTAAAACTTGCCGCACATGTTGTCGACTGGTCGCTTACCTGATACGAATTTCTTCCTCCGGTCTGGGCGAAACATTGTTGCTGGGAGGAATTACAGGCGGCACAGGGGGTATCGGGCCGGACATGGGTGTATATCCCATGCGGTCCAGTTCTCTCTGCATCAAGCGCTGGCGATTTTCGGGAGTATCGGAGATAACAAAGACTCCCAGGAAATGTAAAACCAGGCCGATGCCCCAGCAGCAGAGCGGCCAGAGGAACCAGGGATACTCAAACTGGCTGTTGCTGGACAGGCCGGTCAGGAGCCAGATGGTGAAAAGAGCCCCGTTAACTACGACATAAGAGGCCAGGTGCCAGTAAAATCCGATCCTGGCTTTGACCCGCTGCTCAGCCAACCGGTAAGCCTCGGCGTACCTGGCCTGTTCCGAATAGTAGTTGCTCATTGCTACCTCCTTTTAAGTCCGTACCACTCCGCAAGATTAGAATGGCACCAATCTCTCACTTTAATTTACCACCGGGTGGTTAAAAAGAAGGTTACAGCTTATTTACCTCTGGTTAAATATAGTGATACAAATTATACTTTTTTTGAATATTTCTGCTAGAGTGGACTCAATACCAGAGAGTTTTGACGGGTTTAGCTAAATATAGTTGGGTTAGCAGGAAAATATGTTGTATCCGGGAGAAATTTTCGGGGGCATCTATCGCCTCGAACAATTGCTGGGTAAAGGAGCGATGGGCGAAGTCTGGCTTGCCCGTCACCTTTTACTGCAAGAGAACCGGGCCATCAAGGTTATGACCGGCAGCCTGGCTGATGATGCCTCGGCTCGCGCTCGCTTTATTAATTCCGAAGCCAAAAACGCCCTGCGCCTGGGACACCACCCCTATATTGTACGAATCTACGAACTGGGCCTGCACGAACAGACTCCCTATATTGTGATGGAGTACATTCCTAAAGGCCCCGAGGGTGGGAACCTGAAAGAGTTGCTCAAGGCTCGCGGCAAATTTACGCCCGAGGAAACCGGTTACATTCTGGAGCAGCTTTCGGCGGCCCTGGAAAGCGCTCATCGCCAGAACCTGGTGCATCGCGACCTAAAGCCCGCCAATATCCTGGTGGAAATGCCGGAAGGGCAGCCCGCAGCGCCCGTTTCCAGCCTCACTCTAAAACTGAGCGATTTCGGCCTGGCCAAAAATCTGAGTGAAGAAGACTTTTCCCTTACCGGCTATGCCCAGGGCACCCCAGCCTATATGTCTCCCGAGCAGTGGCATGGCAGCAGTGATTCGCGCAGCGATCTTTATGCCCTGGGAGTGGTCCTTTACCAGTTACTCACCGGCCGTCTTCCTTTTCATGGCACAGTAATACAGCTCGGCTACTTGCATGCCACTACCGCGCCTGCCCCCTTACAGCATTTTGAACCGGCCATTCCCCTGGCGGTGGGCGAAGTTGTGCTGAAAGCGCTGGCTAAAGACCCCGATCAGCGCTATCAAACGGCGCTCGAACTGAACCGGGCTTACCACCTGGCCCTGGGCGGACCTCCCCAGGCCAGGAGAATTGATAACCAGAACCAGTTTGAACCGGACCTTACCACGCCCATCACCCTGGAACCCGCTTTCAAAATGGCTTTGCCGCCCTGCCCCTACCGTGGGTTGGCGGCCTTTCGAGAGGAAGACGCTCCATTTTTCTTCGGGCGAGAAGCTTTTATTGAGCAACTTTCACAGCAAATTACCGGCGGTAAACCCCTGGTGACTCTGATCGGGCCGTCCGGGAGTGGCAAAAGCTCGGTAGTCTTTGCCGGGCTGGTACCGCGCCTGCGTACCCAGGGCGGCTGGCTGATTATTCCTTTTCGACCCGGCGAAAGGCCCCTGCTCTCGCTGGCCAGCGTGCTGGTGCCATTTCTACAACCGGAACTTAATGAAAAGGGGCGCTTTTATCAAATTCAACTACTTGCCTCTTCATTTTACCGGGGCGTCTTCAGCCTGAACCAGGTGCTGGAGTGGATACGTCAGAAAAATTCGGCCCGCCGGATTCTGTTTATCGTAGATCAGTTTGAGGAACTTTTCACCCTCTGCCAGGATCAGCAAGAACGCCAGCTATTTCTGAAGGAACTCCTCACAACTTCGGCGGTGAAGAAGCAGCCAGACCCGGTTTTGGCCGGTGGGGCTGCCGGTCACCAGTCTGAACTACCGTCTTACCCACCTTTAAGCCTGGTCCTGACCCTGCGCGCCGACTTTCTGGGCTATGCGCTCACCTACCGCTCCCTGGCCGACGCTCTGCAAGGCTCTGACCTTAAACTGGGGCCAATGAACTACCAGGAATTACAACGGGCGGTGACGGAACCGGCCCGGCTTTCAAAAGTAGCAATCGAAGACGGCTTAAGCGAGCGGATTGTCCAGGCCGTGCGAGAGCGACCCGGCGATTTACCTTTACTTGAATTCGCCCTGGTGGAACTGTGGCGGCGCCAGCATGACGGCCGGCTTACCCACGCGGCCTACGAAACGGTGGGCGGGGTAGAGAGCGCCCTGGCCCAGCACGCCGAGCAGGTTTACCAGGCGCTCGAACCCGAGCAGCAGGAGTACGCCCGGCAGATCTTTATTCAACTGGTCCGGCCCGGGGAAGGCACCGAAGACACCCGCCGCATGGCTACCAGGGCTGAAATAGGAGAAACGAACTGGCAACTGGTGCCCGCCCTGGCCAATGCCCGCCTGGTAGTCAGCGGGCGCGACAATGCTACCGGGCAAGAAACAGTCGAGGTGGTGCACGAAGCTTTGATCGGCCGCTGGCAGCGCCTGCGAGAATGGATCAATGCCGAGCGGCAGTTCCGTACCTGGCAGGAGCGTTTGCGAGGAACTTTACGCCAGTGGGAAAGCAGTCACCATGATGATGGGGCGCTGTTGCGCGGAGTCGCCCTGGCCGAAGCCCAGGACTGGTTACAAAAACGCTCAGCCAGGCTTAGCCCGGCGGAACTGGCTTTTATCAGGTCCAGCGCCGCTAAAAGCCGGGCCGCCAGGAGACGCGGGCGAATTCTGGTAGGGGCCGTAATGGTCGGCTTTGTGCTGGCTTCGATCCTGGCGGTAGTGGCTGTAAATGCCGCTGTCACGGCGGATTCGCAACGCCAGGAGGCGGAGCGCCAGGGCCGCAGCGCGCGGGCCCAGGCCCTGGCCGCAAGCGCCCTGTCACAACTGGAAACAGACCCCCAACTCAGTATTTTGCTGGGGTTGGAAGCGATCAAACTGGCCCAGCAACCGGGCAGCGAGCAGGCCTTACCCCAGGCCGAAGATGCCTTGCGGCAGGCCTTGCTGCGTTCCCAGTTAAGGCAGGTTCTGAAAGGGCATGCCGGCGAGGTGCTGACGGCAGTCTTCAGCCCGGACGGTAGCAGGGTATTAACCGGCAGCAGCGATAACACCGCTAAAATCTGGGATGCCCGGACCGGCAAAGAACTGCTGACCCTTCAAGGCCATACCGCCAAAGTTAAATCCGCCCTCTTTAGCCCGGATGGTTCTAAAGTCCTGACCGCCTCTGACGACTGGACGGCCAGGCTGTGGGATGCCGGCAGCGGCAAGGAGCTATTCACGCTCAAAGGACACAAGGGCTGGGTGAATATAGCCCTCTTCAGCCCGGACGGTTCTAAGGTAGTAACGGGCAGCGAGGATGGCACGCTTAAAATCTGGGAGACTCAAACCGGTCGAGAACTGGCCACTCTCTCCGGCCACACTCAACGAATCAATAGCGCGGCCTTTAGCCCGGACGGCTCGAAGATAGCCAGCGCCAGCGATGACCAGACGGCTAAAATCTGGGATGCCGGGACGGGCAAGGAACTGGCAACCTTGAAGGGGCACACCGCGCGCATCGAAAAAGTGCTCTTTACACCAGACGGTTCGAGAGTGGTCACGGCCAGCTACGATAACGATCTGAAAGTCTGGGAAGCGGCCAGCGGCCAGCTTTTGCTAACCCTCAAAGGGCATACCGCCAGGATCAATTGCCTGGCATTTAGCCCGGATAGTACCAGAATTATCAGCGGGAGTGATGACCAGACCATCAGAGTCTGGGATATTCAATCCGGCAAAGAGTTGTTAGCCTTGCGAGGACATACCGCCAGGATCAACAGCGTGCAGTTCAGCCCGGATGGTTCCAGGATTCTATCCGCCAGCGATGATCAGACTATCCGCCTCTGGGATACCGCATCTGGTAAGGAGCTGGCGAACCTGAAGGCTCACACTCAGCGGATTTATAGTGCCTGGTTTAGCCCGGACGGTTCGAGCATGGTGAGCGCCAGCGGGGACGCTACGGGTATGCTCTGGGCCACTTTACCGGGCACTGAACTGGCCGGAATGGACGGCCATAATCAGCAGTTCAATAGCGCCTGGTACAGCCCGGATGGATCAAAGGTGGTGACAGCGGGGGATGATGGCATGGCCCGCATCTGGGAAACTCAATCCGGCCATCTCCTGACCCTTCTCAAGGGCCATAGCGGGCGCATAAACCGGGCAGTCTTTAGCCCGGACGGCTCTAAAGTTGCCACCGCCGGGGATGATCAAACGGCGCGTATCTGGGATGCCCAGTCCGGCAAAGAGCTGCAAGTGCTGAAAGGGCACACCGGCAAAGTGACCTATGTGGCCTTTAACCCGCGTGGGGATCGCGTCGTAACCGCCAGCGAAGACCAGGGCGCGCGTATCTGGGATGTCCAATCCGGCAATCAAATCGCGGTTTTAAGCGGGCACCTGGCCGCCATAAATACAGCCGTCTTCAGTCCGGATGGCAACCGGGTGGTCACGAGCAGCGACGACAACACCGCTAAAATCTGGGATGCCCGGACAGGTAAACTGCTAGCCGACCTGAAAGGCCATACCGACCAGGTTTATAGCGCCTTATTCAGCCCGGACGGCACTCAAGTAGTCACGGCCAGTAAAGATTTTACCGCCAAAATCTGGGATGTGCCGTCCGGCAGGGAGCTTTTCACCCTCAAAGGGCACAGCAGTTATGTTTATACCGCCATCTTCAGCCCGGACGGTCGGAAAGTGCTCACCGCCGGCGATGACCGCACGACCCGCCTGTGGGATAGCCAATCCGGTAAAGAATTACTCTCAATCAAAGGCCATAGCGACCAGGTAAGAGCCAGCTTTAGCGCGGACGGCGCTCGTATCGTGACCGCCAGTTATGATAGAACGGCGAAGATCTGGGATAGCCAGACCGGCAGGTTACTGGCTACCCTGAGAGGTCACAGCGAACCGCTAACCGCCGCCCTTTTCAGCCCGGATGGTAGTAAAGTTATGACCACCGGCAAGGATGCCAGCGTCAGAATATACCTGGTCAAAACGGAAGATTTGATAAGCCTGGCCAGGACCCGAATCTTCAGGCAACTCACCCCGGAAGAGAGGACCCGTTTCGGTCTCAATCTTATTCCAGCCTTCTAATTAGCCCTTGAAAGTTCTTCACCTTCCGGCAGGCTTAAAGCTAAAAATTCTCTACGGGTTGGAGGCCGCTACGACCAGTGTTGGCTGGTGGGCGGTTTTCTTCGCAGCAATACGCCGATGATGGCCGCGGCTACCAGCACCAGGCTGCCCGTTACCATGGCCAGGCGTTCTTCGGGTGGGTTTATCTCGCCCTCCCTGGCTTTTCCCGCCGGGGTTTCCCTTTTCAGGGAAGTCGAGGCCAATGACGGACTGGCAGTACCAGGTTTAGCGCTTTCTTCCGCACCGGGCGGCAGTTGGCCGCTCTTTTCCGCCTTTTTGACGATAGGGGCGAAGCGTTTTGGCACCATCTGGTTCTGAATATTTTCGGCCGGAGTCTCGACCAGCGCTTCTTTACCTCTGGCAGTAGCCAGCCCGTAGGGAAAGTTATGCAAACGAGCGGCCAGTTCCGCTCCCAGCAGAATTACCAGGGCGGCCAGGTAGAGAAAAAAGAGGAAAACAAAGATGCCGCCGATGGCGCCATAAGTTTTGGCGGCGCTCCCGGCCGCGTTAAATACTACCAGGTAAACTCCGAAGAGCAGTTTGAGCAATTCAAATAGCAGCGCGGTAATTATGCCCGCCAGTATCACCGGCTTCCAGCGCACCCCCTTACGCGCCGGGCTAAACTTGTAAAGAAACAGAAAAACCGCCGCTTCCAGGGCAAACGGTATCAGGTAAGAAAGCACCGGCAAAATAAAGCTGAAGTCGTAGGGTGAAATACCGAAGAGGCTGATTTTTATATTAAAGATCAGCCCGAAAATAATATTTACCCCGAAGGCCAGCACCATCAGACCACCCAGGATTACCAGCATCAAAAGCTGTATACCGGTTTGGATCACCGGATTGCGTAAATCCTTTTCTACCTTGAAAGCCTTATTGACCGCGTATTTTAGCTGGCCGAAAACGCCGCTACCGGTCCACAGTAAGGCCAATACCGAGATAACACCGGCCAGGCCTGCTCCGTTGATAAAGTTCTTGATTAGCTCGTCAAATTTAATGACGGAAGTTAACTCAGCCGGTACAGCGGCTATCAGCCCGTTGATGAACTCCTGCCTGGTGTTGGAGTCCTGGAGAAAGAGGCTGCCTACCGCGATAAAACCCAGCACCAGGGGAACCACACTTTGCAAAGCGGAATAAGAGACCGCCCCGGCCAGCACCAGGCAGTCATCGTCAATAAAACCGCTGATGGTATCTCTGGTAACATTAAAGACGGTCTGTGGAAAACTTAGCTTCTGGTCAGCCTCGTTCTGATCTATCTGGTCAGGATCACTATCTTCGGCTTTAGGCTCGCCCCTATCTATCATCTTTTTCCCCTGGATAACATCCGTTTTGTCTTTTCTAACTTCGTCCTTACTTAGCGTTATTTTTAATAAAAGCAAAAATTAGACCAGACTGGGAATTTTGAGGGGAAATAGAGCGGCCTTACAGGGATTGATCCCTACACCATTATTGAGGGCCTTCCGGTTTGAGCGGAAGGCCCTCGATAAGGTCGGCTTAGGACTGCATAGCCATCCCCGTTTCGGCGGGTTCATTGATGGCGGCTTCCAGGATTTTGCGGGCTACATCATCTGCCGAGTCGGGCTGGCGGCCTCCGCCTCCGCCCGGGCGCCACCCTTCAGGGAGTTCCTCGCGCAGGGCGTTCTTGCCAAACTCCGTGGCCGTCTGCCCCGGATGGAACAGCACTACTCGAATATTATCTGCTGCCAGTTCATTGCGAGCAGTCAGGCTCAAGCCGTTCAAAGCGTACTTGGTCGAGGCATAGGCACCGATCCAGGGTATCGCCATCTTGCTCACGTTAGAACTGATGTTGATAATGACACCGCCGCCCTGCTCTTTCATCTTTGGTACGACTGCCTGAATGGCGTGGAGCGGCCCAAGCAGGTTAAGCTCGATAACCTGGCGGTATAGATCAGGATTAATGGTCGCTATCTGGCCGACCGCCGCTTTCCCGGCATTGTTGATCAAGAGGTCAATCCGCCCAAAATGCTCGTAAGCTTTATCTATCAGGGCTTTCACCTGAGCCTGGTCGGTCATATCGGTCGGCACAGTCAGGACTTCGGTCTCAGCAGGCAGGCTACGAGCGACCTCTTCCAGTTTTCCGGCAGAGCGCGCCGCCAGTACCAATTTCGCGCCCGCCTCGGCGAAGACGCGGGCCGTGGCCTCTCCGATACCCATCGAAGCCCCGGTAACTATTACTACTTTGCCCTGTACTTCCATCTTATATCTCTCCTTAAATTAACTTGAATAAATTATTTTGAATGAAATGATTTCGCCCGGTTATCAGCCGGTGCTTTATCAAAACTCGATTTACAACGGCATTATAAGCCCCGCGTGCTTGCTACGGAAGAATAAAAAAGTTAGAATGGAATGAACCTGCGGTTGATGCAAAGGAGGAATTTATGCTAAACGACTTATTAAAAGCGTTCGTACAGGTAGTAGATGCCGGTAGCTTCTCAAAGGCCGCCGAAAAATTATATATCTCTCCGACTGCCCTGATGAAACAAATGAATTCGTTAGAAGCCCAGGTCGGCGTGCAACTCTTAACTCGCACCAATCATGGTATAAGTGCCACCCACGCCGGAAATTCCCTTTATATTGATGCGAAGTTTATGATGCAGTATTCGGAAAAAGCCATTGAGCGAGCCCATCAAGCCGCTGCCAGTAAAAATCCGTACATTATCCGGATTGCTAATTCAATGCTTAATCCCTGTAAAGAACTCCTGGATTTGTGGAACGAAATCAGCCCTACCTATCCCGAGTTCAAAATGAAAATTGTGCCACTTGATGATGCCTCTGACGCCTGGCCCACCGTCACTCGCACTATTGGAAAAGATTTTGATGTGATGGTAGGGGCTTATGATAGAGTAGAGCGGTCTGAACATTTTAATGATTTCAAGTTGGGAGAGTATCGCTTCTGTGTAACAGTTTCAAGGGAGCATCCTTTAGCCAGAAAAGAAATGCTGAGTGTTAGCGACCTGTATGGAGAGCGGTTGGTTATGATAAAACCGGGCTCCAGTCAGCGCATTGACGAAATTCGGGATTATTTACTGACGGAACATCCCCAGATCCAGATTAAGGATACTCCCCGGCATTACACTATTGATGTTTTCAATCGCTGTGAAGAAGTTGGCGCCATCCTGCTCACCTTAGAAGGGTGGAAAGATGTCCATCCCTCTCTGGTAACTATTCCGCTGGATTGGGACTACACCCTTCCTTACGGCATTCTATATCCGTTAAAACTCTCAAACAACCTGGAGCTTTTTTTAAGAGCACTACAAGAATCCAATGCGATAGCTATTCATGGGGAGGCAGATACTGGAAGGCAGATAGAGCGAGATGTTATTGGTGCGGGTAATTATCAATAAGCGACACGCGCCGCCTCGTCCCGGTGGGAAACGCGAGTACTGGTTGTACTCAGGTGCGAATGAACCCGGTTAGAAGAGTTTTGATAGACCTCGCTTCACGTACTTTTTAGTAAAGCTGTAGAGCCGGATAGGATAGTAGAGCCAGAATAGCCAATCCGGTAGCCGGTACTTTTCCATATCCTTTGGATGGGGCCGCAAGAGCGTTTCAAACCAGTAGCGGCTTTTGTCCTGCCAGCCTTCCATGGCACCAAGATAGAGATTATCCGTTACAAACCACGACCACAATCCTCGGTTGAGGGCGAAGAGCAACTCCTGCACTCGATTGGCCAGTGCCATACTGGTACGGTCGGCTTCAATTTCCGCCAGCAACCTCTGCGGCAAATCTGCCCCCAGTAAAGTATGAGCCAGGTACAACCCCACCCGCAGACTGCGCCTGCTGCCTGCGCTCCCCTGGTGTGTCCAGATCCAATCCCACTTCAGGAGCGGGCGGTGATAAATCATGTAAGCGATATCGCACAAAGCGCCCAGGCTGGACCAGTTATCTTTAGCCGCGTTGGCGCAGAGGTAAAGCAGCAAAGCTTCGTCACTGAGGGTATGCACCTCGCGCCGCCCGATTTGCACGGGCTGCCGGTAGGTCTGCCACCAGGCTTCCTCCGGCGAAAAACTGTACTTTTGGGGTAGTAAGGCCCAGTGTAAATCGCAGGCCAGGGCCTTCTGGCTGTGACGGTAGGCCAGCTCATTACTCAATTTTCGGAAAAAACGGCGCTGCTTTGCCGTCAGGTCGAATTCGGCCCGGTAGCCGCGCCCTTCCAGCAAGCGCCCGGCTTCCTCGGCCTGAGACTCCCTCACTATCAGATCAATATCCGCGAACTCGCGCTCTGCCAGCCTGCCGTAAGCGATATAGGCCAGGGTCGGCCCTTTGATAGCCAGGGCCTCAATCCCGGCGCCCTCGAAAAGCTTCAGGAGTTGCAATAGTTCCCCGGTCAGGGCCAGGTTGCGCCCGGCGTTGGCCTTATAGAAGCTAACCAGTTGCTCCTCCGCTTTAGGAGGTAGACTGAGCCTGCCTTCCTGAGTGTGCTGGGCCAGCAGGGCGAGTACCTTGTGCTGGCGAGCCACCGCTATCAGGTAATTCCAGTTCAGGCCTTGCTCTGCCAGCCGTTGCGCTTCCTCAAAGTCTGGCGATAATCTCAGGCAGGCCAGTAAAAACCTGATCTCCGGTTCCCACTTCATACTGCTCCATACTTCCATCCCGGGACCGCTGCTTGATTAGCGCACCGTTCCTTCTAATAGCTTGTCTTTTCCTCGAACAGCGCCTCATTCTCGTAATCATAGTAGCGCCGGGCCTGGGTATTATACATCCGGGCGTAACTTCCCTTCAAAGCCAGTAACTCTTCGTGCGTCCCGCATTCCGTAATCCTGCCTTCTTCCAGCACCATAATCCTGTCGGCCAGTTTCACCGTGGAAAGCCGGTGGCTTATCAGGATAGCCGTTTTGCCCCTGGTCAGTTCGCGGAAATGGCCCAGCAACTCCTCTTCCGAGCGCGCGTCCAGGGCGCTGGTCGGTTCATCCAGCACCACAATTTGAGCCTCGCGCAAGAAAGCGCGAGCCAGGGCTAGCTTCTGCCACTCGCCCGTACTCAACTCCTGCCCCTCTTCAAACTGGTTGCCGAGGGTAGTCCTGTAGCCACCCGGCAAACCCTCAATAATCTTTTCCGCCCCCGCCTGCCGGGCCGCTTCCTCTAACTTTTCCGCTTGATCGAGATACTCCACCTGCCCGAACCCGATATTTTCCCCCGCGCTCAGGTTATAACGCGCAAAATTCTGAAATTGCACACTGATCTTGCGGCGCAGGTCGGTGGTCGCAAATTGCCTTAAATCAATCCCATCGAGGGTTATGCACCCGGCTTGCGGATCATAAAGGCGGCAGATCAACTTCACCAGGGTCGATTTGCCCGCGCCATTTGCGCCTACCAGCGCTACAGTTTCGCCCTCCCCGATAAAAAAGCTGACCTTATCCAGTACCGCTGCCTGGCTGTGGGCGTAGCGGAACGATACCGCTTCAAAACGCAGGCCCTCTTTCAAAGGGGCGGGCACCGGAACAACTTCTTCCGGTTCCGGCACGGCTTTGCCCAGCGCCAGAAATTCGTAGAAATTGCTCAGAAAGAGGCTATTTTCATATAACACCGCCAGGCTACTGATCGTCTCCTGCAAAAGTTGCTGCCCGCGCTGGAAGGCCTGAAAAGCCACCAGCAGACCTCCCAGGCTAAGTCCGCCCTGCACGCTCTGGTAGGCCATAAAACCCCACGCCCCGAAAATCGCCACCACCGGAGCGAGGTTAGTAAAAAATTCCAGCCTCGCTCGCCGGGCTGCCATCTCTAGCTTTTCCTGCCTGACCTCCGCTCTCAGACGGCGGTACTGTCCCTGAAAAAGCGGCCCCAGCCCGAAAAGTCTGACTTCCCTGGCATACTCTTCCCTGGTCAGCATCCAGCTATAGTAATCCGCCCGGCGCTCGCGCGGGGTCCACTCTACCCACTTGCGGTAAAGCTCGTCCGCATGTTTTAACCTTATCCAGACCCCCGGTAAGGCGGCCACGAATAGCACCAGGGCCGTCAGCCAGTGCAGCGAAAAGAGAAAGAGAGCAATCGCGGCCAGTCCTACGGCGCTCTGTCCGCCTGCTACCAGCTTGTTTAGAATCTGGGCCGGGCGGTAAACCGCCTCCGATTGGGCCCGGTGCAACGCGTCGTAGTAACTGGCGTTCTCGTAATACTCCAGGTCAAGTTCGTTTGATTTCTGGTGCAGCAGGTCGTGTACGTAATCGGTCACCTTCTGGGATTGCGCCTCCGCAATAAATCCCGCCAGCACCCGGCATCCCTCGATGAGCAGCGCCACTCCCGCCGCCAGGCCGATCCAGAGCGCCACCGGACCGAACCCGCTGCTCGCCCTGGCCCCACCGCCCGCCGCAACGATGTTGTCTACGGCCTGCCCGGTAAAAAAGAGTAAGGGCAGCGGCAATAGCGCCTGCAATAAGGCCAGTAGCGCGCTGGCCAGCGTCAGGCGCGGCGCGCTGGCCCAGACCAGCCGCAAAGCTCGCCCCAGGCTGCCAATTCGGGCCCTGCTGAATTTGAAGAGTGGACTTGAAGACATACTGATTTGTATTTTGATTACCTGTATTACTGGCGTTTGCCTTAGCGCGACTCTCTGTAATTTTCCAAGACAATCTTGCAGAGAGTCGATAACTTATTTAGATCGACATGAGAAACCAGGCGGGCTACTCTTATCTCTTGCAGCAACCGCCCAAGTACTTTAAATTCCTGGCCTCTCATCTCCTTATCTAATAACCAGTTGCCAAAAGTGTGCGTGATTAATGAAATCAGTCCTTCTGAGACTGGTAATTTTTCTATGTAAGGCGCTGATGAGTCCTGGCTTCGTTCTCCTAATACAAAGATTGCTGCTGGCTGCAAGGGTTTCTCTTGAAAAGAATAACCTTCTTTTGTTATGTCAAGATAGCGTTTATCGTAGGAATCATCAGAGGGGAAAATACGTGGCAGAGTTGGTGGAAGGGAAAGGGCTTTCGTGGAATCCGGCCAGAGCCGAATGCGCGAAAAAGACGGGTAAGCTACAAATTTATCACCTTCCTGGCCTAAGGCAACCAGGTCATCAGACAAAACTTCGTAGCCTTCTTTGGCAAAAGCAGCCGCTAAAGTAGATTTTCCGCCTCCGGAATTTCCAACAAATAGTACACACCGGCCATCAATCCCTACCGCGCTGGCATGCAACGCCACTTTACCCTGTAAGCGTAGCACAAAACCCAGAATCAAGCCGCTAAAATAAGCGAGGGTATTTTCTAGCGTAAGTTCTTCAGGCCAGTTTGCCCATATCTTACTGCCGGACCTTTCAATCAAAAAAGAGGTACCATCACTATACCTGAGCCAAAAAAATCTTCCCTGGTCGAGCTGCCAGCCTCTTAAAAAAGGCTCACCATTCAGGTCTGTGTAAGGGCTTCTATACCATTCCGGCTCTAAAGCAGTATCAGGCAAGCATAAATTAAATTCTTTCGGCCAGCAGTTCAGACTTAACTGGAGAGCAGGCAAGAAGGAATTAGCTTCTGTCCTTCTAAAGCCTGGTAATGCAAAATTGGAGTTTATAGTTAACCCGCAGGCAGTGTAATTGTAGTTGCTACCTTCTATTTGTCTATTACCTTGAATGTTCTCCACTTGAAGCATGGTCACTACCACTTTTACCAGTGTTTAATGTTAAGCTTTTGATATCCCCATAAATTTTTAGCTGGGGTTTTTTATAAGGCAGTTTGTTCTCTACTTTTTCAGACTTTTTTTCGGTTCCCATATTATCCTCCTGTTAAGATAGAATTATTATTCGGCCAGAGCCGGTTTCAACCTGATTGTTTTTTCGAGGCGGTATGTCTTCAGCCAGTAGGTCAAGGTTAGCGGGCGAAGGTTTTCCCAATTTACCCATTCATTATCTTTGCTACTATTTACTGCTTGAATTACTTTGTTAACATTCACATATTTACCCACTTCTGGCACTGAGGTTAAAATGTCCCAGGGTGCCTGACCTCTCGCCTGATACATATCAGCCTGGACAGTGGTTTTAGGACGATAACGTACGGCTGAAGGTAACGTATCCTTCAAAACCTGTCTCAATATTTCCTTACCCACGCACCAGGGTAACGGCGGTATAGCCAGCAAGTAGTTGACTAAACGCAGGTCAAAAAAAGGGCTTCTTACTTCAAGCGGTAATTGTGAGATCCCAGGATCATTATTTTCAAAGTTCGCACTCCACCAGGGAAATGTTAAATAAATATAGGCAAGAACACGTAAGAAAGAGCCATTATTATAGAAGCGTCTTCGCTCTGAATAAAATCGCTGCTCTAAATGATGTCCTTCCAGGAATTCGGTATTGATCCAGGCTAGCGGTTCATAATGGTTAGAGATTGTCTCTAGATTCACCATCGTGCGGAGTGCGGCTTTGAGTCCCACTCCAAAATTGGAATAGAGTCGGTATACAAAAAGAGTTCGAAAAATATCGCCAGCTAACCGGGAAGATAAGCCTGATTTAACGAGACTGGTAAGTGTGGGCATCTTCAAAGCTTCATCCCCGCCGTCACCGCTAAGGCTAACTCTGCTAAAGTTTGCCATAATTTGTAACTTATCATGACACAATTTAGACAGGGGATCGTGATATGGTTCAGGCGTTCTTAAGGCCGCTTCTTCTTCACATCCTTCAAACAGCCTGTATTTGTCTGCTGTTAAATATTCAACTTCTATGTTATGCGCCCTGGCCGCCAAACTGGTATAGTAACGTTCGTTATCAGGGATCAGGTAGTCATGTACTGCCGTGCAAGCTTTTAGTTTTAAGGGCCTATTTTGTTTTTTTGCCAGATCAAGCGCAGTTGCAGTTATAGTGTTGGAGTCAAGTCCGCCACTTAACATGATACCGACCTTCTCGGTTTCATTTCGCAGGCGGTCGCCTACGGCCTGCCCCATCACTTCTTTGAAGTGCTCGATGTACTCGCTGTCTCGTTTATAGCGAACCGGTTCAGGCACGGGCAGTGTCCAGTAACGTCGGGTGCTGAAAGTGCCATCTCGCGTCAGGCTCAGGACATGCCCGCCCGGCAATCGCTGAATGTCACTGAAGAAGGTAGTTTCGAGGTTATAATTCATATCAAAGAGCAGGAAATCGCCTATCGCCTGCTCGTTAAGCCGTTCGGAAACCAGGGGATGCTGCCGGATGCAATTGAGGGTATTGCTGAAAATCAGGCAGTTGCCCACGCGAGCATAATAAAAGAGCTTGACCCCGAACTGGTCGCGGGCGCAAAAAAGTTTCTGCTTGCGTCCATCCCAGATCGCAAAAGCGAAATCCCCGATTAAATGCGCCACGCACTCCTCGCCCCACTTCAGGTAGGCTCGCAGAATCAACTCGGCATCGTTTATTTCTTTCAGCTTAAGCCCTTCTTCCAGGCCCAACCGTTCGATTAATTCGGTCCGCCCGTCCACCCGGGCATCGGCTGTGATCCAGCTTTCGCCGTCCAGGCTGAAGGGTTGTTGCTCAAACCATCCTTCCGGGGTAGTGCGCAGCAAAGTATGCCCGAAACCCACCGACCCTTCCTGCCAGACCTCCTGGCGGTCCGGGCCACGAAAAGCCAGGTAACCGGTAAGTCTTTCCAGCAAACCCCGCTCTACCGGCGCTCCATCCAGGTTAACTATGCCGACAATTCCGCTCAAACTCTCTCCCCTGCCATTCTGCGCTCCAGTGCCGGGAAACGCTGCCGCACGTCCTTGCTATCGTTCAGCACTAGGCCCTGGCATTCTACCCAGGCGTGCGCTTCAAATTTACCTTTATCCCGGCTTACCCCGATACAAACTTCGCTCTTGATCTCCTGGAGGCCTAACAACCACCACAGTACTATGGACTTCGCCAGGCAACTGGCCCGGTAAGGCTGGTAGCGGGCCGCTATTTTAACCAACCTGGCCGTATTCTTTGCTTGCCCGGCCATTTCTTCCTGCAAAATTTCTTTCTCAGATTCTAAAAGGCGGCTCAGCCAGTATTGAGTGCGCTTGAAACCAGCTAACTTTAAAGAGGTAACCACTAACGGAAAAACTATAAAAGCGAGCGCCAGTATCCGGCGCTCCTGCCCGCCAAGATCGGCTAAATAGCTTAGCCTAATTCTCAGCCACTTTAAGCAGGCCATTTTTAACCAGTTGCTCTACAAATTCATGCAGGTCTTGCTCTAAGCGTTCCGGTTCGACTTCGTAGGCAGCCTCCAGGCTCTGACAGGCCGCTTCAACCGACTCCGACTTAGTCAGGGCCGTCCACATCGCGCTACCTACTTCATCCAGGCCGTAATACTGCTCGTTCTCTAAATTAAGTAGAACCAGCTCTCCATCTAAATCCTGGATCAGCACATCTTCGGGTATTGATAATTTCATATTTTAATTTGTTGCAGTAATGGGAGACTAAAGTTTCGCCTATCAGGTAGACCTTGATAAATGCAATGGGCTTTACATTTTAACTGCTAACGCTCCAATGAAAATCAAGTTTAGCAAAGGGATATAAAATTGTCAATAATTCTATAACTGCTATACCCCTTTATCCACTAGCCACCTTTGTCAATTTTAATAACAGGTTGCCAGCCCGGATATCCTTTCTGCAATCCGGAATTTCTGCTCAAATCTGTCCTGTTTTTCCAGCTAGTCAAAGGAAGCTACGATCAGTCCAAAGGAGTTGCCACCTTTCTTAAAGATCTATTCTTCTTATAAATAGCCCATTCTAATGGCCTCTGTTATTTTAGGTCTGCCTTAATACTCGCGATCCTTCACCGTGTATGATAATAACCCTCCAGGTTACCGGCATCTGATGTTAAAATCTCTTTTTTGAATTCCCCTTTTTATATAAATCAATTAATAAAGAATTTCTATAAACTGTTGCAAATGTGCCGGGTTTAGTGTAATATTTTTCTAACGTGCGCTGATGTTTTTCCTTAGGGACTCGCATATTGTTTATTGTTTGTTTAATATTTTGTGCTCTATAGTCAGTAGGATTGTTCCTCAGTATTGAGCTACTCGCCTTAATGTATTTGCTTTAGCCGGGCGTTCCGTAGTAACCAGGCTGTCCAAAATACTGTAACTGCCTGCAGTAAACGAGGTCCTAACAGTTAGATTCCTGACGTACCCTTAGTTCTTATTAGAACTTGTAACGGAATATTACAAAGTCGTAAAGTTCCTTAACTCCAATTGTCCCTTTCATATTCGACCTAACGGCACTTATTGCTGGGTTTTAGCTATGTTTACCATCTCAGGAGCAGGATAATGCTGGACTTTTCAAATCAGGTTGGCACTCTCCCTCAAGCCAATTCTTCCTCTCAGGAAAAAAACCAGAGTCAGGCGGAACCTCTCCATGCCCCGGTAGTAATCGCTATCCCGGCCTATAACGAGGAACGGTTTGTCGGTAGCGTCGTTATCCAGGCTTTGAATTATACTTCCTGCGTCCTGGTAGTGGATGACGGCAGCCAGGATGCCACCGCCGCCATCGCCAGCAAGGCCGGGGCGATTGTGATCAGCCATCCCGCCAACCAGGGCAAAGCCCATGCCGTTAATACCGCTATGGAGTGGGCCCGCCGCAACTCCGCCCAGGCGATAGTTTTTATTGACGGCGACGGCCAGCATAAACCCAGCGAAATTGATACAGTACTGGCCCCCGTCCTGTCCGGTGAAGCTGATATTGTGATTGGCTCCCGCTTTCTCTCGATCAAAAGCAAAATCCCCTTCTACCGCCGCCTGGGCCAGCATGCCCTGACTGCCGTTACCAACATGGCCACCAGTACGACCGTGACCGATTCGCAGAGCGGCTTCCGAGCCTTTTCGCGCCGGGCCATCGAAGACTTACATTTTTCAGGCAATGGCTTCTCGGTCGAATCCGAAATGCAAATGCTGGTGAAAGTGCATAAACTGCGGCTCTGCGAAGTGCCGGTGAGCGTAATCTACCAGGAAAAAGCCAAGCGCAATCCGGTTAATCACGGCCTTCAGATTGTTTCAAATATTGTCCGGCTGGCCGGACAGCACCGCCCTCTTTTGTTTTTTAGCGTTACCGGCCTGCTCTTTTTAGTGCCCGGCATAATCTGGAGTCTGATTATTGTCGATATCTACGCCCGTTCCCGCCAGCTTGCTATCGGCTACGCCCTGATCGATGTTATCCTGATAATCCTGGGTATCCTGTCCGTCTTCGTAGGTCTTATCCTCCATTCCATCCGGGCCTTTTTCCTGGATCTTAAGAAAACCGTCTTGCGTTCCACCAATCCCTTGCCCTTTTACAGTCAGAAAGACGAGGAGCAGTAGTGCCCGAAGTTCTTCGCCAATCGCAGCCCGTCACAGCGGAAAAGACCCTCAGCGGGCTGCAAAGCTCTGTGGTAATCGTCAGTTACAATAGCCGCGCTGACCTTGAGCCCTGCCTGGAAAGTCTGCTCCAGACGACCGGCTCGGATTGCGAAATAATCGTGGTCGATAACGCCTCGACCGATGGCAGCGCCGAACTGATTCGAGAGAAATTCCCCCGGGTCAGGCTGATTGCCAATCCTGCCAACAGCGGTTTCGCCGCCGCTAATAACCTTGCCGTCAGCCAGGCGCGCGGCCGTTATATCGTGGCCCTTAACCCCGATACTCGCGTTACTCCCGGCTGGCTGGAAGCTTTGCTGGCCCCCTTTGAGCAAGAAGCAGGAGTAGCTCCCGCAGCGCTCCGGGTAGGCCTCACCACTCCGCGCATTTTAATGCTGCGTGAGCCTGAAAAGGTCAATACCTGCGGCAATTCCAGCCATTTTAGCGGCCTTACCGTTTGCCGCGGCCTGAATCTTCCCGCCGGTGCGGCTGAACTTCAGCATCAGGCCGAAGTCCCGGCAGTCTCTGGAGCCTGTTTCGCCATCCGGCGTGATCTCTGGCAAAGCCTGGGTGGGCTGGACGAAACCTTCTTTACCTACCTGGAAGATACCGACCTCTCTCTGCGGGCGCGCCTGGCCGGTTACACCTGTCTCTACCAACCGGACGCGGTAGTCTACCACGATTACGCGAACCACTTTTCCGCTCGTAAAATTTTCTACCTTGAGCGTAACCGCTATTTGCTTCTCCTGAAAACCTACCGGGCGCGTACCCTGCTGTGCTTGCTGCCCGCCCTGCTGCTGGTTGAACTTATCACCTGGGGTTACGCCCTTAAAAACAGTTTGCCGGGCATAAAGGCCCGCTGGCAGGCTTACCTCTGGATTCTCACGCATCCCTGCGTTGTCAGGCGCAAACGGCGTGAAGCCCAGGCGCTCCGCCGCGTTAGCGACCGCGCTCTTTTAAATTCCCTGCTCTGGAAGCTGGACATTTCCCAGTTAGCCGGGGCTCGCCTGGCTATCCTGGCAAATTACACCATCAATCCCTTTTTTAGAGCGGTTTATGCTCTATCCCTGAAATTGGCCTGACTATGACTCTAGTGGAACAAAATTTACCTTCAGAACCGGCCGGCAACCATACTCCTTTGCGAATAGCCCACGTAAGCGCTACTTTCCCGCCTTACCACGGCGGCACCGGCAATGTCTGTTACTACCAGGCCCGTGAGCTTGCCCGCCGCGGCCATAGCGTCCACGTCTTTACGGCGACTGTCCCGGGGTCGTTATCAGTTGAAAAACGGGAAGGTTTCACCGTGCATCGCCTGCGCCCGCTGCTCAAAGCCGGTAACGCTTTCCTGCTGCCCGGCCTCCTGAACGCCTTGCAGGGCTTTGATCTGGTCCATTTGCATTACCCCTTCTTTGGCGGTGAAATTACCACTCTGGCCGCTCGCTTAAAACATCTTCCGATGGTAATCACCTATCACCAGGATGTTGTTTTGCACGGTCCTTTCGGGCTTATCGAAAAAGCCATCCGCCCCACCCTGGGTCGGGTCACCTTGCGCTCTGCCCGGCGCCTGCTCTTTACCTCGCTCGATTACGGCCAGAGCTCTTACATCCGGCCTCTATTGAAAGGGCGCGCGGTTATGATAGGAGAACTGCCTAACGGGGTGGATACCGTTACCTTCAGGCCCGCGCCTGCGCCTGCCACCCTGCGCGAGCGCCACCACCTCAATCCGGCGGATAAAGTGGCCCTGCTGGTAGCCGGGCTTGACCCGGCTCATTATTTCAAAGGAGTTAACTTCTTCCTGGAAGCGCTCGGCCGGTTACCTGCCGGTTACAAAGCGATCATCGTGGGCGATGGGCCTTTGCGGGCCACTTATGAAGCTTTCGCCGTTGATCGCGGTCTTACCGGGCGGGTAATTTTTGCCGGGCGTGTTTCGAGTGAAGACCTGCCCGGTTATTACCGGTTGGCCGGGGTCACGGTCCTGCCTTCCGTTACGCGAGGCGAAGCTTTTGGGCTGGTCTTGCTCGAATCGCTGGCCTGCTCCACCCCGGTTATCGCCTCCAATCTGCCCGGTGTGCGCACAGTTGTGGAGGCCGGGCAGGACGGCTTGCTGGTAGAACCCCAGGATGCCTCGGCCCTGGCTGCCGCCCTTCTGCAAATCTTTGAAAACGAATCAACTCGCCAGGCCATGGGCCAGGCGGGCCGGGTTAAAGTTGAGCAGCGCTACGCCTGGCCGCAGCTTGCCGCCCGCCTCGAAACCATTTACCAGGAAGTGCTAGAAGAGGCCCACCCTCGCGCCTTCAAAGAAAGTCGAGGTGCCCGGTGAGTGCTCTCTTCGGAACCGTCCCTGCCACCCGCCTGGCGCCCCTCGAATATCGCTGCGCCCTGGACGCCGCCATGCCCCTGATGTCCGGCGCAACCAATCCGCTGGTAATCTGTAATCTGCCTCCGCTCGAAGGTGAGGTGCGCCAGCGTCTGAATGCCTTTACCGCTTCCGGCGAGGCTGCTGCGGGCCTCTGGGTCGAGCCCCTGGCGGATTCCTGGCAGAGCCAGTTAGCCCTCTTCTCCGGCGCTTTGCCTCCCCGCGCGCCCCTGGCTATCCTGCTCTCCCGGCCCCTCGCTCGCCTGTTGCCAGAGCGCCGCCCCTGGCAGGGCCAACCACTCGGCCTGCAATTCGCCGCCCTTTTCTCTCTGGGCCTGGCCTTGCGCCGTGCCGGTTTTAAGCCGGAAAGCCTCTACGGCTTCCATTCCGTCCGGTCCATCTTGCTTAACCTGGCTTCCGGTCAGGCCGCCCGCTTCCAGCGTCCCGACCTGGCCGACAGGCTTCATTTCGCCGCTCGCCTGGGCTATCGCAGCCCGGCCCTGACCGCCTCCCTCGCTACCGTTAACCTGCTCATCGCCCGCCGGGAGGTTCGCTGATGCTGCTAACCACTCAGAATCTCCAGGTTCATACTGCGGTGGCTAGCCTCGTTAGCTGGCTCGCTACCATGCGCGGCCCGGGCGGCTACGGTGGCCCGGTGGCTCACTGGTGGCAGCAATGCCTGCTCTACACCGGACCCGGCCTGGACTGGCGCTATGAAGGCATCATTACTGGTTACCTGAATCTCTGGGAGCGCACCGGTGACGAACGCTGGTTGCGTAAAGCGCAGGAGGCGGGCACCGACCTGCTGGAAGGTCAGCTTGATAATGGTCACTTCGCCGCTTCCGCCTTTGAGCTAAACCCTGCTACTGCCGGCACTCCCCATGAAGCCGCCTGCGACCTGGCCCTCTTGCGCCTGGCCCTGGCCTTGCGCCTGCGCGGTGACGCCGCCTGGGAGGCTTATGCCGCCTGCGCCCGCCGTAACCTTGAACAATTTTATTTGCAGGAATTGTGGGACCCGGCCGCTCAGTCTTTCCGCGACGACCCGGCTGTGCCTTCTTTTGTGCCGAATAAAGCCGCTACCGCCTGCGAAGCCCTCTTTCTACTGGCCGAAATCAGTGGCGATAGCGAGTCTGTTGAAAAATACGCCCTGCCCAACCTTGCTAAAATCCTGGCTCACCAGGCCTCTGGCCGGGCTAATCCCGCCCTTGCCGGGGCAGTTGCCCAGAATAGCTTCGGCTCGCGCACCATCGAAAAATACTTTCCGCTCTATAACGCTCGCTGCGTGCCCGCCCTCCTGGCCGGTTACCGCTTCACGGGCGATGCTCGTTACCGGGAAAGCGCCCATGCCATTATGCGCTTTATCCAATACTGGCTTGAGCCGGACGGCGCTCTCCCGGCCGTCATTTATGCCAATGGCCGCGCCTCCAGCGGTCCGCAGTGGATTGCCCCTCTCGGTGATATTCTGCGTGCTGCCGCTGAACTGGCTGACTCCAGCCTGGCTGCCGCTTTTGAGCCGCTTCAGCGCCGCCTGCTCCTGGGCCAGTCCACCTCCGGTGGTATCCGGACAGCCAGCGGTTTCGCTTCCCAGGCCGGACGTACCGCGCCCTCCCTGCCCGACCTGCGCGATGTGCTGCCTGTGGTGGGCTGGTGCGATAAAGCCTTTCGCTACCTTACCGCCCTGGTCGAACCGGGCGCTACTTTCGAACCTGCCGCCAGTCTCCCGGTGGAACTGGAGTGCACTTTTCAGGGCCGGGTCATGCGGCTGCTCGAAACGCCCGAGCAACTGGAGCTTCGTTACCAAAAAGATCACAGGGTATGCTATCGCTGGCACAAGGGTCAGCCCTGGGCCGAAATCGCCGCGCCGGAATTCTGGTTAAAATGAGCCTGTTAAAGCTTTTCAAACAACTCTATACCCTGGCAAACCGCCACGCCGCCCCACTCCTGGCTGCCGGTCTGGTGGCCGTGGCCGCTCGCAACTGGCAGCTCTGGCAGCGCGACAAAGCGCTTGCCGCCAAGTTGCTGGCCGAGCCTTCCCCCCTGCCTGTACTTGACCGCACCCCTGAAGTCAGCGTCCTGGTGGCCGCCTGGAACGAAGCAGAGCGCATCGAGGCTCACCTGCGCTCTTTCCTGGCCCTCACCTACCCTGATCTTGAATTGATTCTCTGCGCCGGGGGCAACGATGACACCTTTGAACGGGCCGCTCGTTATACTTGCGACCGCATTCATTTGTTAAAACAATATCCCGGCGAAGGCAAGCAGCACGCCCTCGCCCGTTGCTTCGAATTAGCTAAAGGTGAAATTATCTACCTGACCGACGCCGACTGTCTCTACTCAGACGAAGCCTTGCTGCGTCTCCTGGCTCCCCTGGTCAACGCCGGGGATGCCGTTGCCACCGGCGCTTGTCGCCCCCTGGATGACCAGCTTAAGGCCCTTCTGCCGGTCTACCTCTGGGCCAGCGATACCGTTTCAACCGTTCGCAGTCCTGAGTATGTCGAAGGTTTGTTGGGCCGTAACGCTGCTGTCACCCGCGCTGCCCTTGCTCAAGCTGGCGGCCTCGACTTTGTCGCTCGGACCGGCACAGATTACCAGTTAGCCAGGCGCCTGCTTTCCGCCGGTTTCGCTATCCGGCTGGTGAAGGATAGCATCGTGCCAACCGAATATCCTGCCAGCCTGGCAGTCTATCGCCGGAAACAGGCTCGCTGGCTCAAAAATCTTCTGATCTACGGTCGCCAGTACGGCGCTAAGCAGGATCTACGGGCCACTCAGCGGACCGTCCTTACCGGCAGCGCTATGCTGGCCATGCCGCTCGCCAGCCTGCTCTTCGGCCCTGGATTACTCGTCTTCTGGTGCTGGCTTGTCGCCTACGCTTGCCTGTCGAAAACGCGCTATCTCTTTTTCACGGCGGATCTCTATAAGCAAAAAGTCAGCTCCAGGCTGCTCTTTTCCTTGCTGCCTTTAGTGCTGGTCGATTTTGCGGTTTGGTCCTTACCGGGTATTGATTTACTTTACAGGGAAAGGCGGGACCAATGGTAAAAGCGGATAGTTCATAGCTTAATTCAGGAAATATAGAAGAGCTGATGTGACATTTTACTAGTAATTATTTATATATATTTCATATTAAAACAGTGATAAAGCTAACTGTTGTAAATAGATAAAAAAGAGGACAGCTAGATGTGCGGAATAGTAGGGATTGCTAGAAGAATTGGACCAATTGAAGCTAATATCCTCCAACGAATGAATGATGAAATGATTTACCGGGGCCCTGATAATGGTGGCATTTATATAGACCAGAACGAAGACTTATCAATAGGATTAGGAAATCGTCGTTTAAGCATACAGGATTTAAGTGAAGCTGGTAACCAGCCAATGCAAAATCAATCCGGCTCTGTTCATTTAGTTTATAACGGCGAATTATATAATAATATAGAATTAAGATCAGATTTAGAACGCCGTGGTTATCTTTATCATTCAAAGACTGATACCGAAACAATCCTTCATTCCTACGAAGCGTATGGCATTGAATCTCTTAAACGTTTTAATGGAATGTTTGCTCTAGCGTTATACGATAAGCAACGTGGTAGACTGATTTTAGCAAGAGATCGAATGGGTATAAAACCTCTTTATTACTGGTGTGATGGGGAACAAATAATTTTCGCTTCAGAATTAAAAACACTATTAATTCATCCTGCTATACCTCGTGAAATTGACCGAGAAGCCCTTGATCTTTATCTTTCCCTGTATTATGTTCCATCTCCATTTTCTATTATAAAAGGCATTAAGAAGTTGATGCCTGGTCAGTTTGTTATCTTCAGTAAGGATAATTTTAACATAAATTCCTTTTGGGAACCTCGACTTGAGCCGACTTCTTTAAACTCCTACGATGAAAAGCAATTAATTAATCAGACCAGGACAACGCTACAAGATGCAGTCAAACGTCAGATGGTGGCAGATGTACCGATTGGAGTTTTATTGAGTGGCGGAATAGATTCAACTGTTGTCGCTGGTATTGCTCAGCAAAATACAACTGATCCTATTTTGAGTTTTGCTGCTGGATATACTGACTCTACTTTAGATGCTGAAGAAAATTCTAAGTTCAATAATGATGATCTTAAATATGCTCAACTCGTTAGTCGGAAATTGGGAACAATTCACCACGAGATTATATTAGATGGTAAAGATTTACCGGAATTATTACCTCGTTTTGTAAGTCAATTAGATGAGCCTGTTTGTGAGTCTACTTCTCCGGCTATATATGCGATTTCAAAATTAGCACGTGAAAGTGGCACTAAAGTATTATTGTCTGGTGACGCTGGTGATGAATTGTTTGGAGGTTATGAGTGGTATTCAGGTGCCAGGAGGTTGGAACTCTACGAGAAAATTCCAGCGTTACATGTTGCTCTGAAAATGTTGCAGTACCTGCCTCTTTCAGACCTAACACATTTTAAAGCGCAAGATCTGCTCAAGAAAATTAAGCAACCTTACCTTCATAAATATCGCCTGATTTACAGCTTGTTGAATAGTTCTGATCGCTACAGCCTGTTTAATTCCAATTACTTTAATATAAACCGGTCTAGCTCAGGTATATGGGAACAAGTAATAGGGCAATATATAAATAGTAATCCTCAAGCAGAATTTGCCCATCTTCTATCTTATACTGATCTTAATCTATGGGTACGGGAACTTTTCAATCCACGTTTAGATCGTATCAGCATGATGTGCTCTGTAGAAGCACGAGTACCTTTTCAAGATAACAATGTTGTAGACTTTGCGCTTAATTTGCCTATGTATACAAAAATTAAAGGTTCTGAAAGTAAATATCTCTTACGTAGCGCTTTTCGTCATTTAATCCCTGATTCAGTACTTAACCGCAAGAAGCAAGCTTTTGTTGGCTCCATGAATTTATGGTTACAGGGTGGGTTGCGTGAATTAGTAACTGATATGCTAGCGCCTTCTCAAATAAATCGCTTTGGTATTTTAAATCCCCAAAAAGCTGAATCACTCGTTAAGAATGTTCTGGTAGATAAACGTGAAGAATTAGTGCCGGTAGTTTGGATGCTCTTAACTTTACAACTTTGGTGTGACAGCTATTTGAGACAGCCTAATCTTAGTTGTGTGAATTGAGAGAAAGCGGAAGATTCAGAAAAACTATGCGTATTGGATTTATTGATTGGATGTGTAATCCAGCGCGTCCTGGTGCATCTGGCCTTAGCGATATAGTGTGGTCAATGGCCCATCACCTTGTATCTGCCGGTGATGAAGTGCATGTTTTTGGCCCTTATTCCGTTGATTTTAATAGTCATGGAGTTCATGTTCACCGGTTCAAGCTGCCCCCTTTGGGCTATAGGAATATTTTGGGACACAGCTTAATTGCTGTCAAGGCAATTCTGGAAGCCAACCGGGCAGGTCCCTGGGATATCATTCATGCTCCTGAATATCTGACTACAGCGCTTTGTACTATTCTGATGCCAGGTACTCCTGTTGTTCTTACAGTTCCAGGTAATATTTTTGAGCGTATAGCTAATATAAATCACTTTGACCGCTATACAACTCAGGTTTACAAAATGGCTGCACGTCTCACCGCTCGCAAAAGCAAGGCTATTATAGCAACGAGTCAAATACAGGCACAATGGTGGGCTTACTCAGGGGCTATTCCAAAGCGGATTGTAACAATCCCCCTTGGAGTTGATACTAATACATTCAAGCCAGGAAAAATCAAAACCACTGAAAATGTGCTTTTTATAGGCAGATTACAGCGCGAAAATGGGGCGGATCTTGCTATCAAGGCTTTTGCACACGTAAAAGCTGTTTTGCCACACTCTACTTTAACCATTGTAGGAGATGGTTCAGATCGTGAAAATCTTATAACTCTTACAGAAAAACTAAATTTGTCTGGAAGTATCTGCTGGATTGATCGGATAAATTATGAAGAATTACCTGCTATTTATCAGTCTGCACAAGTTTTTCTTTTTCCTCGGTTAAGCCGAGTAACCCCTCGTGTATTGTTTGAAGCCATGGCATGTGGATTACCTGTAGTTACTTCTTCAATAGGTGGTATTAATGATTTTGTAGTTAACGGTGAAACAGGCTTCTTAGAAAATCCTCACGATTATGTTGCTGTTGCTCAGCGTGTTGTAGAACTACTTAAAAACCCTGAGTTGTCTGAACAGATGAGCCAAAATGCCAGGAGAATAGCTGAAAATAAGCTGGATTGGAATGTAATTGTAAGCCAAGTACGTTCCGAAGTCTATAAGCCACTTTTGGAATCGCGCAAATAGAAGGATTAAAATGAATCTAGAACCTGTAGTTTTAGAAAAGTTCGAAATAGTCAAATGTAGTTTGTGTAATAGTCCCGAGTACCAAGTAGTGCTACGAGGTCCAGATCGTTGTTATTTGAGCGATGGTGAATTCCAAGTAGTAAAATGTTCATCTTGTGGCTTAATTTATACTAATCCTCGCCCTAGACCTGAAGCTCTCAGTTCATTTTACCCTAAACGTTATGGCCCGCATAATAAATCTACTCAAGTAGGACTAACTACTCCGCCTTCTTCAATAGAAATTTTGAAAGTAAGAATCAGACAAGGTGTTGCAGATATTTTTTACTACAAACGCCCTGCCTCCCTTCTTAAAAAGCTAGCTTTACTACCTTTCGCTATTTGGTTTCAATTGCTCCACGTCACTTTATTACCTTCGCCCAAGCAACCCCAGGACCGGCTATTAGACATGGGTTGCGGGACAGGTACTTACCTAGCAACCTTACGCAGTTATTGGCAGGAATTATACGGAGTAGAAGTAGATGAGGAAGCTGCACAGCAGGCCAAGTACCTAGAGGGCTTGAAAATTCATACTGGTGATTTACTCTCAGCTAAGTTTCCCAGTAACTTTTTTGATGTAGTTGTAATGTGGCACGTCTTGGAACATATCGCAAACCAGGCAGAAGTATTACTTGAGATCAATAGGATTTTAAAGCCTGACGGCTACCTGATAATTATGGTTCCAAATATAGCTTCTTTTGAATTCAAGCTTTTCGGAATTAATTGGAAGGGTCTCGATCTGCCCAGACATCTCTACCATTTTTCACCCACTTCTTTAAAAGGAGTTTTAAGTCAAACTGGCTTCAAAACTAGCAGGATAACTACGCAGATAGAACCAGTTATCTTGGAAGCAAGCATACGTAATGTTTTTAATTTAGAAAGACCAAAAGCAGGTACAGGAATCTGGAAAATAATTCGCTTACTGCTGTTTGGATTTTCTTTTCTTCTCAGCCAATTAAATACAAGTGGTATTATTGTAGCTTACGCTCAACCTTATAAAAATTTCGATGCTTAATTTTATTAAACATAACAAGTTACTGGCAGCCACCTTTTTCGTGTCTTTAGCAGCTTTTTTAAGCCTTTTTTTAACCAGCCTTGCCGGGCTATATATAGTTCGTGAGCTTTCAAAAGACGCCTATGGTCGAATGACTTACTTTTCGACATGGTTACCGCCGATGCTATTGATTTTAGGATTAGGGCTTACCAGTAAAATAATTAAAGATGTGGTGGATGCACGTTCAATAGAAGATAAAACGGGCGTAGGAGTTCGTTTGTATACCTTACTGAGTTTACGATTCCTCACAGTATTACCATTACCGCTACTTGGCTTCGTGCTTTGGGGGCTGCTAGGACAGTTTCCTTATCTACTTATTACTTTGATAGCTTTTTTCTCCATAAGCGGGGATTTCCTTCTAGGAATCCTGCGCGGCAATGATAAACTCTATATATGTGGAGCACTAATGCTGTTACAGCCTGTAGTTTATATCATTTTGCTACTAAGCGGACTGGCACAAACCGTTGAAGGAGTCTTTAGTGCTCTTTGTCTATCCTACATATCTAATCTGGTGGTCGAAGCTCTGCTGGTAATCAATATCCCAGGTTTACTTCCTTCTCCTAAAGGCCACTTGTTTTCAATAACCTATGCTCGACAAGCTTTGAAATTTTCATCTAACATTTATCTTAATGGTCTTTATCAAACTCTTTTCAATTCCTGGTTGTTAATTATACTAGGATTCTTAAACCTGTATGAAACAGTAGCTGAGCTTTCTATACCTCTTACCCTCGTTGCCTTGCCAATGCTAGTTAATAGTCCCATCTTAGTCACCATTGTTTATCCGCGTTTGGTGCAATCACGACAAGTTGCACTAAATACATTCAATACTGCCTACCGAGTTGTAGCAATTGTCACAATACCGGCGGCGGCTGTAATGGCAGTATTCCCGGACACTGTTATCGAACTACTTTATACAGGGCGTTATTTAACTGCTGCACCGTTATTAGTGGTTTCTGCCCCGCTAGTTTTTGTACTGGCTATGGAAAGCTTATTGACCCTTACTCAAATAGGTCTTGAACAATTTCGCTCGGCCATGCAGGTACAATTCATTCGATTGAGCCTGTTAATTGTAGGTACTGGCCTTATTTTACTTTCAGGTGCTAATCGAGCAGACTACGATGCCTGGCTAACCATAGTATTCCTGATAGCCGCACTAACAGGGTTATGGTATCAAATTGGTCACCTGCGTAAGGCTGGTTCAGTCTCAATAGCATCCCTTAAAATGCTTCAAAGTGGAATTGCCTCTGTCATTATTGCTCTACTGCTTCGTGAAGTAATACTTCCAGTTGATATACTTTGGATCAATCTCTCTAAGGCAGTAATAGCCGGGTTACTCGGAGTAGCAGTTTCCTACATCATTTATTTTGGGCGAAATTATCATCCCTGGATTCAATCTGATAATTTGGCATTCCAACAAGTCGCTGAGCAACTTCCACAATTTATGGAAGCTAAAGGGGAAAGAAGACGTTAATGCAACTGGTTGCTATAAAACAAACAAAAATTATCATTCTTTTACTATTTGCCCTGTTATGGTTATTTTTACCCTGGACTGTATTAGCCCAATCTACTAAACCTGCAATAAACTGCTCTGGTCAGATTTTAGACAAACAGCGTGTTGTTGTTTTGTGCTCTCCAGGCTACGCTACTGCTAGTGATCGAATTACTGTTTACCTCCGCGAGGGAACAAACCCGAATTTGAGCTGGCGTGAAAACTTAGACCAGACCAACTCAGTTTGGGCTTTTGAAACAGGTAGCACGGGCCGAACCAGTCTCGTAATTGATTTTCATAAAGATTCAAATGGATTAATCGCTGATTTTTATCTTGATAGAGACGGCAACAAAACAGTTTCATATGATGTTTTGCAAGATGGTACATTGAACATTAAAGAATCTGTTCCAGGTCCAGCCTACTGGGCCTATCGTGTGATAGCTAAAGACGGCTGGTGGGAGCGCAACGGCAAAATAAATTTTAATCTTGATATTCAAATTGACGCTGCGGTAGCTACTAATGTCCTCTACCAATCCACTATTAACTTAGTTAAAACAGACGGTAAAGTCGATTTTTTAGTACATGTACGAGATAGTGATAATGATGGACTGCCGGATTATGAATGGAGAGAAGCTTTTCTACCTTTAAGCGAAGATGACGCTTATTTTCGAACTACAATTATGGTAAATACGAAGCACAGTGAAATCCCCATAAGTGGATCAATTTTTTGGCCTTACTTGGGCAACAATTATAATGATCTTGTAAAGCCTTACAACTCTAGTCCCCCGCCTTTCGAAATGGATTGGCAAGAAGGCACGATCAAATTCCTGGGTGAATTTGTAGCTTCACGAGGTAATCCGGATAATTACTTTATATATACCTTCCAACGCTGGAAACCTGGTGAACTATTGGAAGCCAATTTCGAAAATCCCTTTACCTTTTATAATCTTTCCGGTATCAATGACGGCTACCCAGATTTAGCCGTTCGAATGGAAGATTATATGCCTAAAGACCGCTATTATCAGTATGGCTTACTCAATATTCCTGTTGAAGAGGTTGAATATACCTGGGATCAAGAACATCACTCTATGCCGCAAAAAAGCTGGAATTACATGGTGAGTCTTGTTGGTAAGCGTCCTGTAGATAAATTAATTAAACTTCCTGAGCTTACTATAAAAAGTATTCCCTATCAAGAAATGCCTACCTGGGTTACTGGAGGAAGTTGGGACGCCGCTACCTTTGTAGCGGTCGAGAAAAAGCCTTACTGGACAAGCAAACATATCTACACCTGGACCACCTTTGCAGGAGGAAATAACCACCCTGATCTTCGCGAGGATTACATTACCGGTCTTAGTAGCCAGAAACCTACAGATAATTATAATTCTATTCAAGCCGGCTTTAGGGGTGAATATAATTTTCAACTAAACAATCAGCCTTACCTGTATTTTAGTTCGGTTGATCGAAAGCTACACTTATTAACAGCAGAAACCGGTATTTGGAATATTGATGATCATTCAGAAATACATTATGCAAATCTGAATGGAGGGAGATACATAAACCAGTGGAGTTACCAGATTAAATCCGATAATTCTTCAACCACTGTTATTCGCCAGCTAAATCAATCTCAGAATTATCTAGTTTATGGTGGAGAGAATGAGGTAATTATCAGGCAGGCCCAGGTAAAGCCTAGCCTTTTTGAAACATTACCTCCTACTAATAACGCAGAGTGGAAAACGTTGGGTGATAGGCTTAATGCCAACTCGGCCCCTTTTGATCCGACTGATTTCAAAGCAATGCTGCGCCAGTTCCCCGGGCCCGAACTGTCCGTCAGCAATGCTACCATGCGCGACTACCGGTCAGAAGATAAGCAAAGCTTTCGCTTCGTGCTAACCCTGCAACCCGGCTTTCAGGTTCAGGGGACTGACCTACTGGGTATTTCTAAGTTTGCTCCCGGCGAATATATCGCAACTTACACCGGGGGGGAATTTAAGCTTGAACCTGCCACCCCGCCTGATCTTTCCGTCAGTTTTAACGTAACCCAGCTCAAGCAGTTGGAACAAAGTTCCATTCCTGTCACTCTTGGTAATGCTGGACTGTTAGATGGTCCTTCCGGCACGCTCGAACTCTGGGCAACTTCTCCCGCCGGGCGCGCACGCCTGGTTGACTCTAAACCGGCCAGCTTCCCGGGCCGCCAGACCGTGCCCCTTTCCTTTCAATGGGCCCCTAACCTGCCTGGCACCTGGACTTTATCGCTTCGTATGAGTCAACCGGATGGTAAGCTACTAAGTTTTCCGACCAGCAAGGTTATGGTCGCTCCCTCCGGGGTGGTAAGTCCCGAAAAACTGGTCCTGTCCAGTAATTCTCTTGAAAACCTGCCGCTGCTACTGATGCTGCCCCTCCTGTTTGCCTCGCTGGTAGCTATTGTTTTTTGGACTAACTGGAAGACCAATCGAAAAGGACAGGGCTAGAAAATGCAAACTCTACTGCCGGGTAATTCCACCACTGATCATTCTCCTGTTACTCGCCCTAAAGAAGGCCGGCCCTGGCTCTGGTTGATTCTTTTTGTCTTTATTATCGGGCTCTATTTCGTTTTGCGTTTCGATGGCCGCTGGTCAGAAACTGACTCGGCCGCTTTTACTAACCTGAGCCAGGTCTTTATCCATGACGGTAGATTGGAACCGGTCAGTGGCGAGGCTTACCCTCACGGCTACGGTTACCAGGCTATCAGCGCTTTCCTGGTTTCGGTTACCGGCCTTGATGTTTCTACCTTTCAGCAAATTCTCTTTCCCTTACTGGCCTGCCTGGTGGTTATTCCCGCCTGGGTCATGTACCGTGAGCTGATCGGCAATGCCAGGGGCGCTACCATCGCCTGTACTCTTCTTTTCATCCAGCCGGAATTTCTATTTGTGATTCTGCGCTCTTCCCACGAAAAGTTTAGCCGCACTTTTATGATCCTTTGCCTCTTTGCCCTGATTCGTAGCTTCAAGCTACGCGGTAATGTCCGTCAGTTTGCCGTTTACGTTTTCCTTTTCTACTTGAGCGCCTTTGCCCTGATTGCCACCAACAACCTGTTGAGCCATTCTTTTATCTTTGCGTTGGCCCTGGCCTTGCTTTTGGGCTGGCTCGGTAGTCGCTGGAAGAAAAACCTGCGGATACAAAATAATATTATCTTTATTCGCTTTACTTATGCTACCATCATCTGTCTTGGCCTTGTTTTCGTCTTTACCTTTTACTTTTATAATCCGGCCAAACTCGATTTTGTTCTCATCAAAAGTATCGGGGATAAAATAGCTTCGCTCTTCCTGGATGTCCAAAAACCCACCTCAAGTTCCTACACTTATGTAGCCGAGGCCTGGGTCAGTTACGGGGTTTACCTCCTCATTAGCATCGCCAATTGGACTCTTTTAGCCGGTTCGGTCATTATCTGGGCGGTCCAGGGCTTCCGCTGGTTTATCCTTGGCAAAACTCCCGCCAGCGAATGGGATTGGATAATCTGGATATTATATACCGCGTTTTCTATACAAGGTGCCTTTTCTATGGTAGCCGATACCAGCGGAGCTTTTGACAACCTGCAATACCGCATGTTTCCTTCCTTCTCTCTTTTCGCTATTGCCCTGGTAAGCACTTATCTCTCGCGCTTCCGGCCTCGCAAATTTGCCCGCTCCTTTCAGCTTGCTTTTACTGCCTGTATTTTTTGCATATCTATCCTCTCCGTACTTAAGGCTACCAATGAACCGCTTTTAAGCAATAAATGGACTTTTTACCGGCCCGCTGAAATTTCCATTATAGATTGGAGTGTTGCTTACCAGCCAAATTCTTATGTATGGACTGAATTTGATGAGCGCTTGATTACCGCTTATCTTACAGAAAAAAATCTTCCGGCCAGCAACAAGCTTATTGCTTTTGACTACGAACCATCTACTCGTGACGCAATAGCAACCACTATCTCCCGTTTACGCAGTATTCGGCAGCAACGCGCTTTGCCAATTCCTCCTGATGCCATGCAGGTATACGACAACGGCGAAGCCCAGTTTTATCACTATCGGCCTTTGACCCCCTTCCAGCGCTGAGTCATTTGCTCGCCAGGAAGAGCCAGTTATTAAGCAGAATTCTCTTGAAACGAATCGGTTATCTGACATACGGTTTAGATCGCTCTCCCACCGGGATTGGACGCTACGCAATCGAATTACTCCGGGCCATGAAGGGCTTGCCCGGTTGCCCTGAAATTGTGCTGCTTACTACCGAGCAGTCTGACCCCCATAACCTCTGGGACGACTTCGAGCGCCACCCATTGCCCGGTTGCGGCCTTTTGCCTGCCCTGCTGGCCGCCGGTAACGCTGCTCTCAGCGCCGCTATTAAGCGCTATGACCTTGACCTGGTGCATGACCCTAACGGCATCGCTCCTTTCTTTGGTCCGGCCTTTGGGGCGAAACGAGTGGCTACCATTCACGATGCTTTCCCCTATGTCTACCCGCAGACCCATAATCGTCTCGATAACTGGCGCTATCGCTGGTTGCTGCCCCAGGCTGCTCGTCGGGCTGATCTTGTGCTTACCGACAGTCACCATTCGGCCTCGGATATCGCCCGCTACCTTCACCTGCCAGCGAACCAGATCAAGGCTATAGCCTGCGCCGTCAACTCCTCTTTTACTCCTGTGCCGGATAGTCCGGAAAGAAGAGCAGCGCTGACCCGTTATAAGGTCGAGCCGCCCTACCTGTTCTACCTGGGAGGCATTACCGCTCGGAAGAATATCGCCGGGCTGCTGGAGGCTTTTGCCCGTATTCAACCCGGTTATCCCGGGCTTAAACTCGTTATAGCCGGTAAACGCCAGTGGCAGACCGCCGAGATAGATGCCGCGTTTGCGCGCCTGGGCCAGTCCGCTCCAGTTCATTTTACCGGCTATCTCGCGGAATCCGACCTGCCCGCTCTTTACAGCGCCGCTACCGCTTTTGTTTTCCCTTCCTTATATGAAGGTTTTGGTCTGCCTCCGCTCGAAGCGATGGCCTGTGGCACCCCTGTTGTTACCTCAAATCTCTCATCCCTGCCCGAAGTAGTAGGCGAGGCCGCCCTGACCGTTAACCCTCATTCCGTTAAAGAGCTTGGCGCTGCTATAAAGCGCGTCTTAAGCGAGCCTGACCTGCGGGCAGACCTTCGCCAGCGTGGCCTGGAACGAGCGGCCCTCTTTAGCTGGGAACGAGCCGCCCATGAAACGCTCGAGGCCTACCACCATGCGCTGGAAACCTCTTCTCGCCCGGTCCGCTCATTTGCCGGTTCCTTTAAAAATGAAGAAAGCCCGCCGCCTGTCGTGCTGGTTGGGGGCGCGAGTTCTTCCCTGACCGGCCTCTCTCGTTACGGCCGCAACCTTTCTACCGCTCTTTCGCAACAGGGCCAGCCTATCATTCCTGGCGCAATCGCTCGGCCACCGCTACCCGGCCCTTTTTTCAATCTTGCTCGCAAAATGGGCTTCGATCTCAACACTTTTTTCTCGACCTACCCCCTGGCGCTGGCTGCCCGCCCGGAGCAGGGCCTGTTGCACCTCACCAGCCAGAACCTCGCTAGCGCGGTGGCCTTTAAAAAGCCCGCTCGGCTGGTCATCACCGTGCACGACCTTATAACCCTGGCCTGCCGTCAGCAGCCTGAAATCACCGGCTACATGCGCTTTTACGACAGACTCTTTGATAATCTCGCGGCCCGGGGGCTTAAAAAGGCTGACTTTCTGATTGCCGACTCCGAACACACCCGCCAGGATATTATTCAGCGCTTGAATTATCCCCCAAAATGTATTAAAGTAATTTACCTGGGAGTAGAGCACGCGCAATTTAAACCTGCAACTGTATCCGCTGACTTTTATAATCGTTATAATTTAGAGAAAAATAAGGCCTACCTGATTTACGCCGGTTCGGAAGACCCGCGCAAGAATCTGCGCCGTCTGCTGGCCGCTTTTAAGCTCGTGACCGAAGCTTGCCCGCAGGCCCGGCTGATCAAGGTGGGTGCGGCCCGCTTTCAGGGCGAACGGCAGGCCCTCCTGGCCGAAATCGAAAAGCTGGGTCTTGCGGGCAAAGTGCATTTCTTTGACCAGGTCTCCGATGAAGATTTGGTTTACTTTTACAACCTGGCCAGCGTCTTTGTCTTCCCATCGCTCTACGAGGGCTTTGGCTTGCCGCCCCTCGAAGCGATGGCCTGCGGCACTCCGGTGGTTTGCTCTTCTGCCGCCGCCCTACCGGAGGTGGTGGGCGAGGCCGCCTTGCTGGTGGACCCCTTTGACGTGCCAGGACTGGCCGCGGCTATCGAACGGGTCCTGTGCGAACCGGGTCTCAGCGCCGAACTGCGCCGCCGGGGCCTTGAACGTGCTGCCGGCTTCACCTGGGAGCGCACCGCCCAACAAACCCTGGAAGTCTACCGCCAGGTGCTGGAAAACAGCTAATTGTACCGGGCTTAAACCGGCTTAGTTCGCTACATACTTGCTACTTATTTGCAACAAAGGAAGTTACTTTTTTGGCTCTACGTGAACGTGAACGAGCAATAGATTCTCAAAACCTCGACCGGGAAAGGCCGTTGGCTGGAGGTGACTCACGCCGCCTTGATTTTCGATCCGGCTACGATCTGCTCCTGGTCGCTCTCCTGGCCTTGCTCGTCCCGCTGATGGTCGGCCTGGAGCTTACGCCCTGGCTGAGAGTGCCACTGGGCCTGGTGGCCGTCCTCTTTGCCCCCGGCTACGCCCTGACCGAGGCTATCTTCGCCCACCGCGCCGACCAGGATGGGGTGGCCCGTCTGGCCCTGAGCTTTGGCCTGAGCGCGGCCGGTTTGCCGCTCCTGGCCCTGATCCTGAACTCGCTACCCTGGGGCATTCGTCTCTGGCCGATGGTGATCTCCCTTTCCGCCTGGACTTTACTTGCCGTTGCAGTGGCAGCCTTCCGGCGCTGGCGGCTTGCTCCTGCCGGTGAAGCTTCCAATCCGCCTCCCTTACGGCCCCTGGGCTGGTGGAGCGCGCACTCTCGGCCCGTTAAGGCCGGTTATATCGCCGGACTCTTGCTCCTCTTGCTGGTGGGCGCCTATGCCGCCTGGGTCTTCCTGAGTCCCAACCCGGCCGAACGCTTCACCGAGTTCTACGCCCTCGGCTCGGAAGGCCTGGCCGAGAACTATCCCCGTGAAGTCCTGGTTGGCCAGGATGTCGAGTTGCGCCTGGGTATCGTCAACCGCGAGGGTCAGACCGCTACTTACCGGGTAGAGGCCCGCCAGGATGGGCATACTCTTTCCACGCTCGGCCCGGTCACCCTTCAGCCCGGTCAGAAATGGGAGCAGCCTATCCATTATCGTCTTACCAATTCCGGCCCGGATCAGGTAGTTGATATTTTGCTTTTCTACAACGGGCAGCCCGCTCCGTACCGGAGTTTAAGGCTCTGGATAAACGTAAAACAGGTGTAAAGCTTTGCTCTTGCCAGCTATCGCAGACAGGTTGTTCTCATGAAATTAATCGTACAGTCCATGCCGCGCCTTTTACCAGGGGCCATCCCTCCCGTCGAGATCTTGTTGAATCCGCATCCCGGCAATAAAATCCTGAATGTCGGCAGGCACCCGGACAATCACATCATCCTGCCCGATAAAACCGTCTCGCGCTTTCATCTCGAACTGGAATGCGGTCACGCTTCGGCTCTGGTGGTGCGCAACCTCTCAAAAACTCAGAACACCCGGCTCAATGGGCGGTGGCTTGAACAGCATGAGAGAGCTCTGCTCTACCCCGGCGACTGCCTGGAATTGGGCGATGTTGTCCTTGAAGCGGCGGCAGTAGCCGGGGCGGCTGAAACAGGCCTCAATATTAATAGCGGCGACCACTTACCTCTCTCAGCGGGGAAGCTTAATGCCCTTCCTGAAGTTTCCACCCCTGTCATAGAGAAGGTAGAAACCAGAGATAGAGTAGAAGCGGCCCGGGAGCCTGGACCCCTCGCAACTGCCTCTGAAGCCGGCAGAATAACCGCTTCCAGGGTAGAACCAGCGCACGGTCCTGCCTGGGAAATACTCCTGCCTGACCCGGTCTGGTTGCCCTGGGTCTGCCTGGCGGCCCTTACCCTGGCCGAAATCCTGACCAACCTGACCAGTTTCCAGTTGGGCCTGCTGCTACATACCGTGCTGCTGCTTTGGCTCCTCTGGTACGGTGCTCTGCGCCAGCGTATGCCAGGCGGACGTTTGTCCCTGGCGCTCTGTACGGCCCCGCTCATCCGCCTGTTGTCGCTGTCGTTGCCCCTGGCCGATTTCCCGCAGTTGTTCTGGTATCCCCTGGTAGCCGTGCCACTGCTGGTCGCGGTCTTTCTCACCTGCCGCCAGCTCAGACTGTCGTTAAAAACTCTCGGGCTGCAACCCGGTAACCTGCTCATCCAGCTAATGCTGGCCGGAGGAGGCTTTGGCCTGGGAGCCTTAGAGTATGCCATTCTGCGCCCGACACCGCTCCTGAACGATGTGACGGTGCTCAATGTGCTGATCGCGGCGCTGGTGCTGATCCTTTTTACCGGTTTCAACGAGGAGATTATCTTCCGCAGTTTACTTCAGGCTACTGCCCTGCCTTTGCTGAAACGCTGGGCCCTGGTTTATGTCTCACTGGTCTTCGCCGTACTGCACATCGGCTATAAGTCAGTACTGGACGTGATATTTGTCTTTGCCGTGGGGCTGGTCTTCGCTTACATCGTAATGTGGGGTGGTTCTATCGCGGGTGTCACCATCGCGCACGGTCTCACAAATTTAATGCTTTTTGCTATCCTGCCCAATCTAAACAGCCCCGCCGCGGCTCTGTCAGGCCTGGATGAGCTGATTCCCTGGTTAATCGGCCTTGGCTCGGCCAGTTTCCTCGGCGCGATGCTCTGGCTAGGCTGGCGGGCCACCCGGCGTTCAGAGTTTCTTGTTCCGCAGGCAGCCCTACGCGAACCCGATTTTGACAGCGCTATGCTGGAAAGCGGTCCTAAGAAAAGCTCCCTGGAAAATATCAATGTGGCCGAAGAATCGGTTTGAGCTGGCCGCCTGTTCGGTTAACCACTTTTACCTGTGAAGAAAAGACTCCGTGTACTTCCCAGCTTTAAGGCGCCCCGGCTGCGTTTATTTCTACGCGGGCTGCTCGTGCTGCTGGTCTGCCTGGGAATATGGTTCGATTATAGCCTGTGGCGGGTGACCGGAGCAGCGTACACTTACCGGCTACCCGAGCGGCCAGCCGATGTAATTCTGGTGCTGGGTTGTGGCCCGCGAGAGGTAGGCGTGCCAAGCAACTGCCAGAAAGCCAGGGTTAGCGCTGCTGTGGAGGTATGGCAGGCCGGTTACGCCTCCGCTATTATTCTGAGCGGGGGGCAGACGGGCAAGGGTGTGGAAGCCGAATACATGGCGAAGTTGGCCGTGGAACAGGGGATACCGCCAGAGAAGCTCATTCTGGAAGAGCGGGCTACCAGTACGGTCGAGAATTTGCGCTACAGCCAGGCTTTGATGCGAGAGCGAGGCTGGCACCGGGTAATTCTGGTCAGCGACCCCTACCATCTTTATCGCGCACGCAGGCAAGCGGCAGACCAGAAGATCGAAGTGGCCGGGTGGTGGCCTGCCCTGCGCTATAACCCTGACTGGTACGACTTCAGAAAACGCAGCTTCAACCTGGCACGGGATAGCCTTTCCCTCATGCTTTATGAAGGTTTCGGCTGGCTGCTCTACCGCTGATTAAGCGGATTTCTGAGGAGTGGCCCGCTAGCAGGCCACTCTTTGTAGTGACAGCCTTAACATGTCAAAGTATTGAGGCTACAGCCGGATAATCTCGCGCTGAAAGGTGCAAAATACAAACAAAAGAGGCCCGATGAATCTTCGAGCCTCCGAGGATTTAACCGCTATAGTTTTCGGCCAGGAAACCGGCCAGGATGGCGTTGAACTCTTCAGGCTTTTCCAGCATGACGTTATGCCCGGCATTTTCCACCAGTTGCAATTTCGCCCCCGGTATTTGCTCGGCCAGGAGCTTTGCCTGCTCCACCGGAACCATTTTATCCTGCTGCCCGCTGATTACCAGCGCAGGCAGGTTGCCCAGATTTGCGAGTTGCCCGGTCATATCGAAGTGATTGCAGGCGATGAAGTCGCCCAGGGTCACTTCCTGGCCGACCTGTAACATGGTTTCGAGAGAGGGTGACTTGAGAGTCAGGGGCGCCTCGCGGGTGAAACAGTAATCAATTATTCGGATGGCGGTTGCCTGGAAATCTTTTTGCAGCCCATCCAAAATAGGGTGCGGAACAGCCATTTTCGGCCCAGTGCCCACCAGCACCAGGCCTGCTACCTGGCCGGGAAAAAGGCTGGCGTAAGTCATGGCGATGGCCGCCCCCATGGAATGCCCGATTAACACCACCCGCTCACTCAGGTGGTCTACATTATGTTCCGCATGCAAGTACTGGTGCAGCCAGCCAGCATAATCTTCTATCGAGCGCATTCCCTCAAAAGTCTCAGTTTCGTTCACCCGGTGACCGGGTAAAGTAACGGCCTCCGCCGCTTTGAAGAAGTCGGTTTGATTGGCCCAGGTCAGGCCGTTTGCTCCGGCCCCGTGAATAAAAAACAGCCGCAGGTGTAAGGAACTCGGCTTTCCATTAGCGGTGGAATTATCTGTCACAGCAACCTCCCATAAATTCACTTTGAAAACATCCGCTTTTCTGCGACCCTGTTTAGTCGAACCAGGGCCTTTCGTTTCCTTTTAGCGAGTCTTATTATACCCGTCCTCTAGCTGTACCGGCATAAAGAGTGCTATGTACCTCTCATTTTGGATTAAAGCAGGCCCCGCCATTAAGAAATATTGTTAACTATTTTACATAGTTTTTACAGAAGTTCACAAAAATCTGTTTTTGATGGCAAGGAAATTGTATATGATAGCCACAGCAAAATAGTTCAGCAGATGGAAACAATTCGGTATGCTGCTGAAAATCACGGTCACGGAAGAAGAATAAAGCTGTAGTTGTTATCAGTCCACTTGCAACAAAGGCGATGCAGTTGGTTATACATGCAAGGAGGAAACGTTTTGGCAAGAGCAACTTACCCGGCCACGCAGGCTGCAAACACCGGGGTAAGAGCATTAGGGGGAAGGTTCCTTACTTTACCGGCAAGCTGGCTGTACCGCCCGGAAGGTAACAGAGATTTAAGACTTGATTTATTACGAGGCTACTGCCTCTTTATCATAATTGCCGACCATATCAGTTATTACCCGGCTTTTACCCTCTATTTTACGGGGGGCGGCTATTTTATCGTCTCGGCGGCGGAAGGTTTTATCTTCATCTCCGGGATGGTCATGGGGATGGTCTACGGTACACGCGCTATCAAGTACGGTTTGCAATCGGCCACGGAAAAGATATTACACCGGGCCTGGCAGCTATATCTCTGGAACATTATTGTAGCGCTGGGTTACCTGTTACTGGCTTACTTTACGCCCCTGCACACCCGTAAAGAAGCGGTAGCGCCACCGCCCAATTTCGATTTCGATCTGGTGGTAAAGCTGCTGACCCTCAAGCAGAGTTTCGGCTGGTCCGATTTACTGGCAACATACGCCGTGCTGGTGGCGATTTCACCGGTGGTGCTGTACTTCCTGCTGCGCAAAAAGACACCCTGGGTGTTGGGCCTTTCCTGGGCTTTCTGGCTGGGCTACCAGGTCTTCCCGCAGCATTTCAGCCCGGAAATCGGCACATTTCCGCTGTTCGCCTGGCAGTTACTCTTTGTTAACGGCCTGGTAATCGGCTACCATCGTGAGGCAATCAAAGAGTTCTTCAGCAGAATACCGAAGTGGAAGCTTTACACTCCCCTGCTGGTTACTTTCTTTAGCCTGCTGGCGCTGGGAATTGCCTGGGTCTTTGCGGGCGCTTTCGCCGGAAACGCCGATCTTAACTGGTTCCTGGGTGAAATGTTTGACAAGATGGCCCTGCGGCCTGGTAGGGTGTTGACCTTCTTTGTCTTCTTTGCCACGCTCTATGTCGGGCTGAGCTATTTCTGGGAGCCCATCCGCAAGGCCCTGGGTTGGGTGCTAATCCCGCTCGGACAGAACTCGCTGTATGTCTACATCCTGCACGGTTTTGTAGTCTCGATCTTTTTCAACATTCCAGGCTACGGAGATGGCTCGATGCTGGTGCATACTCTCGGCCATCTCACGGCTTTACTGGCCCTATGGACTCTGGTCAAAAACAAGGTGTTATTCCAGCTAATTCCGCGCTAGGACAGGCGGGAAGCTCATAAAAAAGGCCTGACTGCCAAATGTAGCCAGGCCTTTCCAGTTTTGGGGATGAACTAGTACATGTCCATGCCCAGTTCCATTTTAGCTTCTTCGCTCATCAGGCTGGGGTTCCAGGGCGGCGACCAGACCAGGTTGAGCTTTACATCGGTAACTCCCGGCATACCATCGAGAGACTCGCGCACCTGGGCGCCGATCACATGGCTGAGCGGGCAGCCCGGCGCAGTCAGGGTCATGGTAATATCTACCAGGCCGGCTTCTTCAATATTTATATCGTAGATCAGACCAAGATCAACAATATTTATCCCGATTTCAGGGTCATAAACCGTCTTTAGAGCCTCGCGAATTTCCTCTTCGCCCGGCAAATTAGTAGTAGACGACATCTCTCGCACTCCTCGATTTATCTTTTATAGTAGCTCTGGTAGCTGCTTATCTTTTGATTAAAAATTTTTATTCAGATTGACTGGCGTCTGGCTCAGTCTTCGTCATCATCGTAATCAATACCCAGTTCATCTTTAGCTTCCGCGCTCATCATAGACGGGTTCCAGGGAGGATTGAATACGAATTGAATGTTGACTTTACTGATGCCTTCCATAGAGGTGAGGGCGGTCTGTACATCGTGTTTAATTTCCGGACCCGCCGGGCAACCGGGGGAGGTCAGAGTCATATAGACCTGTACATCGCCATCATCATCAATATCTATGCGGTAGACCAGACCTAAATCTATTATATTTACACCCAGTTCAGGGTCTTCAACTGTTTTCAGTGCGCCAATAATTTCATCATCAGAGACAGTAACAGCCAACGTAACACCACCTTCCCGTCTGTTAAAGACTTTAAGTTTTATTTTTTCAGGGATATTATACACCATCTGTTTACCGGGGCAATTAAAACAGCCCCCTGCGGTACACTACAAAAGGGCCACCCGGCAGGGCAGCCCTGAGAAAGACCCAACTATCGCTTCCGCCCCTCCGGCGAAGTTCTTTAAGCTCAAAACGGTTGCGCTAATAATCAGTGAGAGGATTTTTCCAGTCTCTTGCGAGCCTCTTCGATGCGTTCTTCCATGCCCTTCAGGCGCTTTTTCCAGCCTTCTTTGTCGTCTTTGGCATTCGCGGCATAAATCTTATACATGTTAAGAGTGCGTTCGAGCATATAAATTTCGTTCTCGATAAACTTCGGGTCAGCCGCCGCGCCACCTTTTGCCATAGTCTGTTACCTCTTTCTAACTCGCAAGGAAGTCCCCTCGCGCCTCATAAAGCAAATATCGCTCTTTCTACAGCCCGACTCAACCTGTAAAGGCTTTCTACAGCTATATTATAATTTCAATTTGCACAAAAAGAGATTCCAAAGGGTTACTTTTGCATATTGCTTGACCAAATAAGCTTTAATGAAACTTGTGAAAGGCTGGCCCGTAGTTATAAATAGACTAGAACGGTGTAGACGGTAAATAACGCTTTAAGATAGGAGCGCCTATGCAAGCCTTAAATGTCGTGTCGCAGCAAGAGTTAAGCTGGGAGAAGCCGCAGATTCAGCACCGCAATTACTTCCTGCGCAGCGGAGAGTCTGTGCTGGCCAGCTTGAAATGGGAAAAAGCTTTTAGTACACTGGCTCTGGCTGAAAGCGCCGCCGGGGCGTGGACCTTCAAACGAAGCGGGTTCTTGAAACAGATAATCACGGTCAGAATAGCCCCTACTGAGCAGGAGATTGGACGGTTCGAAGCGAACTGGAACGGCAGCGGGGTTTTGAGAATGTATGATAGCGCCACCTACCGCTGGGGCAAGAACCGGGAGCGCAGGGGCTACTGGAGCTTTTTTGATGCGCTGGACAGGCCAGTCTTTTCGCTCAGGGCGCGCGATTTCGCCGGGAAAACCAAAGCAAACGTAGTGCTTGAACCGGGAGCGGTTAACCAGAATAATCTGCCCCTGTTGTTGAGCCTGGGCTGGTATCTCAGCCTGATGCGGCAAAATGATGAAGTAGCCACCACCACGGCAATTACCGCCGGAATATAGCTCTTTAGCGCCTGTAATAAATTCCGGCAGAGGCCACTCGCTCGCTGCGGTTTTTGAAACAAGGCCAAAAACTCAATACAGGTTAGTTATAGATAAATATGCCACCAACAACTTTCGAGCAAAGCGTTATCCAGCTAAGTAGCCCTGACCCCCGTTCGCGACTGGTAGCAGTCACTCAGATTGGCAAGTATTCTGACGCGGCTGCCGCACGCCTGCTGGCGACTGCTTTACATGACTCTGCGGTAGAGGTAAGGCGCGAAGCGGCGAAATGGCTGGCTTTCTGGAAATCTCGCGAACAACTCCCGGCTCTGCTGGAAGCCATGGGCGACCCTGATATTCAGGTCCGCCGCGCAGCCGCCGGAGCTTTAGAAAGCCTGGGCGAACCATCTCACAGCGCCTATGGTTTTAGCGCCTTGAACGACTCGGATGAAGAGGTGCGGCTGGCCGCTGTTAATTTTCTGGGAAGAGTGCGCGCAATAGAGGCGGTAGACCGGCTTGAAAGATTACTTCTGAGCGATCCCTCTGACAAAGTTAGAGCGGGCGCGGCGAACGCCCTGGCTCTGATTGGAAATACCCGGGCCGGAGCAGCCCTGGCCCAGGCCCTCAAAGACAGGAGCAGCGCCGTGCAACTCCAGGTGGTCAAAGCTATCGCCCAGTTGCTCTATCCCTACCCGCCGGTGGGTCCTGCCCTGGCCCGGATCTTACTCCAGGAGCAGTCAACCGAGTTGCGCGAAGCGGCGGCCCTGGCCCTGCGAGCCTACCCCGATAAAACTAACCTCGCCGCACTCAAAAAAGCCGGCCATGACCGCGATAAAAAGGTAGCGACCGTGGCAACCCTGGTATTGCTACAGATTGCTCCCGACCCCTCCAGCGCGGCAACCTTGCAGGCAATCCTGGCCGGCCCTGATGCTAAAATCCGGCTCAAAGCGGCTCAAACGCTTGCCGAATTGCGCGATCCCAGGAGCGGCCCGGCTTTACTGCAACAGCTCTTCGCTGAAACAGACAACCAGGTCAAAGTCGCTCTCATACAGGCGGCGGCAAACTTGCCGCCCGCTCTTTATATTACCGAAGCCCTCTTGCAACTCTTTGACCGGCAGCCTGCCTGGCAGGTGCAACTTCTGACTCCCCTGTTACGCTCCGGCGATTTACGAATAGTCTCGCCTGTTGGTCAGGCCTTGAGCGTTGAGCTTGGCGCGGGATTGCTCCCCGGGCGGGATTTACCCCCGGAGGTGTTGAAACAGCCCGACGGCGCCGCGCAGCTTTTGAATAAGCTGATGGGCAAAAAGGTTTACCTGCATAATTTACAGGTCGGGCCTTTAAGCCGAAGCCTGATCGAGAAGTTTGGCGAGGGGAGCGCCTGGTTTTTCTACCAGTTGCTCAAGACTCCTGATCCGCTGCTGCGCTATTTCGCTCTCAAAATCTTTCAGGAGCATCCGGTTATCAATCTAAGCGAAGCAGTTAGCGCCCTGGCAAGCCACGAAAATATCGCCGCCATTTCCGGGGAAGCCGGACAGTTATTGGTGATAATGGCGCTGGACAAAGGCTACCGTGAGGCCACCCCGGCCCTGGTTAGCCTGCTTAAGAGCGAACTGGACACCAGGATTGGCCCAAATTTAGCCTCCCTGAGCTTTGCTAATCCTTTGGAACAACGGCTGGCGCGTGAAAACTGGTTGAAAGGCCCGCTGGGCGAAGCGCTTGCCCGGCGCGTAACGGCGGATAATCGCTGGTTTTTTGAGCCGTTGCTAAAAGAAAGTGCTCCTGTTTTACGTCTATTTGGTTTACAGGCGCTGCTGGCTAAACCGGCCTTTCAATCGAATATGATCATCATGGGTTTGCTGGATGATGATATAAGTCTGATTCGGCAAATCGCTATTGAAATCCTGGGCCAGAACCGGGCAAGCGAAGCCGCCGAGCGGGTATTAGAATGCTTTGAAAGGGACTCTGAGCTTGCTGTGAAGGTAGCCGCTGCTGAAGCGCTGGGCCAGTTCAAGGAGGAACGAGCAGTCGAACCACTGATTCGAGCGCTGGAAATAAACCTGGCGAGCGGAGTAAGCGAGCCTGCCAATCTTTTTTATCGAGTCAATTTGATCGGGGCTGTTAGCGCCAGCCTGGCCCGTATCGGTACGCCCCGCGCCCAGGCTGCCCTGGTCAAGGTCCTCAGCAACCCGGCTAACCAGGCTAACAGGCTTCAATACGAACTGGTAGTAGCGCTTGGCCTGGTTGAAAAGCCTGAGCCGGTTGTGCTGGATACTCTGGTAGAACAGCTCAAGAAAGCTTCCAGTCCAACCATTCGCTACTACGCGGCGCTCTCGCTCGGTAAGATTGGTAATGCCAGTGTCATCCCGGCCCTGGAATGGTCTTACCAGCATGACAGGGACTCGTTTGGTGAAGATGAGGATATTAGCTGGGTCTACCAGGCGGCGGAAACGGCCCTGAAAAGTATTAAAAACAGGGCCGGTTGATTCGGCCCTGTTTTTCTTGGTCCTCTGTTTGAGCGGACGCGGCTCTTACATTTCGGTTTGCAGGGGTAGTACCATATCTTTGCAGTTAAAACGACGGCAAGCGGCAGGACGCTCCTCATAGATGCCGCAGCGCCCCGCCTCGGTCAGGTAAACACAGCTACCATCGGCCTTTTTGGCCAGGCTATAGCGCAGACCCTTCTCGCGCATCTCACTACAAACCTCACAGCCGCAACCGGCGCGAGCCTCGATCAGGTGGTAGCGACCACTGGCAGCTTCTTCCTCGGTCAGAGCCACGAATTTGAAGATCGTGCAACAAAGCGCCGCGCAGTAAGGCAGGCAAACATCACAATCCCCGTTAAAGCTGACCGTATAGCCGTCAGTGGTAAAACAGTCAGACTGGTCTTGAGCCGCCAGCAATTTGGGTTTCAATAAAGAGAGAATGCGCAAAGCTCTACCTTATCTGTATCTGCTAAATTTGCTAATGAAGTTGCGAAGCAAGCATTCTTTGAGAGTTACGCATAGACGAAAGTATTCACCCTGATCAGGTACGGCGGACATCATACCACCAGGAAAGTTAATTTACAATTCTTCTACAAACGAACCGCATAAGACGGTATAAAAGCCTTACTGATCATAGGGCCAGTCGCGTCCGATGATGCAAGAAAAGACTCTTATACTAAATTTTCTTTGCAAGATCTTCACTTGTTTTTGAGATAGATTTACCCGCCTTTTGAGCGATTAGCGTTACAATGAACTCAGTACCGGTAATTTATTAACTATTTTAGCATCTCAGGAGTGAATATTGGTAAAAGCGAAAAGCCTTCTTCCTGAAACATCCAAATAAATTATTCAGATCGGTAAACTTGCATTAACCGAACTAAGGCCCTGACTGTGGAATGCCAGCCGCTCCTTTAGTCCATTATTTGGATGTACAAGCCTGGTTAAAGAGCTTTATAACCAGTGTTTTGAAAGGATATAAGCGATGGACAAACCTAAAGATTTAGTACCGGCAGAACCATCAAATCCGGTCAGGCAGGCAGGTGGAGCTGAATCTGCTATTGAGAAGAGCCCTGCTTCCGAACAACCTCCGCTCAAAACTCTTACGCCCCTTACCAGACCACATACCGCCGGCATAGAAACAGCCGCCGCTGATAGCAGCACTACCGCGCTTGGCAGGCCGGTTACAACCCATCTCAAGACCAGAAAAACCGCACGAAAGCGCGGGACCTTCTGGGGTTGGTTTATCCTGCTCCTGGTTGTTTTAGCCGCGGGTATCGGGGCCGGCTTATACTTCCGCAGTACTCAGAAAGTAACCGCTTTCGAGGGTCAAACCGCGACGGTCGGCACCAACTTCCCGGTAAGCCTGTCGATCAGTTCGAGCGGCCAGGTGCAGGCCAACGCCGATCTGAGCCTCTCCTTTACTACCACCGGTACGATTACCAGACTTAATAAGAAACTGGGCGATAATGTCCAGGCCGGTGAAGTCGTGGCTGAAATTAATGACTCCGACCTGCAAAACGCTGTCACCAGCGCCCAGGCCAGCTACGACCAGCAACAGGCCAGTTACAACAACGCGATTGCCGGAGCTACTCAAAAAGAGCTGGAGCAGGCTCAGGCTCAACTGGATTCGGCAAGAGCCAGCCTGGATCAGACCGTAAAAGGTACTTTTACCGCCGAAGATGTAGCCTCTGCCCAGGCTGCTATTAACAGCGCCGCAGCCAAACTGGCGCAGGACCGCAAGGGAGGCGACCCGAATGACGTGGCGGCGGCCCAGTCCTCGATCAGTTCCGCCGAGGTCCAGTTAGCCAGCGCCAAAGCAGCCCTGGCCAAAACTCTGGCCGGTTCGGATGCCGCCACTATCGCCAGCGCCCAGGCCACCTACGACCAGGCGCTTGCCAACTTTGAGAAAACTCTCAGCACTCTCAAAGTAAACATCGTCAATGCCCAGGTAACCCGAGATCAGGCTTTGAATGCGCTCAAAGACGCCCAGGATAACTACCAGGCCATTTACTCCAAAAATCGTAACGCGGATGGCTCCCTTAAAGCCAATTTACCCCAGGCCGCAATTGATAGCGAAACCCTGGCTCTCCGCAGTATGCAGGATGCCCAGGGCAACTACAATAGAGCGGATATGGCTTTAAATGACGCGAACGTAGCCCTGACTACTCAGACCAGAGTACTCCAATCTCAGATTGATAGCGCAAAAGCTAACCTTGATAAGGTTAAAGCCGGACCAACCCAGGCCGATATAGCGTCGGCGCAGGCCCAGGTCACATCAGCCCAGGCCAGCCTTGATAATGCCAAAAAGACCCTGGCCGCCCTGACACCTACCGCCGCTCAAATCGCTGCCGATGAAGCAGCCTTAGCCTCGGCTCAGGCCGGTCTTGCCAAGCTTAGAGGGGGCACCCCGGATGAAGTGGCTCAGTCGCAGGCAAATTTGAGGTCGGCTGAAGCTGCCTTGAATGATCTCAAAGCGGGCCCCAAGCCGAACGACGTGGCTATCGCTAAAGCTCAGCTTGCCGTTTCGCAGGCCGCTCTCGACAAGGCCAAAGCTCAACTGGCTAATGCTCTACTGAAAGCACCTATCAGCGGCACGATCATTCAGGCGCCGCTCACCCTCGGCCAGCCTGTAACAGCCACTACGGTAGTTTACGAAATTGTGGATCTGAGCTCTTTACACGTAGAGGTCAATGTCGGCGAGAGTGACATCAGCAAGATCAAAGAAAATATCCCGGTAGTGATCAACCTGGATGCTATCTCAGGCCGGAGCTTTACAGGCAAGGTTACGTTCATTTCATCCAAAGCGACCGTCACCAATAACGTGACAAGCTACCTCACTACCGTAACCCTGGACAGGGGTTCAGCCAACAGTCTATTCGAGACTTACCAGAGTGAATTTTCCAAATTGTTGCAAGGCAGCGGGACTGGCCAGGGCCAGAGAGCGCTGGCTACTCCTTCCGGTAACGTTGCGACGGTGACTGTTAGCGGGGAAAGAACACCGGGCAGCACACCCGCGGCCAGATCTTCCGGCAGCAGTCAGAGCGGCGCCGCTCCACGGGCCTCCTCGGCTACGAGCGTTTGTGGTTACATTTTTTCCAGCCAGAACAGCACCGACCAGCAGAGTCCTAAAGCTGGCATGACCTCTAATGTCAATTTCTGTCTGAACGTTAAGGCGGGCGTCTTGAGCGTACCCAACCGGGCGATAAAGACCAAAGTTCAGAACGGGCAGCAGATCAGCTACGTGGAAGTGCTGGTAGATAGAGCCACCAGCAAAATCGAACAGCGCCAGATCATTACCGGGCTGGTAGGTGATAGCTACACGGAAGTGACGGGCGGCAACATCAAAGAAGGCGATAAAATCGTCATCAGCACAACGCCTACTAACCAGGTAACCACCACCGGCGGAGGCGGAACGGGCGGAGGCGGAGGGCCGCGTGGCCCATAAATACAGGCCGGTTCGGCTATTTTCATGATCTTCAAGCCTTTAGAGAGAAAGCAGGCCACAAAGCCATGATCAGTGTACAGGACATTACCAAAGTTTATTGGATGGGCGATGTAGAGGTGGACGCGCTCAGAGGGGTCAGCTTTGAGGTCCGGGACGGGGAAATGGTAGCGATTATGGGACCATCCGGCTCGGGCAAATCTACCCTCATGAATATCCTGGGAGTACTCGACCGGCCCACTACCGGCAGTTACCTGATTGATGGCGAAGAAGTGGGCTATATGGGCGAGACACAGATGGCTGAAATCCGCAATCAAAAGATTGGTTTTGTCTTTCAAAACTTTAATCTACTGCCGCGTCTTAGCGCGCTGGCAAATGTGGAACTGCCCATGCTGTATGCCGGTCTCTATAGCCGCGAGGAACGTGAAGAAAGAGCGGTGGCCGCCCTGGAGATGGTGGGGTTAGGTGAGCGCCTGCACCATACGCCTAATGAACTATCGGGCGGGCAGCAACAACGTGTCGCCATCGCCCGCTCGATGGTCAACGATCCCGTCATTCTTCTAGCGGATGAACCCACCGGCGCGCTCGATAGCCACTCTACCAGAGAACTTTTGACGATCCTACAGGAACTCAACTATGAGCAGGGTATTACCATCATTATGGTGACTCATGAGGCCAGTGTGGGCCAGCATTGCCAGCGCCTGATTCACATCAGAGATGGACTGATTGAAAGCGACCAGCCTGAGTTGCACCAGATCTGGGAATATCACCATTTGCCGGAGGGACAGTCAAGCCACATGAGCGATTAAACCGAAGAAGGTGGCACTATGAATCTTTTCGAGGTTATAAAAGTTGCTTTGACCAGCCTGGCTTCCAATAAGCTCAGAGCTTTCCTGACCATGCTCGGAATCATTATCGGCGTGGGCTCGGTTATTACGCTTTCGAGTATCGGAGCGGGAGTAGTGGACAAAAGCCTCAAGCAAATTCAGCGCAACGGCACAAACCTGATCACGATACAACCGGCTTCACAGACGGTAAACGGCGTAAGATTACAAACCCAGAATTCTAATTTAACCCTGGAAGATGCCGAAGCGGTGGCCGACCAGACCCGGGTTACCGCTGCCGCTGCCGTTGCCCCGGAGTACCGTAGCGGCGGTCAGTTAGTCTACGGCTCCAAAAATACTTTCGGGCAGGCGGTCGGTACTACCGCAGCTTATCCTGCCGTGCGCGATTGGAACCTGGCCCAGGGTGAGTGGTTCGCAGACAATGACGTAACCCAGGCCAAAACGGTGGTAGTGCTCGGCTCTACTGTGGCCACTAACCTCTTTGGCGATAGCACTTCGGAGATTATTAACCAGTCCATTCAGCTCAACCGGGTTAAATTTACGGTAGTAGGGGTAATGGAAACAAAGGGCGGGACCGGCTTCGGTTCGCTGGATAACCAGGTATACGTGCCGATTACGACAGCCCAGCAGCGCCTGTTCGGGCAGCGCCAGGCTGGAGCAACCGGTACTGGCAAAACCATTAACGATATTCTGGTGAAAGCGACCGGCACAGGCAGTGTAAACGAAGCTATCGGCCAGATAACCGACTTGCTGCGAGAGCGCCACGAGATAGGAACCGGGCAGCAGGATGATTTCGAAATCGTTAACCAGCAGGATTTACTCCAGACGGCCAAAGACCAGGAGGCTACCTACACCCTCTTCTTGCTGGTGATCGCCTCTATCTCTCTGCTGGTAGGCGGCATCGGCATCATGAACATTATGCTGGTAACGGTTACGGAACGCACTCGCGAGATTGGCATCCGCAAAGCCATTGGAGCGCGGCCTTTCGATATTCTTCTCCAGTTCATGGTAGAGAGCGTCACCATCTGCTTTTTCGGCGGGCTACTGGGCGCAGTAATCGGGGTGGTAGCCTCAATCATAGTAGGTAACAATGTAGCCACTTTACCTACTCTGCTCAGTCTTTCGACTATCCTGATCGCGGTAGGCTTTGCGGTGGGAGTAGGTGTCTTCTTCGGGATTTACCCGGCCCAGCGAGCAAGCCGGCTTAATCCGATTGATGCTCTACGCTACGAATAGAAGCTGGTTATGTAAAGTCAGGGACGCCAGCCGGAAATTAAGGGACATAGACCGAATGATAATACGGCTGGAAGGGGCTGAGATTGGTTTGAGTTTGCTTAAACCCGGCGATTTGCTCCTGGGTAGTGGGACCGGTCAGGTAGGCTACAAAAGCGCGAGCCAGGCCAGTGTCGGGGTCGGTAGGTAGAATATGGTTCGGTACCGCCACATCGTAGGGCAGGAAGAGGGTGTAATCTCCCCGGAAGCCTATTTTTAACTTGCTTTTGTCCGCGCCCCCGTTGGCATTCTGGTAAGCGAGTAAAGCCGAAAGCGGAGTTAGCACGTAGGCGTTATCTTCTCCGGCTTTCTTCAGTAGACTGTCTATATCGGTGGCTACCTCGTGGTAACCGCTCCCCCGGTCTTTGGGCTCATTACGGCCAATCAATTGCCAGAGGCGGGTTTCAAGGGTATACAGACCCGGTTCGCTGGCCTGAGTGGGAGCGTACATCAGGGCATTACTGAGAGCGACATTCTTGAGGCAGGTAGCGACATCGTTCAGGTTGCCAAGTTTCAAGGGATCGTTGGCCGGAGCGGCCAGGACAACTTCGCTCCAGAGGGCTAACTGGCGGTCTTTGTAAAGATAACCCCAGGGTAAAGGAGTAGTATCGGGAAGAGGCCCACTATTTGGGGTGGGTGTGGGAAACGGCTCTTTCTGGAAAGGCGGGATGGTAGGAGCAGGCCCGGCCATTTTATCAAAGGCGCTGCCTGCCGGGAGCAGGGTAACATCAATGCCCGCCAGGGCCGCGTAATCGAGCGCTTTAGTGGTAGAAACGGGCAGGCGTTTTACATGGACACCGTTGGCCTTTTCAAAGGGAGGGATGATCGCATCCAGCAGGCCGGAATTTTCCATTTCGGGGGTAGTCAGTAAGACCATCCAGCGCGGTTCGGTCGCGCCTCGCTGGGTAGAACAGGCTGCCAGCATGACAGCCAGCCATAAAGTAAGCACCCCTAAACAGGGGTAACGCCACCAACGCCGCAAAAAACTTCTACTCCTTCGCTGCTTTTATAAGATTATCTACTTCAATTGAAGCGTCAAAAGGCTGCGCGGTCTGCCAGATGCTCTCAAAAAGCAGCCGCATGGCCTGGGTAAAATCGGCATGTTCTATCCGAATACTGGTAATATTTTGCTGCCCGGTGATAGGGTCGCGCAAAGCGCAGACCGCCGCATGGTCGTCGGTCACAATCAACTTCATGGGCAGGCTGGGCGCTAGCCTGACTTCAGCCCCGGCGGCGGCCAGGGTTTTGGCCCGGTTCTGTAAATTGCGCACGCTGGCTTCAAAGACGCAGCGCACTTCTACGCCCCGCTGACTGGCGGCAATTTCATACGAGTTGAGGGCGCGCTGATCTTGAGCGTAAGGTTCTTTTTCAAAGATCAGAATCGAATGCTGAGCGCTATTCAGCAATTCGTTAGCCACCTGCATAATACGGCCCCGCTCGGTAAGAATATCAATATAGCGCAATAACCCGGTTTCAGAGCGCCCCGCCAGGTGGAGCGGTTCCAGGCGTTCGACCAGTTGGCTTATTTTCTGGCGGCGTTCGTGAACGGTGCGCTCAAGGTCATGTTCCAGGCGCTGCTGGTAAGCGGGTAGAGCTTCTTCAGGCGCTACCGCGCTATACTGGGCTACCGCGCCCGCTACCGGAAAGCAAAAGCCTTTAGCCAGGAGGTTGCTCAAAGCCTCGTAGACTTTAGGGCGCGGCACTTCGGAAACCTGCGCGATCTCGGCCGCTTTGAACAAAGGACGACCAAGCATGTTGATATAAATTTTAGCCTCGTTAGCGGTCAGGCCTACTTCGCGTAACTGATCAATCAGTTCCTCGTTCACCGCTATAACCCCCTATTCAGTAATCTCTCTCCTAAGGTTTGCCGTATTATAGCATGGCTCTTTACAGAATTCTCAAAAAGTGAAAATTCTATGATAATTATTCAATAAAGAGCCGAAAAAAAGCCGGAAAACGAGCAGACCTAAAAAAGCAAGCGGAGAACCACTTGCTGAAAGAACCGTATTACATGCTCCATATTCAGGCCAGGAGAACAGGTCTGGCGAAAGGCTTTAATCAGCTTTCTACTTAATCAGCTTCTACATTAGCCGGTTCCGGGCCGTTATCCTTTTCCTGGGGATATTCAAGTTTGATCTTAACCTGATTAATGCGCAGGCCATCCATTTCAAGAACTGTTAGCACCACCGCGAGGGGCTCAGGTTTCCTGGCGTTCAGATCCTGATAGTCTTCGTCATCTTCATCCAAACGCTCCGGCCTGGGAAATTCCATTCTACAGGTATCGCCTACCACCGGGATTCGTTTCATTTCCGCCATTACCAGGCCGCCCAGGGTATCCACGTCAATCTTTTCGCCTTCGGCAGTGCGGTTAAGTTCCACATCAAGCTCCTGGTTGAGATCAAAGATCGAGGCGCGACCGCTGGAGATATACTCATGTTCGCCTACCTGGGTAAGAATATTCTCTTCATGATCGAACTCGTCCTGAATTTCACCGACAATTTCTTCCAGCAAATCTTCCAGGGTTACTACCCCCGCGATACTGCCGTATTCGTCAATCACGATAGTCAGATGAGTGCGGCTGGTTTGCAGTTCAGTAAAAAGTTCTGAAACGTGCTTGGAGTCCGGCACAAAAACAGGCGGGCGGGCGATATCCTTGAGGGTAGTGTTAACGTTGCCCATTACAATCGAGCGCAGCACGTCTTTGGTCATTATCACGCCCGTAATATTATCGCGGTTTTCGGTATAAACCGGGTAACGAGAGTAATCGCTTTCCAGAATTTCTTTAGCAGCTTCTGCCAGGCTCAGGGTGGAGTCGAGCATTACCACGTCAGGGCGAGGGACCATTACTTCGCGGACGCGCTTTTCGCTGAAATCGAAGACGCTGCGAATCAGTTCTTCCTGCTGAGCCTGAAAGACACCTTCTTCCTGGCCCGCCGTGACCATCGATACTACTTCTTCTTGAGTGACGGTGGGGGTGCTGGCTTTGCGTTTACCGCCGAGCAAACGGACTACCAGGTTGGTCGTCCCGGTCAGGAAAGCGATGATCGGCCCGGCTATTTTCGCGATTACCTCGATAGGGCGGGCTACGGTCAGAGCAATATTTTCTGCCGCCTCGACCGCCAGCGTTTTAGGCACAAGCTCGCCAAAAATCAGGGTAAAGAGGGCAATGATGACCGTTACGATGATGAAGGAGAGGGTAGAGGCAACCGGCGCAAGAAAACTGACCTGATTGAGAAGACCTTCCATGGCGCTGACCAGGCTGACCGCGCCAAAAGCCGAGGCGAAGAAGCCTGTCAGGGTTACTCCAACCTGGATAGTGGCCAGAAAGCGGCCCGGATTGTCGCTCAGGCGTAGTACCGAACGCGCCTGGCGACTGCCATCATCGGCTAATTGCCGGATGCGGGTTTTACGAGCGGAAACAATCGCCAGCTCACTGGCGGCAAAGAAAGCGTTGAGAAGTACCAGTAAAATTAGAATCAGGTACTCTATCCAACCACTCATTCTATTCGTTTTCTCCTTTATGAGCTGGCGGAGCGGAGAGGTTAATCTACCTCAAATTTTACATCCAGCGTTCCCACATTTCCCGCCGTATCGCTTACTTCAAAGCGCAGAGTGTGCGGGCCGCTCGCCAGCAAACCGGTATCTAATATATAACTGTATTCCCTGGCGTCTGCCGGCACATTACTTAACCGGGTTGGCACTGCTGCCAGGCTGACTTTGTTACCATTATCAACTACTGCATCCGCAGAAAGCAAGACGCCCGCCCCCGCCACATCGCTATCCGCCGCACCGTTTAGCAGGGTTTCCGCCCAGTTTTCCTGGGCGCTGAACTTGAAAGGTAAGCGATTGCTGCCCGCTACCACCCTGTCGGGCGCAAGCGGAGAATAGGTCAGTTTGAGCAGCGGTGCGGTAGTATCGTAGCCGCTGGCTTTCCAGACCGCCTGGGCCAGCAAGGAATGACCGGTCAGGGTCGGGTGTACATCGCCAAAAGTAATCCAGGTCAGGTTGCGTTCGTGACCGGCTATGGGAGTATAAAAGTCGGCTACTTTAGCGTTATGTTCGCCTGCTCGCTTACGAATAACATCATCGAAGCGCTTCACCCAGGCCGTTTCAGTATCATCCCCACCGGTACTAAAGGCGTAAGGGTTGTAGTAAGTGGTGACGATTATATCCGCCTGCCCGGCTTTCGAGCGCAAAGCGCTTAAAATCCGGTTGAGATTCTGATCGAAACGAGACAGGGCTGTTTCCCGTTCACTATTGGGTTTACCGCGTGCACCCAGCATATCATTGCCGCCGATAGTCAGCGTAATCGGGCTGATCTTACGCCCGGCACCGGCGGCGGCATCCAGTTCGTTCAGAGCGTTTTGTAACTGGCTTTGACCCTTACTACCATCTATAAAGCTCTGACTGGTTTCCCCTGGTATTGCCATGTTCCGGTAGACCAGTATTTCAGGCTGGATGCGTTTCAAATAGTTGGCATAAAAGATACCAGCATAACCCTGCTGGTTGGGAACAGGTGCGCCCACCCCGTATGCTACCGAGTCACCCAGGGCCAGGTATTCACCACCGATGCTGGCGGGAGGTGTGGCCGGCGGAAGGGGCGTCGGTTCAGGTGTGGGTGTGGCTGCCGGAGTGCTGGTGGCGACGGCGGCGGTCTGACCCTGCGTAGTGGTTGAAGCGCCGGCGGCAACATTGGAAACAACGACTGTATTAGTTTTAGGGGCGGCATTTGCGCCCAGTAGCCAAAGTAAACTCAAACCGGCCAATATTCCGGCGAGTAGCGAGAAGAGATAGCGTATTTTTTTGGACATTCTTGAGATTCCTTCAAGAGCGTGGGTATCGCCAGTCTACGTCTGGGAATAGTACCGGCGAGTTGTACAACGTTTTAATGCCAGTTATTTTGCTGATACTGTGACAGCTAAAAAAGAGATTGCAAGAGCAGTATTAATTAATTCTGTTTACCTCTTTTCTAATCACAATGCGTAACGATATGCAATGCACCAGTAGTTACTAACGATTGTTAACCAGTTGCCAGTAAGGGGCGAGGTATTCCTTCTGGCGCATTTCATCCCGGTCGCGTTCGAGTAAACGAGCCGGAAGGGTCCGGTTAAGGCTGCATGCCTGGCCGATTAGCCGGAAAACTGATCTGAAGTTGTCTTTGACTTCCTCTGCCTGAGTGGTTTTTCCGATTTTTTCAACTAAGGTATCGAAAGCAGGCAATAAGGCTTCACGACCGGCAGGAACCGCCTTAAATCCCTCGCTCAGAGCCTTATGCGGTTGTAGCTCATCATAACCGATTTGAGAAGCAATTGCCAGACATACCGCCCAGTACCAGACTTCGTAGCCTTCCAGGATGATATCCTGGTCAAAGCCTTCGTGGTGGTGCGTACCTTCCACCACGCCGCGCAATTCCATTAATTCTTCCAGCAGGCGGGCCTTTAATTTGGTAAGGTCGGCGGCCCGTAGCCGCTTGCTCGTTCCTGACTCTGCTGAGAGGTCATTCTCGCGTAAATATTCGTAAGCGCCCCACACTTCCCGGCATAATTGCTCCAAATTTACCAAATTCTTCTCTCCGGTACTTTGCTTTCGCCGATTTTAAATACTTCCAGTTGTTCCAGTTTCTGCCTTAAATCGGTACAGAAATCTTCCAGATTGATCTGATAAGCCCATTGCTCGTCTTCATTAAAAACCGAAACCTCTCCGCTTCCGTGATTCAAACCTATATAAATTGCAGGCATAGTTACTCCAGGCAGGCCAAACCTCAAATTATGTTTACGCCGGTAGTTATAAAGCGCGGAGTCAAACTCAAACATTTCTTCTTCCTGCTCCTCCGGGAATTCGCGGTCTATAAGCCTCGCATGTGCTTGCGCCAAACTCTCGGAAGGCAGCATGGACATACCTTGAATTAACATCGGCTCAGTCAAAATGTCCTCGTAACATTCTAAAAACCACTCTTTGAAATTAGCCAGATCAAAATACCAGGTGTTCTCTAATTCAAAAAGGGTTTCCCGTTCGTTATCCTTTAGCAGAACTAATGATAAAACTCCCCAGATATTATAAGGCTCTTGCGGCGTCTCATGATAACCAGGGGTTGGTTCTAACTCAATTCTTAGTTTTGTAACTGCCAAAAAGAACTCCTGCTTTTCTCTAAAAGCCTGTTCTATCTAACGCGGCAACTGAATACTTACCCCGTCAGCGCGGGCGATATAGCCGGTTTTATTGAGAATAGGCAGCCGCACGCTGTAAAAGCCGTCTTTCAGCTCAAAATACTCGAACTGTGAACCCTTCGAGAGATAAGCAATCGGCGCACCATTCGGCTTATCCAGCACCACAGTATTGTCATGCTGAATTTCAATGCCAGCGGTAGTTACCTGCGGTTTTTCACGGCTATCCAGCGGCGGGCGATTATTAAGGAAATTGAGAATACCGTCCGCAATACCGCCGGCGATTTGGTCCTTGTGCGAAATCATGTAGCTTACATCGTTCGAGTTGGTCAGGTAGCCTGTTTCGATAATTACGGCCGGGGTCACTTTGCTTACCGCGTAGTTGCGGCGGCGGTTATTGAAGGCGTAGTAACCGGTCATGTTGCGGGTGATATTATCGTCGCGACGCATCGCGGTAGCCTTACCGTAGGTGCTGTAGATCGAGTTCATCAGGGCATCATCGGTAAACGGAATAGGGCTAAAGCGGCTGCGGGCCAGTTTAAAACCGCCCGGACCGCCTCCCCCGGTAACGGCATCGGCATGTATAGCCACAAAAGCATCGGCGGTATAGTTTACCGGGACGGTGGCCGGAAGTAAATCTACCTCTATACCTTTAGCCTTTAAAAGGGCGGCCACCCGGCGCGCTACGTCCAGGTTGAAATCGACCTCGCTCACGCCACCGCCGGACCCGCCGGTCTGGCTACGCAGGCTGGCCAGTTCGTCCGGTAACGAAGCGATCAACCAGTGCCCGGCCTGGATGCCCACTTTAGGATTATTATTTGACCCAAAATTGGCTTTTAGCTTTGGAGTAGGCTGCGAAGAGCCGGTAGAAGCTTTTATAACCGGCAGGCGCGGCAAGCCGTTCTGGAGCGGTACATCTTCCAGCTTCATACCAAAAAGGCTACCTCCGCCCTGCGCGCTGCGGGCAACCGGAGTAGGTTCGGGCAGGTTATCCACGCTGCCCAGGTCGCCGGAATCGCTGGGGCCGTCCGCGCTGGTGCCGGGATTGGTGCTACCGGCGCTACCCATAGAAGGCAGCGGTGAAGGTGACGACAGGGGCGTGACAGTCGGCTCTACAAAAGCTCTGGTCGGCGGTGGCAAGGTCGGGTCTGGAGTGGGAGTATCAACTGCGACAGTAGCAGTGGGTGCGGGGGCTAAAGCCTGTGATTGTACAGGCTCTTGAGTAGGAGTTTGCAGTTCTTCCGAACAGCCTGCCAGTAGAACAGCGCAAAGCATGACCAGCAACAGCCAACTTAGCCGGCGCATGCCTTTAACGGATGGGTGAAACAAATTATACCTCTTTACCTGACCTGGACGACCTGCCCGGTACTTCTTTTTTCGGTGCCGGGTTTACTGGTTTTTCAATCTTTTTTATGATAGTGGACGATGTTAATATTTTACCAGTATTCAGCTTATTTAGCGACTGGTTTTTCTATCCTGACAGCTTAGAATTGCGTTAAGTTTTACGGCTGGGGCAGATTGACAAGTTTTCCAAACTGCGCTACTATATTTTCACCATTCAAAAATTGATTTTATATAGCGATAACTATTAATAAATCGCTTTGAGAGAATAACAGGGGGAAACAGTGGAGCAAACAGCGAATAGCGGTACTTTACTTGAGCTTTTATCGGCGGGCCAGCCCGATGCCCCGGCCTTGCTGGCGCCCGGACGCCCGGCGCTGACTTACAGCCAGGTGCGAGAAAACGTAGCCGCGCTGGCCGCTCAGCTAAACGGCTTCGGCCTGGGAAGGGGCGACCGGATAGCGCTGGCCATGCAAAACGGCCCGGACCTGGTGCTGAGCTATCTCGCCAGCGCCACCTGTGGAACAGCCGCGCCGCTAAACCCGAAGTACAAAACCGAGGAGTTCGCTTTCTACTACGAAGATACCCAGGCTAAAGCCCTGATCGTCCAGCCTGACACCCTGGAAGCGGCCCTGGCAGCCGTTACCCCGGACATGAGCATCATTCACGCGGTCACCAACCCGGACGGCACGGTGCGCTTTGAACTGGCTAAGCCCAGCGAACCGTCCCGCTCCGCTCGCCCGGTAGAGCAGGCCGAAACGAATGATGTCGCCATGATTCTGCACACCAGCGGCACTACCAGCCGTCCCAAGCGCGTACCGATTCGCCACCGCAACATGGTAGCTTCGGCTCGTAATATCATTGGCACTTACAATCTTTCGCCCAGCGACCGCTCGCTCTGCGTTATGCCGCTCTTTCACATTCACGGCATCATGGCTTCCATGCTCTCGACCCTGGCTTCAGGCGGTTCGGTAGTCTGCCCCAACGGGTTCAACGCCCTGGAATTCTGGAGTGTAGTGGATACCTTTAAGCCCACCTGGTATTCGGCAGTCCCTACCATGCACCAGATGCTGGTGGCGCGCGCCGACCGCAATATGGATGTTATCAAAGCCAATCCTTTCCGCTTCATCCGGTCGAGCAGCGCTTCACTGCCGCCGGTCATCCTGGAGCGTATGGAAGCGCTTTTCGGCGCGCCGGTCCTGGAGTCTTACGGTATGACCGAAGCCTCTCACCAGATGGCCTCTAACCCGCTCCCGCCCAGACCGCATAAAGCCGGGACGGTGGGTTACGGTTTTGGAGTCGAAGTGGAAATTATGGACGAGGAAGGTAATCTCCTGCCGCAAGGCAGCATTGGTGAGGTGGTTATCAAAGGGCCAAACGTGGTAGACGGCTACGAGAACAACCCGGAAGCAAATGCGAAAGCTTTTACCAACGGCTGGTTCCGCACCGGCGACCAGGGCGTCAAGGACCAGGACGGCTATCTGCAACTGACCGGGCGGCTCAAAGAGTTGATTAACCGGGGAGGCGAGAAGATTTCGCCGCTGGAAATTGATGATGTGCTGCTGCGCCACCCGGCGGTAGCCGAGGCGATGGCCTTTGCCGTCCCGCACAAGAGCCTGGGCGAGGATATTCACGCCGCAGTAGTGCTGAAAGGCGAGGCCAGCGAGAACGAATTAAAAGCGCACTGCGCCTCGGCTTTGGCCGAGTTCAAAGTGCCGCGCAAGTTCCATATCCTGAAAGAGATCCCGCGCGGGGCTACCGGCAAATTACAGCGTATCAACATGGCTAATCTGCTCAATATTAAAGAAGGTTAAATCAGAGGTTAAATCAGAGGTTAAATCAGAGGTTAAATCGGATGGGCCGGGGCGCAATCGAATTAGCGGATTGTCTCTCCGGGTCTGTGCGGCAGAGGACGAATGAAAATCTGTATTGTAGGGGCGGGCGCTATCGGGGGTTACCTGGGAGCTAAACTGGCTCTTTCGGGCGAAGAAGTGACTATGATAGCGCGAGGCGCGCACCTGGAAGCCATGCGCCGGGATGGGCTGAAGCTGATCATGAATGACGGCACGCAACATGTCGTCACTAACGCTCTGGTCACCTCCGATATGCGCGAAGCCGGACCGCAGGACGCGGTGATTGTCACGCTGAAAGCTCATAGCCTGCCCGGGATCGCCCCGGTCATGCGGGCGCTCTATGGCCCGGAAACCATGGTAGTGACTGCTCAAAATGGTATTCCCTGGTGGTACTTTATGAAGCAGGAAGGGCCTTACCAGGGACAGCGTATTCAGGCGGTAGACCCGGACGGCATCATTGAAGCCAACATGGAAGTGGAGCGAGTGATCGGCTGCGTGGTCTACCCCGCGACCGAACTGGAAGGCCCGGGCGTAGTCCGGCACATCGAGGGCGACCGCTTCACCCTGGGCGAACTGGACGGCTCCAAATCCGAAAGAATCCGGGCCCTGGCGGCAGTCCTGAATAAAGCCGGGTTCAAAGCCCCGGTGCGCAGCAACATTCGCTCTGAGATCTGGATTAAATTATGGGGTAACCTGGCTTTTAACCCTATCAGCGCCCTCACCCGTGCTACCCTGGTTGATATATGCCGCTACCCCTTGACCCGCGAACTGGCCCGCCGCATGATGAGCGAGGCCCAGGAGATCGCTAACAAACTGGGCATCGAATTCGGCATTAGCCTGGAACAGCGCATAGATGGGGCGGAAAAAGTGGGCGCCCACAAAACTTCCATGCTCCAGGATATTGAAACGGGCCGCCCTACCGAGGTAGACGCTATAGTTGGAGCGGTGGCCGAACTGGGGCGCCTGACCGGCACGCCCACGCCCAATATTGACGCAATCTACGCCGGAGTAAAACTGCTCGAAAAAACACTAACCCAGGCATAAATTTTACCGGGATAATGCGACCTCGCTTCAAGATGGTTGCCCGGTTTGATATAGAGAGGTGATAAATGGCAGGTTTAGATACCCGCGCCCTGGCCGCAGAAATATACCAGGCACACAATGAAGGTTCCCCCGTTACCAGTCGTCCTAGCTCACGCGATGAAAGCTTCGATCTGAGCGCGGCCTATGCGGTTGAAAATGAGCTGGCTCGCTTGCGCCGCAGCGAAGGCCATGCCACCAACGGCCGCAAAATAGGCTTTACCAATAAAACGCTCTGGCCCCGCCTTGAAATCGACAATATCGTCTGGGGCTACACCTTCGATGATACCGTTTTCAATTTTCCCGGTAACCAGGCCAAAATTTCGCTGGCCAAAATGGTAGCGCCCAAGCTGGAACCCGAAATTGTCTTTAAAATGCGCCAGCCTTTGAGCGAAGGCGTCGCCCCGGTGGATGCGTTGTCCGCCGTGGAATGGATAGCGCTCGGCTTTGAGATTGTAGATTGCCCCTATCCGAACTGGCGCTTCCGGCCTGCCGATATGGTAGCGGCCTTCGGATTCCACGCGGCCCTTTTAATTGGAGAACCTCGTCCGCTGGAAGATTTACCAAAACTGGCCGAACAACTGGCAAACTTTAAGTTGAAGTTATATAAAAACGGCGAGCTTGCGGCGGAAGGCGCTGGAAGCAATGTCTACGATAGCCCGGCTTTGTGTCTGGGTCGCCTGGCCCAGACTTTGAGCGAACAGGCCGAAGCCGAACCACTCGCTGCCGGTGAAGTGGTCACTTCGGGAACTCTGACCGATGCTACTCCGGTTGCAGCCGGACAGGAGTGGCGGGCGGAAGTAGAAGGTCTGGATTTGCCCGGCTTTAGCGTTAGATTTGAGAGTTAGTTTATTAGCGCGAAAGGACATTCGGAGATGACACAAAGTGTTGCTGCTTACCCCAAAGGCGTGGAGATTTTAGGGCCTGTGACGCCCGCTTTCGCCGAAATTTTAACGCCCGAAGCTCTCGAGTTCGTTGCCAGGTTGGCCCGCACCTTTGGCGGGCGGCGCGAAGAATTGTTGAACAGGCGCGTGGAGCGCCAGGCCAGAATTGATTCTGGAGAAAATCCCAATTTTCTACCTGAAACCGCCCATATCCGCGAGGCTGACTGGACGGTCGCGCCGCTCCCGGCGGACCTGCAAGACCGGCGAGTGGAGATTACCGGGCCGGTGGATCGCAAGATGATTATCAACGCCTTGAACTCCGGCGCTCGCGTTTACATGGCCGACTTCGAGGACGCCAACTCCCCCAACTGGGAAAATAACATCCAGGGTCAGATTAACCTGCGCGATGCGATTGACCGCACCATTTCCTTTGAGGGCCCTGAAGGCAAAAAGTACCAGCTTAACGAGAAAGTGGCTACTCTGCTGGTGCGTCCGCGTGGCTGGCACCTGCCCGAAAAGCATGTGCTGGTGGATGGCCAACCGGTTCCGGGCGGTATCTTCGACTTCGGCCTCTACTTCTTCCATAATGCCAAACGGCTGATGGCGCGCGGCTCTGGCCCCTATTTCTACCTGCCCAAGCTGGAAAGCCATTTGGAAGCGCGGCTCTGGAACGATATCTTCGTAATGGCCCAGGATGAACTGGGAGTGCCTCGCGGCACTATCCGCGCTACCGTGCTGATCGAGACTATCCTGGCCGCCTACGAAATGGACGAGATTCTTTATGAGTTGCGCGAGCACTCGGCCGGTCTGAACTGCGGACGCTGGGATTACATCTTTAGCTGCATTAAGAAGTTCCGCAATCGGCCCGACTTCCTGATGCCGGACCGCGCTCAGGTTACCATGACCACTCACTTCATGGCGTCCTACTCGCTGCTGCTGATCAAAACCTGCCACCGCCGCAACGCTGATGCCATGGGCGGGATGGCCGCCTGGATTCCGGTCAAGGGCGATCCTGAAAAGAACGAGCAGGCTTTTGCCCTGGTACGCGCCGATAAGGAGCGCGAGGCTAAAAACGGCCACGATGGCACCTGGGTAGCTCACCCCGGCATGGTGCAACTGGCCACCGAAGCCTTCGATACCTACATGAAGACGCCGAACCAGATCGACCGCAAGCGCGAAGATGTAAACGTGACCGCCGCCGACCTGATCGCCTTCCCGAACGGCGAGGGTAACATCACCGAAAACGGCCTGCGCACCAACATCAGCGTAGCCATCCAGTATATCGAGGCCTGGTTGCGCGGTTCCGGCGCCGTGCCGATTTTCAACCTGATGGAAGACGCCGCCACCGCTGAAATTTCCCGGTCGCAAATCTGGCAGTGGATTCGCCACCCCAGGGGCATCCTGACCGATGGCCGCAAGGTAACTATCGAACTTTACCACCAGTTTGTGGGCGAGGAACTGGAAAAAATCAAGCAGATGGTCGGTGAGGAACAGTTTAAGAACGGCAAGTACGATTTAGCCGTGCAGCTTCTGGACGAAATCACTACCGATGATGTCTTTATCGACTTCCTGACCCTGCCGGGCTACAAATATTTACAGTAAAAGTTACTCATTATTCCTGGCTCAAAAGCCCGCCTGAAAACGGCGGGCTTTTTTTGCAAATTTAGAAATCAGGCGGTTTTTATTTTTGCCGCTTCCTGCAAGCCTAGCTCATCGATAAGCTGCTGGCGCAACTCAAATTTCTTAACCTTGCCGCTGGCGGTTAGCGGGTAGTCGGTGACAAACTTGATGTATTTTGGCACCTTATAGCGGCTCAAGTTTGCCCGGCAGTACTCGCGGATTTCGTCTTCGGTGGCCTCCGCTCCCGGCTTGAGTTTTAGCAAGGCTACCAGTTCCTCGCCCATTAAGGCGTCCGGCACGCCCAGGATCTGAGCATCGGCCAGGGCGGGATAGCGCAGCAGGAAGGCTTCGATTTCAGCCGGGTAGATATTTTCACCACCTCGAATGACCATCTCTTTGACCCGCCCGACAATATTGATGTAACCTTGCGCGTTCATGGTGGCCAGGTCCCCGGTATGAAACCAGCCTTCGGCGTCAATCGCTTCGGTCGTTTTTTCGGGCATCTTGTAGTAACCCTGCATAACCATAAAGCCGCGTGTCATTAATTCGCCTATTTCGCCAAAACCTACCGGTTCGCCACTCCCCGTATTTACCACTTTAAGGTCGTTATATTCCAGGGGTAAACCTACCGTGCTGGCCCTGATTTCAAAGCTATCGTCCGGGTATGGCATGGTCACAATCCCGCTGTTTTCGGTCTGGCCCAGCATAACACCGCACTCCGCGCCCATTTTCTCCCTGATTTGCTCCATCAAAATCACCGGAACGGAAGCTGCGCCGCTGTAGATCCAGCGCAAACTGGAGGTATCAAATTCACCGGCCACAAAGCGGGGATGGTTCAGGATGGCAATCAGCATGGTAGGGACGCCACCCGTCATGGTGGCTTTCTCCTGCTGAACTAACTCCAGCAGTTTGGCCGGGTCGAAGCCTACCAGTTGAATAAGGGTGCTGCCTGCTACAAAGCAAACCAGGGAACAAGAAGTAATTCCGGCAATATGGAACAGGGGCATGGGGCTGACCAGCCTGTCTTCAGGCTGAAGACGATAGCGGTAAGCGCAAAGCCGGGCAGCGTTCAAGACGCTATAGTGGCTTAACATCGCTCCCTTTGGAAAGCCGGTTGTCCCGCTGGTGTACATGATAATGGTGGTATCCCGGGGCGTTACGCTAGCCTGCCGAGCGGCCAGCGCTTCATCCGAAATCGCATTGCCCAGTTCCAAGAGTTGAGAGAAAGTTAGCAGGCCCGGTTGCGGAGTATCGCTCATCAGGCCCACCCGTTTCAAAGCGGGAAGAACGGCGCTTTTAAGCTCCTCCTTGCCCGGGTCGCTGATACTCTTCAATTCCGGCGCAAGCTGGTAAACGGACTGCAAGAACGAGTTGCCGCGCACTTCCTCCACCATAAAGAGGGTCGTAACATCAGCCTGGCGCAGCACATACTCAAGCTCCTGTACCCGGTAGGCCGGGTTGACCGTTACCAGGACAGCCCCGATTTTAGCCAGGCCCATTTGCAAATAGAGCCACTGGGGCAAGTTGGGACCCCAGACCGCCACATGCTCGCCCCTGGCAATTCCCAGGGCCAGCAAGCCTTTAGCTACCCGGTTAGCTTCATCTCTAAACTGAGGATAAGTCTGGCGCAGGTTCAGGCCCATCTCGGGATAGTTGTAGACCAGGGCTTCTTTATCAGGGAAGGCCAGGGCCTGCCGGTCCAGCATATCGCCTATTGTCATGTCTACCAGCTCGAAATCGCCGCTTTCAGCTTCCCATACAGCCCTGTCACTCTTGAAACCCATAACCTTGCGCTCCTCTACAATTTCTTTTATCTTACCGAGGCCTTTTATTTCAAATCTCCAGTCCGACTGCTCTCACTCAGAAAAGGGTTTCCAATCCGGATCTCTTTCCTCATCTTCGTGCGGTTCTCGTACGTTCTTTAGAAATCTTTTTTCGCTTGCGCCGAATTCAAGATAATTTTTTTGAGCCTGCCTTAATGAAACATGATTAGCCCCACCGGCATAATCAATATCATCCATTTGCACATTATCACATTCCCAGAAGCAAACTGGACATATGTCATACGAACCATAAGGTTCTTCATCAAATACTTTGTAGCCGCAGCAAGGGCATGGATAGTTTTTTGTGGGCATTTAATTTTGTTATTTAGTAATGCTAGAAATAATCTTGAAATAAGATAAGGAATGGATGCTTAACACTTACAGGAAAGTATATTACAGTCCATAACGGTAGTAAAGAACAGAATAGGACAAATGGGACTGGTTTTTGAGAATAGTTAGATTATAATTGGTTGCGCCTGGTATACTTTTTCCCAGGAACTAAGTTTTTCAGCTAAGGCCCGAATAATGGGGGTCGCAGGCACATAAAGGTTATTTTGAGATGTTCCATCTGGTAAGACGCTGGCTTGCTGTCAAACGAGCCTTCCACTCCTTCTTTTTTCTAAATTTTATACTGCTTGTAGCGCTGCTGCTGGGCGGGTTAATCCTGGCAGCCTGTTCCGATAACGCCACTCCCACAGCCGCCAATCCGGCGAGCAGCGCTGCGGCCACGGCAGGCCCAACCAAAACCCCGGCAGCTACCGCCAGTCCGGCAGCTTCTCCGGCCACTACGGTCACTCCCGAGCCGACCACTACGCCTCTACCGGGCATGGCCGGTATTCCGGTAATTTCGGCTGAACAGAATACCGCCAAACCCTTTACACAGGACTGGAAGGCCAGTCTGGCAGATGCGGCTGAACCGACTATAGTCGGCGAAATTGACGGCATGGTGATAGTCAAGAGCAGGCAAGGAGGACTCTATGCCTTTGATCTTAAAACCGGGACGCTGGCCTGGAAACAGGTTCCTAACACCGCTCCCAGCAGCGTGGCAGGCGTCATACCAACCGCGGCCATCGCGCCGGGAGTTGCCATAGTAGGAGATGTAGCCGCTGAAAAGGTGACAGCCTACGACACTAAAACCGGGCAAAAGAAATGGGAGCATAATCTCAAATTTACCGCGCCGAATCGAGATGCGGGGTCGCGCTTCCTGGGCAACAAAGTCTACGGCCTGACCTATGTAGTGGCGGTCAGCAGCAAAGTGGACCCCAATAATCCCCAGGCCCAAACCTCAAACCCGGAATACGTTCTGCTGGTCGGCATGGACATCAATACCGGCAAGGATGTCTGGAATATTATGACCGACCCGGCAGACCCTAAAGTGGGTAGCCGGATTGCCAGCGTGGTCTATGCCAGCAAGAATGTGCTGGTCGAGAACCCTGACTTGAGTCTGAGCGCCTTTGACGGTGCCACCGGGAAATCATTGTGGCGCGGCCTCAATACCTTTCTGCTGCGTACGCCCAATCCTGACCAGCTATTCAGTGTAGTGCCGGAAGGCGGCCAGAAGCACTTGCCCAGGCTGCGGAAACTTGATATTAATACCGGTAACCTGGTCTGGGAAAAGCTCTTGCCGACCGAAGTGCTGAATGATCCGCTGATTGCTATCTCGCCGGATGAACATAGCGCTTACGTCTCGGTGCTGGTTTCGGCCCAGGAGACCTATGTATACCGGGTGGACCTGGATAAAAACACTTCGGCCTGGCGCTTCAATACCCAGACTTTTGGCGATTACACCCTGACTGCTACCAATGACGGGGTACGCCTGCGCAGCTATGGCAAACAATCCGGTATAGTCTTTCTTAACCGCGATGTGCCCGACCCGGTGGTCTGGGCGGTCGGCGGCATTGAAACCCTGGATGATGTTGCGACAGCGGACGGGCTTTACCTGACCGCTCGCAACAATCAGGAAGGCCTGCTCTACCTGGTGGGTCTGGATAAAGGGGATATTAAGCTGGCTACCAAAACCTTGCTACCCGGACAGGAACCGGTGATAGGAGCTAACCAGGTTTATATTATCGGCCTGGACTCTAACGGCAAACCGGCGCTCAGCGCCTATGCCCGGCCTCAAAAGTAAATAAAACAGGGGAGGAGAACACTCGAAGATGCGTGAGAAACTCGAATTTGTCTACGGCCAGGAAACAGGAGAGGCAGTTTACGAAGAGTTGCAGGCGCTGGCCCGCCAGTACGCTTATCTTCGGGAGCGCCAACCGTTAAAAGCCCCGGCGGAGCGCCTGACCGAGCGCGATGTTATCCTGATTACCTACGGCGATCAAGTGCAGAGCGAAAGCGCCTCCCCTCTGCAAACCCTCCATTTGTGGCTAAAGAAACATCTCCAGGGGATTATCAATACGGTGCATATCCTCCCCTTTTACCCCTATACCTCCGATGACGGCTTTTCAGTGGTAGATTACTGGCAGGTAGACCAGGCCCTCGGCCAGTGGGAAGATATTCGAGCTTTACATACCGATTTTCGTTTGATGTTCGATGCCGTCATTAACCATATTTCGGCCAGTAGCGAATGGTTTCAGAAATTCCTGGCGGGCGACCCGCACTACCGGGATTACTTCATTGTCACCGACCCTTCGCTGGATTTGTCGCAGGTGACCCGCCCGCGCGCTTTGCCGTTGTTGACGCGTTTCCAGACTGCCGAGGGTGAAAAGTACCTCTGGACTACTTTCAGCACCGACCAGATAGACCTTAACTTCAAGAACCCGGCAGTCTTGCTCAAGATTTGCGAGCTACTGCTTTTCTATATCAGCCAGGGGGCCGACCTGATACGGCTGGACGCTATCGGCTACATGTGGAAAGAAGTAGGAACCAGTTGCATTCACCTGCCGCAGACTCACGCCCTGATACAGGTTATGCGCGAACTGCTGGATAGTTGCGCCCCCAATACTCTGCTGATAACCGAGACCAATGTCCCCCACAAAGATAATGTCAGCTATTTCGGTAACGGCTCGAATGAGGCTCAACTGGTCTACCAGTTCTCGCTGGTGCCGCTGGTCTTGAATGCGCTCTACTCGGGAAGCGCCGGGCATTTGCAGGCATGGGCCGCCGGGCTGGAGAAACTTTCCGATACTACTACCTTCTTTAACTTCCTGGCCTCGCATGACGGTATCGGGGTGGTTCCGGCTAAAGCTATCCTGGACGACAGCGAAATTAGCCAGCTTGTGGAGCGCACCCTGGCGCACGGCGGGCAAGTTTCGTACAAAAACAACCCGGACGGCAGCCAGAGTCCTTATGAACTGAACATCACCTATTTTGACGCGCTCTCCAACCCTGAAGATGAAACGGAAGACGAGGCGACCAGAATTAACCGTTTCGTGGTGTCGCAGGCTATCATGTTGGCCATGCAGGGAGTGCCGGGGATTTATTTTCATAGTCTGCTGGGCTCGCATAACTGGCAGGCCGGGTTTGCCGAAACCGGGCGCAACCGCACTCTCAACCGTGAAAAGCTGCAACGGGACGCGCTGGAAAAAGCCTTATCCGACCCGGAGAGTCACAGCGCCCGTGTTTTCGCCCGTTATAAGGATTTAATCAGCAAAAGAACGGCCCAACCTGCTTTTCACCCGAACGCCGCCCAGGCTATCCTGACCCCTGCGGGAGCGGAAGCACTCTTTATTATCGAGCGTACTTCTACGGACGGCAGCCAAAAAATTCTGGCGATCCACAATCTTTCCAGCCGGCCTCAACAATTACAGGTAGCGTCGGGTGATCTCAATCTGGCGCAAACTGCGACTTTAAGCGATTTAATCAGCGGCCAGAATTACCGCCCGGAAGGTGCAAATTTGAACCTGGGCATAGAGCCTTACCAGGTTTTATGGCTGGTAGCCGGTTAAGGCTTACTGGTTATAACTCTCGCTCTGTAGCGGCAAATCCGTAGGGAGGCAGACTATAAAGCATGACCCGCCCTCCTCTGGAAACTCTGCCATAATATCACCCTGGTGTAGCTGCACGATCTGGCGGCTGATGTACAAACCCAGGCCCATACCCGAAGTATAATTACCGGCGTGGGCCTGGTAGAAGCGCTCGAAGAGGCGATCCCGGTACTCAGGCTCGACTCCCAATCCCTGGTCGGATACAGCAATTTCTACCACATTCTCGTTTTCCGGTTTGGATAACACAACTTTGACCAGCCCTCCATTGGGGCTATATTTGATGGCATTTCCAACCAGGTTAGTTAATACCTGCTCCACCCGGATAGCATCAATATTAGCCGTAACAGGACCATGGGTGCGATATTCAACTTCCAGGTTGTGTTTATCGGTCAACATGGTGGCGCGGGCAGTCGCTACTATCTCTTCCAGGATGGCCGTTAGATTTACTGGTTGTAAAGTAAGCGACATCCGGCCAGTTTCCAGCCGCGAAACATCCAGTAATTGGTCCACCAGGTGAGCCAGTTTGTCCGACTGCTGGTTGATTACCTCCATAGCGCGGCTTACACGGGCCGGGTCAGCCTGGCCAAAGCGATTAATCTGGCGCATGACCAACTGGCTGTGGCCTTTCAGACTGGTTACGGGAGTTTTAAGCTCGTGGGCCGCTACCGACAAAAATTCGTTACGCGCCCTGATAGCCTCCTGAGCGGCCCGGTAAAGCCGGGCGTTATCTACCGCCCCGGCGGCACGCCCCCCCAGTTCGCATGCCAGTTCGAGGTCCGCATCGGTATAGTGTTTGCCCGACTCTGTCGCCACTAACTGAAGGACGCCTAAAACCCGCCCTCGGGCTACCAGCGGTACAATCATTACCGAGCTATAGCCGATGGAGCGCAAGACTTCCAATAGTTCTTCGTCTGGAGCGGCAGCGACAAGCATCTCATCTGGAATCTCCGGATAGAGCTCCGGTTTCCCGGTTCTAATTACATTAGGTATACCGCCAGGAGCATCCGGGTTATAGGGATAGCGTTCCTCCACGCCGGCCTGGAACCGTTTAGCCCACTCTATTTTGGCCGGGTCAACGTGGGCCAGGGCCACTTGCTCCGGGATACTGTTTTCATTGAGAATATGAACCGAACACCAATCTGCCAAGTCCGGGACTAGCAGTTGGGCCACCCTTTGAAGAGTTACCTCATAGTCAAGACTCTCACCCAGGATACGCGAAGCTTCGGCCAGGAAAGAAAGGCGTTGCCGGGAAGCCTGTTCCGCCGAATATAAACGGGCGCGTTCGAGGGCCTGGGCACAACCGCTGGCCAGGGTCTGTAAGAAAAGGCGGTCCTCAGCGCTAAACGAGCGTTGCTCAAGAAAAGTAAAAGCAATTGTGCCAAGCACCCGGTTCTGGGCGATTAATGGGACAGCGGCAAAAGCCTGGCTGTTGTTCAAAACCTTGACATCAGCTTCACTAAGGTCGTAGCGACGCTGGAGTTCCTCCTCAGTCTCGATAAACACCGGCTGTCTGGTTCTGATTACTTCTGCGGCAGGCCAGTTAGCCGACAGGGGAAAGCGCTGGTACTTGCTGATAGTTTCATCCTCATACCCGGCATAGCCCGTCAGCTCCAGTTCAGCCTCCGGGTCAAGCCGGCCATTTCTGTCGTGACCATCTCCCACCAGGACTACCACAGAACCGGTATAAGCTCCCAGCACTTCTACTCCCTGGGTAACCATAGCCCGCGTAACCTCATCCGGAGTAAGCGCTTCTGCCAGCGCTAGGGTAACTTGCTGTAACCGATTGGTGCGAGAGGCGAAATTTTCTACCGCTTGCCTGGCCTGTTGCTCAGCGGAGAATAGCCGGGCGCTTTCAATGGCGAGCCCGGCCCGCCTGGCCAGTTCCTCCGTCAGGCTAACGTCACTTTCATCGAGTTTACGGCCCGAGTCTGAGGTATTGAGAGTAATAACCCCTATTGATCTGCCGTGGGCCATGATCGGTACATAGAGAGCTGAAATTAGATTTAATTCCCGCAATAACTGGCTGGTTTTTTCATCCGGGGAGACTGCCTCAATCATTTCCAACGGTATTTGAGGGACAAGCAGCGATTTGCCGGTTAAAAAAGTCTGCACCATCGGATTGGTTTCGTCCAGGTCAGGTAACAGCCTGATGCGCAATTCATCAACCAGGGCTTCTTTGGCCGGGTCAGTATGTACCAGGACCAGTTGCTTCAAGACAGGCAACTCCCGGTTCGGCACTTTCTCGGCCATATCAATAGTGCACCAATCCGCGATGCGCGGAACTATGATGCTGGCCAGGTTTCGCAGGGTAGTCGCATAATCCAGGGAACTTGCCAGGATCATGCCGGCATCAAGTAGAAATTTTAAGGTCTCTTCAGCCTGTTTGCGTGGGGTTATATCTTTGGAAGTGCCGAGCATGCGAACCGGGTTGCCCACCGAGTCGTAATAAATACGCCCGTTGCCGCTCATATAGCGCAGTGTACCATCCGGCAGAAGCACTCTGAAATCTTGCAGGTAATCTTCAGACTTCTCATCCAGCAACTTCTGGATGATGCTGCGCATCTCCTCACGGTCTGCCGGGTGGACTGAATTCAGGACTGCCTCAAAATTGCCTTCAAAGGAATCAGGAGTTATCGCAAATAAATCGAACAGGCTCTCGGACCACTCTACCTGGTCAGTTATTATATTCCAATCCCAGATACCCATCTGGGCCGCTTGCATAGCCAGGCGCAAGCGCTCTTCAATGCGGTTAATGTCGGATTGATATTGCTCTAGCTCAGCTACTTTATTTCGCAGATAGTGGACTTCTTCTTTCAGCGCAGCTCTGTTTCCGACTTGGTTGCTTAATTCCACGTGGTTTCTTACCTTTGCTTTTTTTAAAATAGTGGTAGATGGTTTCGGTTACAAAGAGTAATTTACTTTCAGCCAGGCGCAGCCAAATCCACAAAAGATTATAGAAATCTTACCACAAAAGGAAAAAATATGTAATTTCTATCTATTTATGATAACTACTTCCTTTGTACTTTGAGTGATAAACAATGCAATACCCACTTGCAAGAATCGTGCCAGGTATGTGAAGGATTTTACGGAAAAGAGGGAGATAAAACTTGCCCCGGCTATAGGATTAACCGGGGCAAGTCAGGCGAAAAGGAGATATTATGAAGCTATCAGGAAAGGTGACTGTTTTGCATCCACTCAAGGAGGGCTTCCCGGCTAATACTGACCACCCGGTGATCTACGATCTTTCCCTTGAGGTCTCCGCGATATACTGCCTGCCTTAACAGGTCAGGATTGGTCATCAGCAGATCCGCCGCTTCTTTCAGGGTGTAGTCATCCTGGGTAGTGAGTTTGTCATAGCTACAGTGAATTGTCAGCGGATTTACAGTCTTATTAATCGAGTTATGTACCTCTTTGACAAATCGACTGACTGCCTCAGTTGCCACTGTTAAAGGCACTGCCGCCGTATTGATTACCAGATCGTACTGGTCGGGGTCTTTCCAGTCCACGCCGTAGTAGTAGCGGGCGTAATGAGCGCGCTGCTGATCAAGATGCTCGATGCGTTGAGCAGCGGTGGCCCGGTCGATATGCTCCAGGTAGGAAAGGCGCTCGATTCTGTTTTGCAGGGGGGCGTGTACCAGTACATTTACCACTCCCGACCAGCCCTTCAGTACCTGGTTGGCCGCTCGACCCAGGATAACAGCGTTTCCATGCCGGGCCGTACTTTTAATTAATTCCTCTACCAGGTTGTGATAGTTGTGCCAGATGTGGGCGCGTGAATCGTCACCATTCTGGGTTGCAGCGCGGCTAATCTGCAAACTGGTATAATCAGCGCTGCCGTTGCCGGTAGCTACCAGTTGGGCCGGGCTGGGCTGAGCCGTTTTTACAAATTTGAGATCCTCGGCGGGCGCTTTGCCATCAATATCTACCAGTTCCTGCTCGGTCAGACCGAGCTGGCGAGCGGCCAGCTTGAGAATCTGGTTATCTACATAGCTCAGTTTGAGCTTTTTAGCCAGGGTCTGGGCCACTTCTCGCCCACCGCTGCCTTCTTCACGACTTACCGTAATAACTAATCCGTAAGCTGATCCCGTTTGTACTGTCATATGCTTATCTCATTCACTCAAATCAATTAACCTACTGCCAGGTTCCATACACTACTGATAATATATTAGCATATTTTAAGCCAAATAATCGCAATCCGATATAAAATTAACGAAATTCTAAACTTAAAGTAGTAGTTATGTTAACTTCTTTTTAGTAATGAACCTTATTTCAAGATCACTAAGTTAAGAGAGCCTTGAATGATTTCAAGTGAGGAAAGTAAAGAGCGATATAGTTTATGGAAGGGCCTACTGGCCCTTCCATTCAGGTTTGCGTTTCTCCACGAAGGCGGTCAGGCCTTCTTTAGAGTCTTCGGTTAGAATGCTCATGGTCAACATGCTGCTGAGGTAGCGCAGAGATTCGCTGAAAGGCATTTCGCCCGCGTTATAGAGAGCATCTTTTCCAAGTTTGAGAATAGCTGGGCTTTTAGCCGCCAGTTCATCCGCCAGGCTATCTACTTCAGATTGCAAATGCTCCGCCGGAACGACTCGCGTGACCAGTCCAATCCGTTCGGCCTCATTAGCATCAATCATGCGCCCGGTGAACATCATATCATAGGCCTTTTTACGTCCCAGGTTGCGAATGAGAATGGCCGAAATCATCATGGGAAAAAGGCCAACGTTAATTTCAGGAGTGCCAAAGCGAGCTCTGTCGCTGGCGATTACAAAATCGCAGGCTACAGCCAGGCCACAACCTCCGGCCAGGGCCGCCCCCTGTACCGAGGCAATCACAGGCTTACCTAATTTTGGAATCATTTCGAACAGGCCCACGAAAGTCTCGCGCTGGACAAACCGCTGGTACTCGCTGGCAGACTGCTGGGTTTCAGCCAGGTCTGCTCCGGCGCAAAATGCTTTATCCCCGGCGCCGCTCAGCACGATCACGCGTACTTCAGGGTCAGCCCGGCAATCCGAAAAAGCCGCCACCAGTTCGGCGATAGTGGCGTTATTAAGGGCGTTGCGTTTCTCGGGCCGGTTGATCACAATATTGGCCCGGTGACCGTTTTTCTCCAACAAAATATTCTGGTAGGATTCTGCCATTGAACGTGATAGCCTCCTTGCTATTAAAATTCACCAGTAATTAGAACTGCCAGCCTTTTAACTTTTCTATCATCCTGTAATTGGTCAGGTCAAGCATCATCGGGGTAATACTAATTTTATTTTCAGCTACCGCCGCAATATCAGTTCCTTCGTGCAAATGACCGTCCGGGCGTTCACCACCAATCCAGTAATACGCGCGACCACGCGGATCTTCGCGCCGGAAAAGTTCATCTTTGTAAATCCGCCTGCCCTGGCGGGTAATTTCAATCGCGGTAACCTCATCATAATTGATATTAGGCACATTGATATTGAGGAAGAGATCGGAAGTCAGCATCAGGCCGCCTTCTTTCCCTTGCAGGGCAAGCTGGAAAAGGGAGATAAGGCGGGTAGCGAAGGTCGCCGCCGCGTTGAAGTTAAAAGAAGTGTATTCGTTGAGCGAGAGAGCCACAGCCGGAATGCCCGCGATATGGGCTTCCATAGCCGCCGCCACCGTGCCGCTATAGGTCACATCGTCGCCGAGATTGGGGCCAAGATTGATGCCGCTGATTACCAGGTCAGGCGTTTCGGGAATCAGGCCCAACCCGGCAAGGCTTACGCAGTCAGCGGGCGTACCATCGGTGGTCAGCACTTCCAGGCCGTTGTACCACTTTATTTCATTTACGCGCAAAGGGCGGTCCATAGTTTTGTTATGGCCGCTGATGCTCCAGTTATGGTCAGGCGCAATTACGTAAACTTCCACCCCGGCTACAGCCGAAACCGCTTCGTACAGAGCTTGCAGGCCGGGGCTATCCACTCCATCATCGTTCGTTAACAGTACGCGCAATCAAATTCTCCTATCAAATTTCTTTTGAGATTCCTTCTTTAGAATTGTCTTTACAGTTGTAAGGCAAGTAATAATAGCACGCCCAACAAGGCCTGATCAAACCGGGAAAAGCAATGTAGTAATTACTACTGACAGCCTTCTTAAAGGAGACATATGATTTAAATGCTGCATCCACAGGACCTTTCTTTTCACATGCATGTCACATGTAAATAAATGGTTTATAGAAAGTTCAAAAGCCGGGTTCCGGCGCAGAGGAGTTAATTTCGATGGCTGTTCCCAATAGCATAGAATTAAAACAGGCAATGGTTGAAACCAAACCAGCCCGGTCTATGAACGTCCTCTTTATCAACCCGCCAGTACCGGGCTTTGACAAGAGCTTTGCCAAGTTGTTGACTTTCAATACAATCCCGCTGGCTTTACTCTACCCGGCTACCATTCTTAAAATGGCCGGGCATCAGGTGGCGATCAACGATGTTAAAAGCGGCGAGCAACTGCACATACCCTCGAATGTAGATATTGTGGGAATCACCACCGATACGGTGCGCTATCCCGAAGCCATGATGGTAGCGCGCTACGCTAAAAAGCTGGGCAAAATTGTGGTGATGGGCGGCAATCACGTCAGCTTCGATGATGAAAGAACCCTTAAATCCGGGGTGGTAGATTACATCGTGCGCGGTGAAGGCGAAATCACCATGCTGAACCTTACCAACGCGCTTTCCTGGGGGGAAGGGTTTAACCCGGCGGAAATTCAGGGAATTAGCTGGCGCAACCGCGAAGGCCAGGTTGTGCGCAATCCCTCGACCCTCTGGATTAAAGATCTTGACGCCTTACCTATTCCCGACCATAGCCTGCTGAACCTTAGGCTGTACAAAAACGCCTCATTCAACCGCTTTGGCAAGCTCGGTAAACCCATGTTCCAGATTTCCGGCAGCCGAGGTTGCCCTTATGACTGCTCTTTCTGTATCGTGACCTCGGTCTATGGAGCCAAGTGGCGGGCACGCAGTCCCGAGAGTATGCTTTACGAAGTGGAGCAGGCTATGAAGCTGGGCTTTGACAACTTCTTCTTTGTAGACGATCTCTTTTCTACCAACTTCAAACGCACCATCGCGTTCTGCGAAGAAATTCTGAAACGCGGGATGAAGTTTACCTGGTCGGCACAGTGTAGCTGCAACTCGATTGCCGACCACCCGGAGATGGTGCAACTGATGGCCCAGGCGGGTTGCGAAGCGGTGCTACTCGGTGTTGAAAATATGGACGCCGCTACCCTTAAACTTTACCGCAAACGCGCCACGGTAGACGACAACTTCAAGGCGGTGCGCACTCTGAAGAAGTACGGCATAGTCAGCCTGGCTTCTACTATCGTCGGTACGCCGGGAGAAACCCATGAGAGTCTCAATACCAACTTTGGCTATCTGATGGATCTCGCGCCGGAGATGCTCTGGATTAATATCCTGACGCCCTATATCGGCACGGACGACTGGGTTACTTACCAGGATCGCATTTTTGACCGGGACTGGCATCACTACGATGTTTACCACAATGTCATGCGGCTGGACAATCTTTCAAAAGGTGAGGTTGAGTTTGCCCAGAAAAAGATGATGGCCATGTACCACACCCGGCCCAAATATCTGTTTGGCACGCTCCCTAATCTGTTTAATAAAAAAGGCTGGCCTTTCGGGGGAGCCTGCTAAACAAAATTAGTAATCTAATCTGGTACTCCTTCTTTACAAGAAGCGCCCGGACTTGGCGGGCGCTTTTCTGTTACTGTCAAATGTTCCAGGTGTAGCCGTCTATTTCACCTTTAACAGGCTCCGAGACTTGTTAGAGTTACGAGAATTACGCAATAAGGTACTCAAGCCCAGGCCTGCCCCCATCCATGCTCCCATCCTCAGCAAAGGATGTTTTTCCAGCCAGTTATTATAAGAGCGGGGAGTGGCTAATTTACCGAAATCGCCATGCACTCGTCCTAAACCCGGCAAGTGCCGGTAAAGGTTATTCGGGGCATTTTCAGAGCGAGGTTCAGAGGTCTTCTGGCCTCTAAAGCCGTAAAAAAGTAGCATTAAATCGGTCAGACTGGGCGAAAGGCGCTGGTTGATAATGAGCATTTTCGCCCCACCACCGGGGATAATTTCCCTGGCAGGATGGCTGGCGGCGTAAAGAACAGCATCGGCAACCACGTTTGGCTGGTAAATTGGCGGAGGCGGCAGAGGTTTTACCCCTATCCGGCTGATTACCTTGTTAAAAAGAGGGGTATTAATCGAGCCGGGAAGGATTGTGACGACATTGATGGGAGCGCCTTCTTTGCGCAACTCAAGCCGCAGGGACTCTGTAAAAGCCACGATGCCGTGTTTTGAGGCGCTGTAGGCGCTCTGAAAAGGAAAAGCCCGTTTGCCCTCTACCGAGGCAATGTGGACCAGGGAACCGCCGCCCGCCTGCCGCAGGTAAGGCAGGGCTGCCAGTGCGCCGTGAATCTGGCCCAGCAGATTGACATCAAGGACCTGTTTAAACTCTTTGGGTCGTATTTTCTCAAAAGGCGCATAAATCGAAACTGCGGCCAGGTGTACCCAGGTATCCAACCGCCCGTAAAGCTCCACGGCCCTGGCTGCCGCCGCCTGTACCTGTGAGAAATCTGTTACATCGGCCAGGGCGTAGCTGGCGCTTCCACCCGCTTCGGTTATCTCGCGAACCAGCGAGGCTAAATCCTCCTCGCCTCGCCCGGCCACAAGCACTTTGGCCCCGCGCCTGGCAAACTCAATAGCACTCTCCCGGCCAATGCCGCTGGAAGCCCCCATCAGCACCACTACCTGCTCTTCAATCGGTTTGAGTTGCATTAAATCCCAACCTTTCACTTCTGCTCGGATACACCGCCTTCTAGCAATTTACAGGCGTACCAAAGCCTGAAGCTCCATATAAAGATGACTATCTCTAAGCTGTAACAGTCAACAATATATGTGCCAGCTACGGATAGTATTCAATTATTTTTAAAAGGGAGAAATAGCGCGGAGAGTTTATATTCTACTAATATTGTAATCACACTCTCTTCATTTTAATTGTTTAGACTAGTCTCAGTTATAAATAATCGTTCTTACAGGCAAGCGGCTCGACGATGCGCCGCTTGCCTGTAAACATCTTATTAAAAGAACTTAAATATAAAAGAAATTGAGCCGCCGGGATATAAAGGAGAAGTATAAAGATGAAAAGTGGGTTTCGTTTGACCCGTATTAAGGGTATAGACATCAGAATAGATTGGTCTTTATTTATTTTCGCTACGCTCATTACCATCAGTTTGAGCGGCAGTTATTTTCCGGCGGCCCTGCCAGGACTCAATGGTACGGTTTACCTGGCAGCCGCGTTACTAACATGCCTGGGCCTATATCTCTCAATTTTGCTGCACGAACTGGCGCATTCGTTTACGGCCCGTAAGTTCGGCCTCAAAATAGACAGCATTGTGCTGCACCTGTTCGGCGGTGTAGCCAACTTGAAGGAAGAACCGCGCCGCCCGCGCCATGCCTTCTGGATAGCGATTGCCGGACCACTAGCCAGCCTGGCGCTGGCGGGCGTCTTTCTGCTGCTTTCCATCCTGACCTTTGTTACCATCCCTGCCGTAGCTACCATCAGCGGCTACCTGGCAATCGTCAACCTGTTGTTAGGGCTCTTTAACCTCATTCCGGCCTACCCCCTGGATGGCGGGCAGGTGGCGCGAGCGGCGGTCTGGGCCAGGACCGGTGACAGGCTCAAGGCTACGCGCTGGGTATCCCGGTCAGGTCGCCTGTTCGCCTGGGGGTTCATCAGCCTGGGGTTCTTTCTGATGTTGAACGGCGCTATTTTCAATGGTCTATGGCTCGGTTTCATCGGCTGGTTCCTCTTGAGCGCTTCTGCCCTCGGCTATGTGCAGGAAGCAGCTAGATACAGCCTGAAAGGTCTAAAAGTAGGGCAGGTGATGTGGCAAACCGCGCCGCACCTGCGCCCTGAAATGAAGATGAGCGAAGTACAGCCTTTCTTTTATGGCCTGGAACCGGGACGCTGGTTGCCGGTAGTGGAACAGGGCTACCTGGTAGGCGCGGTTAACCTGCTGCAACTGCGCAAGTACCCGCCTGCGGAATGGGCCAATTTAAGCCTGAATGAGGTAATGCTGCGCCGGGGAAGTATGCTGGCTTTCCGCCCGCAGGATGACCTGCAAGAGGCCTTTGAGAAAATGGCGGCAAAACCCGCTACCCTCGGAGCCGTAATCGGCGAAGGCGGTTACTATTCTGGTATGATTTTTGCTCAAGATCTGGGCAGATATATAGAAATGCAACGGAGCCTGGTCGCTCAAAATACAGAGAACTTACCGGCCAGGGTAGAAAGCCGGGCGGAAGGCAAACCTGCTGAGAACAAACCTTCTTCCGAGCTGGACAGGGTAGTCTGACCGTTTTGTTAGTGGATTACTGGCAGGGTCAGGGGATGGGGTTAAAAACCGCGGATTTAACTCCATCCCCGGGGAAGTGACCCTCTGGGAAATGTAATAATAGTTTGTTTCTGAGGCCCTGGCAGGGCCTCATTTTATTTCAGGCCGTACCAGGGGCCTTCCTCAAAATCACCTGCGAAAATATCCCGGTCCTCTTTGTCTTTGATCTGCTGGCCTGCTTCCTCAGCCAGGGCGTAATACCTGCGCGCCTCCTCGAGCTGTTCGCTGGCTGCCAGGGCCCGTGCCATGCCTTCATAGGCGTATGCCAGGTCAAAATCTCCAAAATTATTTTGCTCGACTATCAGCAAGCACAGTTGGGCGTGATGCAAAGCGCTTTGCGGACGGTTTAAAACAGCATAAGAATGTGAAATCATCCACTGGCCGCGCGCCTGGTTAACGGCTGTCCCTACTTCGCCCCAGTGATAGGTAGAAGCGTGCGCAGCGTTGACCATCTTTTCGTCTTCTTCCGCGGTACGTTCTTTTTTGCCCAGCAGGGTCCAGGTGAGATTATTCAGGTCTATGGCAAATCTTTTGTGGGCTTCTTTTTCTGTATAGCGTTCCAGGGGCTGCGCTTCGTTTTCGGACACTCAATACCTCCTGTTTCTACTCTAGTAATCAATGTAATCAGCTAATACCGAATTGTGCCAAAGCAAATATCAGAACGTATGTTCTTATTATATTTACAAAGTAACCGCTCGTCAATAGTGGAAATAAAACAATGAGAGGACTATCAACCGGGGAGGAGGAATTCAGGAGCGTGAAAGTTCGGTGGCTCGCTGCCGGTCGCGCCCGGCGGTTTCGCTATCACCCAGGTGGTCGGCGGCTTCAGCCCGCGCCAGGTATAACTCGGAGGGTGGAGTGCGATTGAGATCGAGGGCCTGGTTAAAGTCGTCCAGGGCAATCGAATAGTGACCCAGCGTGGCATAGACCCGCCCTCGCTCGTAGTAGCCGCGCCACCACAGGCGACTACAGGCGATAGCATGATTGGCATCCACCAGGGCTTCTTTAGTCATATCAAGCTTCAAGCGAGCGGCAGCCCGCCCGGCGTAAGCGGTAGCGCTTTGGGAGAAACGCAGGACGTGGGTATAATCAGCTTCAGCCGAGAGAAAATCGCCCATTTGAGTGTATAACTGGGCTCGCTGGTAGTACAGCGAGCCTCCCGCCGGGTTAAGGCGGAGCGCTTGCCCGATAGTGACGAGCGCTCCCTCAAAATCTTTCTGGTTAAGTTGCCTCCGCATGCGCAATTCCAGGATTTGCAACTGTACTCCACGTAGCATGGCCCAGAGTACGAAAAAGGTCAGCAAACCAAGTCCCAGGCTAAGGGCAACATAAAAAAGAACTTGCATCATGGCGAGCATCCTGACAGTTGCTCCTAATGTCTTTCCGGTAGCGACTGCTTACCTGCTACAACCAGTATAGCATATCACCCGGCGCGTTTGAAGAACCAGACCGCATGTGGAGGAAGCTCACCGTGCAATCTGCCCTGCAAAGAAACGTAACCGTCCGGCGGTTCCACTTTGAGCGGTTGCGAGGTGTGGTTAAAGAGAGTTATATACTGGCCATTCGCGCCGGAGGCAACCACTTCCAGACCATCCACCGGGGGCCAGCGGCTGTCAACCGGGGCCGCTTCTTCGGCAAAAACTTCCTGCCAGAGGTAACTGTAGAAGCTTTCTTCCGGCCAGCAAGCCAGGTAGTATATTTCGCCCTGGCCCTGTTTGCGCCTGAGCAGGGCGGGCATCCCGGCAAAATAATCATCCCAGTCCGCCCGGTCAAAGGCAGCCAGGCTTTCGGTACCTGCTTCAGTCGAAAGCGTTTCCAGCCAGAGGCGCCGGGCCTGAGCCTGTTTACCGCCGGGCAAAGAGAGGGCGACTGGTTGCGAAGTCCATTCGCGCCAGCCCCAGCGAGGTTCGGCTTCATCTGCTCCCGCGCCGGGTGGCGGGAAGCTGAGCGATTCCTCGACCCGCGCCCCCAGGAACTCGCTCATGCCGCCCGGTAAAGTCTGGTCGGTCCAGACGTTGGACTGGCTTTTGACCCCGGCCCGCATGGTCAGGAGCAGCTTGCCGCCACTTTTGACATACTCCTGCCAGACCTGATTTTCCGCCTCGTCAATCAGGAGCGGGGCGGGCACCAGCACCAGGGCATAGTCGCTCAGCACCTCCAGTTGAGTACCCCTGGGAAGAACATCACAGGGAATATGGCGGGCGAGCAGGCTGGCATGGATGTTTCGGACCAGCTCATTGTAGTTGAAAGCCTCGTTATTCGGCTCAAGTTGTAAAGCCCACATATCATCGTAAGAGAAAAGTAAAGCTACCCGGGCCGGGCCGCGCTGCCAGTAATCCGCCGGGAGATTCTCCAGTTCTTGATGAGTCTCCTGCAACTCGCGGTAGGCTCTGGTAGGCCGGGCATCATGGCGCAAGAAAGCGCTGTGATATTGCTCCTGTCCGAAGCGCGACTCGCGCCAGCGGAAATAGACGGTAGCGCCCGCCGACTTGGCGGCGTTATGAGCCGACCAGGAACGGGCCTGCCCCGGAGGCACTGGCGGATTGTACTTTGTCCAGTTAATCGGGCCCAACTGCTGCTCCATAACCCAGGCCGGAAGGCGTTTGAAGCCCCAGATCCAATCATGGTGGAAAGTGACATGGGCCGGGCCGGTCGTGCCGTGCGGATAATTATCCCAAGAGATGAAATCAAGCTCGCGAGACAGGTCGTAGAAGTTGATGTGATCGTCCTGGGGGAAAATGTTGGTAGTAATAAAACCGCGCTCTGCCGGGAAGTATTCGCGAATCGCGGCTACCTGCAAGTTGGAGAATTCAACGGCGCTGGCGCTGGCGTAGCGAAAGAAATTCAGTTCCAGGCTGGGATTGTGATTAGTCGGCGCAAATCCCGGCAGGGGTATCTGCTCCCAGGCGCTGTACTCCTGGCTCCAGAAAACGGTACCCATAGCTTCATTCAGTTTTTCGAGAGTGCCATAGCGCTGCTTTAGCCAGTTTTGAAAGCCGGTATGGCAGCAGGCGCAGTAACAGCGGGTGGTACCATGATTCCCCTGTTCATTATCGACTTGCCAGCCGACCACTGCCGGGTTCCGAGCGTAATGAGCGGCCTCCAGCGAGGCCATCCTTACGGACTGCTCGCGGTAGTAAGGAGAACTCGGGCAATAGTGCCTCCGTCCGCCAAACCCGTAAGTACGGCCATTGATATCTACCGGTAACATTTCGGGATGCGCCGCTACCATCCAGGCAGGAGGAGTAGCGCTGGGTGTGCCAATAATTACTTTCAAATTCTCCGAAGCCAGCGTCTCTATGGCCCGGTCTAACCACTCAAAATCATAGTAACCTGCCTGCGGCTCCAACCGGCTCCAGGCAAATTCGCCGATACGCACTAGCTTCAAACCGGCTTCACGCATCAGGCGGGCGTCCTGAGCCCAGCGTTCTTCCGGCCAATGTTCAGGATAATAATCCACGCCCACAAGGGGGACATTTAGCTCATTGGTCATAACAATTCCAATCTACCAGACAAAGAGAAAGGGGCCGGGAGTCGAGCAGCTAAGACTCGACCTCCTTGCCCCTTTGCCTATCAGGGCACGGTTTAGCTTTTCCGCTACCCTATCCAATTCTTTATTTAGCCTTTGACAGAACCGGCCAGCGCCCCGCTGATAAACTCGCGCTGCATCAAGAGGAAGAAGATGATCAGCGGCAGCACCGATATGCTGGTGACCGTCATAATTCCGCTATAGTCAATGATGCTCGCTCCCGATAAGGCTCCAATCCGGGTCGGAATGGTATTTACCTGGGCTACCAGCGGCCAGAAGAAACTATTCCACTGGGTCATAAACATGAAGATTGCCAGCGCCGCCAGCGATGGACGCATAACCGGCAAGGCAATCCGCCAGAAAATACCGAACTCCCCGGCGCCATCTATACGCCCGGCATCGATCAATTCATCCGGGAACTGGGACATAGACTGCCGCATCAGGAAGATACCGAAAGGACTGGCTAAACCGGGCAGAATTACCGCCTGGATCGTGCCCAGCCAGTTCCACTCGAAGGGATTACCCCCGGCCATGATCTTGAAGAGCGGCACAAAAGTGACCTGGTTGGGAATCATCAGGGTAGCCAGGAAGAGGAAGAAAACCAGGTCGCGTCCGCGCCAGCGATACTTGGCAAAAGCGTATCCGGCCAGCGAGGAGATTATCACGCTGCAAATGGTGAAGACAATCGCGATAATCACCGAGTTCCAGATACCCTGCGCCAGGTTAAGAGTGCTGTCATTGAGCAAGCGGGTGATATTGGTGCCTAACTGGTCACTGGGCACGATGGGCGGTGGTTGGACCAGCACCTTACTTTTGTCCAGGGTGGAAGCCATGAACATATAGTAGAAGGGGAAGAGCGAAACAATAGCACCCACCAGCAAAACCAGATAGAGCAGAACCTGGCCGATAATAAAGCCGGGAGTGCGGCTGCCCACGCGAGCGGCAGTGGTGCTATGAGTTGCTGTTACACTTGCCATTCAGTTAACTCCTCCCTTCGTCGCGCTCGCCGGCAAACCTGAATTGCAGGAACGAGAGGATGGCTATGAAGAAGAGCAGACCATAGGCGATTGTGGAGGCGTACGGGAAGTCCGCCTGCCGGAAAGCCGTGCGGTAGAGATAAAAACCTACCGTCATAGTCGAGTTTTCCGGTCCACCATTGGTCAACAGATAACTCTCATCAAAAATCTGCAAAGTGCCGATAGTTGAAAGCACTGTAGTAAACAGGATGATCGGGCGCATGAGGGGCAGAGTTATACGGAAGAACTGGGTGCCCCAGTTAGCGCCGTCCACCGATGCGGCTTCGTACAGGTCGTTAGGAATACTCTGCAAGCCCGAAAGGTAAATGACCATATTGTAGCCGGTCCAGCGCCAGGTAATCGCCAGGAGCAAGAGAACTCGGTTCCAGAAGGGCTGAAGGGTCCAATGAATCGGGCCAAAACTGAAGATCGAAAGGAAGGCATTGACGATGCCAGTCGGGTCGGCAAACAAAATTCGGAAGATTACCGAGACAGCCGCCAGACCGGTAACGGCCGGCAGGAAGTAAATCGCCCGAAAAACTCCTCTGCCGCGCAGGAACTGCGAGTTAAGCGCCACGGCCAGCAACATAGCCAGTGATAGCTGGATAGGTACCTGCACGATCAGGATAATAAAGGTATTAAAAAGGGCGGTGCGAAAAAGATCGTCGCCCAGCAGTCGGGAGTAGTTATTTAAACCATTCCAGACCAGTTCCCCATCGCGGTTAGTCTGAAGACTGAGAATGAAGGAATAGATGATCGGGTAGATCATGAAGACCGCAAAAAGGATAAAAGCAGGCGCTACGAAGACATAGGGAGCGAATTTAGGACTGAGACGCAGGCCCTGCACGCGACGCGGTTCTTTTTCGGCGCGAGGAATTGCACCTTGCATGCCATTCTCCTTAAGGATAGAGCAGGCCGGAGAGATTCCGGCCTGCTCCTCTAAAAGTAACTGCTAAAGACTACTTGGCAAGATCGCGACCGGTTTGTTGTTTCAACTGGTCGGCGGCCTTTTGCAGTGCCTGAGCGGGGTCGGTACCGCTGAGAACGGCAGCCTGAGCGTCAGCGCCAATGGTCAGACCCTTGTCGTTGTCGCTGGTGTAGAAAACGGACTTCAACTGCGGGATCTCGGCAGAGAAGATCTTCCAGATCGGCTGGTTGTTGAAGTACGGCTGCGGCGCAGTGTAGAACGGATCGCTGTAAGCCGGGATGTAGCTGGGCCAGATACCAAAGTTCTTGATGATATTGTTCTGGCCTTCGGTGGTGCAGAGGCTGTACTCTACGAAAGCCCAGGCGGCATCCTGGTTCTTGCTGCTGCTCGGGACAGCCAGGGTAGAACCACCCAGGTTAGTAGCGCGAGAGCCGCCCTTGGTCAGCGCCGGGATCGGCATGACGCCCCATTTACCCTTCTGATCGGGAGCCGAGTCAGTCAGGGTACCACTCCACCATACGCCGAAGGTCTGGGTAGCTACTTTGCTGTTTACGCTGGCAGCTACGGTGCCGTCCCAACCCTGAATGTTAGTCAGCAGGTCGGCATCCTTCAGCTTCTTGATGATGGTCATAGCATTGACGGCTTCAGGAGAGTTGATGGTGATCTTGCCATCCTGATTGAAGTAGTAAGCGCCCTGCTGACCCATAATCATGCGGAAGAGGCCATCGTCTTTGGTGTAGTCAATAGCGGCCATCTTCACGCCCGGGTTAGCTTCCTGGACTTTCTTACCGGCGGCAATAAAGTCATCCCAGGTTTCAATCGAGTTCGGATCAACGCCGGCTTTCTGGAACATGTCCACGCGATAGAAAACGCCTACCGGTCCCGAATCCCAGGGAATAGAGCGGATTTTGCCCTTAATTTTGGACTGAGCCCACTTGGAAGGGTCAAAATCTTTCTCGTACTTGCTGGCTTTGGAGGTCAGGTCGGCGAAGCCATCCGGGAACTTGGAAGTGTAAACGTCCATGTGGTCGGACTCTACGGCCACAACGTCGGGCAGACCCACGCCGCCGGCGGCCAGACCGGTCGTCAGTTTGTCATAGACATCCAGGCGGCCAATGTCCTGCACATTGACTTTCACGTTCGGGTAAAGCTTGTTGAAACCGGCTACGTTAGCCTGGAGGCTCTTGGCGGCAACGTTCCAGGCCCAAACAGTGATATCACCTTTGAGATTGGGGTTGCCGGTCAGAGCAGTGCCGCCGCTGGCAGCGGTAGTAGCAGCGCCACCGGCAGCAGTCGTAGCCGCAGCAGTCGTGGCTGCGCCACCGGCAGCGGTAGTAGCCGCAGCGGTAGTCGCGCTGGAAGCGGCAGTGGTAGCCGCAGCAGTCGTAGCTGCGGGAGCGGGAGTGTTGGTGTTATCACCACAGGCCGCCAGAATCAGGCCCGTTAACAGAGCCAGAATGGCCAAAAGCGTCCAACGCCTGGTCGCTTTCATTTGAGGCATAATTGGATTCCTCCTCCTTGAGTAAAGGTTTGCAGACTGCACCTAACAAAGGACTGTCCGCACTTCAACACGTCTTTAGATAGCTATATGCGCGAGGTTGGATTGTGCTTATTTGGATGGCGGCGCAGTTGACTCACGTACGATTAGTGAGACAGGCAGCGTCACCGGGTCAAATTGCTGAATGTCGTTATTTATTAGCTCAAAAAGTTTTTGAGCCGCTACCCGACCCTGCTCCACACCAGGTTGCCGGATAGTTGTTAAAGCAGGTTCGACCAGCACCGTTAAGGGTACATCGTCAAAACCTACCAGGGAAATATCGGCGGGAATAGTCAGACCGTGTTCGCGAATACGGCGCATCGCACCGGCGGCCATACGATCATTCATGGCAAAGATAGCTGTAGGACGCTCGGGATTTTCCAGCAGTGGTTCGCAGGCGGCATACCCGCTCTCCAGCGTAAAGTCTCCGTACGTTAGCAACTTTTCATCCAGGTTCTGGCCGTATGCTGCCAGGGCATCTTTAACGCCCCGTAAGCGTTCGTTCATGGCTCCCATGAAATTGGCTGGTCCGCTGATGACGCCTATCCGGCGATGCCCCAGGCTCAACAGATGATTCACGGCTTCATAAGCGCCCCGGTAATCATCCGAGTGTACCAGGTTAATCGGTTTAACACTATCCCGGTAGCCAATGGAAACTCGCGGTAAACCGCGCTCTTCCAGTTCTCTTCCGGCGGCATCACCTTCAAAGGTCTCTACCGTGATTGCTCCATCCACATAACCGGTCCGAAGTAACCGGGTATAAGCGCTGCGCTGGTCAGATTTTTTGGCCATTGAGAGTAAAACGTTGTAGTCGTTTTCGTTGGCCACTGATTCAACGCCCCGGATAACTTCCAGCAAAAAAGGGTCAGCAAACAGGTATTCAGGATCGTAGGGAATAACCAGGCCTAAAACATAGGTCCGATTGCCGGTCAAGCCGCGAGCAGCCAGACTAGGAGTATATTGTAACTCACGTACTGCTTTTAGCACCCTCTCCTTGGTCTGGGCGCTGACATAAGGAGTATTCGAGAGAACTTTAGAAACAGTAGCAGTAGAAACCTTTGCCAGGCGAGCTACATCATATATATTTGCCATTGAACCTGTCCTCTTTGACTGTTCCCTGTATCCCCTGAGCTAGTTTGGAAAATCGGAAAACGCTTAACTATATTTATACGAGATAAAAGCACTATTGTCAAGAGGTTTTTTTAGCCTTTTTACAGTTTTTGTTGAGATGTACTAGTAGCAATTTTTATACCTTTAGGCCCAGGCGCTCCCGGAAGATTTGAACAAACTCATCTGCTTTGACCTCAAGGCATACCTCGGCATTGGAAGGATGTTCAACTCGTATGCCGATTGCATCATCGTAATCGCCTTTGTCTTCGATTAAGTCAATATTCAGATGAGAGTATCCCACGGATTGCCCCCTGGTCAGGCGTCCATGCGTTTCAATATCTACTTGCATACGTTCAGTCGTGACCAGATCAGGCTGTAGCACAACGCCAACCGCTAACGGGTCATGGAGATGGGCTCCGCCTGTCGCGCCGTAGCATTGCGTATAAAAGCGTAGAAGTTCCAGAGAAAGACGCCCGGTGGGAGAAAGTGTGGCGAGATGATCATCCAGAAATGCAATGTCATTCCAGTATATCACCGATTGGTGGGTAACATCCAGACCTACCAATGTGATAGGAGCGCCGCAGTGCAAAACTGCCTGGGCCGCTTCCGGGTCATTATAAAAATTCGCCTCGGCTACCGGGGTAATATTGCCCTGAGTACGAACCGCGCCGCCCATTATTACCAGTCGTTTGAGCTTACGGCCAAAGTCGGGGTCGATCAGGAGAGCCAGCGCCAGGTTGGTCAAAGGCCCTACCGCCACTACGGTTAACTCTCCCGCAAAGCGATTGGCCATATTAAGCAGCATATGCGGCCCGTCTACTTCTACAGGGCTGATAGTGGGAGCAGGTAGTTCGACCCGCCCCAGACCGGTTGGGCCGTGAAAATAGGTAGCCGTGGTCAGGCGCCGGGCAAGGGGCCTGGTGGCGCCTTTGGCGACCGGTATATCGCTTCTTCCGGCGGCTTCCAGCACCATCAGGGTGTTGAGGGTGGTTTGATCTACAGTCACGTTGCCTGCCACGGTGGTACAGGCCAGCACTTCAACTTCCGGGGAGTTTAGCGCCAGTAAAATCGCCAGGGCATCATCCACTCCGGTATCTACATCCAGCACAATTTTTTCAGCCAACCTGATAAATCTCCTTCTTATTTCAACAAAGAGTTGTTCGTTAACGGGTGTAATTATAGTGAGGTGGTTCTAATCTGGCTATTATTTACCGATGCTGTCCTTTATCAGGCTGTTGTAAGCCCTGACGCCATCCGGTGAGAGGTGAAAACCGTCTTTGACGAAATATTCGGGATGCCCGGCGCTGCGCGAGTACCAGTCTATCAGGTAGGCATTGGGATAGCGCTTGACGCCCTCTCGAATCACCTGGTTGTTCGGATTCTGCCACTCACGCGGCACCCGTACATTCAGGAAGAAGACCCGGCGTGAACTTCCGGCAATGCTCATCATATCGTCAAAACTCTTGGCGCTGAAGTAACCGTTGGTTCCCAGGTGAATGATCACAGTCGGCCCTAAGAGGCCCTGGTCGCGGAAGGAGCGCAGCATATCAACGCCGCCTTTGGCCTGCAAGCCCACATCCGCTTCGTAAATCATAGGGCCCAGCACTTTATGCAGTTCGTTCCCGGCACCCAACAGCACCGAGTCGCCAACCGCAGTTATGGGCGGGACCGGTCGGGGAGTAGGAGTCGGCAAAGGCGTGGCAGTAGGCGCCGGGGTAGCAGTGGCAAGCTCCGGCAGTGCAACCGGCGCTTCTGGAAAAGGTGAGGCTACGGCAGTAGCCGTGGCAGGCGCAGGCTGGCTGGTAGCAGGCACATCCGGTTGAGCGGAGGGAGTATCCTCAAAAATAACCGGGGTGCTGGAAGTAGCGGCATGCGCGATGTAATCGGGTGCCTGCGGTGACCTGGCGGTTGCCAGGGCGTATATCAGCGTGACCAGGAGTACTCCTGCTAAAGAACTGCCTGCTACCAGGCGTACTTGAAAACCGCGTCTCCGCTGCCCCTCTGCCTGCCGCCATTCGCGCCACCACTTTTCAAGCGTGCCCCGCCGGAAAGGAGTTTCGATATAGCGGTAAGAAAGCTCGGCCAGCAGTAAGGTCAGAGCCAGGCGCAAAGCCAGCAGGGGTAAACCATCGAGAGCAATATCAAGTTGCGGGCGCGTGAGGTTAAAGACCGGCCAGTGCCAGAGATAAATTGAGTAAGAACGCAGGCCAATCCAGCGCAAGGGTAGCCAGTTCAGCCAGACTCCCAGGTGCGATAGAGGATGCACGGTAGCGAGAATCAAAACGGCTGTTGCCAGGGCTAACAGGGTAAAACCGCCCTGGTACAGAAAGGCCTGGAACTCATTAATCGTGATAAAAAATACCAATAGAGTTAACAGGGCCGCCCCGCCTGCCAGGTTTAAGAAGAGAGCAGTAAGCTGAGTACGCCTGCCCTGCCAGGAAATTTGCTGCGGAATAGACCAGACTAACGCCAGGCCTACGCCGACCAGTAACCCGGCAGCGCGAGTATCGGTTCCGTAATAGATGCGGGACGGGTCAACATCAGGCTGGTAAAGCAGAGCCATCCAGAGCGAAGAGAGCAGCGCCGCTACACCTACCATCCAGGGAAGCCAGCGGCGCCAGGGCCTCGACATTACCAGGGTAAAGAGCAGCGGCCAGACAATATAAAATTGTTCTTCGACTGCCAGCGACCAGAGGTGTTGCAGTAAAGGTGGACGGCCTGCCGATTCGAAGTAAGACCTTTGATTGAAGATTAACTGCCAGTTTGTAACGTAGCCAAGAGCGGCGGCTACATCTCCACGCAACCCGATCACTTCATCCGGCAAAAAAATAACCGAAAAAACAAGCGTGGACAACAGGAGTAAAAAAAGGGCCGGCAGCAACCGGCGAGCCCGGTGCCACCAGAATACTTTTAGCTTTGTCTGGCCGGTGTTCTTACGCTCAGCCAGTAGCAGACTGGTAATAAGATAGCCGCTTATTACAAAGAAAACTTCAACCCCTAAAAACCCGCCAGGCATCCAGTTTAGGCCAGCGTGATAGAGCAGTACCGCTGAGACGGCTATCGCTCGTAAGCCATCTATACCGGGCAGGAAAGGTAAGTGAGATTGCCGGGTGGGGATTGTATTAAGGTCGGTTTTTGCCACAAGGGTTGTGTTTGCCAACTGCTGATCTGACATTGTACCTGTAAAACCAAGCTAAAAGATCAAAACGAAAACCGGAAAGCGGGCGAAATATATCACATTTCAAAACTTTCCTCAACTAATTTTCCTGATAGCTATCAGGATAGCTGTCTTTTTTTCAGGGAATTTGTGGCTGGTTGGTACAAGAGGCAAAAACAGTTTCGGATATCAAAAATATCCCCCTGAATAGGTGAGCTGCTTCAGGGGGATATTCTTACTTGCTATTAGAGCCATTGGCGTTGAAGCGGTAGCCGATATTGCGTTCGGTCAGAATATAGTGCGGGTTACGGGTATCTTCTTCTATTTTCTGGCGCAAACGCTTGATAGCGCTATCCACGGCGCGCATTTCGCCTCCTTTAGCCCAACCCCAGGCCTGAGAGGCTAACTCTTCCCTGGTAAAAGCCCGGTTAGCATTCGACATTAAGAACTGGAATAAGGAAAACTCACGCGCGCTCAGACTGATTTTCTTACCATTCAAGAGCACTTCAAGCCGCCCCAGGCTAAGCTTCAGCCCGCCACTGGTCAGTGTTTCAGGCAGAACGGGGTCGCTGGTTTCATTTCCACCAAGTTCACTTCGCCGCAAAACCGCAGTAATGGCAGCGCGTAACCGGCGCGGGGTGAAGGGCTTTGCCAGGACATAATCGGCTCCATCAAAAACGAGGTTCGAGCTATTTTCTTCATCCTGCATCTCTACCAGAGCGATTACTGGCGCCGCTGTAACGGTCCTTATACTGTCAATTAAATTCTGGTCATTCTCTTTGTCATTTAAGGATGAATTTACGATGATAAGGCTAAACTCGGTATTCTTTAATAAAGCCAGCCCTTCTTCCGCAGTGTTGGCGAATTGCATGTCGAAATTGTCGTTAAGTAAAACGCGCACAATCTCAACGTAATCAACGTCCGGTTCAATTATTAGAACGTTCACACCTTTAACTTCTGCCAGTTCAAAAGAATTGAAAGCATCTACTGCAAGCAAAAAAACACTCCTTATTCTAGCGCTCGTAAGTAGCACAAAAGAAGTTATGAAAAGACAATTCCGGCTTTATAGAAACATAAATGCTCTATTGACCCGCGTTTATTTGTAATTTTAAAAACCAGTTCTACAACAGGATTTATTTCCACTATATTAAAAGCATAAGCTATGCCAGAATTTGTGCCAGAACTGACACATTTAGGGTTGAGCTGTATACAGGATTGGAGATGTGGCAATTTAGATTTTTAAGAAATAAAATTTAAGTCTTGTGTCAGATTGGACATATAAGCTCTTTTTGAACCTTTTTCCTCGATTTCCAGTAGACAAGTAGCTATAATATAAGCTAAAGCTGAGTATGGTATTTTGTATTAAATTAAATGTTAAATTTGTTCGAACAAATTTGTTGGTTAACAGGTCACTAAAAAGGATTGGTTAGACAAATATATTCAAATTGCTTTGGGTTGGGATTGGTCAGAAGGAGAAAAGGTTGGGGTTTCAGAACAACACTGGGGGACAAGCAGAAGACCTTCAGTGGTCTTTGGAAAGTCACTATACAAACGCCGGTTTTCAGACAAGAGTTTTATCGCATCTCTATGATTCTGTAGTAGCGATGGATAATGAAGAGAGGATTATAGCCTGGAACGAAGGGGCCGAACGCCTTTATGGCTGGCAGGCTAACGAAGTGCTGGGCAAGCCTTACCGCGAAATCAATAATTACCGCTGGATAGACCCGGAAAATGAAGGAGAAGCCTACGCCAGTCTTTCTAAAAGCGGTTTCTGGCAGGGAGAAAACATTCATTTTGATCGCCTGGGCCGGGAATTACTGGTAGAATCATCGGTCAGTGTCTTGAGAGATTATAAGGGCGAGCAAATTGGCCTGCTCGCAGTTATTCGTGATATTACCGCCCGCAAGAAAGCCGAGCAGAAGCTGACCTTTCTCGATACGATCAGCACTATTCTGACAAACTCCATGGATTATGAAGAAAATATCCGCTTGATTGCCCGGTTAGCGACTGATTTTTTTGCTGATTACTGCTTCATAGATTTGTTGGACGAGGAAAATACCGAATTAGTACAACGAGTGGCGGCGGCCTATTCAAGCACCGCCCGGGAAGCTCTTAATAGCCTGCCGGCTTTTAGCTTAAGCGGCAGCCAGAGTCCTTTTACCAGCGCCCTTGCTACAGGTAATCCCCTTTTGCTGGAAGAACTGGAGGGTTTCCTGTTAGAAGATCCCTTTCTGACTGGAGTCTATCCGGACAGTACTGCTGATCTTTCCGGCGCTTCCGTAATATGCGTGCCTTTGAAAGTCAGAGAACGAACCATAGGCAGCCTGATATTCGTAAAAGCTGAAGCAAGAGAGATTTACAACTCTAAAGATTTAACTTTTGCTATGGATATCGCCCGGCGCATCGCCGCGGCCGTAGATAACGCCCGGCTTTATCGTGAGATGCAAAAAGCGCTTGAAACTCAAAAAGAACTGGATTATCTCAAAGACCTGTTTGTATCGGTCGCCGGTCACGAACTGAAAACTCCGCTCACCTCTATCAAAGGTTACTCTCAAATTCTTCAACGTCTTTTAGCCAACCCTGGTAAAGCGGGAGAGGAAAGCCAGGATCAGCCGCTTGAATTTGAGAGAATCCGGCGCTATGTGAATAATATTGTCCACCAGACTAACCGGATGGATGATTTAATCCGGCAGTTGCTCGATTTTTCGCGCATTCAGAACCACCAGTTAGAGCTGCATTATAACCAGGAGGTGGACCTTGTTGCGCTGCTCAAGCGGGTTATGGAACAGTATCGCTTAAATACGGACACTCACCAGTTCAGGCTGCAATGCAGTGAGCCGCGCATACTAATTAGCTGTGATGAAACTCGCCTGGAACAGGTTCTGGATAATCTCATCAGCAATGGCATTAAATACAGCCTTCCCGCCACTACTATTACGGTTGGAGCAAAACTTGCTCCGCCAGACCAGCCCGACTCCCCCGGAGAAGTAATAATCTGGATTCAGGATGAGGGCTTTGGCATCAGCATAGAAAACCAGGCGCACATTTTTGACCGTTTTTACCGGGTGCGCGATAGAGATACCTCCAGGATTGATGGGCTGGGTCTGGGGCTTTATATAAGCTATGAAATCGTGCGGCAGCACGGCGGCAGAATGTGGGTGGAAAGTGAGCAGGGCAAAGGCAGCACTTTTTACCTGGCTTTACCGGTCGTACCGCTTACAGACGCTAATTCTAAGTAAAGCATCTCCCCCTCCTGGGTTCTGTACGCTACCGCGCGAATGTTACGGTTATAGTAAAAATAGCCTCCTCTTTACCCATTACAACCATTCCTACAGGCTTTACCCGGTATGTTTAACCTTTCTATAAATTTTTACCTTGATGGAATATTGCTGGGCAGGGATTGCCCGGTTAGTATATAATCAAGGAAAATTATGAGAGAGGAGAAAAAATATGTTACCTTCCACTTACCATAAACTGATGGTGAGCGAACCTGACCCCAATTTCAAAAAAGCTATCCAGGTAGTAGAAGTGCCTTTGACCGAACCGGGACCGGGCGAACTTCTGGTAAAGAACCGCTACGCCGGGATGAACGCCTCGGTGGGATTATTTACCGCCGGTTTGTATCCCGATACGCCTCCGCCGCCATTCGAGGTCCAGACCGAGGCGACCGGAGAAGTAGTCATGGTAGGTCAGGGAGTAACCGGGTTCAAGCCCGGTGATTATGTTATGACCCTGGGAGGCGGCTTTGGGGAGTACCAAACAGTTAATTACCGCTATGCCTTTCCGGTTCCACAGGCTACCCCTGATATTACCAGTTTCATGGTGAGCGCTTTAACCGCCTCTATTTCGCTGGAAGTAGTGGGCGAAATGAAAAGCAACGAGGTCGTACTGGTGACCGCCGCCGCCGGAGGGACCGGCCAATTCGCGGTACAACTGGCCAAATTAGCCGGCAACCACGTAATTGGCACTTGCAGTTCGGAAGAGAAAACGCAATTCCTTAAAGAACTGGGCTGCGACCGGGTGATAAATTATAAGACCGAAGATTTGCGCCAGGTGCTTAAAACCGAGTACCCGAAGGGCGTAAACCTGGTCTATGAGTCAGTCGGAGGCAAAACCTTTGACACCTGCGTGAGTAATCTGGCCCGTTTTGGGCGGCTAATTATCATCGGCTATGTGTCGGAGTACGGTAGCGGATTGGAGAGCGTGACCGGACCGCGAATCTATGCCAGGCTTTTGAATAAGTCTGCCTCTATCAGAGGCTTTTTCCTGCCATTTTATGCAAAGTATTATGCTACCCACCTGGCACGTTTGCTGGAACTCTATTCCAGCGGCAAGCTTAAAGTCAGGGTAGATACCACCGAATTCAAAGGACTGGCTGAGGCAGGCGCGGCTTACGATTTCTTACATAGCGGGAAGAGCGCCGGTAAAGTGCTGATAACCTACGAATAGTCACACAGCTTTCACACTTTTGTTCACCGAAAAATCGCGCCCGGAACTCTCCGGGCTTGACAGTTGTGCTTCGAGTGGTTTACACTTATTTTTACAGCAGCCTATTCCGCATTCCTGTCTGCTGGTCGAGACTGACGGAACAATTCAGAAGCGAGCGTGTAACATGTCTACTATTTCGCACAAATATCTTGAAAAACTTCGCAAAGAAGTTACCGATTTAGACAACTGGTTAGGTTCGACACAGCCCGCGGAAGACGGAAACGCCCGCCCGGAAGATTTGAAGAACCTTTATGGGAAGGGTTATTCGGTCTTTCAGAAGACCCTCGCACTCTACCAGACCACTCTCGATACAGAGACCGAGCAAGAAGATTTTGAGCAACTTCGCCAGGAAGTAGCTAAATTTGACTACTGGCTTTCTACCGAAGTCACCTCGCCCGATATTGCGGAGTTAAAAAACATCTTTACCCGCGCTAATGCCATCTACCTGAAAGCTTTGAGCCTCTATCGCCATGCTGCCCAGGAAGTGGAAGGGCCACAGGAAATAGGCGGCGAAGAACACGCCTCAATCAGTAGAAGCTAATAATCCGGACAAACCAGCAACTTAAAAACCTCCTGCTGATACAGGAGGTTTTGCTTTACTTTTTTAATTTTGCCCCACAACATGCACTTTTAAGAGATTACTCTGCCCGGGAGTGCCAATCGGTACGCCAGCGGTTATGACCACGGTGTCGCCTTCTTTGACCAGCCCCGCAGTTAAGACCACTTCTTCGGCGCGAGCCAGCATCTCATCGGTACTTTCGTAGCGTTCACATAAGAGGGAATGTACACCCCAGACGAGATCAAGACGGCGGAGAGTTCTGGGATGGTGAGTAACGGCATAGATGGGCAACTGCGGGCGGTTACGCGAGACCATACGGGCGGTGTGCCCGCTGGAGGTAGTCGGGATAAGGGCGGCGGCGTGCATTTCCCGGCCAATCCCGCAAACTGCCTGGCTAATAGCATCCGTAACCGAAAAAGCCCGGGTTAATTCTTCGTCCAGACGAGGTTGTTTAAACAGCACTTCTTCTTCGGTAGTTCGAGCAATCCGGGCCATTACCCTTACTGACTCAACCGGATAAAGGCCGTTGGCGCTCTCGCCGGAAAGCATGATAGCATCAGTGCCGTCGAGGATAGCGTTGGCCACATCGGTTGCTTCGGCCCGGGTAGGACGCGGATTGCGGATCATGGAGTCGAGCATCTGGGTAGCAGTAATAACCGGCTTTCCGGCCAGGTTACATTTCCGGATGATCATCTTCTGAAGTACCGGGATCTGCTCGGCGGGCATTTCCACGCCCAGGTCGCCGCGCGCCACCATAATGCCATCCGTCTCTTCCAGAATTTCATCAAAATTGGTGATGGCCTCATGTTTTTCGATTTTGGCTACCACCAGAGGCAGTTCAATCTCCGGCTTATCTGGTCCGGCATACTCGCGGATCAGTTCTTTGAGACGCCTGATGTCTTCTCCCCGGCGGACGAAAGAGAGTGCCACATAATCCACGTCATTCTCCACGCCAAAGCGCAGGTCAGACATATCTTTCTCAGTGATAGTCGGTACGCGCAAAGTTACTCCGGGTACGTTAATCCCCTTGTGACTGGAGAGCGGCCCGCTATTAATCACCACGCAGCGCACATCTTCGGTAGTAGCAGAGATTACGCTCAGCTCAATCAGCCCGTCATTGATCAGAATAGTATTGCCGGGTTTCACATCCAGGGGCAAATCGGTATAATCCACCCCGATTTCTTCCGGCCCGGTGGCTACTACCGGGCGGGTAGTCAGAACTACTTCTTTGCCCGCTTCTAATTCCACCGAGCCAACCTCTTTAGCGACTTCGCCGGTGCGAATGCGCGGCCCCTGTAAGTCCTGTAAAATGGCCACGCTGCGGCCTTGCTCCTCCGAGAGGCGCCGAATCTGCTTTATGATCTGAACGGTCTGTTCCTGACGGGCATGCGAAAAATTCAGACGGAAAACATTTACACCTTCCTGAATGAGGTGGCGCATTATCGGTTCGTCCCAGCTAGCCGGGCCAACCGTAGCAACTATCTTGGTTCTTCTGCTCATAATCCTCCTAAGGCTTATTTATAGATTATACCGTGTTGCAAATATAAGCGGCCATGCTGGTGATACGACAGGACACTCTGTCAGGAAATTATAAGCTCTAAAATGAGCCAGGTAAATGCCCCTGGTTGTTGCGGCTGCAATTCCAGGGGCAATCAAAATCTATACCTCAGGGCTTCTCAAAAGTAAATCAGGCAGTTTACTGGCCCGGCCCAAAGGCGTAAATCCGGCCGTCAAACGAGGTTAAATAGACTTTGCCGTCCGCTACCGCCGGGGAAGAACTGATAATGTCATCGGTCGAGAAGTCCCACTTCTTCGCGCCTGAAAGAGCGTCCAGGGCATAAAGCTTCGTATCGCTGGAGCCAATCAGAAGGGTATTTCCGGCAATCGTCGGAGCGGAAGCCACTACATCCCCGGTGGTGAAGTCCCACTTCTTCGCACCTGTTTTGGCGTCAAAGGCGTAGACTTTCTTACTGCTGCCGCCGATGTAAACCAGGCCATTGGCAACGGCAGGCGAAGAACGGGTCGGCGCTTCCAGGTTGGCTTCCCACATTTGAGCGCCGGTCGAGGCATTGAGGGCCAGTAGTTTACCGCTTTCGGTACCGAGATAGAGGATGCCGTCGGCTACCGCCGGGGAAGAAAGAATCCCTTTCCCGTCGTCAATCTGGACTTTCCACTTGAGATTGCCGTTGCCGGCATCATTGGCGTAAAGGTAGCCGTTATTTGCCCCAAAGTAAACCAGCCCGTTGGCCAGGGCCGGAGAGGTATTGATACCGGCGCCGTTGGCGTTACCAATTTGAGAGGACCAGCGTTTCTGGCCGGTATTGGCATCAATCGCCCAGAAAACTCCCAGGTTGCTGCCAATATAAACTACGCCATTTTCGACTACCGGGGAACTGATGACCTGTTCGATAGTGGGGAAAGGATTCCAGCGCTCCTGGCCGGTTGCCGTATCAAGAGCGTAAACAAAGCCGGTGGTAGTGCCAAAATAGACCGTATTTCCGGCTACGGCAGGGCTGCTGGCGATTGCGCCATACTTGCGGCTCCACTTAATCTGACCGCTGGTTAGATCAATCGCGTAAAAACTGCCATTGGAACTGCCAAAGAAAGCCAGGCCGTTGGCAATCGCCGGGGAGGAAGCCAGTTCGCCGCCTACCTGGTTATCCCACAGCTTCTTGAGCGGGAGGTTTAACTGGGCGTTGCTGAAGTGAGTGCGAGCGGCGTTTCCGCCGGTCATCGGCCAGGAGGCCCCTTTCTGGTCGGCATCGCTGTTAACAGGGGCGCCGGTCGGAGTAGGCGGTAAGGGAACCGGCGTGGTCAGATCACCGGCCTGGGCCAGTTGGGTAATCATGGCGTTGGCCGTCAGACCATTACGTGGTGTGAGCGGGTTTAAAGCCTGGGCAGGCTGAGTAACCTGGGCATTTTTATTGTCGTTCGGCTGAGTCGAAGAGGTCGCTATAAAAACGATAGCAATTGCCAGGACCAGAGCGCCCAGGATCATCGCCATAGCCAGTTCCATACCGTGGCTCTTCTGGGGTTTCCTGGCAGGCTGGCGATTACCGTTAGAGGAACGTGGACGGCCAGTGGTAGAAGTTGTGCCGCTGCGCCGCACCGGACGCTGCCCGCTATCGGCTGCGTCAGTAGGAGCAGCTTTACCCGCTTCGCGGGATACGGACGGTTTTCTGATTTCGTTCTGGCTTTCTTTGCTCATGAAACCCCCATTCAAGCGCGAACACACCCCTGGCTTTAACGCAATAGCGTCAATTTCTGCAAACTAAATTAAATTTGTTAAAAGAAGCCTGAGTGAGTTTGTTAGTACTGGAAAATCAGGTAAAGTTACCGCAAAGCCTCTGACAGTCAGAGGCTTTGCGGCTTGCAAGGAATTACTTTTCGTCTTCGGGTGAAGCCAGCGACAGCATATCGTCCGGCGTATTACCCTTCAACTGAGTCTGAGACTGGTTGCGCAGGGACAGACCGTAGATATTGATAAAGCCGATGGCGGCATCGTGGTTGTAGGCATCGCCCTTATCGTAGGTGGCCAACGAGAAATTGTAGAGCGATTGCGGCGAGCGCGTACCGGCTTTAATCATGTTGCCCTGGAAGAGCTTCATGCGAACCGTACCGCTGACATACCGCTGGTTGCTCGACACATAAGCCGCCAGGTCCTGGTGCAGCGGGCTAAACCACAGGCCGTTGTAAACCAGGTCGGCATACTCGGCGGCGGCTTTCGCTTTGAAACGAGCCGAGTCGCGAGTCAGGGTCATATCTTCCAGCCAGTCATGAGCCTTGTGCAAGAGCACCGCTGCCGGAGCCTCGTAAATCTCGCGGCTCTTGATACCGACCAGGCGGTTTTCAAGGTGGTCAATCCGGCCAATCCCGTGCTTACCGGCCAGTTCGTTCAGGCGAGTGATAAGGGTAACTCCATCCAGGCGCTCTTCGTTCAAAGCAACCGGAATGCCTTTTTCGAATTCGAGGCTGATTTCTTCCGGCGTATTCGGCCAGCTATCAGGATGCCCGGTCCATTCAAAGGCTTCTTCGGGCGGCTCGTTCCAGGGGTCTTCCAGCGGTCCGGCCTCTACCGAGCGTCCCCACAGGTTCTGATCCACACTGAAGCGCTTCTGGCTGACACTGAGCAGCGGGATATTGTTGGCGCGAGCGTACTCGATCTCTTCGTCGCGGGTCATGCGCCACTCGCGCACCGGGGCAATAATTTTGAGGTCCGGCCCAAGCACGTTGATGGAAATATCGAAACGCACCTGGTCGTTACCTTTGCCGGTACAACCGTGAGCTACCGCCACACAATTTTCTTCTCGCGCAACCTGTACCAGATGCCAGGCGATCAGGGGACGAGCCAGCGCCGTTGCCAGCGGGTATTCCTTCTCATAAATAGCTCCGGCTTGCAGCGCAGGCCAGATAAAATATTTGACGAAATCTTCTTTAACGTCTCGTACCAGGGCTTTGACCGCGCCGATTTCCAGGGCGCGTTCCCGGATGGACTCAAGGTCGCGATCGTTCGCGCCCACATCCACGGTCAGGGTGACTACATCAAGGCCGTATTTTTCTTTGATCCACTTGATAGCAACGCTGGTATCCAGCCCACCGGAGTAGGCCAGTACAACTTTTCCCATGATCTTTGATTTTCCTCCTGTGGCAAATTAACAAACGAAAAGGTGTAAGGCTATCACTGCGGTGGATAGCTCCCTACACCTCGCTATACTACTTATTTTCCTGTCCGCGCAGCTTTTTTGAAAGCAGTAGGAGCCGGGCCGGATGGCAAATGCCCCTTCACTCTTTTTCATAATATAACATAATGCCATTCAATCTACAACTATTATTCAGGGCAAGTCTTAGCGCCTTTAGATTGGAGGCCGCTACTCCTATCGCACCTTTTAGCCGGGCCGGCCGGGACTTTACTTTCAGTAAAGCGACCTGGGTAAAGCAAGTTGGAAAAGAAACAGGTTTAGAAGGAATTTTTGCCAGATTCTAAAGATTTATTGCCGAAAATGCCTGGCAAACCGTTATTGCAATTAGAGAAATAAAAGTAATGGGAAGCGGCCAGGTGCAAAATCCTTTATAGCTCAACCCTAATAATCGGGGTAAATACAAAGAAAAACTCGCCGGGTTAGCCATAACAGGCAACAGAGACTGGAAGGAAACAGGCCATGGCAAATCTTGGAAAACGAAACAGCAGAACCGCGCAGGTAGAACTGCCTACAAATCCACCCCGTATTATTGCGGGACGTTTTCGGCTGGAACATCAGCTTGGGAAAGGTGGAAATGCGCGGGTTTACTATGCCATAGACGAGAAAACCAATCACCCGGTAGCGCTCAAGCTCTTCTTCCGCGAACTGGAACAAGATCCTTTCTTTGTAGCCCGCTTTCGCAAGGAAGTGCGGATCGCTACTAACCTGCACCATCCTAATATCGTACGCACCATTGATTACGGCTACGACAGCGAACGCTATTACCTGGTGATGGATTACGTGGACGGTTCAAATTTACAGGAGCTTATTAACGAGCGCGGTCCGCTGGAACTGTGGCAGTTAATGCCGATCCTGGAACAACTTTGTGACGCACTGGAATACGCCCATAGCCAGGGTATTATTCACCGCGATATCAAACCGCATAACGTGCTGCTGAATTCTCAGGAGGAAGTACGGCTGGCTGATTTTGGGCTGGCGCGAGCGATAACCAGCAGCGGGTTGACCGTTACCGGCCCAACCCTGGGTACAATCGGCTATATAGCGCCGGAGCAGATTCAAAACGGCCCGTTAACCCAGCGCACCGATATTTATTCGCTCGGCGTCCTGCTGTTTGAAATGGTGACGCAGCGCCTGCCCTTTGAAAATTCTTCGGCCCTGGCGGTAGCTTTAGCCCACGTCCAGCAGGAACCGCCTTTGCCCCGCATCTTCAACCCGGCAGTCTCACCCGGCCTTGAATTAATCATCCGGCGCTGCATGGCCAAAGATCCGCTTCGGCGCTATGCCAGCGTGAAGGAGCTCAAGACGGCCCTTCAGAATTGCCTGGCCGAGGAAGCGCTTTACCGGGTACCGGAAGAACCTGCCAGCGCTTTCTTGCCAGATATTTGCAACCGGGAAACCCTGGCTCCCCGGGATAATCCGCTGGGCGACATTATCAGTTTCACGCTGCCCGAGAATTTGCTGAAGCAATATCTCAAGGCAGAGGAATTCTCCGGTAGCGCCGGAAAGGTTGCCAGGGAGGTGCCACAGATTAACCAGCCAGAAGCGGCTGAGAGCGAGCTAACAGCTACCCGGTTTTTGCCGGATGAAGAGAATAAACCGTTTCTGTCACGCACCTTCGAAAGTGTGCCGCTGGATGCGATCACGCCTGCCAGGTCAAAAGGACCCGCCTGGAATGGCACCGGTTACGCGAGAGGTAAAAAGCATCTGAAACAAATCGCCCTGGCTTCGGTGCTGGTGCTGGCTTTAATCGGGCTGGCGGTAGTCTCGCTGGTAGGCCTGGGCCTGGTTAATCAAACGCTGGTAGAAGCCAAGAACACACCGGAGGCAGGCTATTCCAGCCCGGTCTTTACCTCCAACAGTAACCCGCTGCCTGAAGGCTTGAACCAGGCTCCCGGTCTACAAATCAGCGGCAGACTCAGCGGAGTGAATTTCTGGCGTGCCCGGGACGGTTTAGTTCTGGTAACAAAGGATGTCGTGCTCGGGCAGGACGCCACTCTTAACATTGAGCCTGGCACGATGGTAAAGTTTAGCCAGGGTGCAGCTTTGCGCCTGGAAGGCGGCAGCTTAAAGGCTGTAGGTACCCCGGAACGACCGGTACTCTTTAGCGTTGAAAAAAGCGCTGGCGGTGTAACCGGTCCCGGCCCTATCGTAGCCAGCAGCAGTAGCCGGGTACGGCTGGAAAATGTGCTGGTCAGTTTTGGCGGCGGACCGGCCGAAAGCTTCAGGCTGGCAACACCGCTGGCAAAATAAGCCGAGTTTTCTTTCGGCTATGCCAATCACGCTAGTTCCGGTGTGTCTTTTATTCAAACTCAACATAGTCTAAAATTCAGCTAACTATCACAGGCAGCCGCACTATTGTTAAAGGACTGACTATGCCGAGCTATCAAGCATACCGGAACATTTTCAAAGATATTCCGCTACCCTTCGCTTACGTTGATCTCGATCTGCTGGACCAGAATATTTGCCAGATAAAAAAGCGCGCCGGAAGCAAGCAGATTCGGATAGCTTCCAAGTCTATCCGTTGTCTCTCGGTGCTAAAGCGCATCTTGCAGGCCGACCCGGTATACCAGGGCGTAATGTGTTATTCTCCCCCGGAAGCGGTCTATCTTAGCCAGCAAGGGTTGGACGACTTGCTGGTAGCTTACCCTTGCTGGCAGGCCGAGCAGGTGCGGATAGTTTGCGCGGAAGTGCGAAAAGGCAAGAACATCACCCTGATGGTAGATTCGATTGAGCATGTACGCCACCTGGAAAGGCTGGCCGGCGAAGAGGATGTGACACTCTCGCTCTGCCTCGATTTAGATCTTTCTGCCGATTATCCGGGCTTACATTTCGGCGTCTGGCGTTCAAGTATCTTCAAGCCGGAAGATGCTTTGCGGGTCTTTCTGGAAATCAGCAAAAGTCCCCATCTGCGCCTGGACGGGCTAATGGGTTATGAAGCGCAAATCGCGGGAGTAGGCGACAGAGTACCGGGGCAATTTTTAAAGAACAAATTGATAAACACTCTCAAAAAGCATTCGGTACGAGAAATAGCAACCAAACGGGCTGCCGCGGTTAACCTGCTGAAAGCCAGCGGGGCAAACTTGCGCTTTGTGAATGGCGGCGGAACAGGCAGCCTTGAGACTACCGGGGCAGAAGAAGTCGTGACCGAAATAACGGCGGGTTCAGGTTTCTATTCGCCGGTTCTTTTCGACCATTACCAGGCTTTTAAGCATCTCCCGGCAGCAGGCTTCGCCCTTGAGATTACGCGCAAACCAAAACCGGCTATTTACACCTGCGCAGGCGGTGGTTATATCGCTTCGGGCGCTACCGCTCCTGAAAAACAACCTCAACCCTACTTACCGGCATGCGCAAAGCTCTTTTCTTTAGAAGGCGCGGGCGAGGTTCAAACGCCGGTCCGCTACAATGGCCCGGAGCAGTTGAACCTGGGCGATCCAATTTTCATGCGCCACAGCAAAGCCGGGGAACTCTGCGAGCGCTTCAACAGCCTCTACCTGATCTCGCAGGGCCAGATTGTGGACACAGTACCGACCTACCGGGGTGAGGGTTACTGCTTCCTGTAGTAGCCAGGGTACAAAGAGCGAATACTACGAAAGGTTGAGAATCCGCAGATAGGCTTAATCCGGGCGAAACAAAATGTCAAAATTATGCTGACCTCTTTCAAAATCCGCTTTGGGATAATCAGAGGTATCTGTATAGCCGGTTTCATAATTTTATTTGTTTTTTATTTACTTTTATAAACGTCAAATTTAATCTTAGTATAGTATATTAAAAGTAGAGCGGCTTTTGGGCTTTTTAGATCTCCCCTGATTTGAGCAACTTAATTAAATTTATACCCCTTCAACTACTTTTACCGGCCTTAAATACTCTATCGAAAGGAAAGGAGCACCTTATAGACAAACCAGGAGGTTTAATATGTCAGATTTTGCACAAACAAGTCCTGTAACCGCCAGTGAACTGAGCCTGGCTGAATGGCTTAAAAATCTGGTCATTAACCGGGACCAGCAGATGGTGGTTTACCAGGCGAAGGGCACTAGAACACAATCCGATCTGGCTTATGCAGTAGCCAAACACTTCCAGTTACCTGCTCAACCAGTTTCTAAAGATGGCATGCGCATCTTCCGCCAGGAGAGCCGGATGCTGGTACTGTACGATACTTTAAAGGGTTTCTGGTATAGCGACTTTGCCAGATTATTCAACTCCGATTATACCCCTGAGCTTCCAGCCGAGAAAGAAGCGATCCAGCTTGCCACCACTTTCTTAAAAGAAAATCGCCTGCTTCACGAAGGCATGATCTGTGATGGAGCAGTCGTTTCGATGCAGGAACAGGTTGAAGGTGAAAAACGCGATAAGCGTTCGACCAGGCCAAATCATGTATGCGTAGATTTTCGCCTCTCCTTCAAAGAGATTAACAGCTTTGGGCCAGGAGCCAAAGTTAAAGTCTTTGTCGGGCACAAAGGCGAGATCATTGGCCTGTACCATGCGGTACCAGAATTCCAGGAGTTTAAGAGAGTACCGGCCGTCAGCTCGGCTGAATTAGGCAGAAGCTTGCAGCAAAAGTTGCGCTTGCCCTTAGAAAACGTGAGGGTAGGTACAGCTAAGCTGCTCTACCAGGTAGACTCAGCCGCTGTTGACAGCCGCTTTATCCAGCCGGTTTACGTCTTTTCCCTGGCAACTATTACGCAGGGTGTCAGGCGCCCGGTTCCCACAGTTGTTCCGTTTACAGTTACGCTACCCGCTACTAAATTTGCTCCGGTGGTATCGGTAGCTAACCTGCCCGAAACTACCCTCGAAATAAAGCAGGGCCAGACCCTCAGCCTGGAATGTGCGCTCCAGGGCGGCACACCACCCTTCAAATTCCACTGGGAGTCGAGCGCAGATGGTCCACTGGGCGAGGAAGCGGCTCTCAAAACCAACCGGCTATCGGTAGTCTACCGTGAAAGAAAGTTAGCTTCACATACTGTTAAGGTCACGGTGACAGACAGCCTGGGCCTCAAGGACTCTTACGAACTGCTGGTCAAGGTAAGCCCGGAGAAGCCGGAACAGTTACCCGAACCGCCCAAGCAGGAGCAACCGGTAGGCGCTGGTGATCCCACCGTAGGCGTGGAATGGTGTAACCTCTATCACGGCGCACCAGGCCTGGGAGATGTCAGCGGGACCGAGCTTAGCGCCCGTGGTTTTAAGAACTATCTTAAAAGTCTGCCGGGCTGGTCAGCCAGCTTTGAATGGGGTAACGATGTTGCCTGGGAACAGGACTTTAAGTTCGCTACCGCTCCCGGCGGAGGCACGGACTACAACTGGGCGGATAACGTCGATTTTGCCTACTTCTGCGGCCATGGCAGCCTGGGATCTTTCTACTTTGGCTCTACAGTAGATGATCACCAGCAGACCGCGCAGGATTCGCACTGGGGCGATAAACGCCTTAAATGGATCGTGCTACACTCCTGCCAGACCATGCAAGCGAACTTTGCCTGGACGGTATGGTGTGATAGCTTCAAGGGTCTGCACCAGATGTTCGGCTTCCATACCACCACCTTCGTTTCCGATATACTGGGCGGGCGCTTTGCCTACTACATGGCAAACTTCCCTTTGACCATGCAGCAAGCCTGGAGACTGGCCTGCCAGGATAGTTTCGACTCGTCGGTACAGTACGCTTACATCTACGCCGGCCAGAGCGGCACAGATACCTTCCACGATCACCTGCCCGGTTATGGCTATGTCAGCCCTGATCCGACTCACCCTAACGCCTGGGCATATTCAAGAGGAAGCTGTTAGCGGCTGCCAGACAGTGCCGGCTGGTGCCTGGTAACATAAGATCAGTAGCTTAAAATTTGTACCATAGGAAAGGAGAATGTAACCCGGCTACCTTACTCGTTCAAGGCTCTTGCGGCCAGGGCGAGCAGGGTAGCCGGGTTAGTTTTCCCGGTTTCCTCCAGAATTAAAACAACTCTATTTTGAGAGATAAAGCCTGACAATGCGGTTCAAGCTGAGGCTACTCGTCCAGTTCGCGTTCGTCTTTGAGGGTTACTCCGCTTCTTTTGAGGCGGCGAGCCTCCGCCATCAGGTAAAGAAGAGTGCTGGCAGCGGTGGAGTAACTGGACCCCTGAGGATGAATGTTGGAGATACAGTTTCTTTCCGCTTCCAGCCGCCCCACATAGGGGTCGTAAGTAAGATAAATTCCCAGGCTGGCGGCGGCGCTCAAGCCGGGCCTTTCCCCGATCAAAATAGCCACCTGTTTGGCCCCCAAAACCTGACCGATCTCATCGCCCAGGGCGACTCGCGACTGGCGAGCTACCACTACCGGCCCAATCGACCAGCCTTCCTCGATCAGGACCGGCGTAACCAGCTTAAGGACCGGCAGGGCGTTGTCGTGTACAGCCTGCGCGGATAGTCCCTCGCCCAGCACAAAAACCGCATCATAGCCCTTACCGGAATGCGTGGCATAATCTTCCAACTTTTGACGAGACTTGCTATCCAGGCGGCGGCCCATGTCAGGCTGGCGTAGAAAAAGCTCGCGGTTGACCGCCTGGCTGGCTACCTCAATAGCCTCGTAACCCTCTTCGCGCAATTCCTGGCAAAGCAGCGGCGGGTCAAAGGGCGAAAAGACGGCATCGCGGGCCTGGGCGTGCGCTAACTGAAACTCCAGCAGGCGGTGGGTCGGCAGGCTGTGCCCGCTCCGCCCCAGGGCAATCCGAGCAGGGGTAAACCGGCGCAGAGCCTGCCAGGGATTGGTCACAAATTGCTCGGTTTCCTCAAGCTCGGTTTCGTCAGAAGCCTTTAGCTCGGTCGGTTCTGAAGATGATGACTCATCCGGTTCTGGCATAAAATAACCTCTTTCCAGGGTTCAGGAAGCAAATTCGGGCAGGCTGCGGACCAGTTGATTCTGTAATTCAATCCGGTTCAGGCGACCATCTTCCCCAGTGATGCCCATAGTCTGCAACCAGGCTTCAAATTCGGGAGCAGGCCTCTGCCCCAGCACCTCGCGTAGATAAAGGATATCGTGAAAAGAAGTGCTTTGATAACTGAGCATTACATCGTCCGCGCCCGGCACACCCATAAAATAAGTGCATCCGGCTACTCCCAGCAGGGTGAGCAGGTTATCCATATCGTCCTGATCCGCTTCGGCGTGGTTGGTGTAGCAAACGTCGCAACCCATCGGCAGGCCGAGCAACTTGCCACAAAAATGATCTTCCAGCCCGGCGCGCTGGATTTGTTTACCGTTATAAAGATACTCCGGTCCGATAAAACCGACTACAGTGTTAACCAGCAAGGGTTGAAAGTGACGCGCCACAGCATAGGCCCGGGCTTCGCAGGTCTGCTGGTCCAACCCATGATGAGCATTAGCGGAGAGGGCGCTACCCTGGCCGGTTTCAAAGTACATCACATTATTCCCAAGCGTACCGCGACCCAGTTCAAGGGCGGCCTGGCGAGCTTCCGCCAGCAATTTCAGGTCTACGCCAAAGCTGCGGTTAGCCGCTTCAGTACCGGCAATCGACTGGAAAATCAAATCCACCGGAGCGCCGCTCTCCAAAGCTTTTAGCTGTGTGGTGACGTGCGCGAGGACGCAGGATTGGGTTGGAATGTCGAAGCGCAGGCGCAATTCGTCCAGCATCTTCAAAAGGCGGCTAACCGTGCGGGTATTATCGGTAACGGGGTTGATACCGATCACAGCGTCGCCGCTACCGTAAAGCAGGCCATCCAGGGTAGCAGCCATAACTCCGCGCAGGTCATCGGTTGGGTGATTGGGTTGCAACCGGGATGAAAGCCGACCGGGCAGGCCTATAGTGTTGCGAAAGCGGGTCACTACCCGGCAGCGCCTGGCAACACTGATCAAGTCTTGATTGCGCATAAGCTTGGAGACGGCTGCAACCATTTCAGGGGTGAGGCCGGGCGCCAGGGCGCTTAGTTCCTCAGAGGTTCTCCGCTCGTCTAGCAGCCAGTTACGAAAATCGCCGACCGTTAACCCGCTGACCGGCTCGAAGGCCTGCCGGTCGTGACTATCCACAATCAGGCGAGTTACTTCGTCTTCTTCGTAAGGAACGACAAACGGCTCCTGTAAAAAGGCCTGGAGCGGGACATCGGCCAGGCAGAGTTGGGCGGCAACTCGTTCCTCGGCGCTATCGGCGGCAATTCTGGCCAGTTGGTCGCCGGAGCGTTCCGGGCTGGCTTTGGCCAGCAGCATTTTTAGATCGTTAAACTGATAAGTTCTGGAGCCAAGCGAGACTTTAAACATTGGTTATTACCTTTTTCAAACCCGACCAGGGCAAGCATAAATTGTGTGGCAGGCTTCTATTTTACAATTCCTGGTAATTTTGCGCTAGTGGTCGCTTTAACCGGCGAAGACAGGGGTTGCAATTTTCAAAAAAGGGTGTATAATTACCACAATTTGTGGGCATTTAGGGGAATGCCACAGTATGTAGTGGCTATTCAAGAATTCATAAGAACGGGGATTTGTGAATCAACCGCAATTTTTTGAAAGCGGAAAAGGCTCCAGTCCCAGTCCCGCAGCGACGTTTCAAGCAAAACTCGCGCGGCGCTGGTCTGAGAGCCTTTTTCTTTGTGTCGGGCTCGACGGTAGTATAGATAAAATGCCTGCGCCCCTGGCAGGGCAACCACCGGAAGAGGCCTTATTCGAGTTCAACCGGCAGATTATCGAGGCTACAGCCGAATATGCCGCCGCCTACAAGCCGAATATCGCTTTCTACGAGCAAAGCGGCCCGCCCGGATTAGTGGCCCTTAAACGGACCTGTGACTGGCTCCAGAGTCGTTACCCTGAAATTCCGATTCTTATTGACGCAAAACGCGGTGATCTGGCAAGCACTAACGAAGGCTATGCTACCGCGTTTTTTGATTACTACGGAGCGGATGCTATCACGGCCCAGCCTTACCTGGGCGCAGGTGCGTTAGCACCTTTCCTCGACCGGGCGGATAAAGGGGTATTCGTCTTATGCCGCACCTCTAACCCGGACTCGGCTGAAATCCAGGGGTTGTTAGTCGGCGACAGCCAGGGCCAGAACGAACCGCTCTTCATCCGAATAGCCCGGTTAGCCGCCGGACCGGAGTGGAATCGCAACCGTAACGTGGGACTGGTGGCAGGCGCGACCCACCCGGTAGAACTGGGCCAGATCCGCCAGATTGCCCCGGATTTACCCTTACTGATTCCCGGTGTAGGTGCGCAGGGAGGCGAACTGAGCCTGGTGTTGCAAAACGGCCTGGACGCGCAGGGTCAGGGCGTGTTGATTAACGCCAGCCGCAGCATTATTTACGCCTCAAAGGGGGCGGATTTTGCCGAAGCGGCCCGGCGTGAAGCGGACAGCCTGGCAAAAGCCATGCGCCAGGGTCAGGCTCAGGTGATGAACGGCAGACGTTAGAAGTCCTGGGGCCGGAGCGTCCAGGAAAATTAACAGGATAACCAGGCTAACCTGTACAGCTTGTGAGTAATCTTATTGAGGAGAAAATGACTTCCTATCCGATTGAGACTGTTAAAGAAGCGCTGGATTCGATTGATTTCTCCAGCGCGGTTATAACCGAGGCCGAACGGGATCGCCTGGCCGACCTGCTCTTTGAAATTGGCGCGGTCAAATTCGGGGCCTTCCGCATTAAACTGCACGAAACCAATCCTGACGCGCCACTCTCGCCGATTTACCTGAACTTCCGCCTGCTGCGCAGTTACCCGATCACGCTGGCTTATACGGCAGGCCTGTTGCAAAAACTGGCGAACGGCCTGGAATACCAGCTTTTAGCCGATATTCCCACCGGAGTGACGCCCCTGGTAGCAGCTATGACTTTAATCAGCGGCGTACCGATGATTTCGCCGCGCAAGGACAGCAAAAGCTATGGCCTGGGCGTGGCGATTGATGGCGAATATAAAGCCGGGCAGCACGTGCTGCTGGTAGACGACGTGGTATCGGGCGGAGAGAGCAAGTTTGAAGCGATTGAAAAGCTGGAAAAAGCCGGGCTCATGGTTAAGGACTTGCTGGTGGTGATTGATCGCCAGCAGGGCGGGGCCAAAACCCTGGAAGAACGCGGCTACCAGCCTCATTTCGTCGCCACTATTGGCCAGTTGCTCAACCGCTACCGCCAGACCGGCGTGATTGATGAGGAACGCTACCAGCAGGTCAAAAACTATTTGGAACTGTAAACAACGGACTGATAATAACTGATGGCTATCTTGAAAGTACCGGGACTGGCTGACCCGCATGTGCATTTGCGGGAACCGGGCAGCGAAAATAAAGAGGATTTCTATACCGGGACCTGCGCGGCCCTGGCGGGCGGTTATACCGCCCTGCTTGATATGCCCAATAACCCGCGCCCTACCACTTCGCCGGAAGCCCTAGCTGAAAAAAAGCAACTGGCCGCCTCTAAAATCGTCTGCGATCTCGGTTTTAATTTTGGTGCGACCCCCAATAACGCCCCGGTCTATCCTGAAGTTGAAAGCCAGGTAGCGGCCTTGAAAGCTTACCTGGGCGAGACCCACGGACCGCTGGTTTTTGGCGGGTTGGAAGGAATGCTGGCGGTCTTCCAGGGCTGGAATTCGCATAAGCCGATTATGATCCACGCCGAAGGGCCAATCGTGGCGGCTACGATTGGGTTGGCGGCCCTTTACGGGCGGCGTATCCACATCTGCCACCTTTCCAAAAAAGCTGAGCTGGAACTGGTGCGGACGGCTAAAGAGCGCGGTTTACCTGTAACCTGCGAAGTCGCCCCCCACCATCTCTTCCTGACCCGCGAGGATGCTACCCCGGGAAAATTGGGACCATACGGGCGCATGAGCCCGGCCCTGCAAAGCGGCAGTGACGTGGAGGCCCTCTGGCAGGGACTGGCCGATGGCGCGGTCGATATGATCGCCACCGACCACGCGCCGCACACCCGTGAGGAAAAAGATAGCGACAAACCACCTTTCGGCGTACCGGGTCTGGAAACCGCTTTCGGCCTGATGTTCAAGGCGGCCTACGAGGGTTACGCCGGGCTAACGGTGGAGCGGTTGGTCAAACTGATGGCGGTAGCGCCTCGCCAGGTCTTTGGCCTGCCGCAGGGTGATAGCGAAATAGAAATTGACGATAGCGAATACACTATCAGCGAAGAAGGACTGTTTACGAAGTGCGGCTGGACACCCTTTGCCGGGGTGAAAGCGCGTGGCCGGGTAAAACGGGTCTGGTTGCGCGGCCAACTGGTCTTTGAGGACGGCCAGGTGCTGGCCAAGCCCGGTAGCGGTCAAATATTATTCTGAAAGGGATAAGCGGATGTTAGCTGAATTGCAGGGAGTACAGGAAACACTGGATGGCCTGACGGCTCAGGTCAAAAAGCAACTGGAAGGATTGGACGAGAACGGGCTGAACTGGGTTCCCGCAGGCGAGGAAGAAGTTAATTCGCTCTATGCCACCACTCTGCATATCGCCCTGGCCCAGATTGCCGTGGCAGGCCGGGCCATCAATCAGCGGCTACCGGTGAACGCGCCGGAAGTGGAGGAAGCCAGTTCAGTCTTTAAAGTGCGTGGCGTTTCGGCTGACCGGGCCTACGAGTTGCTGGACGAAGCCACTCTGCTGGTACGCGATGTACTAAACCGGCTGACACCTGAAATTTTAGATGAGACACGAGTCTCGCGAAGCGGCGAGAGCCACACGGCCCGCTGGTGGATATTACACCTGATTGAGCACACGGCCAATCATTTAGGACATATGGAATTAACTCGACAACTCTATCTTAGCCAGAAAGACAGGTAACTGAATACATGAGCCGGAGCAATTCCGGCTCATTGTTTGTGTGGTTTATTGGTTTTAGCAAAAAATAAGGGGAAGTATGTTGACTTACGATGATCGAGCATTAGACAAAGAGTTGGCTGGGCCGGTTCACGGCGACTGGCTGGGCAAAGATATTATTTCGGTCGAGCAGTTCGAGCGGAGTGATCTGGACCAGTTGTTCGATGTGACCGCTCGGATGAAGCGCATCAAGGAGAGTAACGGTTCCACCGATATCCTGCGCGGCAAAATCCTGGCAAACCTCTTCTATGAAGCCAGTACTCGTACCGATGCCAGTTTCAGCATAGCCATGAAGCGGCTGGGTGGTGAAGTGCATAACATCGTAGGCGTACAATTTTCATCGGTTTCAAAAGGCGAAACTTTAGAAGATACCGTGCGGGTGCTGGCCGGATATACGGACGTGCTGGTGCTCCGCCATCCGCAGCAGGGGGCGGCGGCAGCGGCGGCTCGTGCGATCCATTCACAATGCGCTAAAACCGGGCTGGGCCGGGTGCCCTTGATCAACGCCGGTGATGGCGTAGGCGAACACCCTACCCAGGCCCTGCTGGATATTTACACCATTCTGCAAAAATGCAACCGCATCGAAGGTTTAACCGTAGCCATGGTGGGCGACTTGAAGCACGGCCGTACCGTCCATTCGCTGGCGCGCCTGCTCAGTCTCTACCAGGGCGTTAAACTCATCCTGATCGCCCCGCCTTCGCTCCCGATGCCAACCGAGCAGGTCGAACTGCTTAAAAAGCGGGGCGTTGAAATTCGCCACGCTGAGAGCATCGAAGAAGTTTCCAAAGAGGCGGATGTCTGGTACATTACACGCGTACAGAAAGAACGCTTTGAAAACCAGGCGGCTTATAGCGCGGTCCAGGGCAGTTACAGCGTTAACACCGAAACGGTCAGTCGGATGAAGGACAACGCCATAATCATGCACCCGCTGCCGAGAGTCGGTGAAATATCGGAAGAAGTTGACGAACTACCCCAGGCGGTCTACTTCGAGCAGGCTGCCAACGGTATGTTTGTACGTATGGCCATCCTGGCAGGCGTCCTCGGTCGCTGGTAAATAAAGTTTCGCAGGAATACCCGGTACTAAACTCGGGTATTCCTGCTCTCAAAAGAGCAGTAAAGAAAATGAAAGCTACTTATAATATTGATCTGAGCTACGACCAGAATTACGCCGCCGGGCCCACTTTTGAAGGCACTCTACCGGATTTGACCGAAATGAATGCCGGGCTGCCCCCCGCGCACTTCCTGGGTCAGCGCGTAAATAGCACATTGGGCGTTCCGGCGGGCCCGCTGCTGAATGCGGCTTATATCAAGCTTTACGCCGACCTCGGTTTCGATGTGCTGACCTATAAGACGGTCCGCACCCATGAACATGCCAGCCACGCTTTCCCCAACGTACGAGCGGTCGAGACCAGCCCCGGGTGGTATCGCCAGGTGGGCGATAAACCCAGCCTCTATACCTTCCCGCAACTGGACGAGAGCCAGCCTCTCTTCGACCTGAGCATCACCAATTCCTTTGGCATGCCCAGCCGGGCGCCGGAGGTCTGGCGCGAAGATGTAGCGAAGGCGAAAGCGGGGCTTAATCCGGGTCAGGTGCTGGTGGTGAGCGTAGTTGGGACGGCCAGGCCGGGAGGCAGCCTGGAAGACCTGGCCGCCGATTTTGGCCTGGCCGCAGGCTGGGCCGCCGAAGCGGGCGCCGATGCAATCGAAGCCAACCTTAGTTGTCCGAATGTGCGGAGCAGCGAAGGTAGCCTCTACCAGAGCCCGGTGGCGGTCAAAACAGTAGCCCAGGCGCTAAGCCGGGCACTGGCGGGCCGGGCACCCTTCCTCCTCAAGATCGGTTACCTGGAAGATCTTTCGCTGGTAGAGCAGGTAGTGCAGGCTGCCCGCGAAGGAGGAGCGGCAGGCCTGGCGGCCATCAATACTATCCCGGCTAAAGTCTATGACCGGGAAGGCCAGCAGGCCTTACCGGGTGAAGGCCGCCTGGTAAGCGGTATCTGTGGATCAGGGATTAAAGAAGCAGGCCAGGCCATGACCCGACGACTGCTGGAAACCCGCGCTAAACTGGGCCTGACCGCCGAGCAATTCGCGGTTGTGAGCGTTGGTGGCGTGATGACCGGCGAAGACGCCCTGGAGTATTTACACATGGGTGCGGACGGCGTGCAAAGCGGTACAGGGGCCATGTGGCATCCTTACCTGGCCAGCGATTTCAAGAAGCTGCTTAAAGCCTCTGCTCTTGAAAAGGTTTCCCCTCGGTAAGCGAATTTTTCTTAACAAAAGATCCCCCGGTGTTACAACTCGGTTGCCTGAACACCAGGGGATCATTTAAAGAAGCTGAAGCTAAACCGGCCTCACAATTATCTATTTCGGGCGAAGGTTTTGAGAGCCGGGGTCTTTTGGAGCGGAGGCTACAGCGCGGCGCTTAACGCCCGGTGGCAGAGAACTGGAAGTGGTCATTTCGTTAACCGAAGCGGCCGGGATGCCGACCGGTTGAGGTTCGTCAGTACGTTCCGAGAAAAAGGCCACGTCACTGCGCGGGCCCAAGCTGGAGTCGCTGAAGAAAAAGCGGCGCCGCTGCTCCTCTTCTTCCTGTTTGACTTTCCCCACAAAACGCAACCTGCCCAGGCCGCCGCCGACCAACCAGCCTCCGGCAAAGCCTCCCAGCGGCAAAGTTAAATTCTGGCCCAAAACCACCTGTAACAGCACCACCGATATCAACCATACCAGCATGAACCCTATTTCAACCCGCTGGTAATTTTGGCCCAGCAAAGACACGGGCTCGCCCTGCGGTAGAGCATCCAGCCGCACCAGCTTTTTAAGATTATCGGGATTGGCCAGTTTGTTGTAGGTGCCGCCCATCACAATCTGGTTAAAGAGGAACCAGCCTGCCGCAAAAAGACAATAATAAATCAGGTTGTTGACCAGGATCTTTTCAAACTGTAAGCCAACCGCGGCCTGAGCAGCTACCCCTGCAACCAGCACCAGCATTCCGCCGGTTATATAAATCCATCCCACTCGCCGGATTTGCGCTAAATTATACATCCGCAGTTTCTCGATACATTAAAAGGGGGACGAGGTAAACCTCAATTGCCCCCGGATTTCTTCAGTTATACCCTACAGAGAACCCAAAACTAGCTGTTATTACTTTTAGTGGCGTAGCCGGTCAGTTCGACATAGGCCTGCCCGCTAACAGGCTGGCCATCTTTTGTGCCGCTGATTTCACAGGCTCCTTCCCAGTAGATTACACTCGTAGTCTGGCGTGTGTCAAGTTCCTGGTCCTGTAACTGGGGCTTTACGGTCAAATTGAGATTCGGCACCGCTTTATCACTGATCTCTACGTTCCAGCCACTCGGATAAACTCCGCCGCTGTGCGGGCTGGTCCACTGTGAGAGGGCTTTGATTTTAAAACTGTCGCGGTGCAGTTCAACGCTGCGGGTAGGCGTCTGGTCATTCGGGTTGCAAGGCCCGTTACAGGCGGGAATATAAGTGCCAAAAACGTCTACCACGTTGTTTTTATCATCCCGCAAATAGTAGATCATGAGCTCGCTATTATCGCTTAGCTGCAAGCTGTACCAGTCCCAACCGCCGGACAGAGGCAGGAAATTGCCCCACTGGTGATCGAACCAGGCAATGCCGTCTTTCACCTGTTTGGTCTGGCCGTCTACCGTCAGGCTGCCCGTTACACTCATCAGCGGGCGCGAATAATAGTAAGAACCACCGGCAGCGCCGTAAGAGAAATAACCGCCACCATGAAGGGCCACGCCCTTCTGGTCTTTCAGGTTTAAATCAATCCCGTAGCTACTATCCTTCATAAGCGCTTTTAACTGGTCGTTGCCGCCTTTACCCTGCATAGTCCAGTTGCCCAGCGCCAGGTTGAAACCGTCTTCTCCGCCGAAAACCACTTTCTTCTGAGCAGCTACAATTTTCTGATCATACTTGAAAGTCTGTTTGTTTAAATCGGTAACAGCAAAATGGCTGACATAGCCGGTCGGAAAATTACCGCGGTTGCCCTGGAAAACCACATATTCAAAGCCATAACGACTGCCGTCAGTCGTATTAATATGGCCGGTATAGTACCACCACTCGGTAATATTATTATGGGGCGCTTCATCGAGCGGGAAATTTACTTTTACGCCCGGCACGGAACCGGAGGGAGTGGCTACAATCTGGCCGGCATTGGGATTGGTAGACGGAGTAGGAAATACTTCTTTAGCCTGCGAGCTATCGCCACAACCGGCCAGCAAAAGAGCCAGCAGCGATAGTATAACTACAAGCAAACCGGCCCTTTGAAATCTATTAAACATCATGATTGCCTCAATTTACCTTACTTTATACATTCGTGCTTATTTTAACATGAATGCAGCAGGGATAAATTAAGAAAGCATTTCCAGCGCCTGAAAGTATTTTACTTATTCCAGGCGGATAGTCTGCGGTTTATCATCCCGAGTTAAAACTTCCGCTTCTACTTCTACCTCCACCTGTTCGCGACTGGTCGCCAGGACCGTATTAACCCAGAAGGCGGTCGCCAGTAGTACACACCCTGTCAGGATGAAAACCGCCCGTGTATTTAAGGCCGCCGCGACAGCCGCGCCGGTTAGAGGACCCAGGGCAAACCCCAGCGCAGTAATACTGCTGACCAGGCCATAGGCCGCTCCCTTGCGCCCTTCCGGGATAATCTGAGCAATCAGGGCGTTAGCCGAAGGGACGATACCGCCGAAAAAGAGGCCCATCGCTCCGCGCAAAATCAGTAATTCCCAGACATTGCTGACGCCCGCCTGCGGGAAGTAGAGGATGGCGGCAGCCAGCGAGCTTATAATCAGTACTTTGCGATGGCCGTAGCGGTCACTCAAACGCCCGGCGACTACCGCCGAAACCGCGCTGGCTATACCGGTTATGCCTAACTCCAGACCTGCCAGGGTTGAAGCACCCTCCGCGGTGCCATTTAAAGCCTGAATGAAAAGAGCGAGTACCGGGGCTACTACGCTGTTACCAAATTGCACCAGCGACAGGATGATCAGCATGGCCACAAAGAGTTTCTCGCTAAAGGCCAGGCGAATACGAGCGGTTATTCTAAGTTTCGGAGCGTTCGGATCTGGCAGAACAGGTACAAAATCCTCGTTCACAAAGAAAAAGACTATTAACGCGGCCACACCCAGGGCCACGGAAGTGATGATAAAAGTCAGGCGATAATCGGTCAGGTCAGCCAGCGCCCCACCGACCAGCGGGCCAATGCTGGAACCGGTGAAAACAGCCGTCTGCATAATTCCCAGGGCATAACCCACCCGATGTTTAGGTGTTACGGAAGCTACCAGGGCAATATTAGCGGGTACCGTACCGGTTAGAGCACCCTGGAAGATTCTTAGAATTAATAAAAGCCAGACATTGCCGGTAAATGCCATCAGGGCGATGATAACGCAGCCCCCGATCATCGAGCGCAGAACCATACTTTTACGCCCGTAGCGGTCGGCCAGGGTACCCCAGATCGGCGCGAACGCGGCCATGGTCAGGGCGCTAGCGGCGGCCATTACACCGGCCCATAAACCTGCTTCGGCGGCAGTCTTTATATTTAAATCTTTAACCAGATAAAGAGGAATGAACGGAATCGAGGCGCTAAACCCCATAATACTGAGAAGCTGGGCTACGAAAGAGGCGTATAAGATAAGTTGCCAGTTTTCGCGTTTTACCTCCTGATTTCCATTTCCGTCTTTTCCATTATCCTCTATAACTGTCATGCTTGCGATTCCTGTTCTCTGTTTCGCTTCCTTGAAGCAGAAATAAAACCCGAAGCCAAAATAAACCCATCTGTGAGCTAATGATGGCTTCGTACCAAAATTGACCAACCAATAGTAAAACGTTTTTGTAGTACTACTATACCCCCGATAGACCTGAAAATCAAATATCAGGCCATAAGACGGCTATATAGCTTTTATTGAAAAGGGTTATTTTAAAACCTCCGATTATTTTGCGAAGCAATCTTAGCCCGGCTGGAACATTCTTTGCATGATAGAAAGTAAACCAGAATAATGTGGAGTGGAGAAATTAAATTGCGGACAAATAGACTTGTACCGGATGTACAAAAGATTGCAGTCTTACGAGCCAATGCTATTGGCGATTTTATTTTTACCCTGCCCGCGCTACATGCCTTACGCCAGGCTTATCCTAAAGCTGAAATTGTGCTGCTGGGGCGGGAGTGGCATCAAAAGTTCCTGGCGAACCGCCCGGGACCGGTTGACCGGGTAGTGGCTATTCCATACGAAGCAATGGACGGTGAGGCGAAAATAGTAGACCCGGCCATAATGCAGCCGATTACCGAAAGGCTGGCTGGAGAGAAATTTGATTTAGCTCTCCAGCTTCACGGGGGCGGCGGAAATTCCAATCTGATTATCAACCGGCTAGAGGCGCGCCTGACTGCCGGGATGCGCACGCCAGAGGCCCCTCCGCTCGATCGCTGGATTCCCTACGTCTACTTCCAGTCCGAATACCTGCGTTACCTGGAAGTAGTGGCCCTGGTGGGTGCCACTACCAGTGAGCTTGAACCGCACCTGGCTGTTACTACTGAGGACTTGAACGAATCCTGCCGGGTAGTGCCGGAGAGTAAAGCGCCCCTGGTAGTGTTTCATCCCGGCGCTTCGGTACCGAATCGCCGCTGGCCTGCTGCCAGGTTTGCGGCGGTGGCGGATGCCCTGGCGGAAGCAGGCTGCCAGGTAGTGATCAGCGGAGCAGGCAATGAAAATCTTTTGAGCGAAGAAATAATCGCTACCATGCGCCAACCTGCCCTGGATGTCTGCGGAAAGCTTTCGCTGGGCGGGTTAGCGGGGCTTCTTTCGCGAAGCGCCCTGGTTATTTCAAACGATTCTGGCCCTTTGCACCTCGCCGGGGCGGTCGGTGCCGCCACTGTGGGTCTTTACTGGGCAATCAATGTGATTACCGCCGCGCCTCCTTATCGTGAGAGGCATCGCCCGCTAATATCCTGGCAAACGCGTTGCCCGACCTGCGGCACGGATTGTATTCATTCAAAATGCGGGCACGACAGTTCTCTAATCGAGGAAATTGAAGTGGCAGAAGTGCTGACAGCCGCTCACGAACTGCTCTCTCAGTATAGCAAGTGAGCTTTTTGTGAGGGGAGGATAAACTGCAAGGCAAAAGTAAAATTGACCTGCCTAACCTTTCAACAAGGAGAGCTAAAACAAAAGAGCCGCCCGGAGAAATTCTCCGGACGGCCTTTTTACAGTTAATGGGCAGGATTTACTTGATACCGTATGTTACCTGAACATAAACTATAACCTTGAACTGGCCGCTCTCGATAGTGGTAGCTGCGCTACCGGCAGCCAGACTGGGTGCAGCGGCTTTGACATCAGCCATCTGGGGAACGGGGCTGACATTCTGACTGGCGTCAACAATCTTGATAACCGTGCCGACCTGCGCGTTTCCGGCAGCGGCTAACTGGTCGGCCTTCGTGCGGGCATCGGCCATAGCAGCGGTGCGAGCCTGCTTGAGGGCATCGGCATTATTTTCCAGGCTGAAGCTGATATTGCTGATCTGGTTGGCTCCGGCAGAACCGGCGGCATCCAGGATCGAGCCCGCCTTGCTCACATCACGAATGGTCACGGCCAGGATATTACGAACGCCGTAGCCGTCCAGCTTGGGAGGCTGGTTAGGGGTATATTCGTAATTAGGATAAATACTGTAGTCCGCAGTTTTAATATCCTCATCCTTTACCCCGGCTTTTTTCAAAGCATCGGAAATAGCCTTGGATTTATCGCTATTACTGCTCTGAGCTTCAGTTACTGTGGCAGCTTTGGTTTCCACGCCTATATTAAATGAAACTACATCCGGCTTAACCGTCACAATACCGGTACCACTAACCGTTATACCGCTATAGCCATCCGGCCCTGCAACCGGCGTCGTCTGGGCCTGGGCGCTGGGAGCGGGGCGCTGGCTAACTATAGCGCCAACTACAGCCAGCAGCACTACGGCCACCAGGGCTACAAAACTTACCCAGAATACACGACTATTTCTCATGAGTAACTTACTCCTTTCCGTTTGTCTCGCTTCTAATGAAGTAGTATATGAAAGTGCATTTATACAAAAAACTTCCTGTATATGCTTCCATATATTAAAACGCGGCCGGAAAGGAAAAAATTACAGCTATTTTGGACTTTTTTCAGGAATTTTCGACAACCTGGCGCAAAAGGTCCGGGACTCCGCTGCTGACGAAGTCCACACCCATATCAACCAGTTTGCGCAGCATTTCAGCCTGGTTGAAGGGGTCTTCACCCAGGCCCCAGCCGAAAATCACTTTATCCTCGGCATGAGCCAGTTCCACCAGTTCGGGTGTAACCCAGTTGCTACCAATAGCGAAGCCTTCAGCCCGGGCTGCTCGTATGGGGGCCAGCGGGTCAACATAGATTGCGCCATAGAGGCTAACCATCGTGGTGATATTAGGATTCAGTTCTTTACATCTCAGAACCATGCGGTGGTCAAAAGAGTGCAGGCTGGTTAGTTCCTCATCACCATAACGCGCTACCAGTTCCAGCACCTTCTCTACGATATCAGGGTAAACCGTCAGGCCGTGGTAGAACGGCCAGGGAGCTTTGATCTCAATCGAAACGGGCATACGCACAGCAGTGGACCATTCCAGTACCTCTTCCAGGAGAGGCAGCGGCGTTCCGGCGAAAGACTCTTCAACGATAGGTAGCGGAATATAACCAGCAGGTAAAGGATTTTCGGCCTGGGCCTTGCGCCGGTCCCGGTTCCGGAGGTCGAACCAGCTTCCGGCATCGAGTTTTTTCAACTCTTCCCAGCTATGTTCCCAGACCAGGCCATGTCCATCGGTGGTGCGGTCGAGCATTTCATCATGCAAGATGACACAGCGCCCATCCCGGCTCAGGTGTACGTCAAACTCTATTATGTCAGTTTTCAGTTCATGAGCTTTCAGAAAGGCCGGCATCGTATTTTCGGGCGCATACCCGGCAGCGCCCCGGTGGCCGGTAATAGCCAGGCGACCTGTTTTGCTTCGCAGCATTTCAAACACTGGAATTTTCGCTCCTTTATTTGATCGGAATTATGGAAACAGTTTTATTTCTGCTTATTTCTACTGACTGACTTGATTCGCTTACTCTCTATAATAACTGCTTACCCTCTTTCAGCAGGTAACCTGTACTACAGGCCAACGTTCCCTCCATAAGTCTCCACCGTCAGGCCGGTGCGCTGAGTAATCGTATGAGCAATTTCGTAAAGCTCATTATCAGGCAGGCTCGTCACCCATTCATAGGGGGGTTGGCGGGCTACGGTATAAAGTTGCACCATCAAAATGCGCCCGCCCGAATCCAGAATTTCGCATAAACGCTGGCAGTAAGCCTCTACTTCGGCCGCCGATGGCCCTTCCCCGCGCACTCGCAGCATACAGGTCTGAATATTGATTGGCATAGCGTGAGCGGTGTGGCGCAGGTTGCGCAAAATGCGCTCAAAAGGTACGTTGGTTTTATCGATCAGTTCGTAATATTCGGCGGTTCCGGCATCCAGTTTGGCCCAGATTTCACCGTTATTGGCGTGCAATAAGTGCAAGCCTTCTTTCACATTAGCCCGGTGCAACTGGGTAGCATTGGTAATCAGCACCAGTTTAACCTCGTCTGGGTTAAACCCGGCACCGGCACGAGCTTTTATGGCTACCTGCACCGCTTCTACAAAACGTGGATAGGTGGTAGGTTCGCCATCTCCGCTAAATGCGATATCGTTTACGCGGCGCAACTCAGGTGCCACAGTACTGAATTCCGGTTCCTGCCAGATAGAACCATCGCGAGCCATTTGCAGCAGTTGAGTCAGTTCGTATTCGACTTCATCCAGGTTCACTTCAATCCGGGGAGTGTTTTTAGGCGGAAGCGGCAGGCGCGTCTTGCCGGGCCGAAAATCGCGACGATCAACCTCGCAATAGATGCAGTCGAAATTACAGACCCTGTCCGGGTTAAGATTGATCCCGATTGAGAGACCACGGGACCGCCGTGAAATTACCGGGTAACACAGCCAGAAATTGCGCCAGTTGCGAGGATGGGCTTCGAAACCGCGCGCCCCACTATTCAAAATGATCGTCCTGCTCATTCTTCACCAGACCAATCTACCCTACCAGACCTTAAAGCCGGTTTTCATTATAACAGATGGCCTGTCTTAAAGGGCAAGCATGTAATGGATATCCTACCAGCAAGCCATGACCCAGGCGTTTGCACTAACAAAGCGAGAAGCACGGGTACTTTAGTCAGCTTTAGCTTATAAAGAGTATCAATTCCAACTGGTAATGGCATTTTTACCAAATTTTTACCTGCCTTAACCCGCATATTTACCCTTCTCTAGTATTATCTTTTCAATGGCTTATTGGCTTGATACCGGATAAGCCTGGCAGATAATTCTGGCATTCGGAATGCCCATAATTTTTTGCGGTATTATATAATAGAAGTGCTTAAATAATTAGCACAGGGGTAATAATTGAAGGTTATCCAATTAAATATGGGAATCGGTAGAATAAACAAAGCAAAAAATTCAAACGAGAATTCCAGGAGCAAATTTGATCTGGGATTTCTCGAATATCTCTCGGATGGCGTACTTGTTCTTAACCGGCAATATCATATTGTAGCTGTTAATTCAGCCCTTGAGCAAATGGTAGGTTGGAAAAGTGAAGAACTGGTCGGAGAGCTTTGCTTACGCATATTCGGCTGCCAGCATTTAGATAACGGGGAACCACTTTGTAACGGTCTCTGCCCGATGTTGCTGGTCTGGAAAGATCAGGCCATTGAGGAGGGTAATACTAAACTCTACCACGAGTTAACTATTAATACCAAAGCGGGAAGCAAACGTGAGGTAAGTGTTAGTTTTTCACCGCTGGTTGTCCGCGGCTTGAATAATCCCTCCGCCGATAGTGGAAAACAGGCCGCTGAAGAGCCCGATTACAGCATTATGATCTTGCGCGACATTACCGAACAGAAACGTATTGAAGGAATTAAAACTCAATTCCTGGTAACCGCTTCCCACCAGTTGCGCACCCCCCTGGCAGCTATTAAAGCTTCGATTGGATTGGTGCTGGATAATTTAGCTTCAGAGGCCAGTGCGCCCCTGCTGCGGCTTCTGCAAAACATCCAGACCAGTTCTTTAAGAATGGAACGCCTGGTTAACGACCTGATAGAACTTGCAAACTTGCAAAGCGGGCGGGTAACTCTCCAGCAAAATGCTATCGAAGTATCCAGCCTGGTAGAAAAAGCCATCGAATTAAACCGGGTGCGGCTGACCAATAAATCCCAGCAGGTAGAAACCGATGTTCCGCTGGAAGCTCTTTATGTGAAGGGAGATAGCACCCGCCTGGCCCAGATTCTGGGGCACTTACTCTCTAATGCCAGTAAGTTCAGTAGCGAGGGTTCTCCGATTAAACTGACTGTTACCCCTAGACCGGAAGGCGACAGCAGCGAACAGGCTGCAAATGGCCCGGTAGTGGAATTCAGCATCGAAGATAAAGGTATCGGCATCAGCACGGAAGAACAGCAACTCATTTTTGAGAAATTCTACCAGAGCCAGATTGCTGAAAATGCTGATGGAATGGGTAGCGGTTTAGGCTTGCCACTGGCGCGCGCTCTGGTAGAATTACATGGAGGCAGACTCTGGCTGGAGAGCGCTCTGGGTCGCGGCAGTACCTTCTACTTCACTCTGCCGATGGTCGCTGCTGAGAACACTTCGCCGGACAGAATATAGGAAAGGTTAAATTTAGTGTTCGGCCGGAAAGATAAAAATCCGGTGTAACTAAAAGAACAGAAAATATAAACTTATGAGAATCCTTGTTGTAGACGATGATCGGAATATTGTAGAAGCTGTTAGTATCGGTTTCCAGTTACAGTGGCAAGAAGTGGAAGTACTAACCGCCTACGATGGCGAAACCGGGTTAAAGCTATTTTACGATCAGAACCCGGATATTATCCTGCTGGACGTTATGATGCCCAAGCGGGACGGTTTTAGCGTGCTGAACGAGATTCGCAAAATCAGTGATGTACCGGTAATTATGCTGACCGCACGCGGCGATGAGATGGATAAAGTGAAGGGGCTGGAAGCTGGAGCGGATGACTATATAACGAAGCCTTTCAGTCACCTGGAGCTTTTCGCTCGTATTAAGGCCGTGCTGCGCCGGGCTGAAATGCCCCCTCCGGTATCCAGCGCACCTTCCTTTACCAGCGGTAGCGTTTCGGTCAACTTTGCCAACCACCAGGTAACCAAAGATAACGAACTGGTCAGCCTGACACCGACCGAATATAACCTGCTCTACCTGCTGGTCAGGAACGCAGGCCGGGTAGTTTCCTTCGAGACCATTCTCGATAGAGTCTGGGGCCCGGAATATCGCGACCAGACCGATTATCTCAAAACCTATATCAGCCGGTTGCGCAAAAAACTGGAGGATCATCCCGAAAATCCACAGTTGCTGCTGACCGAGCGCGGCCTGGGTTACCGCCTGGCCAAACTACCAAAAACAGGTAACGTGGCCTCGTAAGGCGACTCGGATAATAAAAGCTGAAATAAAAATAAAATGATTCCCGCCCTTAGAAGGTGAGAATCATTTTAATTTTATTTTTATTTATATTCACCCTCTTTTCACCTCCTTCAACCCTGTTTTTTACCCGGTTCCATTATTATAGGTCTATCAGGAACTGGGCGTCGCCGGAGAAAAAGCAACTACTCCTTATTTCGCCGGGATAAGTCAATAATCATAAGGAGATAATAAATGACTACTATAGATAATAATAAACCTCTGGTCGTTACAGCTCTACCTCAACGTTCTTACCAGGGTCCACAGACAGTTTTACTGGCAACCGATGGTACGGGATATGCCAACGCCAGCGTAGATCTGGCAATCAATCTGGCACACCATAACGGCGCGCAATTAATCATCACTTACTTTGCCGATCCAAACGACCCTGGCGCATACGAAGGAATGGCCTGCCAGAATAATACCGAATGGCACGAACGAGGTCGGAATATTTTGCAGAAAACCGAAGAACGTGCCCGGGCAGGCGGCGTGGAGAACGTTAAAACCGTGCTGGAACCAAATCCGCTGGCTGAAACCTTACCTGACCTGGCGGCCAGGATGGGAGCCGATATGATTGTGGTAGCTTCACATTTATTCGGCAATTAAACTTCAGTTAAAATAAAAACAGGACAGGTTCGAGAGCCTGCTATCTTTCGCGATAGCAGGCTTTTCTTGTGTTGGAGAGATGCGCCGCTAAAAGCGGAACCGGCCCGGGGTGCGGTGTGCCACGGGGCACATTACCAGCAGCATACTGAAAATAGGCCCCGAGCCACATCAAATACAGGCTTTTTGCTGGTATCCTCGAAATGGTTAATTAAGCACTCAAAAAACTCTCTCGTAAAATTCAGCCGAATTGAGGCGTTATAATCCAGAAAGGATACTCGATGAAAAAAGCGGCATAAAGCTTGTGAGCCTGGCGCTTCTGTTGTGCGCTTTAGGCCTTACTGCCTGTGGTACAGATACGGCCACACCTGCCAGTGTATCAGGCTCTGCGCCAGCAACTGCCGCTCCGACTGCGGCCAGTGCTGCCGCAGTCACCACTGCTCCCACTACTCCGGTAGGAGCGGCCTCAACAAAGCAATTACGCAACCTGCGCTATTGCGAGGTGATACCGCTTTACCAGGAGTCCGGCGGGCTAGAGCAATATGTCTACAATACCCAGGGCCTCAACGACTGCCCGGCGGATGCCTGGAAGGCCTTAAACGCCAATGACCTGGCAAAGAGCCTGGGCGCGGTTAAGGTCTTTTTGAATGGACCGCGCTACTGGATGATGGACCAGATTATAGCCAGTGGCAACAGCGCCAGCGGAGAGATCAAGAGCTTTGGCGACCTGAAAATGCAATTGCGGGCAAAAATCGAAGTTCCGGCAGGCAGCGCAGGTGCCAGCGGCGCTCCTTACACTGAAAATATAGTCGAACGCAACACCGACTACCTCTTCTCCAGTGGTAAGCCGACCTTCCAGCTTGTTTCACCAGGCGGAGATGTCTATATTATGCAGACCTACTCGCAAATAATTGACCCCAAATTGAGCATGGAAGACTTACCCAACCTGGGCAGTCATTTGAAACTACCGGCAGGCTGGCAGTTCCGCGTAGTTACTCCTGACCAGGATTTGCACCTGGTAGCAAAAGGTAAAGCCTTCCTGATCCAGGATGACCTTACCAACTCTTACCAGAAAGTAACCAGATAGCCTGATTAAGAGACCTGCTTTTTACGAGGCTTTTTCTCGGTAGCACCGGTTTTAGCAGTCTCTCTTTTACGAGGCTTTTTTTCAGAAGCTCCGGCAGAGTCATTATCTCTGGCCGGGGCTTCTCTCCTGGCAGGCTCTTTTCGGCCGGAAGTTTGCGCTTTATTTTTCACCGGGCGAGCCAGGCTGGGTGAGGCCTTCTGGCTGCGTATCCTCGTATTTTGGAGAGCCTGCAAGACATTCTGGACCTCATTACTCGGGACATCCACCAGCGAGAAGCGGTCGTAGAGCTCAATCGCGCCAATCGAGCGCCCGGCGATATTCGCTTCGTTGGCAATCGCGCCTACAATATCGCCGGGCCGCACGCCGTCATCGCGGCCTACCGCCAGGTAAAGCCGGGTCATACCCTGCTCGGGACCGAGAGTTCTTTGTTCGCGCTCGCGCCGGCGTGGTTGGGGCGTACGCTCCCGAGTCTCTTCCACTACTTCCGGCTCAGCCAGCAAATCTTGAGTTTCGGCGGGTTGCTCACCCAGTAACAGTTTAAAGGCCGCCGCTGAAATATCGGTCGGGCTGAACTCTTCGCCCATTTCTTCCGCCATGATGCGGTAAGGTTCCAGGCCATTCTGGGCCAAAGTCTCTCGAATGGTTTCTTTAAACTCCTCGCGGCGCCGCTCGAAGACATCCGCGATGGTCGGCAATTGCAGCCTCTGAGCGGAAGAGCCTGTTTCGCGCTGGATCATTTGCCAGAGGCGGCGCTCGCGGGGAGTGACCAGGGTTATGGCGCAACCGGAACGCCCGGCCCGGCCTGTCCTACCGATTCGATGGACATAGATTTCCGGGTCAATCGGGATATCATAGTTAATGACGTGAGTGATATGTTCAATATCGAGGCCGCGCGCCGCTACATCCGTAGCTACCAGCAATTCCACCTGCTCATTACGGAAGCGGGCCATTACCCGGTCACGCTGGGTCTGGTTAAGGTCGCCGTGTAGTGTTTCGGTAGGATAAGCGCGGGCGGTGAGCCGTTCGCCCAGGCTATCAACTTCCAGCTTAGTCCGGCAGAAAATAATGGCGGCAGTAGGCCGCTCATAGTCCAGCACGCGCACCAGCACCTCGAATTTATCGCGTTTACCTACCTCATAGTAGACCTGCCGGATTTGTGGAACCGTCATTTGTTCCGCTTTGACGGTAATCCGCTGCGGGTCATGCATGTAATTTTTGGCTAAATCGCTGATGGGTTTCGGCATAGTAGCCGAGAAAAGAGCAGTCTGGCGGTTTTCGGGGGTTTGCTTGAGGACCGCCTCAATATCCTCGATAAAGCCCATGGCCAGCATTTCATCGGCCTCATCCAGCACGACAGTACGAATATTTTCCAGTTTCAAAGTACCGCGCCGAAGGTGGTCGAGGACCCGACCGGGCGTACCGACTACTACATGCACGCCCCGGTTAAAAGCACGCAGTTGCATCTCAATCGGTTGGCCGCCATAGACAGGGAGAGTCGAGATGGGCTGATACTTGCTGTAAGAGTGAAAAGCTTCCGCCACCTGGACGGCCAGTTCCCGGGTGGGGGTCATAATCAAAGCCTGCGGAGATTTAAGGCTAAGATCCAGTTTTTCAATAATCGGCAGGGCAAAAGCCGCCGTTTTCCCCGTACCGGTCTGGGCCTGAGCGATTACATCTTTACCTTCCAGCAAAACTTCGATAGTACGCTCTTGAATCGGGGTCGGCTCCTCATAACCCAGTTCGGTAATAGCTTTTAAAGTAGCATCGCTCAAACCAAGTTCTTTAAAAGTAGAAGCCATTATTTACACTCCATTGCAATTTTTCAGCCTTTCGGTTCTCTTCAATCCTTTAGCTCTAATTTTTTCCTGTACCGTCCGTGATTACTTTCAGTGGACAATGTTATTATATAGAATAGCAGTTAATAAACAAGTTTAAGAACGGGCAAAGGCCCGGTACTGCTACCGGGCCTTACGCTTAGGTGTTCATGGTAACCCATAACCTCCACTAAGCGAGTATGCTTGATACTCTTGATAGTCAGGTGTCGCACGAATTGTGCCATTATCCACGCTCGGCAAAGAAGCAGCAGGTAAGCTATTTTACACCACTTCTTGCTGTAACGGTGGCGCCGTGAACTGGCTATTGTACAGGTCGGCATAAAAGCCGCCTTTAGCCAGCAATTCTTCGTGGGTGCCTTGCTCAATAATGCTACCGTGATTCATCACCAGGATTAAATCAGCGTCCCGGATGGTCGAAAGCCGGTGAGCAATTACAAAGCTGGTGCGGCCCTGCATCAACTGGTGCATGGCATGCTGGATCAGCACTTCGGTGCGAGTATCTACGCTGCTGGTGGCTTCGTCCAGAATCAGGATGGCTGGGTCGGCCAGGACAGCGCGGGCAATCGTCAGAAGTTGCTTCTGGCCCTGCGAGATATTGGTAGCTTCTTCTCGCAAGATAGTGTTATAGCTATCAGGCAGGGTTCTGATAAAGTGATCGGCCTGGGCCGTTTTAGCCGCCCGGATAATCTCCTCATCGGTAGCCCCTTCCCGTCCATAGGCTATATTATCCTTGATCGTACCGTTAAAGAGCCAGGTGTCCTGCAAGACCATCCCGAAGAGGCGGCGCAGGTTTGCCCGCTTCATTTCAGTTATGTCAACACCATCTACCAGTATCCGGCCACCCTTTAGCTCATAGAAACGCATGAGCAGGTTAACCAGGGTAGTTTTACCCGCCCCGGTCGGCCCTACGATAGCGATAGTCTGGCCCGGTTTAACGTGGATATTCATGTCCTCGATCAGCGGGACATCTTCTTTATAACCGAAGCGGACATGCTCGAAATCAACCTCGCCCCGGGGAGAAGTGATAACCACAGGTTCAGTTACTTCCGGTACTTCTTCCGGTTCATCCAGCAACTCAAAGACCCGCTCCGCCGAGGCAATGGTAGATTGAATGATATTGGTGATGTTAGCAAGCTGGGTAATCGGCATGGAGAACTGGCGGGCATACTGGATGAAAGCCTGCACATCGCCGATGGCGATGGCACGCTGGGTTACCATAATGCCGCCAATTACGCTTACCAGCACGTAGCCGAGGTTGCCGATGAAGTTCATCAGCGGCATGATGATGCCGGAAATAAACTGCGCGCGCCAGCCCGCTTCGTAAAGTTTTTCATTCAAAGTATCGAATTGAGCGATGGACTGGGCTTCCTGGCCAAAGGCTTTGACGATGCGATGGCCGGTATACATCTCTTCAACGTGGCCGTTTAACTCGCCCAGGTTCTTTTGCTGGGCCTTAAAGTAATTCTGAGAGCGCTTGGCAATCAGGGTAGTGACGATCACGCTCAACGGTAAGGTTAGAATCACCACAATAGTCAGTATCACGCTGATGGACAACATCATGACGATGATGCCGATAATAGTGACGGCGGAGGTAATTAACTGAGTCAGGCTCTGCTGGAGCGTACTGCCGATATTGTCCATGTCGTTGACAGCCCGGCTAAGAATTTCGCCGTGAGTGCGCGAGTCAAAGAACTTGAGCGGCAAGCGGGATAATTTAGCCTCGACTTGCTGGCGCAGGACATAGACCATGCGCTGGGCTACCCCGGCCATAATGAATTGCTGCAAATAGTTGAAGAGAGAACTGATTACATACAATCCGGCCAGAAGCAGTAAGAGATTGCCGATATAACCGAAGTCAACCGCCGCTCCCGGTACATGCCGGAACTTCGCGATCATCCCCTCAAAGAGTTTAGTGGTGGCCATACCCAGGATTTTGGGGCTGACAATGGTAAATATGGTGCTTAAGATAGCCGCGACCAGCACTACTCCCAGGCGCAACTTCTGGGGCCGGAAATAGGCGAGAAAGCGCCTGAGCGTTCCCTTAAAATCTTTGGCCTTCTGCACGGGCATGATCATCCCGCCTACCGGGCCGCCTCTACCCATGAAGCCCATCGGGCCACCAGCAGGACGGTTCGCTGCGCCGTTATTGTTTCCACGCTCCATGCTCATGCGATTTCCTCCACTGAAAGCTGCGAGTAGACTATTTCCCGGTAGATTTCGCTGGTTTGCATCAGCTCTCGATGGCTGCCGATCCCGGCAATGCTCCCTTCATTCAGCACAATAATCTGGTCGGCATCCATGACGGTATTGACGCGCTGGGCGACAATCAGCACAGTCGCATTGAGGGTTTCCTTTTTGAGAGCGGCTCGCAGCCGGGCATCGGTTTTGAAGTCCAGGGCGGAAAAACTGTCATCAAAGACGTAAATCTCCGGTTTTCTGACCAGGGCTCGCGCGATGGAAAGGCGTTGTTTTTGCCCGCCTGATACGTTAGTACCCCCCTGGGCAATTACCGAGGCATAGCTGCCAGGCATACCGGTTATAAATTCGGCCGCCTGGGCCGTTTCCGCCGCGTATTCTATCTCTTCCGGGGAAGCGTCATTCCGTCCATAGCGGATATTGTCCGAGAGAGTACCGGAGAAAAGCACCGCTTTCTGAGGTACAAAGCCGATTTTGGAGCGTAACTCGGCCTGCGCCATTTCGCGCACATCTACGCCGTCTACCAGCACGCGCCCGCTATCCACATCGTAGAAACGCGGTATCAGGTTGATCAGGGTAGATTTGCCTGAGCCTGTACCGCCGATAATAGCGGTAACCTGGCCCGGTCCGGCCTGGAAAGAAATATCGCAAAGGGCCGGTTCTTCCGCACCGGGATAGCTGAAGGTAACGTTCTGGAATTCTACAAAGCCTTTTTCCGCGCCAGCCTTTTTAATTACCGCAGCATCGTTAATTTTGGGCGTAACGTCCAGCACCGCATTGATCCGGGCAGCGGAAGCGGCGGAGCGCGGCAGCATCACGAACATCATTGAAAGCATCAGCAGCGAAAAGAGAATTTGCATGGCGTACTGCAAGAAGGCCATTAATGTTCCCACCTGCATTTCGCCGTTATCAATTCGGATGCTGCCGAACCAGATGATAGCGATGGTCGAAAAATTCAGAACCAGCATCATCAAGGGCATCATAATAGCGGTAAGCTGATTAACTTTGATAGTGGTAGCTGTAAGATCGAGATTGGCCGTATCAAAGCGGCGCGTTTCATAAGCGGTACGGTCGAAAGAACGTATAACCCGAACACCGGTCAGCCCTTCATCCAGAATCAAATTCAACTTGTCGATCTTCACTTGCATGCTTCTGAAGAGGGGAATAGCGCTGCGCATTACCAGGAAAATTGCCACAAGAATGACCGGGATGGCCGCTATAACTACCCAGGCCAATGAAGCATCCTGCGCCACTGCCATGATAATGCCACCGATACACATCATCGGGGCTGCAATCATCATCCGCAGCATAATAACCAGCACCTGCTGCACCTGAGTGGTATCGTTAGTAGTCCGCGTAATAAGGGAAGCCGTACCAAGCGTATCGAACTCTTGCAGCGAAAAGCTTTCTACATGGCTGAAAAGCTTTCCCCGGATAATCCGGCCAAAGCCGGTAGCCACTTTTGAAGAAAAATAACTGGCCGTCACCGCGCAGATAGTACCGCCGATTGCTACCAGCAGCATCAGGCCGCCTATTCTCATTATGTAGTCGGTATCGCCTTTGACAATACCGGTATTTACAATATCTGCCATGAGGGTAGGCAGAAAAAGATCGGATAGGGCCTGTAAGAAAACCAGCCCGAAAATAAAAGCGATTTGAAGACGGTAGGGCCTTAAAAAGCGCAATATTTTAATCATGCGTCCTTATCTCCGTCCCAGCAAGCCTGGTTCATATTATTTGACTTTTCCTGATAGTACCGTGATAACTTGAACAATAGCTCGGCCAACCGGTCGCTCTCTTCCTCTCCCAGGTATTCAATTAAGCCCTGTAAAGAGGCGTGAAAATCTTCCATTGCCTGCTGTGTAATCTGTTCCCCTTTTTCGGTCAGGCTTATCCCTACCGCCCGCCGGTCTGAAGGGTCAATATGCCGCTCGATTAGTCCCTGGGCCTCAAGGCCATTCAACAGTTGGGTAACAGTTGGAGAAGTAACGTTCAGGAGTCTGCTCAGCGAAGAGACCTTTATTTCAGGCGATTCGGCTGTCACACCCCTTTTGATACACATCAAAAGCCGCACTTCGCTGGGCTTGCAGCCTGCCACTGTTCTATGATGCCAGTCGGCCCTTCTGAACTGAATTAAAGCTTTTAAAAGCTTCTGCGAAGTTTCACTATCAGTTGCATATTCCATTTTCTTAACAAATTCTGTTTTAACAAAAATAGTTAGGTAACCTAATATATTGGCTACCTAACTATATCGCGAAATATTGATTTGTCAAGTATCTTTTAAACTAAATCAGTGGCAGGCTTTAAGCTGATTTAACAGGCAGTACAACGTCCTCGGTTAAAACTGCTACCCGGCGGCGAGTGAGCAAAAGCCACCAGTTGCGCAACCCTTCTCCCAGCACACAAATTACCACCGACACCAGCAGAACGGCAATCAGAGCATCAAAGCGATTATTAAAGACAGCCGATTGGGCATCGCTGAGAGCCTTGCCGCTAAGCCCGCCTTTGTCCAGATTCTGCTGAGCCACATTGGCGGCGGTCAGGAAGCCTATCCGTATATCTGGGCTAAAAATACGGGTAAAAGCCGCGCTGAAGGTAACTATGATTAACCATAGCAACGGTATAAAAGTTACCCAGGCGAAGCGGGCTTTATCCATCTTTATCAGGATAGTGGTTACCGTTACCAGGGCAATGGCCGCCAGCATTTGATTGGCAATCCCGAAGAGCGCCCAGAGCGATTTAATACCGCCATTAGGGTCATTTACCCCGAAGTAGAGTAATCCGCCCCACAATCCTACAATCAGGGCAGAACTAACCAGGGTGCTGGGGTAAGAACTGGTGCGCCCGAAAGGTTTCCAGATATGCCCGCCCAGTTCTTGCACCATAAAACGCGCAATTCGCGTCCCGGAGTCCAGGGTGGTCAGGATAAAGAGGGCTTCAAACATGATGGCGAAGTGATACCAGACGGCGCTAAGACCGGCGCCCCAGGCGGAATTTGAAATAATCTGGGCCATGCCAACCGCCAGCGTGGGCGCGCCACCCGTGCGACCCAGCAAAGTTTTTTCACCAACCTCACGCGCCAGGTTCGCCATCTGGTCAGCCGTGACCGGAAAGGCTAAACCGCCCATTGCCATGCTACCAGCGGCAATCTGGTCCGGAGCAATCTTGGTATTGATGGCGAAATAAACTCCTGGTTCGAGAGTGACCGCCGCCACCAGCGCCACTATCGCCACGAAACTCTCCATGAGCATACTGCCGTAGCCGATCAGCCGGGCGTGTGACTCGCGCACCAGCATTTTGGGGGTTGTGCCGGAAGATACCAGGGCGTGCGCGCCGGAGACTGAACCGCAGGCGATAGTAATAAAGAGGAACGGGAAGAGTGTACCCGGCACTACCGGACCCTGACCCTGCCAGGCATAAGCGGCGTTTAGGGCGGGCATCTTGATCATGGGAGCCATGAAGATAGTGGTGATAGCCAGGAAAACCACAATCCCAATCTTCATAAAGGTAGAAAGGTAATCGCGAGGGGCCAGCAGCACCCATACCGGCAGTACCGAGGCTACGAAGCCGTAGAGCATGAGCAGGATTACCAGGGTGTTAGGGGCAAGCGTAAAAATAGGGGCGAAAGTCGGGTTGTTGGCAACCCACTGCCCGGCAAAAACCGCCCCGATCATCAGGACTATCCCGATTATCGAGGCTTCCATAACCTTACCCGGTCGCCAGACGCGCATCCATAAACCCATGAGGACGGCAATAGGAATAGTCAGGGCGATGGTAGTAAATCCCCAGGGGCTTTCCGCCAGGGCCGAAACAACTACCAACCCTAACACCGCCAGCAGTAAACCCATAATCAGCAAAACGGCAATCATGGCAAACCAGCCTGCCAGCGGGCTGATTTCGTCTCGGGCCATTTCTCCCAGGGATTTACCGCTGCGCCGCATGGAGGCAAACAGCACGATAAAATCCTGGACCGCGCCCGCCAGGGCCACACCGATGATAATCCAGATAGTGCCGGGCAGAAAGCCGAACTGGGCGGCTAAGACTGGCCCAACCAGCGGCCCCGCCCCGGCAATAGCCGCAAAGTGATGGCCGAACAAGACCCAGCGGTTAGTCGGCACGAAATCGCGCCCGTCGTTATAACGAATGGCCGGGGTAGCGCGACTATCATCCAGTTCCAGCACTTTACGGGAGAGCCATTTGCTGTAGAAGCGATAGGCCACGGCATAGGTACAGAGCGCGGCCACAATTAGCCAGACAGCATTAACCTGGGAGTCATCGCCCCGCAGGACCGATATTGTGGCAAAGGCAAAAGCGCCCAGGCTACTGATGGCTGCCCAGATGGCTACTTTAAGAGCCATTTTCAAAGCTTTTTGACGATAGGATGACAGGGGTAGGTTCATCTCGGTACTCCTTCCAGATGGTTTTTGTAACGTTGAGTCCCGAATTCTTGATCAATTCAAGGCGAAAATAATTACAATCTATATTCAATTACCGGAAGCATGCAGGGGCAATCAAAACAGCTTAAAGCGGACAAAGAGGCCAGAGTAAGATCGGGCTATTCTGGTGATAATCAAATCAGCTCAAACTGAGCTTGCCGGTAGGCCTTATCAGCACCGGGACATTTTAGGATTATATTTAATAGCTAACCTGTAATCGAAAAACTGGCGAGGGGTCATTAAGGGGTGGGCCTCCACCTCTTCGGCGGACATCCCGGCGTGCTTGATTTTCCAGTCAGCCAGATACTGCTGGTACTCATTCTCCCCCAGGTACTCTCTGCTCCAAAAACGGACCTGCTTAAAAAAGTTAGCGACTTTATCCATTTTGCTCCATTTGCCTCTAGCATTGCATACAGTTTCGAGTTTATAATTATCAGGTGAATATCGGCATGTATTATCCTCAAAATCAGGTAAAAATTGTCCTGAAACTACTCTGAAAATCTTCGGTCAAAGCAGGCCTGAATTGCAAACTAACTGCAAGCTGGCTGCAAGGTAAATTGTTTCTGACTGCGCTAAATTTAGTGTGAAGAAACTTATCGGCCTATCTAAAAATTAAAAGTGAGCATTTTAAAAAAGAAGATGAAAACCAACTATAAACAGCTTGCCGATCAAATGCTGAATGAGTCCCTGGAAAAATACCGGAATATGCCCATGCCCGCCGGTCATCTTTACGCCCTCAATCCTGCTAACCAGCAGTTTCTCAACCGGGCCGATCCCCACAAACAGATTGATCTGGTAGGCAATATCGACTTGAGCGATCTTTTCGTGGAGAATGACTGGTCAGACGGCACTGAAAAGCCTTCGATCCTGGGTCGCCTGGGAGTAGCTGTTCTTTGCCTGGTGATTGGCCTGGGAGCTTTTTACTGGATCTATGATACTTTCAATAAAGACCGGGTACTGGCTCGCGACGGGGTAGTGGCGGAAGCCAAAGTAGTGGATAAACACACTGAACAAAACATCCGAAACACTCAAAACGGCACTCGCAGCGATACCGACTACGTTTTGACCTATGAATTGACGGTGGATGGTGGCAAGAGTTATCGTAAGAGTGAGGATGTCAGCGCCAGTTTCTACTCATCTCACCGGTTGGGTGGAACGGTTCAGGTAGTATACCTGCCCTCCAACCCGCAGGTCGCGGTGCTTTCCGGCACGGGCGATCAACTTGGTATGACCCTCCTGGTGGCGGTAGTGGCAGGCCCGCTCTGCCTGCTGGTTTCAATTTACAGCTTCTGGAAGTTCGGTCAGATGGTACGGCAGCGCCGCCGCTTGAAAAAAGGAAAGATTCTGAACGGGCGCATTTCACACCGGGAAATTAAAAATAATATTCTGAGCAAGCCTTCTTCGGTTTACGTTACCTACACTTTTACTTCTCCCGAGGGGCGCTCGCTGGAAGGCAAAAGCACTTTTCCGGCCAAATATTTCCAAAATCGCTGGCACGTAGTGGAAGAGCGCAAGCCGGTAGCCGTTCTCTACCTGAATGATAAAGACTTCCGGGTTATGTAACTGGTTAATAGTCTTTCGTAAACTCATTCCGGGTTGCGTGTGCAGCCCGGAATTTCTATTTAAAGAATTTCTCGCGAGAGTCGCATACGCTTAATCGCCATATGACTCTACCAGTTGGCGGGTCTGGGCCACCAGTTGCTCCAGGCGTTCCAGGTTGGCCTGTAGCAGGGCGGCCGTTTCGCCGGGATGGGCCATTACTGCGGAGACGGTCCGTTCAAAATTAGCCGGGTGAAGCTCAAAGGATTCTATCAGGCTTACCGCCCCTTTCTCATTCATATAAAACTGCTCATTGAGGGCAAAGAGTACCTGCACCAGGCTAACCACACAGCGAAAGAAACAACCGGCTACATAATAACTTTCGGCCCGCGCTACCGATTTACGGCTTATATCCAGGGCGAACTGGGCCTGCCAGAGAAAAGAATTTATGATGGCGCGTTTAAGCAAGGGCGGGTAGGTTTCCGCCAGCGCTTTGAGTTCCGCCAGCAGATTTTGCGGGTCATAGAGAGGCTGGCAAAAATGGGTCTCGCCCAGGTAAATGTAGTTATGAAAGGCATGGGGATGCCCGGCGTTAAGGTCGGAGGTGATTACACCGGCCCGGCACTCCTCAAGGGTCTGGCGCACTTCGGCCAAATTGCGGTAAAGCCAGTCCACCGGTATACCATTAACCTTGAGCCATCCTCCCCCGTTGATCCAGCGGCCCCACCCGCCAAAATCGGTTACCAGTTCAGCCCGGTGTTCATCATCCACTTCCTGGGCCAACTTTCTTAACTCAGCCAGGGCTGGCGGGTGGGTCGGATCATAATAAAGGCCCAGGTCTATATCCGAATTTGGTTTAGCCGCTCCCCGTGCGCGAGAACCGCCCAGCGCTACCGCTGCCACACCATCTATCTGACCCAGACGCAGGGCTATTTCATGGGCTAATGCAAGGGCTTGATCCATTTAAGTGTTTCTTTCTAACTGAAGAATTTACCAGCAACCCGGCAATTATGCCCGAGAAGAACCTTGATTGCAAAGCGAAAACTTTAGAAAAAGAATTATTAGACAGAAATTTTATCAACTTTATTAAATAAATAGAAGAGTTAGCTTGTTTCAATTTACGAGGGAAGTCATTGCTTTCAACTCTACTAAAATTCTAATTCGTCTTGTTTATTTCTATTATAGAGTTATAATTTAAATATTAAGTCCTGATTGAGCGAGGAGTGTGATAGCTCCGATAAAAGGATAAGCGCTATGAGAAGAAAATCTGGTGTAGAGGGTCAGAGTCTTTTTGAGTACGCTCTATTTCTTTTCCTGGTTGCCATAGTAGTTATTGTTATCATGCTGCTGGTAACTCCCATCATTGATAACTCCATCAATTCACCGGTTCCTGTTTCCAACTTTATTAAAACCACCGAAGAAGTCCCCTGTACGCAAAGCGCTGACTACGAGCTTAGCTCTATTTGCCTGAAATAGTAACGGTTTAACTACAACGGGCAATTACGGGGAAAGGGGGACTCCGAGTGGAAAGACTGATTAATTAATAAAGCGCCTGAGGAAGCGCTGACCGGCGCATTGATAAAGTAACCCGGTCAGCGCCTGCAATTCTCAGGGAAGCAGGATAAGCAACCCTTCGTTGGCTCGCAACCGCACCTCTTGCAGGTTGTTCAGTTTTTGCTGATTATCCAGAGAGGTCGAGCAGAGAATTTCAGCCCCGTTTTCTCCGAGTCCTTTGAAAGATATTTCTTGAGGCTGAGAGCTGATGTTGAGTACGACCAGTACTTTTTGCTGCGCATGCTGTCGAATATAGGAAAAGACCGTGGCGCTGCTGCTTTCAACCACCTGGTAGCTGCCAATTTTAAGGGCAGGCAGGTTGCGACGCAGCTCAATTATGCGGCGAAATAGCGAGAGCATTGAGGAAGAATCTTCGCGTTCGCTCGCCACGTTCACCGTGCTATAATCCTCCGCAACCGGCAGCCAGGGTTTTACATTAGGACCGGTAAAGCCTGTATTTGGGCTGGCGTCCCATTGCATAGGGCTGCGTACCGGGTCACGGCTGTAGCGGTGGTCAAAAAGGCCGCGAGGGTCAACCGTCAGTTCCGGCGGAACCTCAACATCATGCATCCCGATTTCATCACCATAGTAGCAGGTGGGTGTACCGCGCAGGGTAAGCAGTAACATCTGAGCTACCCGCGCCTGCTCCGGCCCTACCCGGCTGGCCAGACGCGGGCGGTCGTGGTTGCCCAGTACCCAGTTGGGCCAGGCTCCTTCCGGCAGGGCTGCCTCGTATTGATTGACAATTTCTTGAATAGTGGAAGCCTCCCAGTTGGACAATTCAACCAGTCTAAAGTTGAAAGGCAGATGCGCTTCATCCAGGTTAGGCCCGTAATAGGTCATAAGCTCGGGGTAAGGTAGATAAATTTCGCCGATTAACACCCGGTCCGGGTAAGAGTTTGCAATCTGGCGCATCTCTTTTACTATCTGGTGAGTTTCGGGCTGGTCTGCGCTGTACTTCTCTAAAAGACGCTGATAGGCCTGTTTGGTTTCGTTCCAGTCAGGATTAGGGGGATTATCGCGGAACTGCTCATCTTTAATCAGTAACCATAAAACGTCAATCCGAAATCCGTCTACGCCCCGGTCGAACCAGAATCGCATAACATTGTAAATAGCCTCGCGCACCTGGGGATTGCGCCAGTTCACATCAGGCTGTTTAACATCAAACAGGTGCAGGTAATATTGCCCGGTCGTCTCATCCAGAGTCCAGGCACTACCCCCAAAGTGGCTGATCCAGTTATTAGGTGGTCCACCGTCGGGAGCCGGATCGCGCCAGATATACCAGTCGCGTTTCGGGTTATCGCGACTGGAACGCGCTTCTTTGAACCAGGGATGTTCATCCGAAGTATGGTTAGGCACCAGATCGAGAATTAATTTCAAACCTTTCTCGTGAGTGGCCTTCAATAAAGCGTCGAAGTCACTCATAGTTCCAAAAACCGGTTCAACTCCCGTATAGTCGGAGATATCATAACCAAAATCGGCCATGGGAGAAGGGTAAATTGGCGAGAGCCAGATGGCGTCCACTCCCAGCCAGGTAAAATAATCCAGTTTCTGCCTGATACCGTTCAGGTCGCCCACACCATCGTCGTTACTATCCTTGAACGAGCGCGGGTAAACCTGGTAAATAACGCCGTTTTGCCACCATTTATATGCTGAACCGGCTTGATTCTCCATCATGTCCTCCCTGCCTGAATTCAATTCTTATAAATTGAGCCCGTCTCTATACTAGCAGCAACCTGCATATTTAGAAACCCGCAAAGCAGGCCTTTTTACCGGGGCAGCTTGATACAGGCAGCACTCTCTATACCAGCGTTTTGTTTATATAAACGTTTATATCCTCGTATCCTCTGTTTATGCCTTTTTTACACCTGGCCTCTAAAATAACAACATCAAACACAAACGTAGACGCCATCACAACGCATCAGTAGCTCAATTAAATAAGCCGAATGAACCAGACAGTTAATCAAGCCGCCGGTTATGCAAGCCGGTAGTAGCAAGCCTGAGAAGGCTAAGTATTTCAAGGAGGAAGAATGCTTACCACTTCAGCTCGCCCCAGTCACAAGCGCAAACCGCTTTACAAGCATCTCTATGTGCAGGTGCTTACAGCTATCTTTTTAGGCGCCCTGGTCGGCGCGCTCTGGCCCTCGGTAGGAGAAGCGCTTAAGCCCCTGGGAGATGGTTTCGTAAAAATTATCAAGATGATGATCGCGCCGATTGTCTTCACCACAGTCGTACTGGGCATTGCCAAAATTGGCGACATGAAGAAGGTCGGGCGCATCGGTCTCAAAGCGCTGCTCTATTTTGAGGTAGTCTCAACCCTGGCCCTGGCGATTGGACTGATCATAGTCAACGTGGTGCAACCGGGCTCAGGTATTAATGCCGATCCCAGCAAACTCGACACCAAAGCGATTGCTACCTACACCCAGAGCGCCCAGCAACAGAACGCGGTTGACTTCGTAATGCATATTATTCCCGACTCGGTGGTGGATGCCTTCGCCAAGGGTGAAATTTTACAGGTCCTTTTCTTCTCGGTCTTGTTCGGCCTGGCCCTGGCCAGCTTTGGCGAGAAAGGTAAGATCTTCATAGATGTACTCGACCAGTTCTCCCATGCTCTCTTCAAAGTCATCGGCATCGTAATGTACCTTGCGCCGGTCGGTGCCTTCGGGGCAATGGGTTTCACCATTGGCAAATACGGTCTTGGCACGCTCTTCAAACTGGGGCAGTTAATGGCCTGCGTTTACCTCTCCTGCATTCTGTTCGTCTTTATTGTGCTGGGCCTGATCTCGCGCTGGGCCGGGTTTAGCCTCCTGAAGTTCTTGCGCTACATTAAAGAAGAGATCTTCGTAGTGCTGGGCACCTCTTCTTCCGAATCGGCCTTGCCGCTGATGATGAACAAGCTGGAAAAAGCCGGGGCGTCCCGCTCGGTGGTAGGCTTAACTGTACCGACCGGCTATTCCTTTAACCTGGATGGTACTTCGATTTACCTGACTATGGCGGCCCTCTTTGTCGCCCAGGCCACTAACGTTCACCTGGACCTGGGGCAGCAGTTGGGAATTATGGCCATTCTGCTCCTGACCTCTAAAGGGGCCGCCGCTGTCACCGGAGGTGGATTTATTACCCTGGCAGCCACTCTTTCCGCCATCGGAACGGTGCCGGTAGCTGGCTTAGCGCTACTGCTGGGTATTGACCGCTTTATGTCCGAGGCGCGGGCTATCACCAACCTGATCGGTAACGGCGTAGCCACACTGGTAGTAGCCAAATGGGAAAATGCCCTCGATACCGAACGCCTGGAGCAAGCCCTGAATGGCGCTCTTCCAGAAGACGAGGAATCGCCGGTGCTGACCCTGCCGGTAGGCGAACCGGTAATGGTTACGGCCACAGAAAATGTTGCTTAGCCCTTCAAGCTTATTATCAGAAGCCGCCGCTGTTAAAACAGTGGGCGGCTTTCCTGCTATTTATAATTACCAGGCGGTTAGAGGGCTGCAAAAATAGCCGGCAAGTGCTAAACTAAAAGCAACCAATAAACGCATCAGCCTGCCACATTGAGGCTTTATGATAAAACTACTGCGCCGAAAAATAAGCTTACAGCTTTTAAGCTTTTATATCCTGTTCGTTATCCCGGTCCTGCTGGGCGGTCTGGGCTTTTATTATTTTGAGCGCAACCAGTTGCAGCAGGAAGCGGAGAGCGCCGACCTGGGCCTGGTGCAGGCCATTGCCCTGGAAACCGAGACGAACCTGGGGCGCGTTTCCGAAATTGCCAACTCCCTGGCCACCTCTGATGAAGCCCGTCACCTGGATTTTCCGCAGTTGCAGCGCACTTTTGCCAATAGAGCCAGCGCCCATCCTGACATCAGCCTCTTTTTTGTCCATGACCCGCAGGGCAATATGCTGACCAACTATCCATATAACCCGCAACCGATTGGCCAGAACTTCGCGTACCGGGAATATTTCCAGGAAGCCCTTAAAAGTGATAAACCCTACGTCTCGGACGTGCGCGACAGCGCTACCCTGGGTATAACCGTGGTGACGGTATCGCGCCGCATCACCAATGAACAGGGCCAGATAGTGGGGATGCTGGGTATCAATCTCTCTTTAGAGAAAATGACCGCTAACCTGAACGTGGTACGCCAGAAAATGGCTAAACCGGGCATCGTGCGTATCTGGGTGGTGGACGGTAACGGCAAAGCCCTGGCAAATACGGAAGGAGTGCCGCCACAGACCGACCTACAGGAGCGCCTACCCAGCCTGAAGCTGGCTTTAAAAGGCGAATCCGGTAACCTGATCACGACTGAACAGGGCCGCGAATGGTTGAACAGTTATGTGCCGGTACAGGGTTCACACTGGGCGGTGATAGTCCAGCGCCCAACGGACGTAGCCTTTGCCAGTATCAATAATTTCCAGACCGGCCTGGTTATCGCCCTGGTGCTGTTGTTGCTGGGAGCCAGTTTCTTCTGGTTCATGCTCAACCGGCGAGTCATCACGCCGCTTTCACGCCTGGCGCAGGCAACCTCGGCCCTGACACCTGATAAACCGGAAGGTAGCATGAACAGCGCTGTACTGGCCCATGAACGGCAACGGATTGACGAAATCGGTAATCTAGTCGCCGCGTTCGTAACCATGGAAGCCAATATTCACGCTCATTTTGAAGCGATTTACCAGCAACTTCAGGAACAGCTCCAGATTCTGGAAGCCATCATGCGGAGTATGGAAGAAGGGCTTTTGCTGGAAAGCCCGGACGGTAAAGTGGTCTATGCCAACCAGCGTTTCTGTGAGAGTATGGGCCTTTCGCATCAAGAAGTCGTCTCAGAAGGTAGCCAGGCTTTAAGAGTACGCCTGGCAGAATTGCTGGTTAGTCCTGAGGCTTATAACCAGGCTGTCCTCCAGGCACAAACAGGCGGGCCGCGTATTTTTGAATTTCAGGTTAGAGGTATCTACAAAGGAGTGGGTGAGTACCGGCCTATCCGCCGGGATATTCGCCTGCGTGTCTTTAATGTGCGCGACCGTAACGGCCAGCTTATCGGGCGCGGCAAAATCTACCAGGACGTGACCAGCCAGAATGAGGTCGAGCGGGTAAAGACTAATCTTCTGGCCGTTGTCTCGCACGAGTTGCGTACGCCGCTTACCGCCATCAAAGGCTACGCCAGCGGTCTGCTGGAACAGGATGTGGAGTGGGATGAAGCTTCACGCGCCTACTGCCTGCAACAGATTGTAGAGGAAGCCGACCGCCTGGCCGAAATGGTAACGAGCCTGCTCGAAATGTCGCAGGTAGAAGCGGGCACTCTCAAGTTGAGCCAGGGACAGTATCAACTGGACTCGCTGGTGCGAGAAGCCATTCAGCAGAGCCGTACAGCCTACGACCAGCAACGTATCAATATAGACTTACCGGCAGAACTGCCCCTGGTGGAAGTGGATGGCCGCCGTTTCCGGGTAGTTTTGCGGAATCTACTTGAAAATGCGCGCAAGTACGGTGGAGAAAAGGCCCTGATTGAGGTTAAAGCCGCTCTTGAGCCGGATAACAACAATGGCCAGGCCCTGTTAATAACAGTGCAGGATAACGGACCCGGCATTCCGCCTGATCTTACCGAGCGCATCTTCGAGCGCTTCTACCAGGTCGAAAGCGGCCTGGAGCGCAGCAGCAGCGGCGTAGGCCTGGGATTGGCGATTTGCCGCGGACTGGTGGCGGCGCACGGAGGGCGCATCTGGGCCGAAAACCGCATTGACGGTCAAAGCGGCGCTGTTTTCCATATCTGGCTGCCTGCCAGGCTGCTCCAGTTTCCGCAGAGAGCGGCCAATCAACCGAAAATAGCCGTACAGTAATCAGGTTAAGTTAATCTCTTGTTTTCTCCTCTCGCACCCCGGGCGGTGTGGGAAATGATCAGGCAAAGGCAAAAGCTGAGGTTAAAGGTATGCCCCAAGAACAGCATATTCTGGTGGTGGATGACGAGCCGAGTATCCGCGATTTTATTAAACGTAACCTGGAGATGCGCGGGTTCAAAGTAACCCTGGCTAATAACGGCCTGGAAGGTCTGGCCCTCTTTGACCAGACCACTTTTAGCCTGGTTATTCTGGACATTATGATGCCCCGGATGGACGGGCTGGAAGTTTGCCGCCGTATTCGCCAGACCAGCACAGTACCCATCCTGTTACTAACCGCCCTGGGAGAAGAGTCGGACAAAATTGTTGGGCTGGACCAGGGGGCAGACGACTATCTGACTAAACCGTTCGGGGTTGGCGAATTACTGGCCAGGGTGCGCGCCATGATGCGCCGGGCGCACTGGACCGACACGCCGCCTTCGGTCAATACCCAGCGCTTTGGCGACCTGGAAATAGATTTTCAGGAGCATCGAGTCTGGCGAGGAGGCGAAGAAATTAAACTTACTCCCACCGAGTTTGACCTGCTACAAGAACTGGCCCTGCATCCCGGCAAAGTTTTTACCCACGAAGCTCTCCTGCGCCGAGTATGGGGCGCGGACTACGGCCGCGAAGCCGAGTATTTGCGGGTCTATATCGGTAGGTTGCGCCGCAAAATTGAAGCGGACCCTTCTAAACCGGCTCATCTCATGACGGAACCGGGGGTCGGGTACTACATGCTGAAATAAGCCCGAGAATGACCAGAAGGGGCTTATAGCCAGATTTTCGATGGAGGGTAACGAAACCTCTGCGAGATCAGGCAGGATATCCTACCCGTTATGGGACAACCGCGGAGTAGCCCCACCTGACTTCAAGTTTAGCCATAATTTATGGATTAATAAACAGAAGATAATCAGCAGAGCCAGATTTCTGAGCATGTTTAAGCTAACCGGTAACCAATCAAGCTTAAGGAACCCGTTATAAAGCAGAGGGAATGGGATAAAGCTGAGGATCACTGCCATCAGAAAGAGGGGTTGTTTCAGCCCTTTCCAGAAAGGAACAAAAGGAAACAACCAGATCAAATACTGCGGCGATAAAACTTTATTGGAAATAATAAACCACAATATACCAATAGCCACTGCCTCTAATAGCCAGCCTGGCTCTTTAGGAGAATTTCGCCTGATCGCCCACCATACCATCCCAAATAGTATCAGTAATCCCAGTGCCAGGAACAGCGTAGAAAAAGTAGCCAGACTTTGAGACCAGGGAGACGCAATATTCCAGGAGTTATGGTCATTCACCACTGCTACCTTTGTAATCTGAAATACCCCTGCCAGGATTATAAGGTTGGCGTAAACCGCCTCCATCTGAACTCCCCGCTCTGAATGATACCTCAGGAAAGCAAGCAAACCGTTAGCGTTCAAAATGAGAAAAGGCAGCAGTATTATCCCGGTTGTTATTACAAAGCTAATGAGACAGATTAAAGCTTCTCGGCGTTCTTTGCGGTAGATTAACCAATAAAGAAGTACGAAGGGTAAGGCAATCACAGGATATAATTTGGTCCAGGTCCCGAGAGCAATAGCAAAGCCACCCATTCCAGGCTTAGCGTTGTAGACAAAATAAAAAGCAAGGCTCAACAGGAAAGTGGCGGCTATATCAAAGCGCTGAAAAAGGTAAATTGAGGAAGCAATAGAACCTAGAGTTAACCATACTATGCCGGAGATAAATTTATGCGAAGGATTACCGGCATAAATCTTTTTAACTAGCTTATATAAAACCAGCAGCGTAGCTATTTCCAATAAAAAACACTCAAAGTGAAAGAGCGTCGAGTACAGGTCAAAGTTCAGGCCACCAAAGGGTAAACATAAAAGGGCGGGTAAGAAAAAGAAGGGTACTGCAAAGGGAGGGTATTCTACCTGAAGATTAAGAAAAGGAATTTCACCGCCCAGGATTCTTTGAGAGTATTGATAGTACAGGTGAACATCGAAACTGGATGGGCTCAGTTCTTTTATAATGTTGGCGTTAAGGACGTAGTTGAAAAAGACAAACCATATGAAAAGCGCCAGGCAGCAGACTACTAAAAGCCGGTCAGCCATCACACTTTTTATTTTTGTGGTTGTTAATCTAACAAAATCCATGCCCCTCCCGAACCAGGAATATCTAGCAATGCTTCTAACCTTATCTGGTGCGAGAAAAGAGGAGCGCTACCGCAACCCTTTGACTATATCGAGTATAAGCAGCGCTCCTCCGCATTTTCAAGCTTATCAGGCCAGCACCTTGCCATCGTCATGTTCCAGCAGGAGCAGGCGCAGCAGCGGCACAGGTGGCATACCATAAGCCAGGCACTGGTTGTGGAACTCTTTCAGGCTAAAAGCATCCCCCTTTTCCGCCGCATAGTCCGAGCGCAGCTTGTAGAAAAGAAGCTTGCCCAGAGTATAGTTCAGTCCTCCTGGATCGAAGGTGCTTCGGTGAGCCTCGCGCTTGGCCGTAATCTCTTCCATCCAGGCGTTTTCCTGGTAGAACTTGAGAGCCTGGTCCAGTGTCCAACCCTGGGTGTGCAGGCCCAGCGAACAGATATAGCGGCAGTTGCGAACCAGCGCTTCCTGGTACTGAGCCAGTTGCAGCTTGGCCTGGACAAGCGGGTCTTCTCGCCCGTAACCCTCTTCCAGCATCATCTGTTCGCAGTAGTGCGCCCAACCCTCTACGAAAGTATAGCTGGAAAGATTTTTGGCCGCGCGAGACGGCGAAGTGCGGGCGTGAATATGCTGTAGATAGTGGCCCGGATAAGCCTCGTGCATTGAGAAAACCTGGATGGTATAGTCGTTGAAGCGGCTGAGCCAGTCTTCTTGCTGCTCCTTCGGCCATTCCTCATTCGCCGGAGTAATGTAGAAATGGGCTTCGGTAGCGACCGTTTCAAAGGGGCCGGGCGTTTCCATGTCGGCAAAAATCCAGCGCATGAAGGGCGGAGTTTCCTCCACGATACACCGTACATTGGTCGGCACGTCTACAACGTTGGCTTCGATCAGGTGCTGGCGGATGCCGTCCAGGTACTTGAGGGTGGTGCTGACGATAGCGTCATTGGCGGGATGTTCCGCCCCCACCGACTTGATAACTTCCTCTACCGGGCGACCGGGATCAATCCGGGCGCAGGCCTCGCGCACTCCCGCCTGGTTGCGCTTCATGTCTTCCAGGCCAACCCGCAATACCTCTTCCAGGGGCATATCCACCATGTCGCCCCACTTGAGCAATTCCCGGTAGTTCTCCGGCCCGATGGCATAGTTCTCATCGGCCTTTTCCAGGTGCTGTTTGAAGAACTCCACATAGCGGTTGAGGGCCGCGCCCGCCGCGCTGGCCGCTTTTTCCAGCCGCTCCTGCAAGGCCGGGTCTTTCAGACCCTCCACTCTGGCCAGATCGCCATTGTAGTAGGTAGCAAAACCGCCAAAAGCTTCCAGGGCGATTTCAACCGTGGCACGGGGCAGAGTGCGGTCAAGCAGGGTCTGTAACTGGTCAAGCAGGCGCGGAGTAGCTTCGAGGTGGCGGCAAAGTGCCTCTACCCGTTGCTCCAGGGGAGCATAATTGCGCTTGAGGTAGTTGCTGACATCAAAAATGTAAAGGTACGGCATGATCGGATTGCGCTCGTAGAAGCGCAGCGAACCATGCCGTAAGCTTTCAAATTCAAGCTGGCACTCGACCACCTTGTAATCAAACTTTTCAAGCTTTTCGAGAGCGTTGTACTCGATAGAACGCAACTCGCTTAGAAACTGCTCTAACTGCTGTTTCCAATGCTGAACCGACTCTGCCGAAAAGTCCGGCACCCGGCCATCATAATCGTGGATACCCAGCAAGAACGAGGCGTTGTGGGGGTAAAAAGCGTTGTAAGCGTCTAAAAAGCGCGCAATAAGGCTGGAAAGCCTGGCGCTATCCTGTGACATAATTTCTCCTGTTTCCGGTTAGCTAATGACCTGTAAATCGCGGCGATACTGGTTGAGCGGTTCGGCCCCGTTTTCAGTCACCACGAAAACGTCTTCGATGCGCGCGCCGAACTTGCCAGGTATAAAGATGCTCGGCTCAATGGTGAAGGTCATACCCGCTTCCAGCACGGTATTATCGCCATCGTCCAGGTAGCAGGGTTCGTGCACATCCATACCGATACCGTGACCCAGGCGGTGGAAGAAATGCTCGCCATAGCCGCTGCCCTCGATTACCTGGCGGGCCACCCGGTTGGCCTCGGCCCCGGTTATCTGCCCGGCTTTCATGGCCTTCATTGCCGCGGCCTGCGCCGAAATCACCAGGTCATAGACCTTCAGGTATTCCGCAGGAGGTTCGCCTACCCAGACCGAGCGGCCATAATCGTTGACGTAGCCATCGAAAATGCTGCCATAGTCGAAACTGAGGGAAGTGCCTTCTTCCAGCACTGGGGCATCGGCGGCATTTTTGCCGCCCGCCCAGGGGTCTGCACCGGGGCCGATATAGGGCGACATCGGGATGAGGGTTGTCGGGAAGGAAGGGCCTTCCGAACCAAGCTCAATCATTTTCTTATCCAGTTCCGCCGTAATTTCATCGTAGGTCAGGCCCGGCCGTAGAATGGTCATGATATAAGCGTGAGCCTGATCTACGATCGAGGCCGCTTTGTGCATTAATTCAAGTTCTTCAGGCGTCTTGATCCGGCGCATGCTGGTGATCAGCGGACTTAAAGAGACAAACTCGACTCCGGGCAGGAGCTTTTGCAAGTTCAGGATAGCCGAACCCCAGGTGCGATCTTCCACCGCAATCCGTTTAACAGGACCGAAGCGCTCCAGTAGCTTTTGCATATGAGCGACCGGGTCGGCGGTATCCTGCAAGACCGCCAGTTCCAGGTCAGAGGGGAAAGAGGCGAAAAGGGTAGCCATGCGCGGCAGAGAAAGCACCGGGCCAAGGGTCCGGCCAATCAGGGCGCCATGCACCCAGCCGCCATTATAGTTGGTATTGCCGAAAGTCGGTTGCTGGCGTTTCAGGCCGGTAAGATACTGCAGAGCCGCCGAAGGCGGTATAAAGAGCAGGTCAATCTGTTTTTCCTCCATTAGCTGGCGAATGCGGGCAAGACGCGCTGCGTAATCGAAAGGCGCTTTAGCTAAAGCCATTTCACTCTCTCCTTTTCTAAACCGGAAGGCAAGGACAAGTCATTCCATACCGGGATGAATCTTTTTCGAAAACTAATAACTATTTTTTATGAAACGCTAAAATTAAGCAACTCAGATGGGAGTATGATAACAGCCTAAAAGAAGTGCGTCAAACGTTTTACGATGGGGTTGGGGCGAGCGCCGCCGGAATCCCCTGGCGGTAAGAAGGATAGGCCAGGGTCAGACCTAAAGACGCCCGGATAGCGCAGCCATCTACCCGGCGGTCGCCCTGGCGGGTAGGAGGGGCCTCTTCAGGGGTAACGCTGGCAGGCACGGGCAAATTCAGTAACTCGGCGCAAAAGCTTGCTACTTCCAGCGAGGTTGCGGGTAAATCATCGGCTACCGGGTAGGCGCCACAAACATCAGGTTGCAGGAGAGCGGCAACACAATGCGCGGCCAGATCATCTACATGAATGCGCGAGACATAGTTAGAGCCATCTCCGGTTAAACGGTAGCGCCCCGCCAGCATACTGGCGGCCACATTCCGGCCCGGTCCGTAAATCCCGGCAGGTCGCAATATTAGAGAGCGCCAGGGCCCGGCCATCACAGCCTGTTCGGCCTCAACTCTGACCTGTTCGCGCTGGTTACGAGGCGCAGCGGGGGTCTTTTCGTCCACGAATTTAGCCGAACCGTAAACCGCCGTGGTAGAAAGGTAAACCATTCGTGAGGGTTTATCGCCCAGCGCTTGCAGCAAGGCAGGAGTGTGGTCCTGCAAAGTACCATCGGGTAGTTTAAGCGGCGGGATAGAGTGAAGCACCAGGCAACCCGGTTCGATATAATTCTCAAGGGCAGAAAGAGTTGCGAGTACGGCAAGGTCGAGGGGTAAGATGGTTGCCCCTGCCACTTGCAAATCTGCCAGTTGCTCAGGCTGGCGGGAAGTTGCCACTACCCGCTGGCCTTGCGCCAGTAAACGGCGAGCAACACGCTCCCCGGTATAGCCGCATCCCAGGATCAGGATTTGAGGCCGGAAGTCAGTCATTTTCTACCAGTTGATGTCCGTAGTCCTGTAAAACTGCCAGGGCTTGCGACAGGTGAATTTCTTTGACCAGCACATAATCGGTATCGAAAGTAGAAAGAGCAAAGAGGCTGATACCGGCCTGGGCCAGCGGTTCGGTTATGGAAGCCAGGATACCGACCAGCCCAAAATCGAAAGGGCCTTCTAATTTCAGAGCTTTCCAGCCTACCTCGCTTTTGATAGATTGAGGCACTTCTGCTGCGGAACAAACTATGGAAAGCTCTTCGGCAGTGCGCGTAACGGAAAAGAAAGGACCACGCATAGCCCAACCCGGCACTTCTGCGCCTGCTTCTAACCGGCAAACCGCCAATGCTTCGGCTAACACTGAGAATTTTACGCTTACTTTTGACATGACAAAGGCTTTAAGCTCTCACGCCTTGCAGGAAGGTCAAAATTTCCTGCGCAACCACAGGGGTCGGGTCGAGCATAATGGTATAGTGATTAACTCCCTCAACTGACACCAATCGGGCATTCTGGATGCTACTGACAGCTTTCTCCGCGCCTTCCTGGCTCAGAATAAAGCCGCGCTTACCGCCGTCGAGAGTACCGACACCTGCTTTCAGGATAAGTGTTGGCACTTTTATTTTGTCATAGAGACGGCTGGGCAGGTAATCCGGCACGAAAAGACTGGCAAATTCTTCCTCGAAAACGCTCGCCGGGACTTTAGGCACAAAGCGGCCATCCTCACGCTGGACCGCATCATAGCTGAAATAGCCTTCCACCTGAGGCGTCCATCTGGCAAAAACCGGGGAATTGCGGAAGAGATTGAGGTAATCATCCAGCGAGTCGAAACTTTTGCTAAGGCGGCTGATAGTGCTGCTGATCGTTTCGCGGGCGTCCGGCGCGGTGTCCATGCCGTGGTCGATCAAGACCAGGCTGCGCAGGCGATCAGGGTAGAGCGCCGCAAAGTTCAGACAAATGACTGCTCCTAGCGAATGGCCAAAGAGGTTAGGCCTTTGTAAACCGAAGTAATCGAGCAGGCTTTTCAGGTCGGCGGCGTGAACGCCCGGATTATAGCCGCTGGCCGGTTTGGCACTGTCACCCCGCCCGCGCAAATCGTAGCCAATCAAACGATAACCGGACCCGGTTAAGGCCGGAGCAATACTATCCCAGGTATGCAAATTAGCGGTAATGCCATGAACTGCTACAATCGTCTTCTCATCGGGAGCTTCGTGCTCACCCCATTCGATCCAGGCCAACTCCACATCATTGACTTTCGCGCGCCCATAGCGTGCCTGCAATGTTTCGCTCATTGATACAGTCCTTTTCAAGTCATCGCCGACTATCTATCAACCAAATCTTTTTCCAGGTTATACAGCTTAGCAGAAAATGAGCACAGAGTACAATCAAATCTATCAGGGTAAACCAGGTTCGGTCCTACCCTGATAGGAGAGGTAAAAAGTTCCGAAACGGGAGCTATTTCTTCTTCACCGGAGGGTTTTTCGCCACGTTAAGCACCCGGTCGTATTCATCCTTGAAAGCTTTAGCCATATTCGGATCATCTACAATCAGCAGATTTTCGTCGTTCGATTTGTCGGCGTTATCCGAGAAGTTGAATGAGCCGAAAATAACGGTGCGCTCGTCAACGATGATTACCTTGTGATGCATTACGTAAGGATTGCCATCGGTATAAACATCAAGACCGGCCTGCTTCATTTTGCCGTACTCAGAGTAAGGCGTGTTGCTTCCGGTCGTCTCAAAAACGCCGCCTACTTTTACCCCGGCTTTAGCCTTATCAATAATAGCGTTGCCGATACCTTCGTGAGTAAAGGAGAAGGCCAGGAAATAGATACTTTTATTAGCGCCTTTGATGGTTTGCACAATCTTATCCGCCACGCCGTCTTCCGCCGCAAAATAGTTCTGGACCTTTGTGCCGTTGATGTCGATAACCGGATTGGGTACCCCTTTATCTTTGTTAGGGCCGAATTGCTTTTTGACGAACATCTTTTCAAATTCGGTGGTGTAGTTCGCAGCTAACTTGGCGTTGTGGATAATAATCATGTTGTTATTAAGATGATAGGTATCGCCATCGGTGTAGTTCCACGATCCGGTTTCCACCCATTCGTTGTCCACTACCGTGAACTTGTTATGCATGATGGGGCCTCGCTCATCGCCGATATAGGGAATACCGGCTTTTTTGAGCTTGGCAAAAGCAGCCTGGACCGGCGCATTTTTGGTGTTGTTGATGGTGTCGCTGTCCGTGACCATGCGAACGCGTACTCCCCGGTCCTTGGCGGCTACCATGGCATCGGTCACGTCTTGCAGGTCAAAGTCGTAATCGGCTACATCCAGGGTCTTCTGGGCTTTGTTCATCAGATTTACCAGGTAAGTATCAAGCCCGCCCTGGTGATATTCCTTTTTATCGGGGTACTTCGGTGCGGTAAAGTGTAATTCATACCAGTCGCTGTTCGCGCTACCACCGCTTCCCAGGTTGGTATTGGGCGCGCCCGGCACCGGTGTAATATCCTCGCGAGCTACCTGGCCGGCCTGCTGTTCATCATCGCCAGGGGCCGGTTGGGTGGTGGGAGTTTGCTGGAGGCTGTTCCAGATAAGGTAACCTCCGATTACCAGTACCACCAGCGCCGCTAAAACTCCGCCTACCAGTAACTTGGTTCCGGTGCTGATAGATTTACTGCTTATAAATGAACCGGCTACATTGCCAAGCTCTTCGAGAGCTTTATCGTCATTTTTTCTCTTGCTCATCTAAAAACTCCCACTCTTACCTGGTAAAAATATTCTTAATCGATCCCCATACTCGTTTTGCGCCGGATTGTTGAGAGCCATTCGCCTTTTGATGGGGCTGGATCTTATCAGACGCTTCGCTCTTTCCAGAATCATTCCCCGTGGAAGTTACTCGCTTTTCATTACTGCCAGTACTTGCTTCTTGCCGGTTCCCGGTCTGGACCGCAGTTTCTCCTTTTGTATCAGCAGCCTGTTCAGGTGCGGCAGAAGCAGTGGTTGCTGAGGAGGAGGCGGCCAGAGCAGCTTGCAAGATTGCTGCAATCTGCACGGCGTTCTCATCGGCATCCTCGCCCAGTTTAAGGCTCTTCAACTTATCGAGAGCTTCCTGCTTACCAGAAGTTTCAAAATTCATTAGAGCAGCGGCATCATCGAGTTTATTGTTTTGCGCGTCATTGACCGCTTCCTGAACAACTCCTCTAACTTTATCGGTGTACTGGTCCATTGCCGCGCTATCAGGGGCCTGTTTGCTGTAAGCCGTAACCGCTGCCACCGCCCAATCAAGTAACGGCCCGAACCCGATATCACTCAAATCACCCCGTAACGCTTCATCCTCACTCAAACGCTCCACGGCGCTTCGCGCCAGTTCTTCCGAGTCAGCCATCCTCTTCCCCTGCAAGCCTTAGTTTAATAAGCGAAGCGGGCGTTAAGCCCGCTTGCTATTATTAGCCGAAACAAAAGCCGGTAAAACTAATCCTTTTTCTGGCCGAACATTCCACCCAGACCGCCCGGTAACTTATCGGCAATGCCGCTGCTGCCCAGCCATTTTGGTATCTCTGAGGCGTTATCCTTCAGGAAATTGGCTACCTTTTCGGCAGTAGGACGATCAAGCCCTACTTTGGCTACTAGCTGATTAATCAATTCTTCCATGATCGATTGTCTCCTTATCGCTTAAAAAGCTTTCTACGATCTACTAAACGTTTCCAGACTTTACTACCTGAGCGATTGGTACAATCTAATTATAACCGATTAATCAATTTCCCTCATTACTTTTCCTTTACGCTTTACATCTTGCAATCATTATTCAATTTTCAGGCTCTGTTAATGACTTCGTAAGATTTTAGAGTTATTATAAAACACATAACAGCAAAATAAAGAATTAACTATAAAATTATCGTCAGGTATTGATCCAACTTAGCATTTCTCGGGTATATAAAACAGGTATGAATATTACCGGTTTGAAGGTTTAGTGAGGGGCCTGGAAAATCCAGACAAAAAAGCCAGTTAAAAGGCTAATAAAGAAAGCAACTTATAAAGAAATGGCAACATACGCAGGTAGTAAGAGGGTAAAGAACCCTGAGAAATGGGATGGCCGCAGGCATAAAGGCGCTGCTTTCCTGGCAGGTGCCATGGCCGGGATGGGCATGACCATTGCTATGCTGGCGTTGATACTCCTGGGGATTACTCCGCGCAGCGTGGCAAACCTGGTAGCCGACCGAATTGCAGCCCTGGCTGGGCCGGGTATTACCGAATTCTTTATCCAGACGATTGGCTCGCTTGGTAAAGAGTTTCTGTTTTTGACCGTGCTGCTGGGGCAAGTAGTAGCAGGTGGTCTCTTAGGACTGCTGCTGGCCTTTATTACCGGCGCGACCAGGCGGCGCAACGTGATATGGCGCAATTCGTTTGTAATCAGTACCGCTGTCTGGCTTTTCTTTGTGCTGGCAGGCCTGCCCTTGCTCGACCAGGGTTTTATGGGTGTGGCCCTCGGTAACGATCAGATTTCGACCCTGGTGATTTCTTTCCTGCTCTTCCAGTTATTCGGCCTGATGGTTGGTTACGCCTACCTCATGCTGGTACCTTCGGGTAGAAGATTTCATGAGGATGTCACCGAAGAAGAACTGCAAGACCTTAATGAAAAGCAGTTAAACGATCTGGCAGCTACCACCCAGAGCGATTTACAGGTCTCGCGGCGGCGCTTTGTGGGCTTCGTCAGTGGGGTATTCGTCCTGATGGTCGGGGCGGCTATCGGCACCAAAGCTTTTGGCGCACCTACTACCAGCCAGTACCGGGCCACCCTGGGTGTATTAAGGCCGGATGGTACCCTGGAAGGCGAGGTAACGCCGACCGATAACTTCTACCAGGTTTCTAAAAATGCCTTTAACCCCAAAGTGGATGGCGCTGGCTGGAAACTGGAAATTAACGGCCTGGTCGATAAACCGCTCACTTTTAACCTGGACGATATCAGCAAAATGCCTCGCCAGACCGTCTATCATACCCTGACCTGTATCAGCAACCCGGTTGGTGGCGACCTGATCGGCAACGCCAAATGGTCGGGCGTACGACTGGCGGATTTACTGCAAATGGCGGGCGTGAAGCAAAACGTTGAGAAGGTGGTCTTTACCTGCGCGGATGGATACAAAGACAGCATCACCATTGATAAGGCCCTCGAACCCAATACTATTTTTGCCCTGGAAATGAACGGTGCGCCCCTGACGCAGGATCACGGTTATCCCGGGCGAATGCTGATACCGAACATCTACGGCATGAAGAACGCCAAGTGGGTGACTTCGGTGACGGTGATTGATACCGATTTTGAAGGTTTCTGGCAGAAGCAGGGCTGGGATAATGTCGCTACCATCAAAACCCAGTCAACCATTGTATCTCCGGTGGACCAGAGCATGGTTAAAGGCGGCGAAAAAACCACTATCCGGGGAGAAGCTTTTGCCGGTTCGCGTAATATCGCTAAAGTAGAGGTAAGCACCGATAACGGCCAGACCTGGGTTGAAGCGCAGGTCAAACCGCGCCTGGGACCTAACGCCTGGACCCTCTGGAGCCTGGACTGGACTCCTCCGGCCGATAGCGGCAAAACTTATATTTTGAAAGTGCGGGCCGTGGAAGAGGGTAACAAGGTTCAAGACCCTAACGAGGCTGATCCCGCGCCTTCAGGCTCTTCCGGCTATCACACTATCAGCGTAAGGACAATGTAACTTTTAGCGGGTAAACTAAATTATCAAGAGGATTGGCTTTTATTCCGGCCAGTCCTTTTTTATTACAGGCTCCCGGTTCTAACACAGATCTAATATAAGTTACTTACAAAAAATAAGAGTTGGACTATAATTAGACAGGTATTAAAGCTTGCGATCTTCTGGGCCGGAATATGCGGTAAGCTTAGCAGGAAACGTTTGTAACGGTTCGTTTATAACGAAAGGATTTTTTATTAAGATGGCTAAAGAGAAATTTTTAAATGATACTTTTTCAATCGGCGGAGATTTGAAGGTGCGCCGCCTGGGCTTTGGCGCAATGCGGATTACCGGAGAGGGTATCTGGGGTGAGCCAAAAGATCGCCAGGAAGCGATAGCGGTGGTACGGAGAGCGGTCGAGCTTGGCATCAATTTTATTGATACCGCTGATGCGTATGGCCCGGAAGTAAGCGAAAATATTATCGCCGAAGCCCTCTATCCCTACCCGCAAGACCTGGTAATTGCCACTAAAGGCGGATTACTGCGCGGTGGCCCCAACAACTGGTATCCTAACGGACGGCCCGAGCACCTGAGAGCGGCCCTCGAAGGTAGCCTGAAGCGCCTGCGGTTGGATCATATTGACCTCTACCAGTTCCACCGGCCTGACCCGGCAGTGCCTTTCGAAGAGTCGGTTGGCACTTTGAAGAATATGCAGAGCGAGGGCAAAATCCGGCATATCGGGCTTTCCAATGTTACTACCCAGCAACTGGCCCAGGCTCGCCAGATCGTGGAGATAGTGACGGTCCAGAACCTCTACAACCTTTCAGACCGCACCTCGGAAGAAATGGTGGATGTGACTGAGAAAGCTAACATCGGCTTTATCCCCTGGTTCCCGCTTGCTACCGGTAACCTGGCTAAACCGGGCGGTAAACTGGATGAAATCGCTAAAAAGCATAATGCCACTCCTTCGCAGGTGGCGCTGGCCTGGCTGTTAAAGCGCTCCTCCACTATGCTACCAATTCCCGGCACCGGTTCGGTTCAACACCTGGAAGAGAATGTCAAAGGGGCTGAAATCGAACTGACCGACGAAGAATTTAATTCAATTTCCCAGGGGTAGTCCTGTAACTTGCAACCCCTGACAGGTGTCAAAACGTTTGATAAAGACGTTAAACGACTTTAAAGAAAGAAAAGAGCCATCCCCGTGAGGATGGCTCTCTTTATTGTACTATTCAACCGGCTACTTAACTGTTATTGGAATAGAGTAATTGGTTCCGTAGTGGAAAATAAAGGAACTGGTATTTTGCGGAACCATGTAGACGAAAGTAGCCTGTCTGGGCGGGGCTTTCTTAGGCCCCTGGCCTTTTTCAATCCCGGTGTCCACCGTCAGATAGTTGTGTTGAGTATCGGTATCAGTGATGTAAACTTCGCCGGTCTCGCTACTCCGCAGATGGTCTTTGAAGTCGCGGTCGAAATCAATCTTGACAGCCACCAGTTTCTGACCGGCCAGCGCCTTTGTAGGATAGGGATTTACCCCCTGAAACTTATCGGGAGTCTTTACCGACACAATTTTCAGGACCTTATCGAGATGCTGCCCGTTGCCTTTATTAACTTTATCTTTGGCACTGGCATCCGGGCTACCGTTGAGCACAAAGCCTACCGACAACAGAGTAAAGAGGGCCAGCACGCCGCCCAGACTAACAATTTTTAGCCAGTAGCGCTGCTTTGTTTCAGGCTTCAGAGCCTTTTTCCTTTCAGTCATTTTTGCCATATTCTAGCTCCTGCCTAATTCTGCACATAAATCTGAACGGACTGCTGCTTCAACAGATTTCCATTCAAATCTTTAGCCACAAAGTTAACCGTATAAGGGCCGCTGCTGCGCCAGTTCCAACCACTCACATCTACCGCCACTTCTTTATGCGGCGCATCGGTTAGATTATCGGACATGAGGACTAAGCCCCCGCCATCCACCTGCCAGTACATGTTGTACTGCGAAAGATCCAGGTTACTGATCCTGGCCTTAAACGGCTGTACGCCGCTTAAAGTAACGCCATCTGCAGGCCACCAGATTTCGAGCGAATACTGCCCGGCAGCGGGAGTAGGCGTGGGCGTCGGTGTAGCCTGAACCGGGGTAGGAGTAGGCGTAGCCTGCGCAGGCGTCGGCGTCGGTGTTTTAGGCGCAGTGGTAGCGGTTGGTGTGGGCGTATTAGGGATGCTGGTAGGCGTAGCGGTCGGCGTAGGTGCGGTGGACTGGCCGACAGTAAAGCTAGCGGCATTAGAAGACCACAGATAAACCGTACTCCAGTCGTTGCTGAAAACCCCTACACTCAAGGTATAACCTCCACTGGCCTGGCTTGATGTAGTAGCCCATGAAACAGTAAAGGTGCGGGTCTGCCCGGCGCTGAAAGCCTGATTATCCATGTAATGCTGGAAAACTTTATTGCCTGCGCTGTCGTAGACCTCCATATCTATCAGGGCCGAACTGCTGGCGCTTGCTTTAAAGTTAGCGTTCAGGCTAAAAGTGCTGCCTGCCGCCGCGCTACTCGGGCTTACGGTTGCTCCTGCCAGGGTAAAGCTAACCGGAGCAGGCGTGGAACCGCCATCCGAATAGCCCGTTTGCATGGCGGTATAGCCGGGTTTATTTTGCACCTCGTAACCGGTGTCGCCCGTACCGCAGCAATTTGGATTGGTGTTCCAGTCCCAGTATTGCAGCCCGGCGAACCAGGAGTAATTACTCCAGTACTGAGTGAGGGCCTGAATCGCGTTAACCTGTTCCTGGGGATTGTAGTTGCCACCTGACCACCAGTCCCAGGGATGACTGGCTGAACCATCTACGCTGCGATAACCTACTTCGGTAAAGAGAACCGGCTTTCCTATGGACTGCTGGAAAGGTTGAATAGTGCTGGTTCTCCAGTAGTCCCAGTTGCTCATAATGTCGGAAACACTGGGATTGTCATAGTTCGAGAGGCTAAAGTAAGCTGATATACCGATGTAATCAAGGGCATCCCAGAAACTGATATGGGTAAATTCCTCGGTAAAACCACTACCACCCCAGTTAGCGCTGTAAGTCAGCTTGCCGCTGAAACGCTGCCGTACCTGGCTGATCATATTTCGCCAGCGTTGAGTATTATCGGAATTTGAGGTAGCAGCAGCCATAGAAATAAGCTCTGCGCCTACTACCATCTGTTCTACCCCGTTTTGCTGAGCCAGGCTGGCGTAGTAGTTAAGAAAGTTGCTGTAATTCTGGTACCAGGTATCGCGATCTGACGGATTAATATAGGCCCGCCAGTTACCATCATTCGGGTCGAGATGAATCTTGAAGGAAACCTTCATACCCAGAGAATGCGCTTTGCTGATGGCGTGAACCAGAGCAGCATCGGTTGGAGTAAAAGGAGCCCGGTAAATATTAGTAGAATTAATATTATCCTGCTGAAGCGGAATAATCAGGGTAACATAGTTTGCGTTAGCCTGCCGGGCCTGGTCAATCGCGGCATCGCTCGAAGCGCTGCCAAAGTCACCGTTCCAGGTAGAATTCAAAGTAACGCTCTTTTGCCAGGTTGAGGGGGTACTGGCGTTAGCACTGCTTCCGGTCAATGCCAGCGTGGAAGCCAGCAAACATAGCAGGGCGCTAAGGCCTGCCAGATATTTAAGAGGTGGGCGTACCAGGTACGTCCCTGTTTGTGATCGCATCATAACGCGGTTGCTCCTTCAGGTAAATTGCTGCCAAACCTCAAGTAGAAAGATAGGCAAATTAAGATTTGCCTCTTTCCGCACAAGGCTGCCTGGTACTCCTTAATCAGGAAGACCAGAAACGAACAGCACATGATTACAGGGTCCAGTAAGAGTCCTGGATTTCCTGTTATAAAATTGACCCCGGTATAGCCATTTTTAAAGATTGGTTGGAATTAGTCAGGGAGAATTAGTGGCCGGGTATCCATTGGTTGTTTTAAAGTAGACGAGCCTGCCAGTAAACTGTTGTGAAGGCTCGATAAAAAATTCTATTAAAATGCAGCTATTAAAATTTCTGCATAATACATACCATGAAGTATACTATCAGTAGTTTTAAAGCCTTATTTTACAAATTAGTTTCTATCTAGCTTTCCTTTACCTATAAGCGAAACACTTACCGGTAATAGTTTGCCTTCAGCAGGCTAATTGATAGTATTCTTGAAATCAGGTGGTGATTAGCGGGTTATTATAATTGCTTTAGGTATAAAAATTGATATACTATAAGAAGTAACAGGCCTTACCGCTTTACTAAATTAAAGACGAATCAGGAGGAAACGAACAGAATGGGAGCAATACTGGGATTATTTAAGTTCCTGATAGGTGTTGTGCTGGGGGCTGCCACCGGCGCAGCAGTCGCTACTCTAATTGTAACCCGAAATGGGCAGGAAACAGTCGAAAAATTACGCGGAGTGCTAGGCGAAGTAGTGGCAAGTGGTAAAGAGGCTGCCTCCGAAGAAGAAGCCCGCATGGCTCAGCGCCGCCAGGAATTAATCGGAGAGGCCGGAGAGCAGCGCCGCCTGAAAGCGGAAGAAAACAAAGCGGTGGAGCAGGCCAAAAAAGAACTCAAAAAAGAGTTTGACAAGAAGAATAAGTAGTAAGCTTCTCCAGTAGGCATTTTGTAGTAAGAAAAGAGTCAGTTTCTTTCGAAGAAATCTGACTCTCTTTGTTTATTATGAGGTGCTTAATGAACTATTGCCCTCCCCTGAAGGCGAAGGACTGGCCTGCCGGTAACTGATCCAGAGGTTAATATCCTGGGGATGGTTGCCAAAACGCCTGCCAAAAAGATTCATTCCCCCTACATGCCTGGCGTCGTCTTTAACTCCGATTTTGATAGAGATATAATTACTCTGGTTTAAATTGAGATCGGAAATGGTCACGCCGGAGACACGCTCGCCATCTACTGTTGACTCCCGTTCATTGATCTGCCAGGTTCGCAGTAGACCATACTGGGTATAGCGCAAAGGCCACCATTCAGGGGTCAAGCGGCCTTGCTCACCTCCAAAGTCAGAAGGGCAGGTCCAGGTACCGACCTCAATGTTGTTAATCCAGACCGTAATATCGGAAGGCCAGTCCAGATTATAATTAGGAGCTTCTGAGCAGACTTCCATACTTAACGCCAGAGTTTCCGGCTCACTGTGGGAAGGCAGGCGGTTTGGAATACGATATTCCAGGTAGCCATGGCGAAACCAGATTAACTGCGCTTCCACTCTGCCCGGCTCATAAAAAGTGGCGGGATCATCCTGCAAGCCGATCAGACCATTTTCGCTGGCAATCCCACAGGTGCGGCTGACCTCAAAAGTGGTAAAGGTACCGATTGGAATGACCGTCTCCATCACCTGTTCGCGGGGCAGATCATAAATCGGCAACTCGACTTCGACCTTATCAAACATGCGAATACAGACTTTCTGGAGTCCTCGGCTGGCGGCCTCCAGTTCGGTACGAATGAGCCCGGCTTCTTCCAGAGTTTCAACGTGCAAGGCTACAGTAGAAGCCGGCACTCCCAGGGCGGTAGCAATATCGGTAACACTGGCCACTCTGTTCCAGAGAAAGCGTAAGATTCTGAGGCGGTTAACGTTATCAAGGGCTTTTAAAACGCTCAGAAATTCCTGGCTTTCTATATCGCCGTCCAGAACCAGCCTGCGTTTTACGTATTGGTCTTGTGCTGTAACTGCCATATATAACTTCGTTCTTCTTTATACTCTTTTATACACGCACACAATAAATTCTGTAACTTGAGAGGGGAACAGAACTATCCGGTCATTCAAAAAAGCATAGCCAAATAGACAGGGTGAGAAAGAGAGATCTCACCCCGTAAGAATTCTAAGGGCTCAAATCAGATTTTTCAAGTTTGATTACGGCGTGTAAGATGCGTCAGGCGATTTTGCAAAAGCACTACTATAAGCAAAAATGCTCCTCGTATAACCGATTGCCAGTAAGCGCTCAGGCTGATGAAGCCTTTACCATTCTCGAAGTTCAAGATGTTGAAAATCAGGCCCAGCAAGAGAACGCCCACCAGGGTGCTGGCTACCGAGCCAACCCCACCGGTCAGGAGCGTACCGCCTACCACCACCGCGGCAATCGCAGATAATTCCCAGCCATTACCCTCCAGCGGTTGGCCCGCGCCAAATTGCGAGGCCAGAATCACTCCGGCCAGCCCTGCCATCATGCCGCTGAAGGTATAAACGGCAATTTTAATTCTATCAACCGGCAAACCCATTAAGCGAGTGGCTTCCTCATTACCGCCTACAGCCAGAATATGCCTGCCATACCGGGTGTAATTCAACATTACTACACCGAGTATATAAGCCAGGGCCAGAATAACCGCCGGAATAGGTATGCCAATGAATTCACCCATCTCAAAGATGTTACCCTGCCCGATAGTGGTAAAACCGCTATCGTAAGAAACGGCTACCGAAGTATTATTGCCAAAGATCAGGGCCAACCCGCGAGCCGCCAGCAGCATAGCCAGGGTAGTAATAAAGGGCAAAATACGCATTTTGGTGATGATAATGCCGTTGACAAAACCTATTAGCGCTCCCACCAGTACCGGCACAATCAAGCCTATCCAGGGACCGTTTGGGCTGACCAGGGCCGCAATGACGCTGGAAAGGGCCGCCACCGAGCCAACTGACAGATCAATTCCACCGGTCATAATGACGAAAGTCATGCCGAGAGCGATCAGGCCAATCATGGAATTGAAGCGCACGACGCTCATTACGTTATAGGTGGAGAGAAAATTATCGTAGCGAAAGGCTCCAAAAAGAACCAGTATAACCAGGGCTATCAGCGCTCCCTGGCGTTGCAGGATACTGCCAATCCGTGCTCGCCTGCTATTGCTACCGGCCAGCGGTCCTTTCTTAATTTCGGTCGGAACTGTTGCCATCTGCTCTAAATCCTCCTTGAGTGAGCCTCTCTGCCTCTCTATGACGGGCGCTGATTCTGTAAGAAGACCGCCAGCACGATAATAGCCGCTTTCACCACCAGGGCCGCTGCGTCCGGTACGCCGTTAGCCAGCAGGGTGTAGCGAATAAGCTGAATAATCAGAGCGCCCAGCAGGGTGCCTATGATAGTCGCACGCCCACCGGAAAAGGCCGTACCTCCGACGGCTACTGCGGCGATGGCATCCAGTTCCATACCCTGCCCGACCTGATTGGCATCGGAAGAAGAGTTGATGGAAATAACGATCAATCCCGAAATACCGGCCAGCAGACCGCTGATGCCGTAAACCATCAGCTTTATGCGGTTGACCGGCACACCTGCCAGTCTCGCTGCCGGTTCGTTACCACCAATCGCCAGTACAAACCGGCCAAAAACGGTTTTACGCAGAACATAAGCGGCCAGGGCCACGATTACTACCATCAGGATTACCTGAAAGGGAATACCGAGAGGCCGGCCCATTCCGATATACTGGAAAGCTGAATTGTTGAAAGTCTGGAGGTTGCCGTTGGTAATGACCTGGGCAATACCGCGACCGGCAATAAAGAGAATCAGGGTAGCGATAATAGGTTGGATTTGAAATCTTGTTACCAGCATACCGTTGAACAGGCCAAAGAGGCCCGCCGCCAGCACCGGCAGAATAAAAGCCAGGGTAACGCCAATCACCGGTTGGCTGAAAGGCCCGCTTTTACTGAGGAAAATAAGCGGAGCCAGCGCACCTGAAATAGCCATGAGAGAGCCGACCGAAAGATCAATCCCACCGGTGGCGATTACCAGGGTCATACCGGTAGCTACAATTACAATCGTAGCGACCTGGGTCAGATTAATATTGAGAGTTTCCCAGGTGACGAAGTTGCGGGTAACAATGATATTAAAAAGCAGCAACAGCAAAAGAGCGGTCAAAGCGCCGTAGTTCTGAATCAAGTTGAAAATGCTTTTCAGGCTGGTTCTGGCAGGTTGCGCCGGGCTGACTGCCGAAGCGCGTACGGCGGGATTAGGAGCGGGAGGTACCACGGCAGCGGCTGTTGGTTGGGTAGCAAGCTTTTTGTTGTCTTCACTACGCGGGCTATCCGGCATGCGAATCTCCTTTCATCTCTCCCGCGGAAGGAGTTTGTTCGCCCCCCTGGGCCATGGCAGTCATCAGAGCATCCTCAGAGATGTCAGAATGGTCAAGTTCGGCCACAGATTTGCCGTCACGCAATACCACTACCCGGTCACAACCTTCAGTCAGTTCTTCCAGTTCAGAGGAGATCATCAAGACGCCCAATCCACCGTCAGCCAGTTCGTTAATCAGAGATTGAATTTCACCCTTCGCGCCTACATCAATACCACGGGTCGGTTCGTCCAGGATCAGGAGCTTTGGATTCATGCAAAGCCAGCGCGCCAGCAAGACTTTTTGCTGGTTGCCGCCCGATAATTCCCGTATCAACTGGTCAGGACCGGCGGTTTTGATATCGAGGCGCTTGATAAAGCTATCCACTATTTCAGTTTGCTTTTCCTTGGAGATAACTCCGTTACGGGATAGAGCCGGCAGCAGGGCCAAAGTCAGGTTTTCGCGCACCGTCATGTAAGGAACAATACCTTCGGTCTTGCGATCTTCGGAACAGAAGCCAATTCCGGCTCGAATAGCATCGCGAGGTGATTTGAAGTTAGTCTTTTTACCACTAAAGCTGACTTCACCTTTTTCAAGGGGGTCTGCTCCGAAAATGGCCCGCGCCACTTCGGTGCGGCCCGCGCCCAGCAGACCGGCCAGGCCTACAATTTCACCCGCCCGTACGCTGACAGAAGCCCCTTCGAGCCTGTTGCCGCTCTGGAGGTCGTGAGCTTCGAGCAATTCCTGACCGGCATGATGACTGGCTTCGCTAAAGCCGGTAGTACCGGAAGCTCGCACCTCGCCTATTTCCTTACCCAGCATCTTCGCTACCAGTTCCAGCTTACTAATCTCGCTGATAGCCCGGTCTTCCACCGTTCTGCCGTCGCGCATAATGGTAACACGGTCGCAAACAGCATATAACTCATCCAGGCGGTGGCTGACAAATATAACCGAAACCCCTTCGCTTTTTAACTGCCGGATGACGCCAAAAAGAGTTTCTACTTCCCTATCATCCAGTGATGAAGTCGGCTCGTCCATGACTACAAGCTTGCTCTGAAAGGAAACGGCCCGTGCAATCGCTACCATTTGCTGGATCGCCACGTTGTAATTCAACAAAGGCTGGGTGACATCAATCTGAATATTGAAACGCTTGAGCAGTTCAATCGCTTCAGCGTTCATCTTCTTCCAGTTTAGAAAACCAAAGCGGCGAGGTTCACGCCCCATGAAGATGTTCTCGCTAACCGAGCGGTAGGGAACCAGGTTCACTTCCTGGTAAATGGTACTTACGCCATTGGCCTGGGCCTGGAACGGCGAATGAAAATCGACGGAATGGCCATCAAAAGTAATGGTGCCGCTATCTCGGCGATAAGCGCCGGTCAGGATTTTTATCATGGTTGACTTTCCGGCCCCGTTCTGACCGATTAAGGCGTGGACTTCGCCGCGTCCTACCCGCAACGAGGCCTCCTGTAAAGCCAGGACACCCGGGAAAGTCTTGGTAATATGCTCCATTACTAGAAGCGGTTCTGTTTGGCTCACATCACACCTGTGTAATGCTAGTGCGGGAGGCAGGCTTTTAAACCTACCTCCCGCCGTATTATTGAGGGAACTATGGAGAGTTGGGGTAACATCAGGCAGAAATTACCGCAACTCGCTCCCATTAACCGTAAAGTGAATTAGTAGGAGCTTGAGATCAAATCTTTGGCGTTGTTGATGTCGTAGAAACGGTCAGGATTGATAATCTTAACCGGAGTAGGCTGGCCGGAAGCATAAGCTACCAGGGTGTCGAAGGCTTTCGGGCCAAAGCGCGGGTTACATTCGACCGTCGCGCCCAGCTTGCCATCAATGACCGCTTGCAAACCGTCTTTCTCGCCGTCAATCGAGACCAGAATAACATCTTTGCCGGGCTTTTTGCCCGCCGCTTCCAGGGCAGCGATAGCGCCAATCGCCATTTCATCGTTGTGAGCGAAAACGGCGGTTACGTCCGGGTGAGCCTGTAGCAGAGTTTGCATTACCTGGCGACCGGTATCGCGGGTGAAATCGCCGGACTGCGAGGCTACAATCTTCATACCGGGCTGGCTCTTAATTGCATCATCAAACCCCTTCTTGCGATCATTAGCCGCAGAAGCGCCGGTAGTGCCTTCCAGTTCAATAATAGTAGCTTTACCCTGGGTATTGTTGACCAACCAGGCTGCCGCGCGGCGCCCTTCTTCGATGAAGTCAGAACCGATAAAGGTCACATAATCCTCGCCCGGTTTTGCCAGGGTCTCATCTACTGAGCGGTCGAGTAAAAAGACCGGAATACCGGCGGCTTTAGCCTGCTTGACAGCGGCGGCCAGCGGTTTTTCTTCGCGAGGAGCCAGGAAGATGGCATCCACTTTCTGGGCAATCATAGATTGCACATCAGAAACCTGCTTGGCTGCGGAACTGGCAGCATCGGTGTAAACCAGGTCCCAGCCGCGCTTTTTAGCCTCATCCTGCATACTGGCAGTTTCAGCCAAACGCCAGGGGTTATTGCTTTCAGTCTGGGCGAAACCGACTTTGTACTTATCCTTCTTGGCTACTTTAGGAGCGGTGGTAGCGTTA
>DATAKM010000144.1:0-25687 GCA_036261665.1 Chloroflexia bacterium
AGGCAGCTATCGCCCGCCTGAAATACGCTGCTAATTTTAGCCTGGCTAACAGGCAACCTTAAAGGTAGAAATTCGGACGTATGGCTTCACTACCATTGTTACTACTGCTGTCGGCATTTAACCGGAAGGGTTGGTTCAGGAGTACCAGGTAATTATGCGAAACAGGTTGTAACCTTGAAAGCTTAAGCACCGGCGGAACCTGGCCTTTCCGGTCAAAATAGACCAGAAGCGAACTGCCGTTAACGCTTTCAAGATGGCGGAGCTCTTGCCAGAAGAACTGAGCCGCTTCGAGATGCGCCTGATCGTACCAGAGCTTCGTCACTTGAATACTGGCAAGGGAACCGTTAGCCGGAACGAGTTTCAGAACGCTATTCAAAAGCTTGACCACCGCTGGCATTTTAACCACTTTCACGTCAAAGAGCTTTGACTGGTAAAACACTCCGGCTCCCGCTACAGTTTTATCATCCTTATCTACAAGAACATAATAATAGGTCAGTTGAAGCGATCTACCGTCAATTAATTTTGGCGCAAGCCATCACCCAGAGTAGCTGCTTCCTGTGGCCGGTAGAAGTCGTATGCGCTGTAAAAACGGTTCAGCCCACTAACAACGTCTTCGTAATCGCTAATGGTGGCTTTCCTGACTGCATAACCCGGAATTGGAGAGGAAGGGTTGGTGGGTTGAGGCAGAGGGAGAGTTTTAACCGGAGTTAAGAGTACTTCTCTCCCGGTAAACTTACCTCCTGCGCTATGAAACCAGGCTTTAGAAGCGGCATTACCTTTCTGGTAGTAACCATAAACCAGCACCTCTTCTCCAAAGGTCGCTTTAATCCAGTGGTTCAACTCATTCCACAAAGCTTTGGCGATACCCTGTTTTCTGTAATCGGGATGAACGGCCAGACGGTTGACCAGGACTGCCTGGATGGGTTCGCTATTCCCACCGTAAAAGACAAGGTGAGGCCAACCGGAAATGGTACCTACAGGTACGCCAGTTCCGGGCAAGTAGGCCAGAAAAGTCCGGCTACCCGGACGGTCCGCTTCGTAAGCATTATAGGCATCCTCTACCAGCACTTTAATCCTGGTATGGATTATCCCTTCCTGAATAGCGATCTCCTGTAGCTCTTTCATGCCTGGGCTACTAGCCGGAGTAGCCGCCTGTATTGTTAACATTCCACCAGTACCGCTCACTCTTAGTATGGTATTAGGTATTTGAAGCTTTTAAGCTTACAGGACAGCAGAATTCTTCAGTTATCTTAAAGCAGCCAGGATAGCAGCTTCCTCTATTCTCAGAGGAGTGTACAAGACTTTGGCTCGCCATAAACAAGGTGCCTCTTCCAGGCATGATTTTAGCTGGTAGTTCTTTAATTCCAGTTGCCCCCATAAATACTCATTTGCGCCGTACAGGGCTTCTACATACTGCTGCCTGGTGGTATCCGGCACTACTCTTTCCAGTGCTCTCAAAGTTTGGAGGGCATAGGGCGAGAAGAAAAAAGCCCGCCTGATCGAAGCTGGCAGCAAGAGCCTGGTAAAAATGCTCCTGCCGGTAGCCGTCTTTATCCTGCCGGCCTTTATTCTGCTGCTCCTCACGCCCGCCCTCCTCCAGTTTATGGCTTTATCCAGGTAGGGAAGGACCGGCTGCTTCTTCCCGGAACGGTAAGTTCAGGGTGAGAGCCGGAAGATATTCTCTGGTAAATTCGTTTTTTAGAGTTCGAATTGAGGGCTATCCAGCTCGAAAAGTACTTGAAGGGAGGTCCGAATTTATGAGGGCAAAACTTTATTCCCCGCTGGCGGGTGCCTGGCGCTACCTGCTTCTGGTGGCTGTTTCAGTCCTGATTATGATCATAGGGCTGGTATTAGAGGTTTCGAACCTCATGATTTCCATTCTGGAAAGGCAGCTCGGCCGGAAAAGAGCCTACCGGGCGGGAAGCAGGTGGCGGCAAGGGCTGGAGGGCCAATCCACCCTGGAGTGGGTTTTAATCGGCGGAATGCTGGTAGTGATTATCGTGGCTCTCCTGACCACCGTTTTCAAGCCTCAGCTGGAAGCCATTCTCAAAGGCATCCTGGATTTGATCCAGCAAAACACCGGGGGTTCCGCGCCGGCGGCTTAAAAAGCCTGGCTGTTGGTTGTTTATTCGAAAGCGGCCAGTTTCGCCCCTAAATGGCTGGCTCCTTCTTCCTTTTCAAACGCCCGAGTGTAGCGCTACCGGGAAAGCTGCCCGGTAGCCGGTTTGGGGGAAGCGCGCGTGCCAGGATTGTACCGGCCAGTGCTTAAACGGGCGGCAGTAGCCGGGCCAGGTTTAAGCGGAGAGAAACCATGAAAAAAGCTGTATCCGGGAAAGGCTGTGCGGGCCAGTCCATCCTGGAGTTTGTGGTGGCCCTGCCCTTACTGATGTTTATTCTGCTCCTGGTGATCCAGTTTGGCATCGCTATTTATGCTCAAAGCGTCGTAACCGGGTCCGCCCAGGAGGGCGCCCGTAAAGCGGCGGAAGCGGATAAAAGCGTAGAGGACGGCCTCAGCGCGGCAAAGACGGTCATCAGCGCGGGCCTGGGGACGAAGGTCGAAACGGCGGTCAGCGGCAGCGATAACGGCGAACTGGTTTATGTGGAAGTCAGGGCCACCGTTCCGGCATTCCTGCCTTTTCTGGACAGCTCGCTTAAGTTCCAGTTCCATTCAAAGGCCACCATGTTAAAGGAAGGCTGGCGGAGTTAAAGAGCTATGTATAGAGAGGAAAACCGGCTCCCGGATAAGCCTGGGCCCTTCGGGAAGAGGCACAAACCCCGCCCGGGCGGAAGGGGCGGCCCGGAAGGCCAGTCTCTACTGGAAATGGCTGTTTTTTTGCCCATGATTTTTATCCTGGTGCTGGCCCTGGTCTATACCGGGTTATGCCTTAACGCCAAAATGGAACTGGAGGCAGTCGCGCGTGAAGCCACCCGGGTGGTGACAAAAAGTACCGGTAACGGCGCTATAGAGGCCGGGATGGAAAGAGCCGCGCAGGTGGCGGGGCAGTACGGCTTTAACCCGGCAGAACTTGACGTCAAAATCAGCGGCCCTTACCTGAGCGACACGATAACTCCCGGCCGGGGAAGCATCGTTACGGCTGAAGTCAGCTATAACTTCAAGCTCTTCGGTTTCCCGGCCATTCAGATCGCCGGGCAGAACAGCGAGGTTATCGAGTGCTGGCGCAGCCGGGATGATCCGAACAGCGGGGGCAGCTGTGTGCCGCCCGACCAGCAAGCTCAAGAATAGCTTTTTGCCTGGCGCCGGCAATTAACATACGGGTAAGAAAGATAAAAGAAAGGCGGTTTGAGGCATGAACCGGTCACCCGGGAGAAGATTATGGGAGAAGGCCTTGAGGCTGCTAACGTCTGAAGCGCCCCGCGGAGCGGGCCGGAGTGAGAGGGCTGGAATTTCGATAGCCTTAGGCAGCCTGGCCCTGATATGGGGAGGTTACCCTGTAAACTTTAGCGGTTTAAATTCTGAAACACGGAACAGGCCCGATGAAAGCGCTAAAGACTAAACAGGCTCCGGCAGCACCTGCCAGCCTGGGCGCCCGAAAGGTGTCCGGAACCGGTACTAAAGAATTCCTGAAAGCCCGGCCGGGCCAGGCAATAATGCCGGTTATCTTTTTCATGCTGTTTGCGGTACTGCTCCTGGGCCTGGTGATCGAAGCCGGCCACCTTTTTATCGCCCGGCGGGAGTTACAAAACCAGGCCGATGCCGCCGCTACCTGGGGCGCCATGCAACTGGACATCGACGGCCTGCGGATCAGCGAGGGCAACCGGGTGGATATTTTGTCACCCGGCGATACGAATGAAAAGCCTGCGGACTACGCCGGTACCCGCCTGGTGGATTACATGCAGGCAAGAGGGTTCAGGCTGGATGAGTGGGACTGGCACTGGAGTGCCTGTTCAATGCAAATAAATATTACCCGGCGGGTTCCCACTCTTTTCGTTTCCGCCCTGGGAATAAAGGAAGCTACGGTAAGCGTAGCGGCCAGGGCAAGGCTCAATAACACTGACAACAGGACAGGTTGCTGAAGTTGTCCGGAAACTGAACCCGCTCCTGGCAGCCTGTAAATAGAAGGGAGTTGAGCATGTCGAATCGCAAGGCACTGGTGATCGTAGCTGCGCTGTTTATAGCAGCGGCTGCGATATTACTGGTAATTGTTCCGGGCTTTCAGGGTAGTGAAGTGCCCGCCAAACCTCTCCAGGCCCGGGTATCCACCTCACCATCCCCGGATATAACCGTCTCACCACCCGTTTCTCCGGTTAGCACTCCCACCGCAACCGCCGCCCCCACGCTTACTCCAACACTCTCGCCACTCACTGCGACCCCGGCACCAACCGCGACCGCTCTTTCTTCTGCGGCCGTGCCCACACAAGGTAATCTTCCGGCAATTACACAGCGCACGCCGAACCTGCCGGCAGGAGTTGGCTTGTCCGACGCCGCCCGGAGTTGTCCGGATCCTTTACCCCTGGAAAAAATCCGCAACGATTACCTGGAGTATTGGAAAGCCATACAAAGAGCGCACCGCGAGGTTAACGCCGAACTCTTGAAACCTTATGTTGACCAGCAGGCCCAGGATGGAAAAGTCTGGCAGAACGAGCAAAACTTTATAGATGAACTACAGAAGGCTAACGCCTACATCGAGTACCAGATCGTTCACAGCGATCCTCTTGCGGTAGCCGTTTACCCCTACTCTGCAAAAGATTGTTTCGTGAAAGTCTATGATGCCCCTGAAGTTAGCGCTTTTGCCAGGAAAAAAGGTACAGACGAGCCTTTCAATGCTAAGCAGCCGGTTATCAACCAGTTCCAGCCGGGCCACTCCTATTTGATGGTGATTCGTAACGGGCGCTGGGTAATGGCGGGCGAAGGAGGGAAAGACTGATGAAAAGGACGGCCGGGAGAAAAGGAAAGTGTCTGGGCCTGATTATTCTTTTGTTTCTGCTGCCCGGCGCCCCGGTGCAGGCTGAGGAGGCGCCCTCTCCCGTTGCCAGGGTCGTCATTACTCCCAGGGCCAGCGGCTGGGATGTATTGGTCTCCTGGCACGTCAGGGGCGTGGAAATCCCACAGGTAGCCTTCCAGCCGGGCGGTTCCGGCCGAATTACAGCCCATTACCCCGGGCCCGTGGTAGTCTTCTATTTTTTCCAGATAGACAACGGAGCCTGTGGCAATGGAATTGATCCGATCACAAACCAGTATAAAAATCCTACTGCCGGCTGGGCCATTATTTCCATATCGGTTCCAAGTTTCGTGCAGGGCAAAATTCCCCTGACCTATACCACTCCCTGCGGTGAAGACGGCCCGGTCAATCTGATACCGGACCCGGTGATCGAAGAGGGCGATCTTCCGGCAATCACCGGATCGATCTGGGAACGCATTGAACTGCCCGAGCTGGCGATCAGGGTTAATCCTCTCTCCGGGATAGTGACGGTGCCGTCCTGGTTCTGGCTTGAACTGAAAAGTACCGGGGAGTGGTGGCCCGGGACCGACCCTGACCAGGGCGGGCAGCCCTTCGGGGTGACCGTAGAAATTCCTCTTCCCGCCAGAACTCACACTGTGCAGGTGCTGGCCGATGCTCTGAAGGTAACCTGGGATTTTGGCGATAAAAGCCGGAAGGCCACCAAAACCTCCACCCTGGTGGGTAAGCCTTACCCTGCGCCTTCTAATGTCCAGCACGCTTACAATACAACCGAGGTTTTTAACCCCGCCGTGCTGCTCCATTATGTGCCACGCTACGCCTGGAACGGCGGCGCCTGGGTAAGCTTACCCGCTCTCTACCGCGAAAGCCTGTGGCAGGGAGAAGTCAGAATCAGGGAAGCCCAGACCATCCTGGTCGAGCCGGAAAGTGGCAGCACCAGGCGCTGAACAGGTATGCCAGGCCAAATCTGAGGGAAATACCATGCCAGTTATACGGGCGAAAAAGAATAGCGAAAGAACTGCCGGCGATACTTTAGTCGCAAGCTCTCAAGAAGAGAAAAAGGCTGGTACAGGGCCCGGGCACTATCTCTCCGTAACCCGGCCCGCAGGCCGTCTGCGAAGCTTAATAACCCTTATCGGATACGGGGTCCTTTTTGCCGCCATGGTGGTAGCGCTGCTCATGGTGGACGGCCCTCCTCACCTGCCGGAACACTCGTGGAGCTGGCAGGAGATCCTGAACAAGCTGAACGGGCCCGCCAGCGGCCTCCCGCTGGATTTTGCCAGATACCTGGCAGCCACTACCGGCTGGCTGATTGTAGGCTACCTGTTACTCACCGTCCTAACTCAGGTGCTGGTAACGGCTATATTCGCGCTGTCGGTGAGAATTCACGGCGGAAATCCCGGTAAAGTGGCCGCCGCTTTGTTAAAAAAAACCCGCCGGTTCACTCTACCCCCGCTCAGGCGCGCGCTGGACGGCCTCCTGCTTTCCACGTTGCTCTTTAGCATTGCTACCAGCGCTGCCAGTGCGAGCGGTTACAGCGAGAACGGCAAGGCCAGCGCCGCTACCCTCGACCTTGACCCTCCCGGTCACGATACCTTCGACTCGGTACCCCGCCCCGGACCGGGAGTGATAGCGCAACCCCCGGCTTTTCGCATCAAAGGCGCAACCGGGGCTTATTCCTTCATCCCGGCCTCTTCTCATGCTCTGGAGGAAAACTCCCTTTTCGTCGCTCTCGCTCAAACTGTAGCCTCTCCGGCTCAAGATTGTGCTGCCGCCCGCCAGAGCCCGGCCGAGAGCGGCAGCGCTTTCAGCACGATTCAGTATACCGTGCAGCCCGGTGACAGCCTCTGGAAACTGGCTGAAGAGTATTACGGGCGCGGCCAGGACTACATCAAAATATACCGGGCTAATCTAGGAAAGGCGGTCGGGGGAGGGCAGCACTTCAGCAGCGCCGGTGTCATAAAACCCGGCTGGATTTTAACCATACCGGATGCGAGAATCACGACAGCAACGACAAACGGTAGCAACAGCTTACCGGTGCAGGAGTTTTACACGGTCCGGCCGGGAGATAGCTTGCGGGCGATAGCCCAAAAACTGCTGGGAAACGAAATGCGCTGGCCGGAAATCTGGCAGCTGAACCGCGGCCATAAAATGACGGACGGGCGCACCGCCGCTGACCCTGATCTGATTTACCCGGGCTGGCAACTCAGGCTGCCGCCAAACGTAATGGCCGCTACCACGCCTACTGGTCTCGAAGAAGCATCAACAGCGCCGTCCTCGCTGCCCCAACCCGGCCCGGCACAACCCTCGCCGGCCCCTGCCTCTGCTAACACAGGTGGAACGGCTAATGGCGCGGTTACGCCGATCCCCGCAGGCAACCAGGCTGGAAACACGGGCCAGGGACCCGTTATGCCAGTGGCGCCGGCTCCTCCTACCGTTACCCCTCTTCCTGCGCCCCAGGAGCTGCCTCAGCCTGGGCCAACCGCCGGTGTCCAAAATCCCCAAACGGCTCATCTACTGGCGCCGGCACCCACCGCTACCCTTACGCCTTCTCCGACTCCGGCTACTTCCAGCACGCCTCAGGCCCAGAACATCGAGACGAGTGGTAGCAACCAGGCTGCAAATAATCCTGCCTTAACTCCCCGGCCTGGCTCCGCTTCCAGCCAGGAGGCTTCTCCGAAACCTTCGAGCTCTTCACACCAGCCTGACGCCTTGAATTTACCCTGGCAATTCATCGTGGCTGGGATAACGGGAGCGCTAAGCCTGGGCTTCGGTCTGAAACTGATTGCACGGGCACTCCGGCAGCGCTGGAACGGCGGGCAGGCGGTCGAGCGGCAGTATGAACCGGAGAGTGGCCTGTTTCAAAAAGAAGCACCCGTCCTGCGCGCTGTTCCCGAAGTCAGTATCGATGAAAAAAACCGGGAAAGCGGGTACGCCACTACCGAAAGACCGCTTGAGCTTATAAGGTACCGCAAAATCGAAAATATAAACGCTGATAAAGCAAACCTGGTACTTGTCGAGCTGCAAAAGCTGTTTGGCGAGGCCGGTCTTCCGCTCCTGACGCCGGTTTCCTGTACGGAAGGCCGGGAGAGCCTCTCTTATACTTTTACGGGCGCCCCGACCGGCATCCCGGTTTACCTGGATCTCTCACCGGTCACTCTCCAGCCTGTTTTCTTTCCCGATTACGAATCAGGCTACTACTATGATGATGAAGAAGCTATTGAAACTGAGGAAGAGGAGGAGAATAGCGGGGGAGGGCTCTTCCGGCACAGCCTCAGGGGCGCACTGAACAACGATGAGGTGAGTGATGAAGAATTGAGCGTGCCGGAGCTGATAGAGAGCCATTTCGGTTGTAGCGCCACTGTTGAAAGAGCCGGTGACGCCATTGCCGTCACCCTGGAAGAGCTCCAGCCGGGCTGGTTGTTCGCCAGCCTGAATAAAGGCAGTTCCGGCGAAAAAGGGGTAGATAACACTGTTAGTCATAATTCTGAAGAAGAGAAGGAAGCGGCTGAGAATATAGAATCCGGCAGGGTTTCACTGAGACCGGACAGTTATAACCGGCATGCCCGGGCACTGGCCGAGCTTTACCAGGAAGAAGAGGGTCAGGCGGATCTAAAAGAAGCTCCTCAAACGGATAACATCCCGGCCATCGAAACGGATGGCGAAGAGGACCGGGAAGAAAAGAGCTTCGCCCTCCTTACTCTGGGCGCAACCTTACCGGAAAGCGAGCCCTCAACTTCTCTAGATGAGCGCAGACACTTCCATCTATCCCTGGAGAGCGGGCACCTTCTACTGGTGGCAGGCCAGGAAGATGAGGCGGCCCGCACCGTCCTTTATAACAGCCTCTTCCAGGCGATGTGTGCCGCTACCCCTCAGTCGCTGGAGGTAGATCTGGTGGATCTCCCGGTAGCCATGACCGCTGAGGCCGCCCGAAGCCAGCTCGAAGAAGCGGAAACTGCCGGGGATAGCGAGGCGAAAGAGCGGTTACAGGAAGCCTGGGAAAATGTACAGCTGTGGCAGGAGTTAGCCCGGTTTCCCGAGGCCGCTGAAGTAATCAGGGGGGACGAGGAAGGTGAAGAGCGCTGGCATATAGAGCTCCTGGCCTGGCTGGAAGAGCTGGAAACGGAAATCAACCGCCGGTCGGTGGAACAGGCAAAGTTCCTGGAGGGAGAAGCCCCGGCTTACCACCCGGTAGCCCGTATCGCGGGTATAAGCGACCTGGCGGCGGTAGCAGCCGTATGCGGGCAGCGGCTAATAGCCGTGTTCGAAAGCGGGATAGATTACGGTGTATATTTTGCTGCCGCCGTCTCTTACGAGGCCCTCTCAGGCGCAGTGCGGCTACCCCGGCAGCTGGCAGTAGCTGTTCAGTCCGGCGCGGGAGAGGGTCAAAACCTGGTCTTCCAGCCCGGTCAAATGCCTCTTCTGCTTAAGAATTTCAATAATGTCGCCCTCTTTGCTACCGAGGACGAAAAGCTCAGCAAGCTGGTTTGCGGCAGCACGGCCGCGCTTAACCTTGAGGGCGAGGGCGACATGCTGTTAAAGCTGGCCGGCAGCCAATCAAACAGACTTAAAGGCTTCAAACTGACCGGCACCGTCAGAGAAAGCTGTCTAAAGCTTATCGGCGAGCCGGAGCAAGAGGACACTCTTAACGAAGCTGAAAAGAAACCAGTCGAAGAGCCGGAAGCTCCTACAGCAGGCGAGCCAGCCACAGGTATTGAACCACAGGAGAATCCTGCGCCGGCACAGCCGGTACCTTGTCAGGAAGAGAAAACCGAAGAGCCAAAAACTGAAGCAAGCGAGTCGGTTGTTACAAGACCTGAAGTTCGGCCAGAAGGGTCTCTTTTAGAAACAGAAAATAAAAGTGGTGACACAGAAAGTTCTTCTGAAAATGTGGGCCAGCCTGAGCACCGGGCTCCCTCAAACCCGGTAGTAGCCAAACTTTTCGGCCTGCGCCAGGACCTGATCCGGGAGCGCCTGATAACCCCGGTCCTGGATATCCATATCATTCACGGGCTGGACCTGCGTTTCTCCCTCCTGCCTGCCAGGCACAACTCCTACAGCCTCTCCACCGGCAGTTTTTTCAGCCCGGAAGAAGTTACCGGGGTCTACAGACTGCTGCGCCGAAATAACCTGACCCTGGCCGAACTGGAAGAGGAGTTTCTGCTTGAAAACGCTCTTCCCGGTAATAGCCTGAGCTGCCGGCAACTCGACCGGGAGATGGAGCGCCTAACAGGCCTGGCTCTTTCCGGGGAAAAGCCCGCGACTGCCGCTATTTCTCCGGAGGATGCGGAAATTTGCAACACCGTAAGCCGCCTGCTCTGGAACACCTGTTACGGGCTGGAAAGCGATAATCTTACCCCCCACTTTGCCAGGAACGAACTGGAACTGATCGCCTACCTGTCCCTGGAGCCAAAGGGCCAGAGCCGCGAACATATCTACGGCGAGCTGTTCGATGAGGGGAAAAAGGTGGCGCCCCGCCACGCTTTCGACACGCGCCTTTCGCGCACTCGCAGTAGCCTTACCCGTCTGCTGAGCCTCTACTTGCAGCTGACCTTTGATACTAACTTCGGCCTGGCTCAGCCGAAACTGGGCGGTTACAAAGAATCTTCTCCCAAAGACTATTTATTGACAGTAGGAGAGAAGAATGAAAAAGGAAAAGCATCCGCCCCGTTCGAGATAAATAAATACGACTTTTTTAAAGACGACTACTACGGCAAGTTCCGGCTAAATCCGGCCCTGGTGAGAGTGGACGACTGGGAGATGCTGCACCTTTTGACCCTGGCCGGTTACGAAAAGAGCCGCAATCCCCGGCTTTATTTTGAGAAAATTGAGCAGGTGCACAACTGGATCGCGGCGACGGTACAGACCCACGGTGAAAGGGCCGGGGAGAACCTGATGCTTACCAGCATCGTAAATCCGCTTGGTTCTTTCGGCGACAGGTGCCAGTGGGAAACCCTTGAGCACAAGCGAACGGCTATCCTGGAGTTGTGGTACAACACCAACCTTTACCTGGGTAACTACCATAAAGCCAAAAACCCTGGCAAGGCCTATTACCACTACGCCCAGGCTCATGCCGTCTTCCCTACTTTTGACGATCCTGTTTTTGGCTTGATGCAGATTTCGCATATTGAAGGCGACATCCAGGCCGTAAGGAGGGTTTTTAACAACTACGTGAAGCACTGCCGGAAGGATGACCTGCCTGTCTCGGACATTGTGGTGGGCTGCTACCGGGGGTACACCGGTGAGAAAATTACCTGTAGTGAGGGTCGCAGGAAAACTCGTTCTACCGGGTCGAAAAGCGCCTGATAAATCTCCAGGCAAGCTAATGGTAAGGTAAAAAATAGCCTCCAGAATGTCGCGCCACTCCCATTTCACGGTACGACCAGCTGGACCAGGGGCAGGTAGATATGGGAAAATAAGTTACGACTCCGCTTCGGAGAGGCTTACAGGGTAAGTTTCTTGTTTATGTATAGCAAAAGCTTACCCATTCTTTTCCCCTTTGACAACTCGACCAATTCAAGATCCGATGGATTTGGAAGCTATTACACCCAGCTTCGGAAAGCAGCCGCGCGATATATTCGAACTGCTCTGGTTTCCATTCTCGCTCTCTAGTCATCCTCTGGGTGGTATCACTCTTATGTTAAATTTAACCAATATTATTAAAGTGTTATCCCCGAGTGGAGTGGATAATAGTTTCCTGGCAAGTTCTGGTTCATCCTTGCTGTTTATGACTACTAGTAATGTAGAAGGCGGGTGGTCAAGTTTAAAGAAAAATAAGCCTTCTTTTTTCACAAAACAAAGATTCAATAGTGGACTCTCCTGAAGATAGGGTCTATCTTGAAATACAGGCGAGAAACTTTTAGAAGATTCGTAAATAGTTGTTTCTGAAGCTGTTTGATAAAAACTGAGTATTTTTTCTTTGCTGTCTTTAGTAATGAAAGCCTTATAACTATCCCAGTTGGCATAGTCCCCACATATTACAGGTATAGAGCTAACAGCAGGAAAACCGACCATTAAAGATTTATCTACTGCGGTGCTACCGGGATAATCAGGGGCTATATCATAATAACTCTGGAAAAAGCAAAGATAAATAAAATAGGCCCCGAATAAAACAAGGTAGATTTTGATCAAGAGGGCAATTCTGTTAGTCCGAAAGGAACTTCTAGCCAGAACGACTTCCCAGGTGTCTTCTATATCAATAGGATCATAGCCCTCGATCAGGAGCTCTTTATTAATCTCCCTTTTTCGCCAGGTACGTTTTGTAGCAAGGATAAAAAGCTCTATATTTCGGTTGTACAATCTCCTGCACCTTTTCTTCAGGTTTTATTATCTCTTCGTGGCAACGCAGCTAAATCGCCTGGCAAAGCCCGCCTGCCCTGCCTGGGCCACTACTTGCCTCGCGGCCAGACCGGTAACCCTTAAACTGACTAAGGGCTTATTCTTGACACACTTCAAGCGGTGGTTACCGCTTACACTGGCTGTGAGTTGCCCTCCGCATTTACCCGCCGCCCAGCAACTTACATCCGGCAGGCAACCCCGGCGTTGAGAGTGTTGCCCTGGGGCAAGGGGTTGTGCCAGTGCTCGCCTGTCTCAAGCTCAAAAGAGGCGGCCTGAGCTACACTACCGGGTACAGTCTTTATGGCAGAAAAAGCGAAGAGCAAAAGAATTGTCCCTACTGCCATCGCTAGCGTGAGAGAAGGTTTTGGCCGGCAAATCATTTTCAATTGCATTGCTCAAGCCTTTCTAAGCCGCTACTAATGGTAAAGGCGGATGCAAAGCCATTTATCAGGGGAATTATTCAGTATCAGTTGCTCATTGACCATCTTTATCAGCCAGGATTTGCTCGATAGCTTTCCCGGCGCTGTTGTGAACACAGTAACCATCCTCATCCCGGTAGGGGTCATTGTCTCGCGCCCATTGCAGGTCCGGGAGAGCTTGCTCATCCCCCAGCTCACCAAGGGCCTCGGCAGCCGTTATCCGCCTGTAGACATCCTCGCTTTTTAGCTGCTCTAATAACGGTTCCAGTCCTCTCCGGTCTCCCAGCCGGCCCAGGGCCGTAATAGCAGAAATAACCACCTTTTCACTTTTGTCGTCCAGCCGCCCTCGCAGCGGTTCAAACAGGCTTGCTTCTCCCGGACCCAGGTTTGCCAGGGCCAGCACTGCCGCCGAGCGGATTTCCTCAACAGGATCATCTAAGAGAGGTAACAATGCTGGAACAATACGCCCTGAGCCTCCTTCTAGCCGGCCCAAAGCCTCTACTGCCAGCGAACGGCTGTACCAGTCTTTGTCCTCAAGCAGCGCCAGCAGAGGTTCAACCGCTGTTTTGTCGCCAATCCGACCCAGCGCGCTTATCACCTGGTTGCGCACCTGGAGATCCTGATCATCAAGCGCGGCTATGAGTGGTTCTACGGCCTGAGCATCCCTTAAAATTCCCAGGCGCTCGGCGGCATCCGCTCTGGCGCTGGCGATAGGGTCTTTGAGTTTGGCTACCAGGCTTGCCACTCCATCAGGAGCCACTTGCCGGTTAAAGCGGGTTAAAAACCCACTTATTTCTTTATCAAAACCGCCTTCTTCTACTTTCTGCTTCTTTCTGCGCGGATTAACCTGCCCCAGTACCGCGGATAGACCAGCCGTAATTTCACCCATAGTCTCGGCCAGCCTCGCCCAGGGGTTTTCGATACCCTCTCCCTGGTAACCCAGCATTCCGAGGGATTGGCTGGCCCGGCTTTCCACCTCTTTATCCCCGCTGTGCAAAGCTTTCAAGAGAGGTTCGATGGCTCTTTCATCTCCCAGGCTGCCCAGGAAAGCAGCGGCGCACTGCCGCACTTTAGGGGAAGGGTCTTCCAGGGCAAGGACTAGCTTTTCGGTAGCCCGTTTATCGCCCAGGTGGCACAGCTCGGAAACAGCGCGGGCACGCACCTGGCTATCAGGGTCATCCAGCAGCGGCAGAAGCAGCTTTAATATGCGGTCGTCTATTTCCTGGCCAGTCACGAGAGAGCCGTTCAGTTCAAAGGCGTTCTGTCGATCGGGAAAGCGGAAAGTCTGGCCCAGGTAGCTAAAAGTGACGATGGTGTGCAGTCGAACCTCCGGGTCAGGGTTGCTCAGGCGGGGAGTAAGCGCTGGAAGTAACTCTTCCAGCGAAAAGAGCCGGGAAAGAGCCTGCGCCGCCCAAAAACCGGGGCTGCCTGCCAGCTTTAAAAAGCCCAGGAGCGGTTCGAGCATCCGCTTGTCTGCCAGCTTACGCAAGGCCAGAATGGCGTTACCGGCTTCATCGCTGTTGTCCGGGGCCTGAACCGCGCGGACTATTTGCCGGAAGGCTTCGCTGTCTCCCAGAACCTCTCTGGCTGCGGCAAGCTGGGTTTGTAGTGTTGCCAGCCGGCTATCTTCGCGGGCTTTAAGCCTGGTTCGTATCTTCTCCCGGATGCTCGAAACCTCGTCGTCCCCTGAGAGCATACTGAGCTGTTCGCCCTGGATTGTGGTCACTCCTAATTTCTGTGGATGTTCCCTAAACAGGGTAACGAGCTGGTCCTCCACCTCTTTCGCCTGCTTTTGCAGTAGTTCCAGGCTTTTCTGCCAGCTGTCTGTGTTACCGTAAAGATGGGATTTTGTAGCCAGGAACTCAAGCCCCTGCCGCTCGCGCTGCTGAAGTTCGTAGAGTTTGTCTTCCAGCTCTTTGATTTTAGAGTCTACTAGCTGATCAGAATTGTGTTGCATCGTTTCTCCGGTCCTTTCTTTGGCCGGCTTTCCCAGAGCTCTAGTTGAGCTAACTTATGCCTTCGATTATCATAAAAGCCAATCTCGTTAACTTTGTTCAACTTACATCAGTTAAAGCCTCTAACTTCAGGAAACCCAAACAGAATATACCGATAAATTTCTTTTACCCCTGGAGGGTTAAATTGGGCCATACCAGCTTTTTATTTAAGGCCGGCGCCAGACCCAGCGCTACCGCTTTCGCCCGGGTCGAGACGACCTGTTCAGTCCGGCCCACTTGTTGGTAAAGCTGGCTTAACCAGTAATAGGCGTCTGCTTCTTCCGGCTCTTCTCCTGTAAGTTCCTCCAGCCGGTTAATAAAAGGATTAACCTGCTCTATAGCTGCCGGGCCTGTTTTGAGCCATTCGATTACTGTCTGAGCTAACCTTAAATCGTACTCTTCGCCCGTAAGTTTGACTATCTCTGCTACTTGCTCAATAGCCTTGCGGCTCGGCCCGGTTCTCTCATCCAGTTCCAGCCAGAATAAAATCCAATCAGCCAGACCAATCTGCCCGGTCAGTTCCCGGCAGCTTATCAGGTCCTGGCGGGCTTCATTTAACCGGGATAAACGCAGGTAACAAAGACTGCGGTTATACAAAGCATTAGTAATGTAAACATTATCTTCAGGGCGGGAACCGCTGGAAAGCAGGCGGTCACATTCGGTTATAGAGTTTGGGTAGTCCTTCCGGCGATAATAAAAGTAGCTTTTGTTAGTCAATACCTGTAACTCTTCCTGCTTGCTGCTGGCTTTTTCAAAAGCTTGCTCTAAATCCATTGCGGCCAACTGGTACATTTCAAGCTTTATATAGGCCCAGGAGCGGGCTAGATATATGCCAGAATTATCAGGCGCAAGTGAGCTTGCCCAGGACAGGTATTCAATAGCAACCCTGTATTCGCGCATTTGCAGGTAGCAAAGGCCGCTATAGTAATAAGGCATTGCCATCTTTTGATCGAGCCTGCTTGCTGTGCCAAGCGCTTGCAAGGCTGCCGGGTAATTTTTCAGATCAAAATAAATTGTTCCAATTACCAGGTAACTGTTAAAATCGGTTGGCTCAAGCTCTAGGGCCATTCCAATGGTTTTGAGGGCTTTTTCACTTTGACCCAGCTTTAGCTGGTCAACCGAAATAAGGCGCAGCCGCCTCAGCACTGTCTTTTCCGTTTGGTACCCTGAAAAAGCTATGGCAACAGGAATGAACATCGGCATGACCATAGCGGCCGAAAAATAAAATACGACCAGAATATTACTGGAACTGTTATTAGAAAAATGACGGCTGTAATCCATAAAAGAGGGATACCAGTAAGTAATCAAAACCCAGCCGAAAAGAAAAGCTGATAAAAAAGTAAGCAAAATCAGTATGTTTACAGCCAGGCGACGGCTCCTGGTTAACTTGACCACCAGAGCAGAAATCAGCCAACCCGTGGCACTGGTAGCAGAAGGTAGCGCAAAGATACAGGCCAGGCCAAGCACCAGGCTTCTCAGGATAATGAGAGCTGCCCCGACCTCGCTAGTGGAATTGGCTGTTCCCGCGGTCAGCCGGTAAGCGGCTTCGAATAGCCCTGCCATAACGAAGAGGCCTAGCACGCCCGCACCGGCTCCCAGGAATAACTGCTCTTCAGAATGGATTAAGCCCACAGGATAGCTTTGTAGAAATTTGAGTCTAATACCGGTTACTCTGCTCCCGGTTACCACCAGCACCGCAGAGAAAATTAACTGCTGGACCAGGATTGCCAGGCCTACTCCGGCCACTATTAATAAGCCAGCCAGGTAGCCGTTGGCGCTACCAAACAAAAGCACCGCCAGGCCTGCTCCTATCAAATTAACCCGGTTAGTGCTTAGCTTGAACTGTTCGAGTTTAAGCAGGGTTACTTCTGTAAGAAAAAATTTCATTTTGAGATGCTTTTCGCTTTAATACTTTCCGGATTAAAATGGCTGCGCTTGCAACAGAGTCCCAGGCTACCCACGAATCCTTTCCTCGCCTGAAGCTCTTTTACGAAATAATCCGCTTTTCTATGCTGCTATGGAATGACTCTTCACTACTTGATTAATCCGGAAAAGGCCGTAACCCGGCCTCTTTCTGGTCCTGCAAAGGTTTATCGGGGGCAGGAAAAACTATACTTTGATTATGTTTGTCTCGTCCGGTTCCGCTACTTTTACTCACCCGTACGATTTAAGATTTTTCCCGAGCTCTTTAATGGAAGAGTCGTTCGGGTCAAGCGCCACCGCCTTCTGGTAGGCCTCCCAGGCGTCACTGGTGCGGCCATCTTCGTAGCAGGCCCAGCCCACCCACTCCCAGTACAGCGCTGTGTCGGGTTGCAGATTAGCCGCCATGCGAAAGTTATTAATTGCCGCCGCATAGTCTTCTTGCTGGTAATAAATAGTAGCCAGAGTGTAATAGTAGGAGGCTTTACTGGAGGCCGAATCTTCCTCTGCCAGGATATAGCTGGCAAACTCCTTTGCTTTAGTTTTGGCTTCCGCCAGGAGGGCCTTAGCTTCATCCCGTTTACCTTCTTCTTCCAGATCGCGGGCTTCGTAAATTAAAGCCCAGAGCCACTGGTGGGCACACCTTAAAGCATAGGGGTTTATCTTGAGACAGGCCTGGAACTGCTTGACGGCTTCACTGTATTTCAGCCGGTCTACTTGAGCTTTACCCAGTAAGTAATAAGAATAGCTGTTTTCAGGATAGCTCTGGAGGGCTTCCTGGGCATACTTCTCAGCTTTGACCGGGTTATCATCGTTCTCGCTGTAATAAAAGGCCAGCATTATCTGGACGAAAGGTGACTGGGGGCGCAGAGCCTGGGCTTGAAAGAGCAAATCCAGAGCAGCCTGCTTGCTCGCTTTAGAGTCAGTAACGGAATCGTTATCAAGCAGATAGCTGGCCTTGAGCAGCATTGCCCAATAATCTGCGGGCTGCACGGCAAGCAACTTATCCAGGATAGGCAGAGCTTCAGCGTACTTTCTCAGACTGATCAGGCTGGAAACCATTAAATGATCATAATAATAGTTGCCTGCCTCACTCTCTTTTCTGGCTGTAACCAGATCTATTTCCTTCTGTGCCTGGTCGTAGTGAAGGGTTGAGAGCAGGTACTGGCTCCTGGCAGCATGTCCGACCCAGGAATCGGTATTGAGGCGAAGGGCCGCCTTTGATGACTCATCAGCCTTATCAAACTGATAGAGGTTCAGGTAGGCCGAGGTAAGATAAAGGTAGGTGAGATTATCGGAGGAGTTTAAGCTTTTTGCTTTCTCAAGCACTTCCATAGCAGTGTTACCCGGCTGGTCTAAAATGAGCAACGCGCCGTAATCGCGCCAGGTGCGAGCATCATTTGGGTAACGCTCGGTTAGCTTCTGAAGCTTGTTGAGCGCAGCGTCGTATTCACCCCGGATAAAATAGGCATCATAGGCCGCTTTGATTTCCCCCTCAGGATCAGTGTTGGTGCTGCCAAGCAGGGGTATCAAGAAAAACCAGCCCAGGAGGGCAGCCAGGACTGCCACCACTACTCCAACTACAATAATGCCCAGGATAAGATCCAGGTCCAGCCTTTTATGATAGGGTTTATTCAGCATAAAGTAAGTCTCGAACGTTTAGTAGATTAAGGCTTTCAATAGACGTATCTGTCACCGCTAATTGTTCCTCGGTGAAATAAACCAGCGGTTTTCAGCTTATAGAGTTACCGTTTTTTACCGGGCAGGCATAGCCAGGAGGCACGACCGCTCACGCCCGGTAAAGGGAGAGCCAGTTAAGTTAGTCTACGACCGTAAAGTCGGTCGAGGCGTAAACCTTTTCGTCTGGTAGTTCAATTATAATCACAGTAATCTTGCCGGATTGCTGGTACCTGGCATTACTAAAGTTAGTATCCTTGAAGGGTATGAGAAAACTGCCGCCGTCACTCATTACTAGGCTATCTCCAAAGAAGTTCCAGGTGGCTCCCGATGGGAATTTATAGGTCCCCTTAAATTCGGCATTAGGATTGAAACCCACCGCCAGTAGACCAACCACCTCGTCCTTTTTAGCCGTATCAGGCCTGGCAATAATGGTGGGCTTAGTCACAGGCGGGTCGAGCCAGATATAGAGGTTGCCTTCAATCCCGCTGCTGTCCCCGTGCATTTTAATGGTCCACATCCCGGTAGCAAACTGTGGCAGGGTATTGATCCGCTCCAGGAAGTTGCCCTGGGCATCGGTGACAATTCCGAGGGCTCGTTCCTTTAAAAGGGTGCCGTTCGGATCTATGGGAGTCAAAACCAGGTTTTCGTGAGGAACGGTATGCCCTCCCACAATCAGCTGCATACCGGCCGGACCGCAGTTGATCACGGTGAAAATGTTAGTGCTGCTGGCAGGCAGGTCTTCGCACTTTGCCGGAGCGGGTTTTGCAGGTGTAACCGCTGGCGCAGTGGTAGGGGTAGGGGTAGTGACAGGCGTGTTGTAGCGCCAGTTGTAGTAGTGCTGGCCCACGTTGCCCATCTCGACCTGGAAAGCCGGAGTGTTGGAGGGTGTGAAAGTCATAATCCGGCGCTCGAAAGCCTGCACCAGCACATCCTTGACCTGCCCGCCTACCTTTACCTGGGCCCAGTAAGCCTCGGTAACCGGCAGACCGGTGGCGTAGTAGACCGGGTCAAAGATCCGCCCGTTCACTACCTGGCCCTGGCTGTTCAGCACCTTGTCAGTCTGATTGAGGAAGCTCCAGAAGACCCCGGCGATGTTGTGACCGGTCAGCGGTTCGTAGTGAGCGTAGCTGACCTGGTACTTCTTGCCGTAGTCGCCCACATCGAAGCGAGTATTACCTATCCGGTCTACCGAACCGGCTACCAGGATACCACTCAGGTCCTCGGCTTTAGCAGTCAATTTGCCGAGGGCTTTGTAGGTCGGTCCCAGGGTGTCGTCGGCATCCCCGGCCACTCCTATTTCGGCGGGTGGGCGGCTCTCGAACTTGTTGTCACCCAGTTGCAGCCTGCCGTCCATCATCTCCCGGACAATCAGGCCGTTGGTGACGTAGTAGGGGTTGGAGCGGTCGCCGTTGGGGTTGTTGATCTCCATGCGGCTTTTGTCGAAGTACTGGACCTGGCGTTTGCCACCGGGAGACTCGGCATAGTCTTCGGTCAGGCCCGCATTAAAGGGGGCAGGACCCCAGAGCCAGGTGCGGCTGACCTGCCCGGCGGCGACCTGTTTGTCTGTGCGGTTCCAGACGTTCTCGAAATCGGTGCTGCCGAAGTTCGGAGCGGCGGAAACAGGTAGAGTTGATATAACGAGAGTGAGAAGCAGACAGGAGAGCGCGGCTACCAGGGCTAGCGGGCGCGGTCCTCCAGAAGGAAGTGGTTTCAAGGATGCCTCCGGGTTAACGGTAAGAGGTTGAAGAGCCGACAAAACTAAAACCGGGTCACGCCTAAAAGCAAAGATAGTCAGACAGCGAGAATTGAATAGACCCTTACCACCCGGTAAAGGCTAAAGTATGCGTTGAAGATCAATACCACCAGGTTAGCCTTTCAGGCAGCCTGTAACAAGGCCTCAACATCTTCAGATCGAAATACTCTGGAGAAAGTTATTATGCTACCGAAATGCCGGTAAAGGTGTATAAGCAGGTGAGTGCTACCACCAGAGACCAGCCGGTCAGGCCGGCCCTGGTATATATTGCCGCTAAGCAGCTATACCGGTGCTGCTTGCTGTTTAAACCTTACTCGTTACGAGAAATAAACAGCTTTTCTAAATGCGTTTTAATTGTAAGCTGCCATATTGAGACTGTCAATAGAGCTTTTGGAGTTATTTTCCTCAATAAAAACTTGTTATTACTCCCAGGTGAGGCTCTTGCCGGCTAACCCCATCATCTTTAAGCTTTTTTTATGCTTATACCTTCAGCTTGTTAAGACCTGCCTGCCAACCGCCTATGCATTTCCGGTCCCAGATTGCCAAAGAACTCAATCTGGTTGCGCTCGACTGGCTGGACGGTCTGGTAAGCGGGCCGGTAGCCGGTCGCTTCGAGCTTGAAGGAAGCCAGCGCTCCTACCAGATTCTCGGCTCGCCGCACCAGGTAGCTCACCAGGAGCGCCTGGGTATAGTCATTCCGGCTGAGCAACCGGAGAGCCGTAAAAAGCTGGGAGAGGGAGAGATTGAAGAAAGGCGGGTCACAAATAATCAAGTCAAACTCCTCACCCAACCATTCGGGGCGGTACAGGTCGAATATGCGAAACCCTCTCAGCCCGGCAAAGCGCTCGTCAATATCCAGAACCCGCACTGCCACTCCCTTTTCCTCAAGCACCTTGCCCAGGAGAGGCGCGCAAAGACAGGCGGGGCGCTGAAACTGGCTGGCGAAACTGGCCAGGTGCTCCAGGGTAGCCCTGTCAAAAAAGTACTGTTCGTTCTCGTGTAGCTCGTACATGCTCTTTCTCGTTACTACTTTTCGTACAGATACAGGTCGTACCGGTATAAGCCTTTGCCGCTCAGCGCCCATCCAGGAGCTTTAGTGCCCCGGTCTTTTAAGGCGTCACGCTACTGAGTTTAGATATTCGACGTCTCTACTGTCTGTGATCGTTTAACTGGCCCGGGAAATCTTAAAATCAGGCCACCGGCTATGACGATTTCGTTTTATCCCCGCTGTTTTTGCATCATAATAGCCAGGTTACACATCCTTTAATGGTTAGCTGGTCATAGTATACAACATGCTAGAATTTGTCAAATCGATGAGTAGTTGAGGAAAGCGGCATAAAGCTAGCCTGGCCGGATCTTTATCTACAAGCCTGGTGGCTATCCTTTCCAGACTGGTGACATACCCAAAAAACTTAAGTACAGAATCCAACTTGCTTAAAAATCCTTCTTTCTGCTTTTACCAGGCCAGGCACTTATTTTCAAGTTTAAAAATATTTAAACTGTTAGTTATCTTCTAATCTCAGGCTTAAATTAACTCTTTCAGATTTTTCTACTCAGATCTCTTAAAAGGAAAGGAAGGCTTTTATGCTCTGGCGCCATGGTGATGTCCTGCTTGCTTCCACCGAGAATATTCCCGCTGGAGCAGTCCCGCTGTCCCATACTGTTCTGGCTAAAGGTGAGATTACCGGGCACAGCCACCGCATTGCCGAACCGGGAGCGGCTACTCTCTGGGAGTTGAACGGCCTGCTTTACCTGAAGGTCAGTGCCGAAAGCGCCACCCTGATGCACGAAGAACATAAACCGATTGTCTTGCCCGGTGGATTTTACCGGGTGTGGCAACAGCGTGAATACACTCCCGCCCAGATTCGTCGTGTAATGGATTAAGTCCTCTTTTTTCTCTTTTAAGAAAAAATAAAGAAAAAGGAAAAATTATGCCAACCGTTCCCGGTTCGTCCGCACGAGAATTGTTTGTGACCGGAAAGGCCCCGGCCAACCTGCGCCTTACGGGCTACGCAGATTTAAGTAATTTACCGCTCCGGGAACTTCCCCCCGAGCTGGTAGCGGATGCTCTGGACCTTTCCAACTGCCCGGACTTACGGACCTTACCTCCCGATCTGAAGGTGCGAAGACTAAACCTGAGCGGATGCAGAGGGCTTGAGGACCTGCCCCCAGACTTTAGCTGCTACGAGCTGGAGTTGCGCGAGACCCGCCTGGCCACTCTTCCCGAAGCTCTAAAGGTAGAATACCGGCTTGACCTGGAGGGAAATACCGCCCTTACCGCCTTACCTCCCGGGTTGAAAGTGGGCACGCTCATCCTGCGCAACTGTACCTCCCTCACAGCTTTACCGGAGAATTTAAGCGTTTCCTTCCTGGATATTTCCGGTTGTACCGCCCTGGTCGAGTGGCCCGGCAAGGCCCGGCTTCAGTTTGGCCGGCTGGTCGCCCGCAACTGTCACCAGCTTAAACAATTGCCAGGCTGGATAAACCATCTTTCCCAGCTGGATTTAAGGGATTGCAGCTCTTTACAGGCACTTCCCGAGAAGCTGGAAATAGGTTCCTGGATTGACCTGGCCGGTACCGGGGTTACAGAACTGCCGCACTCATTAAAAAAGGCAGAGCTTTTATGGCGAGGTATTCCGGTAGATTGGCGGATTGTTTTCCAGCCTGAAACGATCAGCGTGCAGGAAGTGCTGGCAGAGCCTAACGCCGAAAAACGGCGGGTCCTCATGGAACGAGTGGGCTACGAGCGCTTTATGCGGGAAGCCGGGGCCGAGGTACTGGACCAGGACCGCGACCCCGGAGGAGTGCGCCATTTACTGTGAGTAGCTTTTAGCAACGACGAGCCGCTGGTCTGTCTCTCGGTACGCTGCCCTTCTACCGGCCATCACTATCTCTTAAGAGTGCCTCCAGCCGTGCGACGGTGCCACCAGGCGGCCGCCTGGATTGCCGGTTTTGATAACCCCGCCGAGTACCAGCCTGTTCAAGAAACCTGAGAGCTGGCAGAAAGCACCGGCAGCTTTTGCGGAATGCGTTCCAGGATGCCTTCGCCGTAAACCTCTTCCAGGTGTAAATCTTCCAGATGCACATACCCGATATGGCAACCGCAGGTGGCAGCCGGGCAGGGCCGGGGTTTGAGGACTGCTTCAAAGCCCGGCTCGTAGATATTACCCAGGACCGTTTTAATAAAGTGGCAGCGCCGGATATAGCCAGCCCCATCCACCGCGATTACTTCCTGGCCTGTCCGGCAGGCCTGCCCCCGGCTGGGATGGTTGGCGAGGTTAAGCGGAAAAAGCGGGTCAAGGGCCGTAAAGTGGGCCAGCAGTTGTGGGGAATAGTAATCAGGCCTGCGCTTGTAAGCATTGATCCACAGGTAAACCCCACCCGGCAGTTCCCGGCGCAACTCCTCAATTTCAGCGCCATACTCTTTAAGACCTACCACTCCCACACTGTAACGCACTCCCCGCTTTTCCAGCTCGGCACATTTGGCCAGAAAGCGTGCCCGGCTGGTCTGGGAAGGGTGGTAGGTAGCCCAGAGGGCCAGGCGGGCTTTGTCGCATTCTTCCACCCAGTCGAGAGAACCCGAAAGGTTGGTTTGAATGGCGGCCCTGGTCACCTGGGGCAGGCCGGTCAGGCGGATGAGGGCTTTCTGGTAGCGCCTGCGAATGAGGGCTTCCCCCCAGGGAGTGAAGAGGACCGAAAGCCGGTCAGCCTGGCGGTTGGAGACCCAGTTCACGAACCGCTCCAGGGCCTGCGCATCCCTGGCATGCTCCTGGCGGGTTTCCTTACGCTTGGCAAAGGGGCAGTAGCGGCAGGCGTAGTTACAACTGGCAAGCGGCCCGCGGTAGAGAATGGCTAACTTCATCTCAGTTCGTACTCCTCCATGAGGGTTTGCACCTGCTCGGAATAGAGCCAGGGTCCAATGGTATCCGACCGCTCCAGCCCCATTTCGGTGAGCACCAGCTTTTCGTGTGAATGTTCAGCCAGCCCCAGTTCCACCAGTTGCCGGAGGCCGGGCAGATCAACCAGGGCGGCGCTGCCGAAGCACTCCCGGTAAGCGGCCTCGTCCAGCCCCTCCTTCTGTAAGAGCGACTGGATTACATAGCGGCGCCGCTGTTCGGCCTGGTCCAGTCGGAAGCCGTAGACCGCCTGGCTGAAACTTTCGTCCGAACGGGTCAGGTAGTCGGACAGGATAGCCCGCACACCCCTGGCGCTCACCGCGTATTCGCTGGAATAGTGCAGGGCCCGGGTGTACGAGCGAGCTCCGCAGCCCAGCCCTACCATGCCGTCTTCCTGGCAGCAGTAGACCGGGCCTGCTTCCATGGGAGTGGAGCTTGCCCGGAACATCCGCATGGAAACCTGCTCGTAACCCATATTTAGGAGGTAAGACCGCCCGGCCCGGTAACATTCCAGGCGCTGGTCGTCCCAGCTCTTGCCGGTGCGACCTAAACCGGTGAGCGGGCGCGTGTAGAGCGGGTAGAGATAGAGCTCCTGGGGCCGGTACTTGAGGGCCGTTTCGAGCGAAGCCAGCCAGCTTGCCACCGTTTGCCCGGGCAGCCCGTAGATCAAGTCCAGGTTGAGAACGGGGAAATCAAGGTCTTTAATCCGGCTGAGAGCCGCTTCTACTTCCCTGTTTTTCTGGGCACGGCCTGCCGCTCGGACCTCCTCCTCCACAAAACTCTGGATGCCGATACTGATCCGGTCTACCCCGCGCTCTCGCAACAGTATTAGTTTTTCCTCCTGGCTGGTGCCGGGCGAAGTTTCGACCGAAACCGGTAGCCTGCTTAAATCCAGGCCGTAAAGTTCTTCGGCCAGGTCGAAAACCGCGGCCAGTTCGGCGGCCGAAAGGTAAGTGGGGGTGCCGCATCCCAGGGCAAAACGGGCGAAAGAAGCCTCTCCCAGGGCCTGGCGCACCTGGCGGGCCTGCCGCCGGAGGGTGGCGAGATAGGCGCTGATAAAATCCTGGCCGGGATGGAGCGTGGTGAAAAGGTTACAGAAGCCGCAGCGCATTTCACAAAAAGGCAGGTGAATATAGAGGAAGAGCGCTTCTCGCCTTTCCGGTTCCCATACCTCGCTGAGAGCTTGAACCGGTTGTAAAGGCCGGTAAGCGGTTTTATGAGGGTAGGAATAGGTGTAGGAAAGGTAGGGGCTTGCTTCCAGCATATCTTCCAGTGGGGTGAGTGCCAGCATGGTGACTTAACCTGCTTTCGGTAGAATAAATTGTGCGTATGGGACAGTCCAGACCACCGGGTGGGCCAGCCGGTGGCCCTCGTAACCGTCCTCGCCGTAAGCCGTGCCGTGATCGGAACAGAGGATGGCCAGGACGGTCACGCGGCGCTGCAAAGCCTCAAATAGCGGCGGCAGTTGCCGGTCCACGTAGGCAAGGGCGGCGGCCTGAGAGGCCGGCGAGTCGTGCCGCGCTCCTTCCAGGAAAAAGTGGTTGGGCGAGTGCAGGGCCGAAATATTGATAAAGAGAAAGACCCGCTCTTCAGCCGGCAGCCTGGCGAGGCGCTCCGCCGCCAGTTTTACCTGGTGCTCGGTGGAAGTGGGGCTGGCCGGTCCAAAACGGGGCGACCAGTGGCTTTCCTTGAACAGGGCGGGCAGGACGTTTCCCAGCGGAGTCTGTTTGTTGAAAAAACCGACTCCGCCGATACAGATAGTATGGTA
>DATAKM010000150.1:0-2407 GCA_036261665.1 Chloroflexia bacterium
TACCAGGCGCATCAGAAGGATAATTTGAGCGGGATGGGCCTGGGTTTGTACATTACCCGCCAGATCGTGGAGATGCACCGGGGTGAAATTGAAGCCAGGTTTCCCCCGGAAGGCGGGACAGAGCTGGTAGTTAAACTTCCCGTTGATCCTGAACCGGCATAGCGTACACCAGGTGCCGGAACGCGTATGCCCGAAAGTCTGGTTCCGACTGGCGCTAAGAACCTTATTCCTGCTGGAATAGGGTAGAGGTACTATCAAAGAATAGAACCCGCTGCTTGAAAGCGTGAGGAGCTTCAGAAGTGGTGCCCCTGAAAAGCAGGTTACACTGGAACCCTCAGTACAACCTTTAGCTTGAAACGTAGCGGTGTTGATACTTCGGCTCTACAGTTGGAGGGCCGTTGGTGCGGCCTGGTATGTGCCGAACTGGCAACCGGCCGCTTCCTCCCGGGTAAACTCTACCTCGTCGTATCCTGTAATACTATTAGCGGGCCAGGTAAAGCCAGGGTACTGAACGTAAAGTAACCGCTCTTTCCTAAAAGCAGCTTTCGGCTATTGCCAGGAGGCTGCTTTTGCTTTTTCCAGTCCGGAAAAAGTAACTGGTACAATATTTGCATCGTAAGACGATAGCAGGAGTTTGTAAAAACAGGTGGGTAAGATCAAAATGATAAGTGTAATGAAAGCACGGTCAGCTTTCGAAGCCGGGCCCATATGGTTAAAGTTGCCGCTTAAAATTGGTATATTTTCAACCCTCTCTTTTTGGTTAGGGGTGGTGGTAGTCACTTACGGATGGCTTCTAGTGAGGATTATCAGGCATCACCTGCGCCCGCCCACGCCGGTGCGGTTTCCGCATCGCCCGGTTGAACCTGTTATGGTTGAGGGTAACGAACTGCAAGTCATCAATTACGGTATCCACGCCTATAGAAGTATGATCAGGGCCATTGACCGGGCAGAAGAAAGCATTTATTTTTCAACCTTTATTTTCAAAGGCGACCGGATTGGCCGCCTCTTCAAAAAGCACCTGCTCCAAAAGGCCCGCCAGGGGGTAAAAGTGTATGTGGTTTATGACGGTTTTGCCAACCTGCTCCTGCTGCCTTTTAGCTTTCGCTACTTTCCGGAGCCGCTGGTACTACGCGTTTACAGCCCGCTCTACAGCTTTTTGAACTTTCTATGGCCTCCTTCTTACGTGCGCTACCACCGCAAACTCTTGATAGTGGATGGCAGGGTAGCTTTCCTGGGCGGCCTGAACATCGGCCAGGAATACGCAACGCGCTGGCGTATAGCCCACCTGCGAATAGAAGGGCCTTTTGCCGAGGATGTTCGGGAGGCCTATGCCAGGATGTGGAACAAGCATAACCGCTTTAACAAAAGTCTCAAAATTAATCTTCAGCCTCAATCACAAGCCTCCGCTCAAACCACCCTTCCAGAATCCTCCTGCTGGCAACTGGCTTTGCGTGAGAGTTTCTCCCCCTTTGAGAGCAGTTCTGACAGGCCCGACCAGATCCGGCAGAGTTACCGCCAGGCTATCAGGGAGGCTAAAGATCGTATATACCTGACCAATCCTTATTTCTTACCCGACCAGGCTACCCTGGCGCTGCTACTGGAGGCACTCAAGCGAGGAGTGCGAGTGGAGTTAGTAGTACCGGAAAAAAGTAACCACCGGATTGTGGACCTGCATGCTCGCAATTACTACAAGCGCCTGGTAAAGGCCGGAGCAAGTGTCTGGCTTTACCAGAAAACCATGATCCATGCCAAAACCGGCGTGATTGACGGAAAGTGGGTTACCATCGGCAGTGCCAACCTGGACAATCTAAGCCTGATTAACTGTGAACTAAATCTCTTTGTGCGCAACAATGCCTTTGCCTCGGAAATGGAAAAACTCTTCGAGCTGGACAAACTGAATTGCCGAGCGGCAGACCTGGCCAGCCTGGAGTATCCTTCTAAACTAGCTCGCATTCTTGAATTCGTTACGCACCCCTTGCTGGGCTACCTCTAGAGGCAAAATATCCGGTGGCCTTTTTAGCCTGAATCAGCGATCCAGATGACAGGCTTTTAGTAATCGAGCAGAGCTGCCTTTACAACTTCAAACTGGAAGAGAAATAGCCGGGAAAAGAGAGCCCAGGTTTGTAATCAGGCAAAGATATTCTCAATTTCCTGCTGGATAATCCGGTAGCACTCGCAGGAGGCTTTCTCCAGGCCAGCCCGATCTCTTATAGTAAGCTTGCCTCTGCGGTATTCAATCAGACCAGCTTTTTGCAGGGCGCTGGCGGCGCTCTGCACGGAAGCCCGCCGCACCGCTAACATCTGGGATAAAAACTCCTGGGTCAGCATAAAGTTGTCCCTGCCCGCCTGGGTATGCACCATTAAGAGCCAGCGGCTGCACCGGTTTTCCACCCGGTGTAGCCGGTTA
>DATAKM010000159.1:0-147319 GCA_036261665.1 Chloroflexia bacterium
ATAAACATAGACCAACAAAAAATCTAAATTGTTCAAAAGTGGTAATTTGTACCGATGGGACAATTTTGGCCGAAATTGTCCCGATAGGACAAAAAAGGCTATAAACCTCTTGACTCAGTGCGGTATAATCTTCATGAAAAGAGTCGCTCATACTCTCTTCGTGTCTTGCAGCAGTTTCAGTAGTTTCCAGTAATATTATTCAATAATTGAATATTTAATCGAAAAGCTTCTTTTAAGGGTTGCGACAGGCAAACAAAGATGGAAAAGGTAGAAAATCCGGTAGAGTCCATAGAAGTAACGCCCGGCGATAATGCTGAAGTAGCGTTACGCGAGATTGAAACTAAAGAGCAATATCTTGAGCATTTTGGTCTATGGGAACCGCCTTTTCAAGTCAGCGGAACCAACCGCCGCTTTGTCTACCTGACTCAGCTAAACCGGCAGGTAATCGAAAACTGCCTGCAACTGATACGCGACCGCATGGGCCTGGGTATGGTGCTGGGCGCGGTAGGTAGCGGTAAAAGCTCTATCGCCAACATCCTGTATGACCGCCTGGCAGCCTTTCCTGAAAAATATGCAGTCGGCTACCTGGATGACCTGGAAGGCACTAACAGCCAGGTGATGACCAACCTGCTACTGGAATTTGGATTGAGTCCGGCCAGTCGCCAGGTTGAGCCGCTCAAAGGCCAGTTCAAGAAGCTCTTGATTGAAGAGACGCAGAACAACCACCGCACGGTGGTGCTGCTGATAGACGAGGCCCAGACCGCCAGTAAACGTGCTATGGAGCTTATCCGTTTGTTGCTCAACTTTGAGGCTGACGGCGATAAGCTAATCCAGGTTATCCTGTTTGGACAGCCCGAACTGGCCCGCATGGTAGCGGCGCGCGAAAACCTGGCAAGCCGGGTGGTCAATACCAACTGGCTAAAACCACTAAGTACGGAAGAGACTCGCGCTATGATCCAGTTTCGCCTGAATGTAGCCGGGGCCAGACCGGACATTTATAGCGAGGAAGCCCTGGACCGTCTTGTAGAATTATCGAAGGGTATTCCGCGGGAAGTTTGTAAAATTGGCTACAACACGCTCTTAATCGGGACGGCTCGGAATGAGCAGATTATTTCGGTACAAACCGTCGAGGCGGCGGCCAGCAGTTTTAAATTAGAAGCGTAGAGACATGGCGATAAAGGGTAGACATAATCGAATACCGGCACAGGTAGAGATACCGGGCAAACTGGCGGCTGAAACCAATAGCATGGCTACCCGGCGTAGTTTGTTTGCCACCCGGGCCCAATCCGGTAACTGGGTGCTGGCTTATGTTTCACCCGACAGGATAGACCCTAACCCTAACCAACCGCGCCGCCAGATTGAACGAGCCGCGCTGGAAGAACTGAAGCAAAGTATTGCCTCAAGGGGCATCCTTCAGCCGCTACTGGGAGCGAAGTCAAGCGAAAGCCGGGTACGGCTTATAGCAGGACACCGCCGGTTGCAGGCAGCCAAGGAACTTGGCTTAGCGCGAGTGCCGGTAGTGCTGGTAGACCAGCTAAACGAAGAAGAAACAGTCATAGACGCCGTTATCGAAAATATCCAGCGGCGTAATCTCGAAGCATGGGAAGAGGGAGTAGCATATGCGCAACTGGCGGATGAGTTTGGCTGGACGCACGATGAGATCGGTCGCAAGATCGGTAAAAGCCGTTCCTATGTTTCTACCCGCATTAGGGCTGCCGAGAAACTCTCACCCCTGGTAAAAGAAGTGCTGGCTACCGGTAACTGGTCCATTCTTAGTAAGGGTAAAAGTAATAAAATGGGCACGCTCGTGCCCGCAAGTGATAAAAATCACAATCAAGTAGGTGAGAGCCAGCTTACAGATGAAAGTGAAATGATAGCAGGAATACCGGGCGCGGCTTCTCCCATTAATAATGTGGAAGTTATCAGACGCCTGACTGCGCTATCTTTTGTCCAGCAGGAAAATTTACTGCGAAATATAGAACAACGAGTTAACGCGCAGACTACGCTCTCGGTAAGAGACGTGATCGAGATGATAAAGACTAACCGGGAGGGAGAGGTTGAAGGAACCACTGGAATGATAGCTGAGTATCAGTTGTCTTTCGTAGACCTCGACCTGGAAGACCTCGGCCTTTTTCATCGCTGGACCGGTCCTGCTAAAGCGGATAGCCGCCAGATTTCGGTTGAAGAACTGGACCGTCTGATAGACCTATACGAGCGCGACCTTGATAAATTACGCCGGGTACGCGCTGAGAAATCACAGCCGTAAAGCATACTAAAATGTACTGGAAAATTTTAGTGTAAGGATGGAATTAATGAGCAGTTTTACCTGACAACGGATAACTGTTTAGTAAGAGAAAAGTTTTGGGGAAAAGAAAAACAACCCCCGTGCCGCCAAGCTAGAAGGGTTGTTTTACAAGACACAAGCACCCTCATGGGTACTCAGGTTTTTTATTGTCTTTGGCTTCAAGAGCCATGATTATTATAAGGCCTGGTCATGTCCATGTCAATAGGGGTAGCTTTGTGGGAGATTTTGCTATGCCTAAAAGTCAAACAAGCATGATCGAGTTTGCCGGATTTCGCCAGCAACCGGGTGGTGGTTTTGCTTTCACAATGGTACCAAATCAATTTCTGGATGAAATCGTACCATTTGAAAAACCCTGCGTGGTAAAGGTTATTTCGCTTATCTTACGCCGAACCCTGGGCTGGATAGACCAGAACGGTCAACGCCGCCAGCAAGAACAGGTAGCTTATAGCGAGTTTGCTCGTGAAATGAACATGAGCGTGCAGGCAGTCGCGGACGGTTTAAGGATAGCCATGGAAAAAGGCTATATTGTGCGGGTCAAGCCGGGCGCTATTCGGGGTAGTCATGGTACGCCTGAAGGGGCCTGGTATAGCCTGCGCTGGTTGGAATCGCCAAAAACCGCCAGAGAAGAGCAGGCGGTATTAATGGAATCGCCAGAAAAGTTGCCCGCCGCTGACTCTAAAAAACAGAGCGAAGATGACTCTGAAAAGCAGAATCGTAACGATAAAAACGTTGCTCTGAAAAACAGAGTCATGAGAAATAAACCGGACTCTGAAAAAAAACATGTGGAAATAAAAAGCAGTTCCACGTGCTTTAGAACAACAACTGACCAGGCATTCGGAACTTACTCGGTTTATATCGGCAATGTCATAACCGAAATAAGCGAACAGTTCGAAGACACTCCGCATCGCTTGCCCAATATCAAACAGGCGCTTAATCTCTGGCAAAAAGCGCAGTTAAGTGAGGCTGATTTCGTAAAGCTGCTTTACCGAGCGCGTGACATTACCAGGGCAAACGCTTTTCGCTCGAATGGAAAGACTTTACATAACCAAGAGACAATTTCGCCAGGCAAAGCTCAACACTCGTGGATTACTCTGGCGGGAGAAGCTTATCCAGATATTGACCCAAAAGTTTCTGCCCGTAATCGGATGCCTTATTTCTTCAAGGTCTTGAGAGAGTTGCTGGAAAAATCCGGGAAGGATAGCCCGGAGAGAAATCATGCTGAAGTTGTGGTTGAAGCTGAAAGCCAAATTCTGATCTCAGACTTGAACGAAATTCTGGTGAGTAGCGATTCTACAATTTTGACTGAACATGAAAAATTTGCTCTCGCTTCAACTGTTGCCTGTAATACAGTAACTCATTCTGAAAATACGGAACCGGAAGGTGTTACCACCTCGACTACTACTGCGGTGGTGTCCGTTGCTCCCCAAACTTCAGAACAAGGGAATGAGCTTGCGGGCAGTAATGGTGATAGCGATTATAATCAGGCCAATACAGGCTGGCGAAGAAAGCTTGTTGAAGAGTTTTCGCAAGATGTAGTTTCTACGGTTAATCTCTGGGAGAAATTACTTATCAGGATTGAGGATAATGGTTTAAAAGCCCTGGCAGCCAGAACAGCCGGAATTGAAGCTTCCCTTGCCTGCACACAGTTACGTGCCGCTGCCGGTCTTCACCAGGACCGGTTAACCGGCCAATTACTTGACATAATTGTTATTTACCGAAACGCATTTGATGCGAGATACGGGCAGCGTCATTTGGCTACTCTGGCGGCGCTATTAGAAGAAGTTACAGGTAAACCGGTTAAACTCCATCCTGTGCATTTTTAGAAAGAAGAGAAAGCATATTAACCTTTCTCTGCTATAAAGAAATTATAATTGTAAGCTTGTAAGAAGGAGAGTGCGAAAGAGACAAAATAAACGGGTACCTGTCCAGTACCCGTCTCTTCGTTGCTGGTTTTATTAGCTTTAGCCTTGCTAACCCTGTTAGTTAATCACAGGATGTTGTTTGTACCATTCGGTAGCTTGCTCGTAGGCGTAGGCGATTTGCAGCACTTTTTCCTCGCCTAAAGCCGGTCCAAGAATTTGCAGACCGACCGGTAAGCCGTTCGAGAAACCGCAGGGGATCGAAATACCCGGAATACCGGCCATATTTGCCGGAATGGTACACACGTCCGACAGGTACATAGCCAGCGGGTCAGCCGCTTTTTCGCCGATTTTGAATGCCACGGTAGGTGAGGTGGGCGAGATTACGGCATCGAAGGACTCGAAGACTTTATCGAAATCAGACTTGATAAGAGTTCTAACTTTTTGAGCCTTCAAATAGTAAGCGTCATAATAACCGCTGGAAAGGGCGTAAGTGCCAATCATGATGCGGCGTTTGACTTCCTGGCCGAAACCAGCGTCGCGGGTGCGGAAGTAACCTTCCAGGATGTTAGAGGCATCTTTATCGCTGAAACCGTATTTCACACCGTCGTAACGAGCCAGGTTGGCGCTCGCTTCGGAAGGGGCGATAATATAATAGGTTGCCAGGGCATACTTGGTGTGTGGCATGGAAACTTCTTCAACGATGGCTCCCATTTCCTGAAGTTTGGCTACCGCTGCGCGCACCGCCGCTTCCACCCCCGGCTCCATACCTTCCACGAAATATTCTTTCGGTAAGGCTAAACGCATCCCCTTCACGTCCGGCTTGAGGGCCGCAGTGTAATCGGGCACCGGCTGATTAATTGAGGTGCTATCCTTCGGGTCAAACCCGGCAATCGTATTCAATACCAGGGCACAGTCGGTGACATCGCGGGTAAAGGGGCCAATCTGGTCCAGGGAACTGGCAAAAGCCACCAATCCGTAGCGCGATACCCGGCCATAGGTAGGCTTAAGACCCACCACCCCGCAGAGCGAGGCAGGTTGTCGAATCGAGCCGCCGGTATCGCTGCCCAGGCTGTAAAAGCCCATGCCTGCGGCAACCGAGGCGCTACTGCCGCCACTTGACCCGCCCGGCACAGTATCGAGGTTCCAGGGGTTATGGGTGGTAAAGAAGCCACTATTTTCGGTGCTACTGCCCATGGCAAACTCGTCCATGTTGACTTTGCCTACCATCACAGAACCAGCCTGGCGTAAGCGCTCCACCACGGTAGCGTTATAGACCGGTACGAAGTTCTCCAGAATTTTGGAGCTACAGGTGGTACGCACGTCTTTGGTGGAAAGGACATCTTTCAGGTTCATGGGAATACCGGTCAGGGGAGAAGTATTCTCGCCCGAAGCCAGCAGTTTATCCATTTCATCGGCCCTGGATAGCGCCTGGTCCCTGGTTATGGTCATAAAAGCTTTGACTTTATCGTCAATCGCATCGATCCGGTCCAGGACTGCCTCGGTCAGCTCACGGCTACTTACTTCGCGAGCTCTTAGCTTATCAGAAGCTTCTTTTAGAGTAAGGTTGTAAAGTTCTTCAGCCATTTTGCTTATTGCCCTCCAAAGACCGCGCGTACTCGGAAGAAAGCCCCTTCGCTATCGGGAGCGTTTTTAAGGGCTTCTTCGTTTGGTAATGATGGGCGGGCTTCATCGGGCCGCATCAAATTCTGGACAGTAATAACCTGAGCCGTAGGCGGAATATGTTCGGTATTCAATTCCCCCAGCATATCAAAGTAAGTCAGAATAGGCGCCAGTTCGTCTCGCATACGCTCTTTTTCCTGGTCGTTCAGGCCTAACCGCGCCAGGTTTGCCACATTATCGACAGTTTCGCGATCCAGTTTCATCTGGAGGTAGCTCCTTAACTAATTTCTTTTCTATTGAGCGCTAAAAAAGTCCCTGGTTCTGGGACTTAGCTCTTACAGCTACTCATTCTTAGATGGGGCGATTATAGCATTGTCCGGCAGGTCAAACAAGTTTTCTAGTGTTGCTTCCTTCAAAATAGTTAATTTGGTAACAAAACCAGTCCTCTAAATGGAACGAATTATGCATTAGATGCGTTTATATTAAAAGAACGGCAAAGATGCCAGTGCTATGAGTGATTGGATAGAATTAAAGCTGGCAACGAAAAGGGAGATAATTACTTAAAAAATGAACATTGATGCTTCAAGAGTTGGATTGCGCTTACCCGGCGTTGTTCGCCCTTCCTGGAGTCGATTGTGGGTACTATTAGCCTGTAGCGGTGCGCTTCTAGGTACTCTGATAGTTTTTAACCTTCTAAATAATATTTTACCAACAGCCGATGATGTGGATCTCTATTACCGCTACGCCTTTCGAACCTTACACGGCGAACTACCTTACCGCGATTTTATTGTAGAATACCCACCATTTGCGCTACTCTTTTTTATCTTGCCTGCGCTCCTCTGCTATCCATTCGGGGGCATGAATCCGCAGTTATATGACTGGTTATTTCATACGCAGGCGTTCATTCTGAACTTGAGTACATTATGGTTGGGCTATTCATTATTAATCAAACTCTACCCGGCAGCAGCTATTCGGGCGCACCACACTATTAACTGGAGATTGGCAGCCTATACCCTGGGCTCAATGCTGATTTCGCTCTACCTCTTACAGCGCTTCGATGTAGGCGCCACTTTTCTAACTATTCTGGCCCTCTGGTTCTTCTATAACAAAAACTACGGCTGGTCGGGCTTCGCCTTAGGATTAGGAGCGGCAGCTAAGCTCTACCCGGGGATTCTTCTGCCGGTTATTCTGCTTTATATGTGGTATGCCCTGCGTAACCGTCCGGCTTGCTGGCGTTATATTGCCGGGTTCTGCCTGGCCTGCGCCCTGGTGCTGATGCCCTTCCTCGTGACCGGTTCCAATGGGTTACGCGCTTTTCTAGCCTATCATAGTGATAGAGGCATACAGGTAGAAACAATCTTTGCGGCTATTATAGTTTTTGGTTCATACCTGGGTCTGACCAACGCCCTGGCGATGGTAGACCATGGTGCGTTAGGCCTGGCTTCTTACTGGGTTAAACCGCTGGCAACCTTCAGCACGGTGTTAACCATAGCTGGTCTGCTGTTCATATATTACCTGGTGTGGCGCGATTTGCGTAACAATAATGGCCGGGTGCGCACAGATTGGTTAATTGAAGTGCTAAGCATCACCGTACTGTGGTTTATCCTGGCGAACAAAGTGCTTTCACCTCAGTACCTTGTCTGGATGCTGGCTTTTATGCCTTTGTGGCGCGGCTGGAAAAAGACGGTGCTGTTCCTGATTGCCTTACCCCTCAGCTTTATACCTTTTCCGTTCCTGATAGACTGGATGGCAAGGCTCGATTTCCTGCCTTATGCTATTCTGGCTGTCCGCAACGGCCTGTTAATAGCTATTATGGTAATGCTTGTTAGAGATATCTGGAAGATTCCCAATCCCTTCCGGCGTAACTACGAGGGTTTAACCTCGGAAATGGGAACGGCGTAAATAGCTTGAGTAGAGGTGAACGTTCAACATTCGCCTCTACTTTCTTTTATACCTATCCCTCAAGTTGAAACCGGATCAGGAAGACTTTTTTACATCATCAGTCGGGGTAGAAGGGGTTTGAGGAGAAGCGGTATGAGATGCCCGTTCCGCCTTTCGGCGGAGTTTTTCTTTTTTCTGCCGGTTCTTTTTTAGCTGAGCGAGGCTTAACATTACTATTAAGTAGCCGATTACCGCAACAATCAGAATATCATCCAGGTAGGCGCCGTGCAGAAACGCCAATTGATAAGTTAACTCTACTTCTGTTCTACCCGGCATCCGGCTCCCATTAAAGCTAAATTAAACTGCTCTTTTTTTCAGGATATAAAGCTTTTGTAAACCCCAATCGCCTACCTGGGGAACGTGAGTGCTAAAGCGATGGAACCAACCCCGGTAGTTGCGGTTTCCATTACGGCGGAAGAAGGGGTAGAGTACCCAGGTTAGCACGTAGTAACTGCTGCTAAACTTCTTGATTTTCTTCAGCTCGAAATAGGGCCGGGCAAACTGCAAAAGCTCATCTTCATCTATGTAACAGTTGTGCCAGAGAGGGGTCATTGTTTCCAGGCCAAAGGTTTCCCGCAGCCGGTTCAAATTATCGGAAGCCTGGGTGGAAACCTCGCTCATCAGGAAAAGCCCGCCCGGTTTAAGTACCCGCCAGGCTTCAAGCAAAGCCTGTTTGTGGTTTTCGGGGCTGCCCAGGTTAATCATACAGCGCTTGGTGATTACTTTATCGAAAGTATTATCGGGAAAATCGAGGTGTAAAAAATTATCTACCCTGAAAGAAATCGAGCCTCTGGTGGTTCCAGCTCGACCTAAATTCATGCTGGCGTAATCAACCATGCTCTGGGCGTAATCTATCCCGGTAATGCGAATCCTTTTCAGACGCGCCAGTTGAATGGTTGTGTAACCGTTAGCGCAACCGGCATCTAAAACCCGGTCATTGTCATTCAAGTACTTTGAAAGAACAATCCCTTCGTGATGGAGCATGGTTTCATCCACCCAACTGGCGCTGGGTGAGAGCCCATACTTACGGCCACGTCTTTCCCAGTGCTGGCGGATAGCCTGTAGTTCATAAGGTAACTGGTCGAGGTCGGCCCTGGTCAGCCGGGCCTGTTCGTTCTGGGTAACGTTTTGCCGCTGAGCAGGGGTAGTGGCTGGTTCTGCGCTATCTGCCGGGGAATTAACCGGTGGTACATTTTGCACGCCATCAGCCTGAAAGAAGCTGAAATTACTTTCGTTAATACTCATGTTGCGCTCTACTGCTTTTGCCCCAAACCTTATATGCCACAGGTCACACTGATTATTGGAAATAAGCCGAGCCTAGTCGGCCTGTTGAGCTGTGTTGAAACTGCTTTAGGTGGGTGTAAAAAGGAAATCCCTTCATCCGCTAGTGTGGATAAGTTCTCAGGAGCGGAGTTATCCACAAATTTATTATAACAGATAAAAGGTGAGTTTGTGTACTACAAAGTTAATACAAAACTTCTCTAAATTTGCTGCAACGGCGAACTAGCTGAACAAAAAATAGCAAATAAGTACCATCACTCCATTATATATAAGCTTTTTTATTTTTATAGAGCCTAAGACTATTAGCAAGTAATTTTTATACGAATTTAATGCAAATTAATCGCTTTGAGGCACAAATTGATATTAAAGTATTGACAAAGATATTAAAATAAGATAAAATTACAAACGTCAGGCAAAAGTTTCTTTCTCCTCAGAATTTATTTCTTGCATATTAGCTGATTAGTTTCAGTCGCTTATGTTACGCCTTTTTCAAGAACCAAATTTTGGAGTAAAGGATACTTTGTAAGCAGCTACTACAAGCGTGGCGTATTATCCAAATATGAGCGTAAAATCTAAGACCAATCACACAACAACCATTATTAATAATTACAAGTTCAAAGTCAGGTCCGGCAGGAGGCTCGCATGAATATCTTGATAGTAGATGATGACCCGATGTCACGTAAGATGTTGGGCTTCTTACTACAAGGCGAAGGTTTTCAAGTAGTAATGGCTGAAAGTATTCGTGCCGCTCGTGCGGTGCTGGCGCGAGATACTCCCTGGCTGATTCTGCTTGATGTTAATCTTCCTGACGGCGATGGGTTTAGCTTCTGCCAGCGTCTTAGCGAGGAAGAACCGTACATTCCGGTAATAATGCTTACCTCGCGAAGTTCGCATAGTGACAAACTGGCAGGGTTTAAATATGGCGCAGATGACTACGTGGTTAAACCTTACGACCACAGCGAACTGGTAGAGCGAATTAAAGCTGTCCTACGACGTACCAGCAGAGTTCAGCCTCATCTTGTACAGGATCAGTTGCGGGTCGGAGACCTTGAACTTTTCATGAGCGAATTAAAGGTTAAAAAAGGCGATAGCAGAACGATAGAGCTTACTCCTACGGAAATGAAAATTTTAAGCTGCCTGATGATTAACGTAGGGAAAGTGCTAAAAAGAACCAGTATAGCTGAAGCTGCCCTCGGGATGGATTACGGGGGAGCCAGTAATCTGGTAGATGTTTACATTCGGCGACTTCGTAAAAAGTTAGAAGTTGATCCTGCCAATCCTAAATATATTGAAACCATTGTTGGTAGTGGGTATCGTATGTGCAAACCGGCCTAGCAAAAGTTGTTAAGCCAGGGCCGAAGGTTTAGTGTGTAACTGCGCTCATAGCTTCAGGAATAACAGGATTCTATTTCAGGTTAAGAATCAGGCCTGTAAGGTGATCTATGCCAGATATGAATATGAAGCCAGAGGTTGATGCTCAACCGGACTCTTACCAGGAGAGCCGGGAATTTGTGGCTACTGTTGCTCACGAAATGCGAACGCCTCTCAATGCGGCAGCCGGATTCCTTAGCTTTTTGCTTCAGGATATGGCCGGACCGCTTTCCGCTATGCAGCGCGATATTGTGGCTTCTATTGCCACCAGCGTAGACCAGGCGCAAACCCTGGTGGAAGACTTGCTTTGCATGGCTCAAATGGACCGAGGTGAATTGAGTTTGCAGCCTGTCCGCCTGGATCTAAAGGCTCTTATTCGGGAAACCCTCTCTCAGTTCCGTGTAATGGCCGAAGCGGCCCAGGTCAGGCTCGAAGGGCGCAATCTGGATGGCCCAGAAGCTTTCGTGATAGCTGATCGAGTGCGGCTTGGCCAGTGCCTTCGCAATTTAATTGGTAATGCTCTCAAGTTTTCTCCAACGGGCGAGGTAGTTTACATAACTCTAGGCCGCCGGAAAAAAGAGTATTTTGTGGTAGTTGAAGATAAAGGGCCGGGTATCGCGCCTGAGTTTCAAGAAACTATCTTTGATAGGCATTTTCAAATTAAAGACTCCGCTGCGCGCCACCTGAACGGTTATGGTCTTGGTTTAAGCATTACCAGGCAGTTGCTTGAACGCCAGCAAGGGCGAGTCTGGGTAGAAAGTACATTGGGGAAAGGCAGTCGTTTTTATTTCAGTTTGCCGGTGGTAGAAGTTATTTCGCCACTAAATTCTCTACCTCGAAAACGCCTCTCCGCCTGATGCATCCGGTTGGATGGCTTCAACACGAATTAAGACAGTAAATAAAGCTTTTGGGCCGACCTGGCAGATGCCAGGTCCTTTTTTGCTTAATCGGGTTTTCCAGAGTTATAACTCATTCTAAATTGCCTCTTGACTTAGAGCGCACTCGAAGTTGTATACTCAAGTTATGAAAGAAGAACTTACTATTCAAGAAGTTGCGGAACAAACAGGTTTGAGTGTTCATACTCTGCGGTATTACGAACGAGTTGGTTTACTTGATCCTGTGGGCCGCGCCACCAGCGGTCATCGCCGCTATACCGGTGACGATCTTATCTGGGTTTCATTTTTAAAGTGTTTGCGCGCAACAGGCATGTCGATCAGACAAATGCAGGAGTTTGCCGACCTGCGCAGGCAGGGTTCCGGCAGTGAGTCTGAAAGACTGGCCTTTCTGGAAGCGCACCAACAACTCGTGCGAGAGGATTTGCGCAGACTAGAAGATTATCTGGCGGTAATCGAGCGGAAAATAAATAGCCTGCGCACGGCGCTCTCAGAAGAAGCGCAACTGGTGATTCGCAGTTAGATTAGCACGGTATTCATTATCACGTAGTAGTTGTACACCGCTTGCCTCCTGGCTAAATGGCATGTTTTTGTGTTCTCTCAATTTAGCCCGGTAATTTATCTACCATCCTTTCAAACCACTCTAAAGGTAAGCCTGTTTGGCCTGCCGGATGGTTAAAGAGAACGGCTGATTTAATGCTGCTAAAAATCGGAAAAGGAGAAAATAATGTCAGAACAATTTACTCTAAACAAAGATCGCAGCGCCCTGTTAATTATGGATTATCAAAATGATATTTTAGGAAATGTACTGGGAAAGTATCCCGGTTTGCTGGACCGGGCCACCCGGACGCTGGATGCTGCTCGTCAGGCAAGTTTGCCTGTAATCTATGTAGTATCTTCATTCCGGCCCGGTTATCCTGAGGTCGGCCCTGATAATCGTGCTGTACAGCGGATTCGAGCGGCTGGCATTTTGCGCGAAGGTACTCCCGGTGTGGAAATTAATTCCCGGGTTGCTCCGCAGGAAGGTGAAGTAGTGGTAGTCAAGCGGAGAGCAGGCGCGTTCAGCACTACCGATTTAGCTACCATTTTGCGAGCAGGTAACATTACCAGCCTTATTCTGATGGGTGTACTTACCAGCGGAGTAGTGCTGTCTACGGTCCGCTGGGGAGCGGATACTGATTACGATTTAACCGTAATCGAGGATTGCTGTGCTGATGGTGATGAAGAAGTTCACAGAGTACTAACTCAAAAGGTCTTGCCGATGCAGGCCCGGGTAGTTAAATCGGACGATTTAATCGCGGCTTTAGTGTAGGCTTTTGGAATGGCTCTCTCGTTTCTAAGAACATTCTGCATTAGAATTAGGTAAGGACCCTGGTGGAAATACTCCGCCTTTACCTGACCGGAGCTATTTTACAACCTCAGAGTAAGAAAACAGGCCATTATAACGGCCTGTTTTCTTACTCTGAGGTTATTTTCCTTTAGAATAGGGGTACATAATTTGCTAAGAAACTTTTCTACGCATTCAATTGTAGTATAATATCAGGGAAAATTAGATAGATGTAGTTAAGGAGTCACTTAAATATAGATCTGGGTAAGCTGTTCCTGATCCTTTTGCATAAAACTGGACTTCCCTTTTCTATCAATATTGCTCCCCTACAGAGTTTAGAATAAGGCCAGAGCATGGACCGTAATAAATTAGCCGAAATACTGGATAGCGTAAGCGAACGGGTAAAAGAACACTGGCGGGTAGCCTGGCAGGATCAAATTGGGGCTGCTCTTGCCCGTAACCAGGCTGATTACAATCTTTATATGGATGAATATGTCCAGCCAAAGGACGGTAATAAACGCGATATTCCTTTGGAACTTACTTTACCCCCTGCCGATGCTGTCGCCGAACGCTCCGATGTTTGTGCTGAACCCGGGGAAGGCGACCAGATCATAGAATCTTCGCTTATTGATAGACCCATCACACGCTCTCCTATGGCTCTTAGCGCTCATAATATCTACCCTGATTACTTCGATAAGCTGGTGGAGCATGTTCGTAACGATGACATGGAAGCTTTCTGCGACTTTATGAGCGTGGAAGGCTCTAAATGGGCGCTGGTAGAGGTGCCGGTTGATGAACTTGTTTCCCAGACGATGGCTTACTGCCAGGAAATTGTTGATGCGGTTTACAATGCCGATGAAGTTACTTTAGAGCCGGAAGAACGGCGGCAAGTAGTACGTGCTCTGGATAACCTGGGTCGCCGGGTAGCTGCTTCTATTACCAAAGGCTATGTTGAAGGACGCGACCGTTTGCTGATGAGGGCGCTGGCTTCTAATCGTCCTGCCGAAGAAAACTTTAGCCTTAGCCCTATTGTTAAAGGCACGGTTATGGGCGGTTTTGGCGAGCAGGTGCGCCGTTCTTTGGACGAACTTGAGGCCCTCCACAAAGTAAACAGTGCCGTCAACAGCAGCCTCGACCTGGACTCGGTATTGAACCTGACCGTGCAGGCCGTGGCGGAAGTAATGAATGTGGATGTTTGCGCGGTTTACGTCTTTGATAAAGAGCAGGAACAGGATGAAATGATGGTGCTGCGCGCCGCTAAAGGTCTCAATCAGCGCGCTATCGGCACTGTCCGAGTTCGAGTGGGTGAGGGCGTTACGGGCGCATCGGCTAAAGAAGGTAAGCCCATTTCGGTTTACGATATCTGGGCCGATACCCGCTTCCGCTACGTTCCAACCCTGAACGAAGACTCTAGCCGCTCCATGTTGAGTGTTCCGGTTATTCTATTTACCCGCGAAAAACTGGTCGGTGTGATAAATGTCCAATCGCGCAGCTACCGTAGCTGGACTACCGAGGAAATTCGTTTCCTCGAAATGGTTGCGGGTGAAATTGCGATGGCAATTGAAAATGCTCGCCTTTACCAGCAGACGGATGAACGCCTGCGTCAAAAGGTCCAGGAATTAACCACGCTGCAAAACGTTTCCAACATGGTCGCCGCTACTCTCGATTTAAGCCGGGTGCTGCACCTGATAGTGGAGCAGGCCAGCGAATTGGTCAAAGCTGATATGTCTTCGATCTATGAATTGAAAGAGGACAGCCCCTACCTGACCATTGTAGCCGCCCACGGTTTAAGCGATGACTATGTCAGGAATATGCGGGTCAAACTTGGGGAGGGTCCGGTTGGGCGTTCGGCTGAATTGAACCGCCCGGTAAATGTCTGGGATGCTCATTTTGAGTTGCACCCGGGCGAAAGCTACTATTTCAACAGCCAGTACCGCTCGGCGATGTGCGTTCCGCTTACAGGCGCTCGTGGTGTGCTGGGCGTAATCTGCCTCTATACTCGCGACCAGCGCCACTTCAATGATGAGCAATTGCAGATTATTGCGGCTTTCGCGGATCAAGCGGCTATTGCTATCGAAAATGCTCGTTTGTATGAGGAAGCCCGTCGCGGCCTTTCGATCAAGTCGGCTTTGCTACAGGAGATGCATCACCGGGTACGCAACAACCTTCAAACGGTAGCGGCCCTTCTCTCCATGCAGATGCGCCGCGCCCCAAACCCGGAGGTTCAGGTTCCGTTATCCGAGAGTGTCGCTCGTATCCAGTCTATTGCCGCAATTCACGACCTGCTAAGCCGGGAGGATATCGGCGTAACTACAGTCCAGGCTGTGGCGAAAGAAATTACCGATATTGCCAGTGTCAGCCTGGTGCCCAGTTATAAACGTATTCGCTTCAAGATTGATGAGGGTCCGGTTCCGGTTGCCAGCAAGGAAGCTACTCTGCTAGCGATCTTAATTATGGAACTGGTTTCTAACGCCATCTTCCACGGTTTCGAGGACCGCAACGAAGGCGAAATACGCATTTCCGCTTTCAAGGATGAGGGGCGCGTCCAGATTGAAGTACGTGATAATGGTAAGGGTTATCCGACTGAGTTTAACCTGGAAACAGCCAAAACCGGTCTGGGGATGCAAATTGTGCGTACCCTGGTTACAAAAGACCTCCAAGGCATTTTCCGGGTGGAAAACATAAATGGATGGGCCACAGCTACTATTATCTTTAACAGCGTTTATGGCCAGCAGACCGAAAACGAAGTCGGCGATGAAGTGGCTGCTTATTGATTCTAAATTAAGAAGTTCTAAATAAAGAGGGCCTCACCTGACTGGCGACGCCCTCTTTTGTTTCTATTCAAAAACAAAGCTACCGGATTTTTCGTCAGACCCTTCCGAGTCCTTGCCTTTAAAGAAAGGTGGTACCTGTGGTTCAGGCTGGTCCAGTTGCCCGGCTTTGGCTGCCTGCACCAGACTCCAGATTTTCTCCGGGCGTAGCGGCATATCCAGATACTTGATGCCCAACGGCGCTAAGGCATCCAGTACGGCGTTTACTATCGCCGGAGGGCCACCCGTACAACCGGCTTCACCGGCTCCTTTTGCCCCTAAGGGGTTTGTAGGAGAAGGCGTTTCAACCGCCGCACAATCAAAGTGTGGAAGTTGCTCGGCAGTCGGGATGGTGTAATCCATGAGCGTTCCGCTCAGTAGCTGGCCGTTTTCGTCATAAGCTACTTCTTCGTAAAGGGCCTGTCCAAGACCTTGCGCCAGACCACCGTGAAACTGAGCGTCCGCCAGGTAGTGATTCAGCACTCGCCCGCAGTCATCTATCGCTACGTATTTCAAGACATGTACGTCCCCGGTATCAGTGTCTAATTCCACTACCGCCAGGTGCGCACCGGAAGGGAAGGTAGCATCGCTGGGTAGAAAATCGCGCCAGGCTGCCAGGCCTTCAATTGGTGCGCCATTGACCGGGTTAGGTTCTTCTCGCTCGATCAGATCTGGCTCTTCTTCCACCATGCGAGCCAGTTCGCCTAACTCTACGGCCCGGGCCGGCACACCGCGTACCATTACCTTTCCCTCTTCCAGGATCAGGTCGGACTGAGAAGCTTCCAGCAAGCGAGCCGCCAGGCCAAAAGCCTTCTCTCGGGCTGCCTCTGCCGCTATATGCACAGCGGAAGCCGCAACTGGTGTAGTTCGGCTGCCAAAGGTGCCAAACCCATAAGCAGGCAAAGCCGAGTCGTTCATTTGAACTTCGATCTTATCGCCGGGCAGGTTGAAAATCTGGGCGGCTACCTGGGCGAAAGCCGTAAAGTGGCCCTGACCGTTGGAGGCTACTCCGCTTTGTACCAGGATGGTGCCGTCGCGCCGGATGCGGACTGTGGCGGCTTCTTGCGGCACACCCGGCATCCGTACTCCCCCGCCGCCTGCAATTTCAATGTAAGTAGATAGACCCAGGCCCAGCAACTTTGAACTCTTCTGCTGGCGTTGTTCCTTTTGACGTTCTCGCCACCCGGCGTAATCGCCCAGTTCCAGTACTTTTTCCAGAGCCGCCTGATAGTTGCCGCTGTCATACTGAAGGCCGGTCAGAGCCTTGAAGGGGAAAACATCTGCCGGTAAAAAGTTGCGGCGGCGAACATCCGCCGGATCTAATTGCAGTTCGTGAGCGACTCGATCTATGGTACGTTCAAGAATATAAGCGGCTTCAGGCCGCCCGGCGCCACGATAGGCGGAGGTTGGCGCCTTGTTATTCAGCGCACCCACCACCTGCGTATCGAGAGCTTCAATTCGGTAGGGGCCATTTAACATTCGGACGGTAGTAGTGGCAATCGTGGGACTGACCCCCAGAATAAATCCGCCCAGGTCTGCAACCGTGCGCACCTTAAGACCCAGCACGCGGCCATCGTTTTTAACCGCCGCTTCAATGTAGTTAATCTGGCCGCGACCTTGAGTTTGAGCCTGCAAATTCTCGCTGCGGCCTTCCAGCCACTTTACAGGCCGCCCTAACCTATACGCCAGGGAAGCAGCCACAATTTCTTCTCCGACAAAGGTAGTTTTTGCGCCAAAGCCGCCACCTACATCAGAGTTGATAACTCTTATTTTAGTTTTCTCAATACCCAGGAAGGCTGAGAGAGAATCCCGAACGCGAAAGACTGCCTGCGAGGAAACCCTTGCCAGCATCTCTCCCGTGGCAGGGTTGTAGTCAAACATGCAGGCGCGAGGCTCAAGCGAACTGGGAGCCAGTCTTTGATTGACCACGCGCAGCCGTACTACCCGGTCCGCCGCTTTAAAGGCAGCTTCTATATCGCCGCCCCCCAGTTCAAAAAGATAAGCCTTGTTATCCTCAAATTCAGGATAGAGGACTGGCGCTCCGGGGCGCAGAGCCTCTTCCGGGTCGGCTACTGCAGGCAGAGGCCCGTACTCTACCTCTACTAAATCTCGCGCATCAGTGGCAGCGTAGCGGCTTTCGGCTACTACTACCGCTACCGGGTCGCCGACATAGCGAGCTTTGCCGACAGCCAGCGGTTTGCGAAGCGGTTTCTTTAGGCCCGGTAAAGGAAAAATATCTAAAGCTCGCATGCCACCAACCAGTTCTTCGGCACTGTATGCTCCTATTACACCAGGCGCAGAGCGGGCAGCTTCCAGGTTAATGGCCTTAATCTCGGCGTGCGCGTAAGGACTGCGAACGACAGCCATATAAAGGGCCGTGGGTCTTCCCGCTTCCGGTTGCAAGTCGTCCACGAAGCCGGATGCGCCCGTTATGACTCGGTAATCTTCGCGCCTTCTCTCTAACCCTGCCGGTAAAACAGTTTCCGTCATTATATTTCTCCGCTTATTCGAAAGTTCACAAATTTTTGGTTATTTTACAAAATTGTGACATTTTATGCCTCTAACTTTCCTTTTTACAGAGAAATTGCTGCAATTTAGACATTTGTCCGTCATATTTTCTGATTAAGATTAGCCTGTCAATAAAAACCGGGTGCTAAATAGATCGAAACGTAAACCAAAAGGGAGAAACATGAAGACCTTTATCTTGTACAGCAAATATGCCTGGCGCTCAATCAAGCGCGGTGGTCAGCGCAGTTTCTTCGCCATCCTTTGTGTTGCTGTGGGTGTCTCGGCGATTGTAGCCCTGCAAAGTACGGGGGCTGCTATTCAAGACGCCATCGCCGGGGATGCGCGGGCCAGTGCCAGGGCCGATGTACTGGTAACTAACCGCCAGGGAAGTTTTAACCAGGACGACCTCGCAAAGCTGGACACCTTAAAGCAAAACGCTACGATTACAGACTATACCTCCAGCATAACCGCTTCTATTGTGGTTACAAAAGCAGACGGCAGTAAAAGCAATGACTTTAATAGCACTTATGCCGCTATTGTGGTTGACCCGGCAAAATATCCTTTTTATGGCAATGAAGAATTAGAAAGTCCTAAAGATAAGACATTCAATCAGGTGTTGAACGGACCAGACCAGCTTGTACTCAATAAAAAAATGGCCAAATCAATTGGCGTACAGGTTGGCGACAAAATCAGGTTGAGCAGCCAGAATAAAACGCTGGAAGTGCAGGTAGTTGGTCTTCTCTCGGACAAAGTTAATGCGCCACCGGTAGACCAGGCTCAAATGGCTGAGTTTACGGGTTACGCCTTCACAAATAAAACTACGGCCAGCGTGTTGTTCAGCGCAGAAAACCTCAAAATTGATACTGTATACGTAAAAACCTCCGATACCGCCGGGGCGGATGTTAAGGCTCGTGACGCAATCAAAGCTCTTTCAAGCGCTTTCGCCGCGGACACCGCTACCGAGCGTAACGCTACCCTTAAGAAAGCCTCCAGCCAGATCAATGATATGCTTTCTTATGTTGGTCTGCTCAGCCTCTTGATCGGTAGCGTGGGCGTGGTAAATACCATGCTGGTAGTAGTGGGTCGTCGCAGCACAGAAATCGCCACCATCAAGGCGCTTGGTATGGAGAGCGGCCAGACTGTCCGAGTTTTCGTAATAGAGTCGGCTATCCTGGGTTTCCTGGGAAGCCTATCCGGCCTGGTGCTGGGCGAACTACTGACCTTAGGTACCAGTCGCGCCGCCGAGGGTTTCATCAACCGCTCGATTGATTATCACTTCTACTGGCAGCCGGTCATCATCGGTCTGATAGTGGGGGTGGCTACTGCTGTTGTCTTCGGTCTTTTACCGGCTTACTCGGCCAGCAAAATCCCGCCTGCCCAGGTATTGCGCCAGAAGACCACCGCTCTACCGCGCATTTCAATCTTCGCCACCCTGCCTATCATCGTGGTTATGACTCTGCTGATGGGTATTATCGCGGGAGTAATCCTGGACGGCAACTATACCATAGGTATAGCGGCAGCCTTCGGTACACTGGTTGCTTGCGCGGTGCTGGTGCTGGTTTTCAGCGGCATACTGGCCCTGGTTGGTAAACTGCCGTTGCCCTTTGGTCTGAGCTACAAGATGGCTCGCCGCAACCTGAGCCGAGGCCGAGCTAAAAGCGCCGTCACTATGCTGGTTATGATGGTCGGTATCTTCTCGATGGCCCTGGTGATTATCCTCGCCAGCAGCTTGAAGGATACGGTCAAGAAGACCCTCGAAGATAGCCTCGGCTACAATACTGTGGTGAGCGCCGGTGATGCTCAGACCGATAGCCTGATTAAAGGATTGGAAGCTAACAGGATACCGGGCCAGGAGAAGTATGTAGAAAACGTGCAAGCCCAGGTACGCCTGCTGAGCGTGAACGGGGTAAGTTACGATGAGCTAATCCAGCGCAAACTGGCTCAACAGAAGACGAACGGTAATGACCAATCAGATAAATATACCGGGCGTGAACTGGCTTACCTGGACGGCTTCAACAGCCAGGATTTGCAGCCCATCACTCGAAAAGTGGCCGGGGAGTACTACAGCGGTGACGGGCAGGCAGTTGTTTTGGAGAGCGTTAGCGAGGACTATGGCATCAAAATCGGGGATAAGCTGGTTTACCAGGACAGCAAGGGTGGAAATGAATTTACCCTGACCATTACCGGGATTACCAGAAACAAAAATCAGTTCGCCGGTGTCTCATCTGTGGCTACTACTATCGGTACTGTGCGACGGGTAGCTGCACATCAGAACCAGTTGGACATCAAGATTGATAAGGCCCGAATTGATGAAGCCAAAGCTTATATCGAGAAGAATTACCAGAGCGCCATAGTGCAGGACCTTTCATTCATTACCAACATCTTCGATAAGCTGATTGATAACCTGACAGCTTTCCCGGTCCTACTGGCAATGTTGAGCCTGATTGCCGGGGCTGTCCTGATCGCTAATAACGTGGCCCTGGCCGTACTGGAACGCCGCACCGAAATGGGTGTAATGAAGAGCATCGGCGCCGACAGTAGCAAAGTGCTTTCGATCATCAACTGGGAAACGGCTATCGTCAGCCTCCTGGGAGCGTTAATCGGCTTCGGGATCGCGGTAGTGGCGGCGCAACTGGCCGTAACCAGTTTCAGCAGCGAAGACCATCCCGGTATTCTGACGGTTTCACCGCTGCTCTTCATAGGGATGCTGGTCCTGGCCGTTGGAATGTCGCTGGTAGCCACGATTGGCTCGGCCTGGAGCGCGGTTCGCGAGAAGCCGCTGGTAGTGCTGCGCTACGAGTAAAGAACTTTTTTTTCCGAGGCCTGCCGTAGAGGCCTCGGAAAGAAATAAACTGGATTATTCAGAATTAACAGATAAATACAAAAGAAATTGTGAAAACCAAGAAGAGTTGCTAAAAAGCCTCTTAGTGGTTGAAAGGAGAAAATCCCAATGTACGCCCTTAATTACAATGATGATGCTTATGCTAATCTGGCCGATGCCAAAAGCATTATTGAATGTCGCAATATTAGCAAAGAAGTAAAAGTAAACCGCGAACAAAAGCTTACCATTCTACATGGAGTAGATTTTCAGGTAAACCAGGGTGAAATGGTAGCAATTGTAGGGGCAAGCGGTTCGGGTAAAACCACTATGCTGGGTATCATCGGTGGCCTGGATACTCCCAGCCAGGGACAGGTTTTAATCAATGGCCAGGACATTAGCAAAATGAAGGAAAAAGAACTGGCCCGTGTTAGAAACAAGACTATCGGCTTTGTCTTCCAGTTTTTCAACCTGGTTCCGACTTTATCGGCTCTCGAAAATGTGATGTTGCCAATTCAGTTCGATAAAAAACCACAGTTCAAGCCCGAAGAACGCGCTAAAGAATTACTGGAACTGGTTGGCCTGGGACACCGCCTGAATAACAAACCTACTCAGCTTTCCGGTGGCGAGCAGCAGCGCGTGGCTATCGCTCGCGCCCTGGCCAACCAACCCGCTTTGCTGCTGGGTGACGAGCCGACCGGTAACCTGGACAGCAAGCGCAGCCAGGAAATTCTGGGCCTGCTGGCCGATCTACGCCAAAAGCTCGGTTTGACCGTCTGCATCGTCACTCACGACCCTAAAATCGCTTCGATGTGTGACCGGGTTGTAACCATGACCGACGGCCGATTATACGAAGGCAACAAAGCTTCACACAAGTAATTACTTAACATAAGTAAAATAAGACTTCCGATAAAGGAAGTCTTATTTTTATGAGAATTTAGCCGGTTGCTATCCACTCAAGTAAAGCCATTACCAGGGCCGCGAAGCTAATCCAGAAACCAGAATTGAAAGATCCACCCATGCTGAACCTCCAGTATACTGGTAATCCAGCGCACGTAAGTATAAACCTATTGAGCCAGACCAATGCTCTTTAAAGACATAGGAAGCCTAATGCCAGCCAGGGTCACTATCAAGCGCTGGTGGAGAAATAAACGAAGCTAAAAGAGTGATTATGTAGAGGCTGTAGTAAGTATTTGTATTAACGATGCAATGTAATTAAAAGTGTTAGCTATATGGTAACATAAAAAAATAGAAATTCAATCAAAAACTTCCTTGAATTTTATCAACTCGATTACTGGTTAGATTTAAAATAAAACTTACGGATAAGTGGGAAATTTTTGGAATAAAAACGTCACTACAAAAATTCTGTAGTGACGTTTTTATTTGCCGAATTTAAAATTTAGCGAGCGGCGTTGAGAGCCTGATCCAGATCCCAGATAATATCTTCTACATCTTCAAGACCGACCGAGAGGCGGATCATATCAGGTGTCACACCACTGGCGATTTGATCTTCCTCGCTCAACTGGGCGTGGGTAGTGCTGGCGGGATGAATAACGAGCGATTTGGCATCGCCCACGTTCGCCAGGTGACTCAGCAACTGCACGCTTTCAATGAACTTTTTGCCTGCCTCCACGCCGCCTTTGATCCCAAAGGTAAAAATCGCGCCGGACCCTTTCGGCAGATACTTCTTTGCCAGATTGTAGTAGGGGCTGTCCGGCAGCGAGGGGTAATTAACCCAGGCAACCCCGGGGTGTTCATTCAAATATCTGGCTACTTGCAGTGCATTTGCGACATGGCGTTCCATGCGAAGGCCAAGCGTTTCCAAACCCTGTAAAAAGAGGAAGGAGTTAAAAGGGCTGAGGGCAGGACCCATATCGCGCAGGCTTTCTACGCGCGCCTTCATAATAAAGCCGAAATCGCCAAAGGTTTCGTAGAAGCGGATACCATGATAGCCTTTGCTGGGTTCGGTCATGCCGGGAAATTTGCCGTTGTCCCAGGGGAATTTGCCGCTATCTACAATCACTCCTCCAATGCTGGTGCCGTGCCCGCCAATGAACTTGGTAGCCGAGTTTACCACAATATCAGCACCCCACTCAATCGGGCGGCAGAGATAGGGCGACGCAAAAGTGTTATCTACTACCAGTGGCAACCCGGCCTCGTGCGCGATTCTGGCAACCGCTTCAATATCCAGCACATCAATTTTAGGATTGCCCAGCGTTTCGCCGTAAAGAGCGCGAGTTTTGGGCGTGATAGCGCGGCGGAAATTCTCCGGGTCGCTGGCGTCCACGAAAATTGTATTAATGCCCATTTTGCGGAAACTGATATCAAACTGAGTATAAGTTCCACCGTAGAGGGTGCTGCTGGCTACAATCTCATCGCCTTCGTTGAGCAGGGTAAAGAAAGTAATAAACTGGGCCGACTGTCCGCTGGAAACCGCCAGCGCGCCTACCCCGCCTTCCAGGGAAGCTACTCTTTCCTCGAAAGCGGCAGTGGTCGGGTTCATAATACGGGTGTAAATATTGCCAAAGCGTTGCAGCGCAAAGAGGTTGGCGGCATGCTCGGTATTGTCAAAAACAAATGAACTGGTCTGGTAAATGGGCATGGCACGGGCGCCGGTAGTAGGGTCGGGCCGCTGCCCGGCATGTAAAGCGCGTGTATTAAAGCCAAATTTGCGATCTTCAGTCATGAATTAAGCCTCTTACAATCTATGTCAACTATTGTAATTAGAAAAAAAACATAATTTAAAAGCCTTTAAGGGCTTCTTCCTCGGTTTCAAAAATCTCGAAAACTTTATCCAGCATCATCAATTCAAAAACGGCCCGAGCGGAAGGTTGTAAGCCTACCAGGCGCAAATCTCCGCCTCGTGCGCGCAGTTGTTTCATGCCGGCAACCAGAGCAGTTATCCCGGCGCTATCTATAAAATCCACATACTGTAAATTAAGCACGACATTATTGATCCCCTGGGTCTCGTAGTACTGCCAGACCTGTTTCAAGTTCGGTGCGGACTGGCTGTCCAGGCGACCTTTCAGGTTTAGCGCGCCAATCGTTATGATAATCTCGCGCTGTTCGATTTCCATAAATCACTGTCCTTTTGAGTCCAGCACAACATACCAGAAAAATATTGGAATAATAGCTTACTATTCGGAAATTCTATCATAGAAAGTGGATTTAAGCCTTAAATCGCGGTAACGCTGGAAAAACAGGCCGGTTTATGTTAGCATAAATCTTGCTGAATTAAAGGGTTTTGTGACGGCTTACTACGCACTATTATTATCCTCATCCACGTTTCGTAAATTTCATAGGCAGTTTTCTTCAACTGTTTTTCTTCGATTAAGGTAGGGTCTTTATGACGGAAGTTACCGCAACGGCTACCTCTGGCGATACCTCGACCGCATATACAATGATTGATGCGCGTGGTTTGCAAAAACGTTACCCGGGTGAGGCTCATCCGGCGCTGGAAGATTTTACCCTGACTATTCCGCAGGGCTGCATCTTCGGCTTGATTGGAGCGAACGGTGCTGGAAAGTCCAGTGTTTTACGCATCCTGGCTACACTGGTAAAACCGGATAAAGGTGATGCTTATGTAGCAGGTTATTCGGTGCGCCGCTATCCCCAGGAGGTACGCCGCCTGATCGGTTACATGCCCGATGAATACGGTCTTTACAAAGATATGCGGGTCGGAGAATATCTCGATTTCTTTGCCGCCTGCTATGGCATCAATGGTAAACGCCGCACTCGCCTGGTTTCCGAGCTACTTGAACTGGTGGATTTGCAAAACTACCGCAATGACGAATTGCGTGATCTCTCGCGCGGGATGCGCCAGCGCCTTATCCTGGCCCATACTCTTGTACACGACCCCAAAGTGCTGCTGCTGGATGAACCGGCAAGCGGCCTTGATCCTCGCGCCCGGGTAGAGTTGCGCGAATTGTTGCGAGAGCTTAGCCAGATGGGTAAAACCATTGTCCTGAGCAGCCATGTTTTAAGCGAAGTGCAGATGATGTGCGACAGGCTTGGTATTATGGCGCTTGGCCGCTTGATCAGTTATGGCCCAACCGATGTAGTGGTCAATCAGATTGAGCACCAACCGCGCAGGAGTGTAACCTTGCGAGTGCTTTCGCTGGCAGAGCTTAAACGTGCCGCTAGCGTGGCAGAGACTTTTCCGAAGATTATCAAAGGTAGCTTGCGTATTGATGAAAAGACCCTTTGCCTGGATGCGCTAATCGAAGGTGATGACCGTACCAGCGCTTCTTTCCTGACTTACATGTCACTCTCGGGCATTTTTGTCACCCAATATGGACAAAGTACCGCTCGCCTGGAAGAACTTTTCTTGAGAGACTGAGAAAGTCTCCTTTATTTACAAGTACCGGTTCCGGTCAGCCTGGAAATGGCCTGCCTGTAAGGCTACTCCCAACCGATGGTTATAGAGGTTTTTATGGCTAGAATCTATTTCAATCTGGCTAATCCTATCGCTACTCGCGAAATGAAAACACGGGTTAGAGGTTTCCGCACCTTCGCCCTGGTTGGTGTCTATCTTATCGTCCTGGCAATGATCATCCTGGTAATCTACATTCGTAAGGGTGCAAACAGTCCTTATAGTTATGGTGGTACGCTGGTAAGCGGTAATTTTGGCCCTACCCGCAGTTTTGAGACCGGCCAGGATATTTTTATAACAATCTTCCTCTATCTCTCTGTGGTGGTAGCGGTAGTAACTCCGGCGCTTTGTGGCGGTCTGGTCAGCCGTGAAATGGAAGACGGCACTTACGATATGCTGGTAGTGACGCCTTTGCGCGGGCGTACTCTTATTTACGGTAAACTAATTGCCGGCATCAGCTACATGACCCTGGTGGTCTTATCGGCGTTCCCGCTGGCATGTGTAGTTTTTATCTTTGGCGGGGTAAATTTTGATGATATTCTGGCCGGATTTGCCATCATACTGATGGAAGCGGCTGTCCTCAGCATAATCAGCCTCTTCTTTTCAGGGTTGTTCCGCCATACCAGCGTAGCAGTGATAGTTACTTACTGTATTGTCGCGCTACTCATGCTGGGAGTTCCGGTAATCAGCAGCAGTATAGTGGCTTCCCTTAACAGCGATAGCGGCAGGATACCGCAGGGCGTACGGGTTGACCCGCATACCGACCCGGCTTTCGACCTTCCCAAGCGCATTCTGGTTTTTAATCCGGTGGCCGCGATTGGTTCGGTACTCGCTCCCAATGCGCCTTACCGTCCCGGTCAGGGCGAAGACCTTCAGTATTTTCCAAACAGCCGGTTTTTCTGGGGTAAGCCTGAAAGTTATTATTCCACCCCTAGCTTTCCGCCGGGCTCTTTTGCCGCCCAGATTAACTCTAATTCCCGGCTACCGGTCCTGCCCAACCAGATTCCACTCTGGCAGGGCTACTTGCTGGTCTATACTGCTATCGGTCTTTTCTTCCTGATTTTGAGCAATGGGGTTATCAAGCCTTTGCCACGCCGCCAGGGCATCAATCCTTTGCGTGGCCTGAGGCAACTTTCTCTCCAGCGGTTTAGCGCAAAAAGGGTTCGTTCCAAAGAAACTATAGCCCCTCCTCCTGAAGGGGCGGTAGAAATCCCCCTTTCCCCAACTGCTGATGAGGCCGGTAAAGACTCTACGACTGCGGAAAATCCAGGCCTGGTTTCCGATTCTTTGGTCGAGCGCCGGGGTGAAGCACTGGGCTAGAAATTCTCCGTAAAATGAGGAGAGGCAGCGTCTAAGTAGACCTGCCTCTTCGTTATTTTATAGTAAAACTGAAAAACCAGTGGTTGCTAGAAAGGCAATCCATCCATTACCTTACGGGCTGTAGGCGCCGCTAGAGCGTTACCAAACCCAATATTTTCCAGGCAAACCACTACCACGTATTTAGGTTTATCTGAGGGGGCGTAACAGGCGAACCAGGCATGCGGTTGATCTTTGCCGCTTTCCGCCGTACCGGTCTTGCCACTTACTTTTACCCTCGATCCGGCGAAAGCCTGCCGGGCCGTACCCAGTCCTTCCTGGGTCACGCCTAACAGGGCCTGCCGAATCTGGTTCAGAGTTCCATCGCTGACCGGCAGACGTCCTCTCACCTGTGGCGCAAAGTTTTTGGTAGGCTGTCCGTTCGGGCTTTCCGCTCGTTCTGCCAGGCGTGGTGTTACCAGATTTCCACCATTAGCGATTGCGGAGTAGGCTGTAGCCAGTTGAAGGGGAGAGGCCAGGAAATAACCCTGTCCAATAGCCAGGTTTACTGCGTCACCTCTAAACCAGGCTTGCTGGAGTTTATCCTGCTTCCATTGTGGGTCCGGCACCTGGCCTGGCGAGTCGTAGAGGCCTTGCAGGCCGGTCGAACTGCCAAAGCCGAAGGCTCTTGCCATGGTAGGAAGGATACTGGAGTCAATTTCATCAAGGCGTTTGCCCAGTTCGTAGTAGACAAAGTCGCAGGATTGAACAAGCGCTTCAAAGAGAGTTATTTTGCCGTGCCCGGTTTTAAGGTAGCAATCCTTGGCAAACTGTTCGCCTAGGCCGGTCCAGTGGCCGGTGCAGACAAAAGTAGACTGCATATTAAAGCCGCCTTTTTCCAGGGCCGCCGCAGTGGTAACAGCCTTAAAGGTAGAGCCGGTTGGCAAGTTACCATTCACAGCCCGGTTCTGGAAAGGATGGCGCGGGTCATTATTCAAGGCATTGAACTGGTCAGCAGTAATACCATTGGCAAACAGGTTCGGGTCATAACCGGGGAAATTTGCCAGGGCCAGTACCGCGCCATTATTGGGGTCCATAACTACAATGCTACCGGTACGCCCGGCCAGGGCCGCTTCGGCCTTCTTCTGAATATCCAGGTCCAGGTTCAAAATCAAGTTAGAAGATGGCACTGCCGGTTTTTCGGCCAGGGTTGCTAACACACTACCATCGCTCTGAATAATGGTTAACTTGCCGCCAAATCCGCCTGCCAGGATATCTTCACCCCAGGCTTCCACACCAACGCGCCCGATTTTGTCATCTTCGGTGTAGCCTTTAGCCGCCAGGGTTTTAAGGTCGTCGGCGTTGATAGCGTTGATATAGCCCACGACCTGCGAGGCGCTTTCTTTCTGAGGATAGCCTCTGGTCTTTCCTTCATCTACGCCTACCCCTTTTATCGCCCTCAGGCTATCGAGCACATCGGGCGGGGTATTGGCCGGTAAATCCTTGATCGGCATGCGCCAGTTCGGTTGGCCGTTTTTGTAGAGATTCTTGATTTTATCCTTGTCCATCTTGAGCGCCTGGCTCATAGTGTTCAAGAGCTCATCTTCGTTCTCGATTTGTCCGGGGACTACATAAATCTGGAAAAGAGAAACATCCTGGGTTAAAGGTTGGTTGTTGCGAGCAATAATCTGGCCCCGGTCGGAATTAAGCCGGATCATATGCACCAGGTAAGTCGAGTTATCCAGCTCTTTAAAGATGGCGGCAGGCGACCATTCCACCTTCCAATCGCCATTGTCCGACTGCAAATTTAGCTTGTTATCCTGGCTAAAATCACCCACGCGGACCGTTTTGAAGTTGGCTTTAAAGGGTACCTCAAGCAGCAATTGGCCTTTAATGGTATCGCCGGGAGGCGAAACGCTGGTTGAAATTGTTGAAATAGTGGCCTCGTCTGCAATCGCCCCGTAACGTTCTACAAACTTATCTTTGGCTATGAAGTTTTTCGCATTGGCCGACAGCATGTCATACATATCGGCGTAACGGCGTTCTTCCCAGGCTTTCAGAAAGGCACTGGCGGCTTCAGTTGGATTGGTTTGTTTGACCACAATCGGGGTAGAAGAGTTAGCGGTCGGAGAGCTTGCCACACCCACAGCATTAGCAATATTGCCTTTTGTAGCGGCGCTGGTAGTATTTGCGGCCGCCGGAGAGTTAGTACCACTGACGAAACCCGGTACGATTGGGGCGGAAGATGTGCTTGAAGGCGCGGAGGTAGGAGTTACGGCGTCTTCGCCACAGGCTACCAGCACACTGCCCATTCCTGCCGCAATTACAGTCAGGCCGCTGGCACGCAAAAAAGTGCGCCGGCTGACCTTACCGCTTCTTACTTTCGAACCTTTTATTTTTACTTCTTTCAATGTTCTTACCTTGTGCTAAATTCAAGAATGCCGGCAACCTCTAACCGGCCCACAGCTATACCCTATTATAATTCAAAACGGGCAAATGGACTTTAAGTTTTGCTAAGTTTTTAGTCTGAATGAAAACATTAATACTGATGAGTCCTGCTACCTTGCGGTAACACTAATAAACTTACTCTATTTTTGAGCAGTTGTAAAATAGACTGAGGCAGGGAAAAGTATCCTGCTGTATAACAGCCCTTTATCAAGGGGCTTTAAATCGAGATTCTGAGGGCCAGTTCTATGGCTTGTTCCAGGTTCAACTGTTCGCCTATGGCGTACTGAGTCTTGAAATCTTCGGCTGTAACCTGCTGTTTCAGGCTTCCAAGCTCCTCTTCGTAACGTGGTAATTCTGCCGGTTGGATTGGAGCATTTGTGGAGGCCCGAAAAGCGGCGGCTGCTCCAAAGAGCCTGATAGCAGAGTCTTGCAAGCCTAACCGGCTTAGCACACCGGCCAGCCCTTCCAGGCATGGAGGCATATCTGCCATCCCTTTTACTTCTTTAAAAAGGTTTAAACTTTTCTGGTACTGTTTTAGCGCCTGCTCAAGCTCCCCATTCGCTTTTGCAATATCAGCTAACTTTAGCAAAGACAAAGCTATACCGACTTTTTCGCCCAGCTCACTGTAAAAGGCTAAACTTTCCTCAGCTAGCTGTCCGGCCTTTTCAAGGTTTCCTTCGTTAAAGTAGAGCTGCGCGAGATTATGCAGCAGCAGAGCAATGCTATGATTATCACCCTGCTGGCGCAAAAGGCTTAAAGCTTCTTCGAAGAACTGTCGGGCCTGGGCGTTTTCTGCTTGAACTTGAGCAAGGGTTCCCAGGTTGCAGAGGGATATAGCGATACCGCGTTTGTCTTTAAGACTGCGGCGTATTTCAAGGGTTTCCTCGTGATACAGGCGTGCCTGATCATAATCGCCCAGATATGATGTAACGGTTCCCAAAGAGTTCAGGGCATTAGCCAGCCCGGTTTTGTCGTTTAGCTGGCGTTGCAATTTGAGGCTTAATTCAAGAAAACCTTTAGCCCGTTCAAAATCTCCTGTTTCGCGGGTCAGGATACCGGCAGCATTGTAAGCTCTGGCAAGCACCGCCGGTGATACAGTGCTGGAATGTTCCTGATATAAGTTACCCTCAGTCTGTAATAAGGCTCTTTCCAGCCAGCTCAGACTTTCACAAAAATATCCCCGACCCATCCAGAAGCGCCAGATAGAACCTCCAATTTCCAGAGGCAGGGCACTCATTTCATCCGGTTGCTTTAAAGCCCACTCGATTACCGCCCGGTAATTGCTATGTTCCTGTTCAAGCCGGTTAAACCACTCTTTTTGTTCAGGCCCGGTCAACTTTGGCTCGGCTTCTCTCGCAAGGGCCAGGAAGTAGTTAGCGTACTGCGTCTGGAGTTGCGCCAGTTCACCTTTTTCTTCCAGCTTTTGAAGGGCATACTCACGGATTGTTTCCAGCATTCTGAAGCGAGGCTCGTTTTCCCCATTGATGGTTGCCAGGCGCAACATGCTCTTGTCCAGGAGCGAGGTTAATCCATCAAGTACATCAAGGTCCGAGTCTTCATCCGCGTTGCAAATTGCTTCTGCCACTTCGGAGTTACAGCCTCCGGCAAAAATCCCCAGGCGCGCAAAAAGTATCTTTTCACTCTCTTCCAGGAGATTATAACTCCACTCGATGGCCGCCCGAAGAGTCTGATGGCGGTTAGGTAAGCTTTCTATGCCACCCATTACCAGGCGTAAGCGATGGTCAAGGCTGGCTAGTACCGACTCAGGCTGGTACATGTGCATACGCGCCGCCGCCAGTTCAATAGCCAGGGGTAAGCCGTCCAATCTCTCGCAAATCTGGGCAACAACGTAGGCGTTACTTTCAGTAATTCTAAAACTACTGTTGGCTACCTTTGCGCGTTCCGTAAAAAGCCTGATTGCGGAATAATTGGCAAGCTGGCTCAAAACCGGTAAGTTTTGAATATCAGGCAGTGCCAGGGTCGAAACGGGAAACTCCTGCTCACCATAAATTTTCAGGATGGTTCGGCTGCTCACCAGTATTTTCAAGCGCGGCGCTACCGCCAGCAGTTCACTCACCAGCGAAGTAGCAACCATTACCTGCTCAAAGTTATCCAGTACCAGCAGTAACTCTCGCTCTCGCAAATACTGCTTGAGGTTTTCGATTAGCTCGCGCCCGCTGCTTTCCGGAATATCCAATACCCGAGTAATTGCCAGGGCTACCTGGGTAGTCTGGGTCAGGTTAGCCAGTTCTACTAGAAATACACCGTCCTGAAAAAACGGGCAAACTTCTGCTGCAACCTGTAAACTTAGCCGGGTTTTGCCGGTTCCGCCAGGCCCGGTGAAGGTAATCAATCGAATACCTTTTTTTCTTAGAAGAGTAACGGCAGTTTCAATGTCACGCTCGCGGCCAACTATTGAATTAGCTTGCAAGGGTAAATTATTCGGCAGGTTGTTCAAGGACTTTAAGGCTGGAAAATCCAGTGGCAAACTCTCTCCGGCCAGTTGAAAAACTTCTTGAGCCGGTAGTAAATCTTTCAGAAGCTGTTTACCAAGTTTAGCCAGGCTAAAGTTATGCCCTTCCGGTAGCCCCACATTTTGCAGGTAAGCGGCAAAATTATCAGAAATTAGCACTTGTCCGCCGTGCGCAGTCGCCAGCAGATTTTCCGGGAGCACAAAAAATTCCTCGGAAAGGCCTGTGTTAAATTCCAAAGTTTCCTGGTAATACAGCGCCATAGAAACTTTTAGAGAAATAGTTCTGTCGGCAATAACGAATTCGTTAAGTGCAATCTGACTCTGATAGGCTGCCATCAAAGCCTGTAGCGGATTTAGAAAAACGGCATAAAAAGAATTGCCGGGGGTTTTTACAATAGTTCCACTGTAAGCTTTGATTTTCTCCCGCAGGACTTCATCATAGACCGTTAAAGCGGCCTGGGTCTCTTCAGGGTTTAGTTCCCATAACTGGTCGCTATTTTTCAAATCGGTAAGAAGGAGAGCCAAACTTGAGGCTTTGATTTCTGTTAATACATTTTCAGACATAGCATGGCTGGTTGGAACGTTCATAGCGCATTTACCTCTGTACCTGAGAGCAGGATTATTTTAATGGTTTGTTCCAACGGAAGATCGTGACCTTCTGCCCTGAATGCCCGGTAATCTTCAGGGGCGAGCTTTAACTGAATTTCTTTAAGTAAGTCCTCGTAAGGTAAAAGCTCGATTGGCTCTAAGGGCGCTCCAATTTTCTCTCTTAAAGCCTCGGCGGCGCCGGTTAACCTGGCTGCTAAATCGACTGTTCCCAGGTGATAATTAACAGTAGCTAACCCCTCCAGGCAAATTGCCAGGTAGCGGTTATCGCCAGTTTCTACCAGTAACTTTAGAGCCTGCGAGAAGAAGTTAAGGGCGCTGCCGTAAAAGCCATTGGTGCAGTTAAGCCCTCCCAGGCTGACGTAAGTCTGGGCTGCCCCGATTTTGTCTCCCAGTTCCTGGCGTACAATCAGGCTTTTCTCGAAATAGGTATTCGCCGCAGAGTACTCCTGAAGAGAATGCAGTACTTCTCCATAGTTATTATAAAGCTGCGCCATAGTTCTTAAGTCGCCTAGTTCTTCCAGGATAGAGCGGGCCTGTTCATAAAGGGTTTTGGCTTCCAGGAATTCACCCTGGGCGCTTCTTATAGCGGCCATACTACAGCTCGAAATAGCTACCCCGCGATTATCATTCAGTTCCTGGCGAAGTTGCAAGCTCTCCTGGTGTATTTCAAGGGCGCGTTGATAATTGCCCTGCGTGGCCAGAACGGAACCCAGGGTATTGAGTACTCCGGCTATTCCGGTTTTGTTTCCTAATTGGCGCTGCCCTTTTAAACTTTCCTCAAGAAACTCCAGGGCGCTCCGGTAATCGCCCGTATCTCGCGCCAGCATAGCAGCGCTGTTACAGGCATTCGCCCTCAACGGCAGTAAATCTTCCGGTAACTCATTGCCGTCCAGGTACTTCTCAACAGTTTCCAGACCGGTTGTTAGCCAGCGTTTACCTTCTTTAAGATAGCCTCTAATCTGCCAGAAACGCCATAAAGCCTGGCACAACCTTAGCCCCAGTATAATATTTTCTTTTGAGAGGGCCTCGCCTTTTGAAAGGGGTGTCTGGCTTAGAGTTACATTCTTTCTATTGGGAAAGTCTTCCCCTCCGTTGCTACAGGCAAAGGCCCAACCAAGGGCAGCCCGGAAATTATGATGTTCCTGTTCCAGCCGTTTTAGCCAGTTTAACTGTTCCGGCCCGATCAACTCTTCGGCAGCCTTTTCAGCCAGTTCTACGTAATAACCGGCATGGTTTGCCTTGAGGCGCTCAAGCTTTTCGCTCACTGTTAATTGTTCAGCGGCAAATTCTCGAATAGTTTCAAGCATACTAAAGCGAGCTTCTCCCGGGGCACTCAATTCCTGGTAGATAAGGCTTTTGGACTGCAAATTCCGAAGAATTTCGCCGGGTCGCGCATAATCAGCCTCGCTTTCCCCTTCGCTTGCGGACTGGGGCACCTCACTCTCGTAGACTCGCTCAACAGCCTCGGCTGTCCAGCTACCGGCAAAGACCGCCAGTTGGTTGAAGCAATTTTTTTCAACCGGACTGAGTAAATCAAAGCTCCACTCAATGGTAGAGCGGAGTGTTTGCTGGTGAGCGGGCCAGTCCCGTGCGCCACCGGTTAAGAGTTTAAGCCTGTTGCTCAGGCGTGTAAGCAAAGCCTGTGGCGAAAGTGTTTTAATGCGAGCGGCGGCCAGTTCCAGGGCCAGTGGCAACCCGTCTAACTTGCGGCAGATTTCGGCCACGCTGGCTGCGTTCTCTTCTGTCAGGGCAAAATCCAGTCTGACCAGGCGGGCTCTTTCGGTAAAAAGGGCCACGGCAGCTATTTTTTCCAGTTCGGCGGGAGCCAGTACTTTATCGGCAGGCGGCAGTGCCAGGGGTGCGATTTGAAAAACAAGCTCGCTATTGCTGGTTAACTGAGCCCTGCTGGTGATCAGAATTTTAAGTTGCGGCGCTCCTTCTAACAATTTCTCAATTACAGGGGCGGCTGCCAGGACCTGTTCGAAATTATCCAGCACCAGCAGCATTTCACGATTTTGTAGATGAGTAAGCACTCCTTCAAGTAAATCTTGCCCTGCTTTTTCGCGGACTGCCAGGTTCTGCGCTATAGTGGAAATTACCAGTTCAGCATCATAAATGCTGGTAAGATTAATCCAGCAAATCCCATCAGCGAATGCTCCGGCTAAGTTGGCGGATACTTCCAGAGCTAGCCGAGTTTTGCCGGAACCACCTGGTCCGGTCAGTGTAAGGAGGCGTACTTTCTGATTCTTGAGGATGGTAACCAGTTCTACTACCTCAACACTACGGCCGATTAGGGCATTCATCTGGCCAGGAAGATTAAAATTAGCAGGTATTCCGGCATTTTCAAGCATTATTTACTACCTCTCCCAACACCATAAAACCATGAGAAAAATTAGTATAAAGTTTGATCAATCAGGCTACGAAGTGGCCCACTAGCTTGCCTGCTTCATAAACGCTCTCTTGCTTATTAGCGGCAGCAAACATGAAAATGAATTCTTCAAACTGCGCAACGGGCAAAGGGCGGCTAAAGAAGAAACCCTGAATTTCTTCGCAGCCAATCGACTCCAGAAAATCTTTCTGCTTTTCAGTTTCCACTCCCTCCGCAATTACTCGCATATTTAAGTTATGCGCCAGCGTAGTAATAGCTCGCAGAAGAGCTTCATGTCTGGTATTGTCCTCACCCTCTTGCCCGAGTTTACGCACAAACGATTGGTCAATTTTCAGGGTATTGAGCGAAAGTTGTTGGAGATAGCCCAGTGAAGAATAGCCTGTACCAAAATCATCAATGGCAAATGAAATTCCCATTGCTTTCAGACGGTTTATTTTTTTTATGGTACTCTGGGTATCCCCAATTAGCAGGCCTTCGGTTAGTTCCAGTTCCAGCCATTCAGGTTCTAACTGATTGCTTTCCAGTGCTTCAGTCACTATGCTTAAAAAATCATCTCTACCAAACTGTAGAGCCGAGACGTTAACTGAAATCCTGAAAGGTGCCAGGCCTTTGATTTGCCAGGTTTTAATCAAGCGGCAAGCTTCGCGCAGCACCCAGGTTCCGACCGGGACAATTAAGCCGGTTTCTTCGGCTAACGGTATAAACTCTCCCGGTGAGATTAGACCAAGTTCCGGATGTTTCCACCGGATAAGGGCCTCTGCTCCGGTTATTTGGTTTGTCCCCAGGTCCAACTGGGGCTGGAAATACAATTCCAGTTCGTTGAATTCCAGGGCTTTATGTAACTGTGTAACCAGCCAGAGGCGGCGTTGTTCAGAATCGCTCATTTCGGGCTGGAAAAATTCGTAGCCATTCTGACCGCGATCTTTAGCCTTATACATGGCGGTATCGGCGTTTCGCAGTACTTCCGTTACGTTATGGCCATGTTGAGGAAAGAGGCTGACACCAATACTGGCGCTAATATATAATTCCTGCCCTTCGACATAAAAAGGTTGTTGTAAAGATTTCTGGAGATTATGGACCAGGCGGTGTACGCTCAAGACATTTCGGACTACCCGCAAGACTACTACGAATTCATCACCACCATGCCGGGCCACCACATCGCCGAAGCGTAGGCCGCTTTGTAAACGATGCGCAACCTGTTGAAGCAACATATCCCCAAAGCCATGTCCCAGCGAATCATTGATAAGCTTAAAGCGGTCGAGGTCAACGAATAAGACCGCTACGGAATTGCCCTTTTGCTCGGCTTCTGCAAGGGCCGCCCCCAGGCTTTCTTCCAGGAAAACCCGGTTTGGCAAGCCTGTTAGTGCGTCATGGCGCGCCTGGTAAGATAACTCTTCGCCCAGCCGTTTTTGCTCTCTGGTTATTTTGGCACGTTCAATTGCCACCGCCGCTAAGTCACATAGCGCCTCCAGCAGTTCTTCATCACGGCTATCGAAACAAGCGCCTTTTTTATTAAGCGCCTGCACTACACCTATGATCTGACCGTTGTAAGTGCGCAGGGGCACCGTAAGCAGGTTACGCGTGATGAAATTTGGCCAGTATTCGGAGTGGCGGGAATCCAGGCTAGTATCCAAAATATTGATAATTTTACCGCTAAAAGCCACCGTTCCTACAATTCCGCGTCCCAGTGGCAGGCTAACTTGAGCTTTATCCGGAAGAGTGACTTTCGAATTAACTGTCCGGTTTTCCTCATCCGTTAGAAAAAGGAGAGTCTGTTCGGCTGCCACAAGCTGATTACATTCTTTGACAATCAGTTCCAGCAACTTTTCCAGTTCGTCCTCAGAATTGAGGATTACAGAAAGCCGGACTAAGGCCTTAAAATCCTGTTCCATCGCTTTAGGGCTGTTTGATAAGCGTTCTTTTTCTGCTTTATTTTCTGCTTTACAAGATTCCATTTTTTATAATTACTGAAAATGCCAGAGCACGTTCTTCACTGACCACTAAAGTTGCTGTAGCAAAAGAAAACTCTTTTGCTACAGCTTCATCACACACTTAAAGACGAACAGCCAGCCAGGAATTAATTCCGGCCTGCCTTAAGCACCCTGGCAAAATTAAGACGACCCTGACCTAACACTGCGGAACAAGGTTTATCCTGTACAAAGCAGTTAGAGCTAAATTTATCAACGCCATCCTTCAAATCTGTCACTACCTCATGCGCATTGTACAGGGGGTAATATGCCCGGTAGAGAACTGCTGCTCCTGCTACCATCGGCGCGGAAAAACTGGTGCCTTCGCTCCAGGCATAACCGCCTTTCCAGTAGGTACTATAGATATCCTCACCAGGCGCACTGAGATCAATGTACGAGCCAAAGTTAGAGAAATCTGTTTTAGTATCCTGACTGTTAGTTGCTCCGACCGCTATTACCGGTTTGTAGGATGCCGGGTATATATTTTCCTGGGAATTATTGTTACCTGACGAAGCTACTACTACTACGTCTTTCGAGGTAAGGTCGGTAATCAGTTGTTTCAAAGTTTCGGAGTATTCCGCCGCGCTAAAACTTAAATTAATTACCTTGGCTCCTCTGTCGTAGGCCCAGTAAGCGCCCTCCGCTATACTGTCAACAGTGCCAGTACCGTTTTTATCCAGTACTTTTACCGGCAATATATGAGCATCGGGTGCGACCTGGTGAATTATCCCGGCTACGAAAGTGCCGTGGCCGTTATCATCCATACCGTCGCCCCCATCCAGAGCGCTCCAACCTCTCCTGACCTTGTTATCGAAGTCAGGCAAGTTGTAGTTAACCCCGGAGTCGAGTACGGCTACGGTAACTCCTTTACCCTGTGTGAATTTCCAGCCACCCGCCAGGTTGGTTTTTTGCCAGGCCCACTGATTTTTAGCGGTATTTTTAGCGCTAAAAGTAGAAAGTAACGTGCCTTTAATCAGTGATTTTGGATCTATTTTCCACTCCCCACCATCAAAGGCGAAGTTGTTGGCATTTTCGACATACTGAATAGCGTAGTTCGGTTCGGCGAATTTAACCCGCTTATCCCGGTTCATCTGGGCAACTACCGTTTCTACGTCGCTATTATCAAGTAAAGTTGCCAGATAAACTCCGGAAAGCCGCAAGGCTTTGTAAGACTTGAAGCTGAAAGTCGTAACCACTTCGCTTAGATCGCCTGACTGTTTGAGCGAAAAGATAAGCTGAGCATTTGCGAAAGTAGTCCTGGCAGAAGCGGCAGGCGCTACCGGACTGAAAATCGCGCTAATGATAATGAGTAGGAGCGCAAACGAAAGCAACAGCCCTCCGGCCTTTTTCCTGAACATCGCAAAGATTCTCCTTTAGTTGTCGCTATTCTACAATTTAATACTATTTAATCTTTGAAAAGTTCAGGCGACCTGCACCCATACCACCACATTTACAACCAGAGCCAAATTTATCTACTGCGTTTTTAAGCGTGTCTCTAACTTTATCCGGACTGTATGCAGGATAGTGCGATCTTATGAGAGTTGCCGCTCCTGTAGCAATAGGAGTTGAGAAGCTTGTTCCGCTGGCCCAACCGTAACCACCGCCAATCCAGGTGCTGTAAATATCAACTCCCGGCGCGCTCAGTTGCATATAGGACTGCCAGTTTGCAAAGTCAGCCCGGTAGTCACGGCTATCTGTAGCTGAAATACCGATGTTTTCACCATAAGCCGCCGGGAAGTATTTTGCGCCACTGTTGTCGTTACCTGCCGCTGAAATGACTGTCATTCCTTTAGACCTGGCAGACTGAATCAATTTATGGAGGGTACTGGAGTCCATGTTCGAACTAAGACTGAGGTTTGCAACTTTAGCGCCATGATCCAGCGCGTACTGAAGACCATCCATTACCGTATCAACAGTACCCAGGCCGTTTGCGTCCAGCACTCTAACCGGCAGAATAGTCGCATCCGGCGCAATCTGAGCGATAATACCGGCTACAAAAGTGCCATGACCCTGGACATCCCGGCCATCAGGATAGGTTCCAAAGGCGTCAAAACCAGGCAAAGTATGGCTCTTTAAATCGGGGTGATTGAAATCTACGCCGGTATCAAGCACCGCTACTGTCACTCCCTGGCCTCTAGAAAAATACTGAGCTCGCCCCAGATTGGTTTTCTGCCAGGCCCACTGATTTTGAGCGGTACTATAGCCGGTATCAGTAGTTAAGTTGGTACCGGTAGCCGGATCGAACCGGAAACTGGCGGCATCCTGGTTGAAGTAGGCCGAATTTTCAACCAGACCCATACTGTAGTCAGCCGAGGCAGTATCTACTCTATAGTCACCACTCAAATTGGCTGCTACTGCGTCAGGCGTTGTTCCATCCGGGATTGCTGCCCAGTAGGTATTAAGGGTGAAAAGACCTCTGACAGTGGATAGCCTGTACTGTGTAGCCAGAGCAGGCACATCCTCAGAATTATAGACACTAAAGACTACTCCTCCCGTAGAGCTTGTTCCGCTCGCTTTTGAAACACGGACCGTATCAAAAGCAAAGAAGGTGGTTACGATGAGTTGCGAAAGCAAAACTAGAACTATAGCCAGAGCACACTTACGGAACATAACAGGTATTCCCCTTTTTACTTGAATGATAATCAGACTCGGTAATGAGCCGGAAAATTGTTCCGGAGGGAGAGTTCCGCAAATAGAGTTGGCAACCCGGCTATCCTGGTCATTAGTCCGAGGACCCGTGGCTTTGCGTCCTCACTTTTCAGTGAGTTTGCCTTTTCATTCTGAGGGAACCTGTTTTGATTGAAGAAATATACCAGCAGAATAACAACCGGTAGAGAAACTGGACTGACTAAAACGATAGCTGGTTGTATAAGACAACTCTTACTTCTTCTGGTTCAAAACAGTAAATTTCCAGTTTCTATAGAATCAAATGTTAATATTATTATATATTCGTAATGTTCATGATGAAATAGTACTAAACTGCTAGGACTTCTTTAAACTTCTTACGACAATGATCAAAATAATGTTTGACAATAATTTATTCTTTTTGTAATTTACATAATATCTTGACATAAAAAGAAATAAGCCTTATAAATATACTTGCATTAACTCTTTTACCTTATTCCGGCCCGCCAGGGCTACCACCCGACAATAAGGATATATGGCAGAGCTCAGTCGTCACGATATGCTAATGCTTATCGGAATGGGTCGCAGACTAACGCTTGGAAAAGTAGATTTAAGTGAACTGGACCTCTCCGGGCTTTACTTTTACCGCGCATGGTTGGCCCGGGCTAATCTTGCTAAAGTTGATTTGAGCTTTGCCTGCCTTGATCGTTCCTATTTAAAAGAAGCAGATTTCCGAGAAGCTAATCTTACGCGCGCCAATTTACAGGAAGCTGACCTGAGCGGGGCTAATCTTACGGCTACCAATCTGACCGCCGCTTTACTGATAGGCGCTAACCTTGCCGAAAGTACCCTTAATTACACCTCGCTCATCGCGGCCAATCTACGGGGCGCTAATCTTACCGGAGTTAAGATGCAGGCGGTAAATCTAACCGGCGCGGTGCTGACCGGGGTGGATTTTGCTAAAATCCAGTTGAACCGGGTTATTCTAAACGGTGCAGATTTGCGCCGGACCAATTTACCCCTGGCTATTCTACGCGGTACTGATTTGAGTGGAGCAGACCTTTCCGAAGCTAACCTTTTTGGCGCTGACCTCTCCGGGGCCTCTCTCAAAGAAGCCGACCTGGCTAAAGCTGACCTGTTTAACGCTAACCTGGAACAGGCCAAACTCAACCGGGCCAATTTATCGCAGGCTCGTTTAAATGGGGCTTATATGCGCCTGGCCGACCTGAGTGGGGCTGACCTTTCTGAAGCTGACCTGAGCGGGGCTGATTTATCCGGGGCGCATTTGTTGGGCGCTACTTTTACCGCCGCCAGGTTTAATGCCGCCACCCGCTGGCCGGCCAGCTTTGATCCTTACCGGCAGATTGCCCTCAAATATTAAAACCGTACAATTCGTGCACCGGTTCGCGCATCATCAGGTCGCGGATTGCCTCCATTGAAGATTTGTTTTCAAAGAGTAGCAGATAAAGCTGTTCCGTGATGGGCATTTCCAGGTTATATTGCCTGGCCATGCGGCGGGCGGCAGCGGTAGTAAAAACTCCCTCCGCCACCTGGTCCATTCCGGCCCGAATTTCCGCCAGGGTGCGTCCTTTAGCCAGTTCCTGCCCCACATATCGATTGCGGCTGTAAGGGCTGGCGCATGTCGCTACCATATCGCCCAAGCCCGCCAGGCCCAGAAAAGTGAGGGCTTCGGCCCCGGCGGCAACTCCCAACCGGCCTATCTCGGCCATACCGCGGGTCATAAAAGCCCCTTTAGCGTTATCTCCAGCATTAAGACCATCCGAAATTCCCGCTCCCAGGGCGATTATATTTTTGAGAGCCCCTCCCAGTTCCACTCCTACTACATCGTGATTGGTATAAACCCGGAAAGTGGGCGACATCAGCAGCATTTGCGCTTTTTCGGCTGCCTTTTCATTTTTCCCTGCGATAACAGTAGCTCCAGGAAGGCCATCGGCAATCTCTTTAGCCAGGTTAGGACCGGAGAGCGCGCAAACCAGACCATGGTTGGCGGCTTCCGGCAGTTCCTGTTCTATAACCTGGGTCATCCTCAAAAGGGTTTCCATTTCCAGGCCCTTGGCGGCGCTGAGAGCCACCGGCTTTTGACCGAGAGCGTCATAATAAGGGCGGGTATCGCGTACACTCTGCCGCATTTTGCTGGAAGGCGCGGCAAAGATAATCATCTCGCAGCCTTCACCCAGGGCTTCTTCCAGCGAAGCGGTCACTTCTAAACGGGAAGGAAAAGGATGGCCGGGTAAGAAGCGCTTGTTCTCACCCTCGGTTTGCAGGCGGATGGCTTCTTCCTCGGTACGCGTCCATAAGCGCACCGCCAGGCCTTTGCGCGCAGCCAGTAATGCCAGGGTGGTTCCCCAACTTCCGCTTCCGATTACCGCGATATGCTGTTTCTCCATTGTAGCCATAACTTTCTCTGCCTCTCTTTCCAAACCCTATAAGCACAAGCGGCACCTGCTATCAAACTCTTGAAGTGAACTTGCTTTCTATTCCTTTGGTCTGCGTTATATCTATATATTAATTGTAGCACAGGCTGAAAGTGAACCTAAAAAGAGAGAAAGATTAAAGGTAGATTAATTGCTAATCAGTTTTTAAAATTCGTCAAAAATGCGGGAACTTTTTTGAAACCCCTGTCGTCAATATATCAGCGAGGAGAGATTGTTAGGAGAGGGGCGCAGTGTCTGGGACGTGCGGCCCTTTCTTCTTTTATATCTATATCGCAGGTTACTCGCTTCAAGTATTTCCGCTAAAACTCTGCTGGACAAGCTCGCCCCTTGCTGTTAACATGACCCCCTATGAAAGAGCTAGAACAATCTCAGGCCAACCCTAATACAGACCGGTCTTCAAATTCAACCGCTTCAGGAAGAGCGCAGGTTTCGGAGACAGCTTCATTTACCTTTTCCCGGTCAGGTGCAATAGTGGTAGGCCTTCTGCCACCCTTGCTGTTATTAGCGGCGGGTTTGCTGGGCGCATGGCTGCCCGTGGAATGGACTCGCAACCTGAAGCGACCGGTGCAGGCCCCTAATTATGCCTGGTTGAGCGCCGGATACACTCTTCTTTATACCGGCGTGGCGTGGTGGCTTTGGCGGAAGCCGCAGGCGGAACAGGTCTACCGGCGGAAATGGCTGCTGCTGGTTTTAGCTCTGCTGGTAGTGTTGCCTAATCTTCTTAATATCTGGCTGCGCTATACCGCGCCCCTCTCTGCTACTGATCCGCGCCCGCTTTTTGGCCGGGATGCCGATATGGGCTTGTTCTACGAATATGGTAAAGCTCTGACCGAAGGGCGCTGGCCAATCAATCCGCAAGGCCAGTTTGCCGAATACCCCCAACTGAGCTTTCCTTTCTTCTGGCTGGGGGTGGTGCTGTCCGGCGCTAACCGCGAGACTTTCTACTGGGTTTTCCCACTTATAATGACCGTTTGCCAGCTTGGAGCGGCAACCGCCCTTTTTGGTCTGGGGCGCAAGCTGGGACAGGCACGTTCGGCCTTCTTGCTGGCTGCCTGGGTAGCAGGTTGCCCGGCTCTTTATATTTTCAACTTCACCCGTTTTGATATGGCCCCGGCTGCCCTTTTATTAGGTGCGGTCTATTTCGCCGTACCGGGCGACCTCTCAGGTGTACGGGGTATGAAAGTACGGCGACGCTGGCACAGTTTCTCGGCGTTGAGCGGTCTTTTAGTAGCGCTTGGCGGGCTGGTCAAATGGCTTCCGGCGGTAATCTGGCCCTGGTTGGCGGCGGCTTACTGGCGCACGCGCAATTACGCAGCCCTGGCCTTTTTCGCGGTAGCCTCTATTCTCTGCGGTCTGCTCCTGACCCTGCCTTTCTTCTTTATTAATTCTGACGCCCTGCTATATCCCTACCGTTTCCAGGGCAGCCGCCACCTGATTGGTGAAAGCTTCTGGTTCCTGGTGCAACGCACTTTTTTCGACCCTGCTCAAACCACTCCCGAAAAGCCCTGGGGCGAACCATCCAAAATAATCCTGGGCAATAATAAATTGCTGGTCGCCCAACTGGCTCTAACCGGATTGATCTTCGCCCTGGCGCTCTGGCGACTGTGGCGAACCGATGACGAGCGGGAAGCTTTTCCGCGCTGGTTAGCGGCAGGATTGGTAGGCGTGGTGGTCTTTACCCTGGCTAATCGCATTTTCAGTCCCCAGTACATGCTGCTGCTGGTATGGGCCTGGGCGGCGGCTCTCTTATTACGCCCAGCCAACTGGCGCAGCCTCTCCCTCGGCTTTATTCTGATGGCAATCGCGGCAGGCGCTAACTTTGAAGTCTACCTGCTGGGCGTCTACCCTGATATCTGGATGCGCGATTCGGCTATCCTCTTTGGGGCGGCCTTCCTGCTTTCCGGCTGGTTGCTCTGGCGCGCTTTACGATCTCCGGCAAAGTAATATCCGGCGTTACGTCTCTACAAATATCTATTTCAAGATTTCTTTTATTTGCAGGTACTTCTGAACAGAAATTTTAGTCGCAGTAAGAATAGAGGCTAAAGCATGGGCATGTATACCGAACTGGTATTAGCTATAGAGCTAAAGAAGAAAGTTCCTCCAGCGGTCATTGAAATCCTGGATTTTATGGTTCATTCTTGGAATAAAGAACCACCTGAAATAAAAATTTCACACCCGCTTTTTAAGACAGAACACTGGACAATAATGCTGGCTTGTGATAGCTATTACTTCCCTGGTAGAAGCCAAAGTATTTTCGAATATGATGGTATATCGCAATCTTACTTCTTAACCGTCAGAAGCAACTTTAAAAATTATGGTGACGAAATAAGAAAGTTTTTGCACTGGATGGCGCCTTATAGCCAGACAGGTATAAACAATTATCCGCCAATGGAACCTTACAATAGTTTTGTAGGTCACTTTCGTTATGAGGAAAATGAGCATCCTACCCTCATTTACTTTAAGGGTGGAAAAGCCTATCTCTCCGAAGTGGAACCCGGGGAACTAAAAGCTATTGAACTTGAGGATTTAAACTGAATAATACGCCAAACAGATTTTTTCTCTTATCTACCTGTATTAACCACTTCTTTTACTTCCGCAATTTAGAATAAATATTAGTAAGAAATTCTAAATCTGGGTAAAGGAAGCTGGAAAATGATGAGCGCCAGCGATCCAAGACTTGTGCGCATAGCCCTGATTAGTTTGAGTATTCTAACCGCTGTTTTCTGGATAGTCGGGCTGATACTATGGATAGCAAACGGTGATCTCTGGGCTTTTATCCGGCTGGTTTATCTCGGTACAGGGTTGGGAATTACCCTGGGTATCTGGTTCAAAGTTCCCCGGCGCAAACGCCCCAAAGCTCGTCGCTGGGTAATGTTTGTAATAGGCAGCTTCTTCTTAATCTATATCATTTTCGGCAGAGTTGGCGATATTCAGATTGAAGGTTTTTTCTTTGCCCTTGCTACCGGCATCCTGGCGAACGCCTTTAACCACTATATGATCGGTAAAATTATCGGGCCGGTCTTTTTCGGGCGCATCTGGTGCGGTTGGGCCTGCTGGACTATGGCCTTCCTCGATCTGCTGCCCTTCAAGGATAGCGATGGCCGGATTCCCGGTAAGTGGAGCATAGTTCGTTATGCTCACTTTGGCTTGAGTCTATTTGTGGTCGGTCTGCTGGTGTTTGGGTTCGGCTATGGCCGGTTTGAGGCTGCTAGCCTGATCTGGTTAGGCTGGTTTCTGGCCGGGTGTTTGCTTTACTACCTGATTGGAATTGTGCTGGCTTTCGCTTTGCGGGATAACCGCGCATTCTGCAAATATGTCTGCCCTAACCCGGTGTTGTTTAAACTGGGGTCGCGTTTTTCACTGCTAAAAGTTAAGGGTAATCCAAAAGACTGTGACGACTGCGATATATGCTCTTTAGTCTGCCCGATGGATGTCAATGTAGCGGATTATGTTAAAAGTAACCGGAGGGTGCTTTCAACCGAATGTATTTTATGCCAGGACTGTATTACGGCCTGTCCTCATGAAGCTTTAAACCTCTCTTTTGGCCTGGACCTGGGCGGCAAAGAGTGGCTGCATACCCGCGAACAGAAAGACGCTCCGAAAAGGAGCGCCTCACCAGAGCTAAAGGTTTAACTTAACTGTTTATCAATTACTTGGTAGAACCTGAAAAGTTAAAACCTCCCACTTCGTCCAATTATCTGTCTTGTCCAGGCTTTCGATATATACCTGTCGTGGAAACCCATAAACTGAATCATATTTTATTTGCAGGCGGCTTTTCTGTGGATTTTGATCTATCAGGGATGATTTTTGTAAGTTTCCAGCAGCGAGGGACCGCGCTGTCTCAAAAAGCGCAGGAATAGTGAAATCATTAGCGTTAAAGGATGAAAGTGTAGGCGCTTCTCCCTTTCGCTCAAGAGTGGGCGTGATAGTAGCCGACTGCGTTTTTACGTGATTATCTTTTACTGTTATTTTATAAACGGTTTTATCCTGGAAGTAATCCCGCCAGTAGAGTACTTCCAGGTAATATGACTTGATATTTTGCTGTTGCCACTTTTGGTTGGCATTATCCAGTTCTGCCAGTATCCCTGACGTCGCCTGAATACCGTCTTTCGCACCTTCACTGGAACCGTTTTGAGAGCCACAGGCTATCAATAGCAGCGCAACAAAAAGTAATAGTAAGAATGACGCGCCTCTCAGGAGCGAAGGCTTATTGCACTTCTGCAAGAACTGGTTTTTGGACAGCACTAAGACGTTATTCCTTCAGCCAATTTATCTTGAAGTCCGCTTATTCCTGGTTTTAACGGAACTGGCCCTGGTTATCTGGTTCGTCCGGGTTAGGCCAGCTATAACCGCCATTGTTAGGCTGAGATGGCTGCGGCGGATAATAATAAGGCTGTTCCTGCCCTGGCGCCGGGTAGTAATAGTTTGACGACCAGGGTCGGTTATAGCGGCGGTAGTGATGCCTGTGATAATGCCAACCGGGCCTTAAATAGCGACGGCGCCCACTAAAGAAGAAAATAGCTCCCAGTAATACAAGCAACCAAAGTATGCCGTGATGCCCAACCATGAGCGCCGCAATAAACCAGATTAGCATAATCAGGCCAAGCGCTCGCCATATTCTATGTGCGCGGTAGTAGGGGTCAGGTTGGGGGCGATAATACCCGCTATTACCCTGGTAGTTATAGGCAGGCGGCGGGTAAGGTGCTCCTGGTTGTTCAGGGTTATTATTTGGAGGATAATCGCTATAAGGGTACATCTCTTTATACACTTTCTTTGTCTTTCGTCTGATTTTGTAAAGCCCGGTCTTTGGCTTTACATCAAGTAGGACACAGTTTTGACGATAATTGTTTCACTGATTTTGATAGACTATGAAAATTTAATTTGAGTCTAAATTTGGCTAACTATATCGTGTAGAGATTAAAGATGTGCTATTATCCGATTAGAATACTCTCAACTCAACAACTCCACCTAAAAATAAGGAAGCGTTTATGCCTGCGATTAACAGTATCTGGCGAGAACTTGGCTTCACAGAGACTTTTCATGTTCTTAATCGGGCCTCGATTGCTGATTTGATTTCCGCTAAAAAGCGCTATTGTTAGTGTAATGGGGAATTGATAGCATGGGTTACTGGAAGTCTTTCACCTAAAGTATTTTGCAATTCCTTGTATTTAACTCTATCTACTACCAAAGAATGTTCTTCATTAAGAAAAGTGTCAAGAGTTCGCATTGAATTCAAGTTGAAATTAATAAAAGGTGTTCCACTACCATTTTTAGATTGAGTTTGAACCGTATCCTTATAAAGAACTTGAATATTTTGGATAAAATCACAAAGCAACAAGCGAGAATGGTAAGGGCAAAAATTTAAAATAACAACTCGACAACCAGCCTTATACAAGGTCATACAATTATCGTAAGCATCTGCTTCCATTTGTCCAATATTTTGCCAAGTTAGATTCGGAATTCTTGCATTTTGTCCTATCATTCTTATTCTATTCAAACTATAGATAGGAGTTTGAGTAACTTTATATTCAAGAAAATAGACAGGTTCACTTGACTTTGAATCAAAAACAAAATAATCAGGTGAAAACCTTATTAACTTGGCGGTAGTTGTTCTAACGTATCTTAGCAGTTGGCGCACACTTTCCATAGTGTGAGTTTCATAACCATAAGGAACAATTGTTAATCTTTTTGAAGCTGGTTCAACCTTCCAAAGGAATGTATCTATCAATTGAACCAAAACATCTGCTGCTGAAGCCCTGCGTTGAAAACTGTCCATATTGTAAGCTTTACCCTATTAAACTTGCATGGTTTATAGAATTAGTTGAAGTATCCCATGTAGCAATCGAAATTGTTCTATTCGTGAAACCTTTTCTCTCCTGATAAATTAAAACATCTTTCCTGTTATAACTTACCAGTAAAGAAGTAAGGCTTCCTGAACAACCTTTTGGGGATAAGAGAAATGAATGTAAGGGGTGTGCAACTCTGCTATAACCTAGAAGCTGTGAAAGTTCTGATAAAGAAAGCTCTCCAACTTTTGCTTCAATGAATGCTAGTTCAGCAGTATTGCCGTTCAAAATGAAGCCTGTTATATCCACATGAATGTCCCAGCTATTCCATTCAGGAGGTAAGTATGAGCCAAAATTATTAGCAGAAATAAAATAAGACAAAGATTTTTGTGAAGTATCAAAGACTTCAATCCTTGAACCCCTATATCTGCTTTCAAGATATTTTTTTAACCACAAAGCCATTGGAGCATACAGAGCTTTTTCACTAGATGGCGGAATTGGCATGTTTGGATTTATTCTTCAATAGGTAGATTGTTATCATCTTCAGCGATAGCTAAATCAAGCAGGGAAAGCTGACCATTTGATGCAGGTTCTCGTGTACAACCTAATTCCTTACAAATTTGCCAATAGGAATTGAAATGTTTTCCTTTTAATTCGACAGGTAAATTACTATCATTCTCTTTTGGGTCTACTTCCTTGGAAGTTTTTAGAATTTTGCGTCCTGGACAACCCTTATAATTGAAGTTAGGTTCATTACGGAAATCAGCTTCAATAAACTCTTCTAATATTTTTTGCTTGTGTGGGAAGTTAAAACCAACTTTTCCATATTCTTTAGCAAAAATCTGTATTTGATGTTCTTTAAATGGGTTCCCTTTTTTCCCCCTAGTATTTGGGTGGCCCCATTGAACCATTTGAACACTAACACCTATTTCATTCTGAAGAAGTAAACAAAGTTGAACTGGAAGTTTCCAGTTTGCATTCATTACATCAAGACGAACACGATTTACTTCGTTCATAAAATTGTTACTGGCTCTAATATTACCAGCAACATCACCGTAACCTTTGATGAATTCCCGCTTATAGTCAGTTGGTAAAGCAGGGTTAAACATAATTTCTGGAATTTGAAAAGTATGATGTGTGGTACTTCCACCAGTTAAGGTAATAATATTTCTCCACATCATATTTTTTCGTTGAAAACGGGCAACAAGCTCTTTACTGTTTGGCTTATCAACTATATCAATGCTAGTTTCCAAAAGTTCTTGCAACCGCTTTTGAATTCCAACAAGACCAACCGTAATTGCAGTTTCTTGGTCAAAAGATGAAGAAATACCTTCAACACTTAAATTAACAAAGGGAAATTCAATTACAATTTGTTTTTGACCACCACTTTCGCTTAAAGAACCTTTAGCAGCTATCATCCCTAACAAATAAGCAACATCTTCATCAATGTAATCTTCTACAAAAATCACAAGTTATCTCTTTCACGAGTTTTATCAAATTTGCCATTTGAAGGTTTTTGAAAGATAAGAATAAATTCATGTGCTCTGTTAACTCTAAATACTGATGGATATCCTAACGGGCGCATGTTGTTGTAATCTAATCTTCTATCCCAAATAATTAAGTCATCATATTTGAAACCAATGTTTGAAAGTAAATTTTTAATATCTTCGTGATAAGAATATAAGCGGTCTTTTTTTCTTATATCCATAACGTTGACACAAAAATATTTACCTGGTTTTAATGCCTTAAAGACATTTGTGAATATTGGTCTAAGAGATTCAATAAATTCTTCATAATCTGAAATTGTTCCTAAATCCTGTTCTTTATCACCAGTATAGGAGCGAATTTCTTTGTAATCAGCACTTCTCTTTTGAATTAAAATATCCCAATAAGGAGGTGATGTTACTCCAAAATCGGCGGTTTCAGGTGCAATATAATTAAGCAGGTTAAGGGAATTGTCTGCATAAACGACACTTGAACTTTTTTTTGTTTCTAATTCAGAAAATAAATTTGTAGGATTCAAGCGTTTATTTGCAATATCAGCATAATCCTGTGATAGTTCTATACCAATACCTGTTCTGCCCATTTTTTGTGCTGCTAACATGGTAGAACCAACTCCAGCGAAAGGGTCAATAATAATTTTATCAATGCTTGTAGTAAAACATTGAATTAACCTTTCCGGTAATGACATAGGAAACATTGCAGGGTGTTTCAAAGATAATTCTTCAGCATTCTTTCTTATATCACTCCAAATGCTGATTGAATACCTAATCCAACTCGCCCCATCTAACTCATTTGCCCTTTTGCCTTCACGAACTGATTTTTTTTCTTCAACGGATTCTAATTCATCAGAATTTTCTGACCCAACCTTTTCGTTCACAATAGTGAAAAGGTTAGGTTGAAAATCAGTACCATTAGTTGAAAATGGTTGAACAAGTTTTGTGTCTTTTCTTTGTGCCACTTTTTCACCTTCAGAAAAGAATAATTAGGATGAACAGATTATAACAAAAAAGGGATTAAATGACACCTTTTAAATCCCTTCTTTTTAAGTTGAGTGGAAATCCTAAAAACAAACAGCCACAAAAGAAGTTTGATTTAGCCGGTTTAAGCTTCGTGTTATAATCAGGACAGCTTTGATGCTTCAAATTAGCCCGATTAAGGGCATCTTCTGGGAACTGGTGAAGAGTATTCACGATAGGCGCCAGCACCACAAAAATTAACGGCACAGACAGGGATGCGGGAAGTTAATATAAAATCCGGCTTTAAAACTATCTTTATCCTGCAATCTCTGTTAGCTCTAGAGGAGTGTTAAATGGACAAACAGGCTTTAGTGGCAGAGTTGCTCAAAATCTTTGGTCCTGATGGGGTCTTGCATGACCCGGAGGATGTGCTGGTTTACGAATATGATTTTTCCCCGGATCACAATCTTCCGGAAGCGGTGGTCTTCCCCGGCACTACCGAGCAAATTTCGGCCCTTTTAGCCCTGGCGCAGCGCGAGAATATTCCGGTTACGCCCCGTGGCGCAGGAACCGGCCTGAGTGGTGGTTCTATTCCGGTGCGTGGTGGGGTGGTAGTGGCCATGGCTCGCATGAAAAAGCTGCTCAAACTTGATATTCCTAACCGTTACGCCGTAGTGCAGCCTGGCCATGTCAATCTCGAACTCTCGACCGAAATTGCTCCCAGCGGCTACTTCTTTGCGCCGGACCCGGCCAGCCAGAAAGCCAGCACTATCGGCGGCAACCTGGCGCTTAATGCCGGAGGGCCGCACTGCCTGGCTTATGGCACCACCACCAACCACATCCTGGGCCTTGAGATGGTTTTGCCCGGCGGCGAAACGGTGCGCGTCGGTAGTCCCGCGCCGGACCGTCCCGGTTACGACCTGACCGGCTTTATTGTTGGCAGCGAAGGCACGCTTGGCATCGTAACAGACGCTACCGTCAAGCTGATGAAGCAGCCCGAAGCGGTCAGTACTTTCCTGGCCCTGTTTAACGATGTCGGGTCGGCTTCGGATGCGGTCTCGGCGGTGATAGGGCATGGCATAGTGCCTGCTGCCCTGGAAATGATGGACCAGGTTTCTATCCGCATGGTGGAGGAAGCCATGCAGGCCGGGTATCCCCCCGAGGCAGGCGCTGTTTTGTTAATCGAGGTGGACGGCCTCAATGAGAGTATTGATGAACTGACGGGCACTATTATCAAAATTTGCCAGGAAAGCGGCGCTTTTGATGTTAAGAGCGCGACCACCGAAGAAGCCCGCACGAAGTTATGGGCCGGGCGCAAGGGTGCTGCCGGTGCTTTTGGACGCATCGCCCCCAACTTCTACCTGCATGATGGGGTAGTGCCACGCTCGAAATTGCCCGAAGTGCTCAGGCGAGTTGAAGAGATCGGCAAGGAATATGACTTGCCAATTGCCAATCTTTTTCATGCCGGGGATGGCAACTTGCACCCCAATATTCTCTTTGACATTCGAGTACCGGGCGTGATGCAGAAAGTGATGGAGGCGGGCGAGAAGATTTTACACCTGTGTGTGGAAGTGGGTGGTACCATCAGCGGTGAACATGGCATCGGTACCGAGAAGCAAGATTATATGACCTGGATTTATAGCGAGGACGACCTGGAAACCATGCGCAAGGTCAAAAATATCTTCAATCCTGACGAAGTGGTAAATCCCTGGAAAGTCTTTCCAACCCGAAAAAGTTGCGGTGAAATTTCGCTCAAGATGCGCATTTTGAAGGCTTTACCCGGTATGGACGAAGCCTGGATTTAGGCCGGTTGGAACTTTTGCAGAGCTAGGGGAGCTTAAAGTAATGATTGACACTGATAATTTGATCGCCGATTTGTTAAATATTGGGGGTGAAGACGGCCTGAGCACCCAACCGGAAGCGCTGGCAGGTGTGGCAGTAGATGGCCTGGCGCCGAAAGCTATTTTACGCCCGGCCAATCCAGAACAGGCCTCGGCCTTTTTAAAGTATGCCAGCCAGCGCAAATTGAAAGTGGCGATTCGTGGAGGTGGCACGCGTACCAACCTGGGCAATCCGATTAACGGGCTTGATCTGGTGTTAAGCACCGAGCGCATGAACGCGATTTTTGAGTACAGCCCGGCGGATTTGATGATCGGGACTCAGGCCGGAGCGAAACTGGCCGACATTATGGCTGAACTGGAAAAGAACGACCAGTTCCTGCCAATTGAGGCGGCAGGCCTGGAAAACGGGGCTACTATCGGTGGTGCTATTGCAGCCAACACCAGCGGACCGCTGCGCCTGATGTACGGTCCCGCCCGTGACTGGCTGATTGGTGTTAAATTTATCCTGGCGGACGGTACTATCGCCAAGGGTGGCGGGCGGGTGGTCAAAAATGTGGCCGGGTTCGATATGATGAAGCTCTTTACCGGTTCGCTCGGCACTTTAGGCCTCATCTACGAAATGAATTTCAAGTTGATGCCTATCCCTACCACCATCAGTACCATCATTATCTCTTTCGGTAATTACCAGAAAGCCTGCGAAGTGGCCCTGAAGATTATAGATGCCGGTCTTTTCCCGGCAGCCCTGACTGTGCTGGACCGTGCTGCGGCCAAAGCTTTAGGTTTGCACGAACAGGAAGCGACCTTGCTGGTGGAGGTGCGCAATACCGCGAGGGCGGTAGAGCGACAGATTCGCGATATTACGGTTTTAAGCAAAGCACAGGGCTCATCTGAAATCGAAACAGTTGAGGACCGCACCGAGCAGAAAAAGCTCTGGCGAGCCGTTACCGACTTTGGCTACCGCGAGCTACCCGAGCAAAGCTTTACCCTCAAGGTTAGCTCTCTGGCTGATAGTAGCGCCGCCCTGCTTGATAAGGCTCACCGGCTAGGAGCTGAGCACAATCTGGAAATCGCGGCTATCAGCCATGCCGGGCACGGCCTTTCATGGGTCACGGGAGGCTATGATAACGAAGCTGCGGCCCAGGCTTTCATAAAAGAATTAACAGCTTGGAGCCAGGATAACGGCGGAGCCACTGTGGCAGAGCGAGTAAACCTCTCTCTCAAACGGGCGCTTGGTGATGTCTGGGGTAGCGCTCTATCCGAAGGCGAACTGAAACTGATGCGAGCCCTTAAGGAGAAGCTTGACCCGGAAAAAACTTTAAATCCCGGTCGTTTTGTAGCCGGAATCTAGCGTGAGTAACTTCTATTGCTGTAAGGGAGTATTGAATGATTATTGATCCGTCCCAGATGCGCCCGCGCGATGCCTACCAGCTTTTGATTGGTTCGGTAGTGCCTCGCCCTATCGCCTGGGTTTCTACCGTTTCACCGGACGGGCAATTCAATCTGGCTCCCTTCAGCTTCTTTATGGGTATTTCAGGCGACCCTCCCCTGATGGCTGTTACCGTCAACAAGCGGCGGCGTGACAAACAGGATTTCAAAAAAGATACCCTCAGCAATGTCGAAGCTCTCGGAGAACTGGTGATTAACATCGCCAACGAGGAACTGGCCGAGAAAATGAATTTAACCAGCGGCGAATATCCCGCCGAGGTAGATGAATTTGACCTGGCCGGTCTGACGCCTGCTCCCTCACAGGTTATCAGACCTCCCTATGTGGCCGAAGCGCCTATCAGTATTGAATGCAAGGTCAATCAAATTGTTTATGTGGGACATGAGGGCCGCGAGAGCGGCGTTATTATAGCGGAAGGCTTGCTCTGGCATGTCCGCGATGACCTGTTAACCCCCAATCAGACCATAGATGTAACTAAACTGCACGCGATTGGTCGCCTTTCTTACAACAACTACACTCGCACTAACGACCTTTTCGAGATGATTCGGCCCGATGCCAGGGGTTAAAAAGCCTCTTAGTTCCGATTGAGTTATAAAGTGTGATCTAGATCACACTTTTTTTGTGACGGCTCGCATAAGAAAATAGTTGAGCTTGAGTTAAACTTATCTCGTAAGCAAAAAGATAATCTAAACCAAAGCTTACAGCAATACTCCAAATTTTTCTTCATTAGAACTCCTCTAAACAAGAGGCCACCGATGAGCAGCGGTGGCCTTTGCATTTCATAAACTTTTTACAGGCTGGTTACTTATTCAATAAAACTGGTGCCTTTAGGCGGAACAAAAGGCGAATTAAAAGCGCTAACCAGCGTGGAAGCCTGTTGCAAAAATTCGAGTCCGGCTTTTTTGACCCATTCCCGATGACTCTCACCTTTATTACCTAAATAAAGCTGGCGCGCTTCTTCAGATAACCAGTCGTTACGCATCAGAACCAGAGGCTGTTGATTATTCAGGCTTACTCCCAGCCAGTAGTGTACCAATCCTGAAAAACTAAAAAGATTTGCTGCATCGTGCTGTTTGGCACTCTCTATCACTTTATCAATATTTGTGTGAGTATTAACTAACCGATAAAGCAGGACCGAGGTAGTTTGCGCTGCCAGGTGAAAGCGCTGAAATTCTTTGACTACTCTGAAGTTGTAGGCCCGTTGAACATCCAGGGAAATTCCCGGGACCGGCTGATATAATTTATTCTCTCGAAACTGACTGGTGGCATCAGCTAGAGCTCTAAGGTCTGGCCAGCGACTTAAAACTACTAACTCCTGTTCATTATTCCCGCTCGTCAGATAGAGAGTTTCCTGCAAATCAAAGCGTATAAACTGCGGCACAAGCAGCTTCAACTGCTCGGCAGCCTGAACAGGCGCAATATCTTTAAGCTGATAGACTGAGAGGTTGATAATACTCATAGCTGATTTTAGGCCCTGGCGTAGTTATTTCGACAAGCGCTAACGCTTCTATTATACTATAAGGTGTATCTTTAGCTAAAGAAGCAATTCTTAAGTAAACATAAACTATTTAAACCTGGCTACAATGATCAAAACCGAAAAACTATCGCGCCGTTTTGGTGAATTCCTGGCGGTGGATAATCTGAATCTGGAAGTAAAAGAGGGCGAGATTTTCGGCTTTCTGGGACCGAACGGCGCCGGTAAAACCACTACTATTCGGATGCTTTGCGCTCTGATGGAGCCGAGTGCCGGTCGCGCCTGGGTAAATGGCTACGAGATCGGTTCGGATAAAAGCAATGACAAGGTACGTGCTTCTATTGGCCTCCTGACCGAAGCCCCCGGCCTTTATGAACTGCTGAACGCTATGGATAATATGGTCTTCTACGCTCAGCTTTACGGTTTGTCGGCCCAAGAAGCTTCGATAAGAGCTGAAGAGACCTTGCGCTGGCTGGATTTGTGGCCCTGGCGCAAAGAACCGGTCGGCACTTTCAGCAAAGGCATGAAGCAAAAACTGGCAATTGGCCGGGCCTTGCTGCACCAGCCAAAAGTGCTATTCCTCGATGAGCCAACCTCCTCTCTTGATGCCGAGTCTTCTCACACTGTACGTGAAGCCATTTTTTCTCTGAAAGAGACCGGCCGCACTATCTTTCTCTCAACCCACAATATGGATGAAGCTAACCGGCTGTGCGACCGCATCGCTATTTTCAAGCACCGGTTGCTGCAACTTGATACGCCGCTAAATCTGCGCCGTCACTTTGATATTGAAGATCGCCGGATTATAGTGCGGCTGCGTAATCAGCCTCCTACTGTGGTGCAAGCTTTACGCCAGTTACCATTTGTTAAGACCGTGCGGTGGCTGGAACAGAATGAGAGCCAGGAAGGATACACCCTGGAGGTGCGAGTAAGCGATCCTGAAAAGCAGAATCCGGCCCTGGTCAGAAAATTAGTCGAACTGGATGCCGAAGTGCAATACCTGGAAGAGAATACCCCTGACCTGGAAGAGGTTTACCTGGCTATAACCCGCTAATAGCCTGTGGTTCAAATAACATTCCTGGTCGCCAGGCTATAGTAAAATCAGGACGTAATTCCTAAAATTTGTAACAGGCAAAATCTCAAGTATTGTTTAAAGAATTTCCAGTCCTGGAAGAATAAGAACAGGAGCGTACCTTGCAGGAAGTCAGCTCAGAAGCGACCACCCAGCTTGAGGATCACTTTATTACATTGCCCGATGGTGTGACAGTTCATTATCAAGAGGCTGGCTCACCCGAGGCCTTGCCTGTGGTCCTGACTCATGGTTTCCTGGGTTCGTTTCGTGATTGGCGCTATACCATCGAACCTTTAGCGAGCTTAGGCGCGGCCAGGAATCAGCCTTTACGCGTGATTGCGCTCGATTGGGCCGGTTTCGGCCTTTCGTCCAAGCCGGATACCACCTATTCCCTGACATATTATGCCGGTTTTCTCAAACGCTTTTTTGACGCGCTGGGCCTGAAGCGCGTATATCTGGTGGGGCATTCGATGGGAGGCAAACATAACCTGGCCTTTGCGCTGCTTCACCCTGAATATGTTGAAAAATTAGCCCTGGTATCTACGGACGGCTTCGTAGAAGATCCTAAGTGGATCAAAAATACGGACAAAGCCTATTTCGAGTTGTTCAGCCATTTTACCACCTCTTTACTGAGTCGCAAGTGGTTTTTGAAATTTACCCTGAAGACTATTTTCTATGATAAAAAGTTCTTTCCTTCTGAGGAAGAATTAAAAGCGGCTGCTCAGGAATTTCGTGATCCTCAGTACAAAATAGCCCTGTTAGCTCAGAACCGCTACTACTCGCTACGCAGCCTTACGCTTACCGGGTTTCGCCAGAGGTTGGGGGAATTGAAAGTACCGGTGCAGCTATACTGGGGTCTGCAAGATCGTCTGCTGACCATAGAAAATGGTTACCGCGCTCAACAGGAAATCCCGGGCGCGCAGCTATATGTCTTTGACAAGTGTGGGCACATGCCACAGATTGAACATGCGGAGGAGTTCAATCAAAAACTACTGGAATTTTTGTCAGGCTCCTGAATAAATAATACAGGAATAGAAAAGGAGTTCCAGCGACCGGCTGGAACTCCTTTTCCTGATTTCGCAGAGATCAACCCTGTTCTAGTAGCGGTTATCCGTGCGGGTGGTGTCATCCACCATCGGGTCTTTGTTGTTGGGATCAACGGCGTCTTTGACGGTGTCCACAGCATCGCCGACAGCATTTTTGGTTTTGCCCCACAATCCCTGGGCTTTGCCTTCGGTTTCGTGTTTGGCGCCGCGGGCAGCCATGTCTTCGTTATCGGTCATTTCACCGAGATTTTTCTCGACAGTTCCACCAACTTCTTTAAATTTACCTTTAGTCTCATCATGATTATAATCAGACATTCCAGCTCTCCTTTCGTCAGTCGTTCTCACTCATCCGCCGAATAACTTTATCCGGCATAACGTTGTGGTTAAAAACGTCCTGGCATAATGTAGAGCATAGGCTGTGCCACTCAGGAGGAACTTGCTATAGCACGCTATTGTCTGATGTGGCATAATGAGTCCTGCCTGAAGCTAGAGGTTATCCCGGTTTCAAACTTATTTTACCCGTAAATGTACTATCTGGTAGTGGCTTTATGTGCACGGTAATAAGGAATATTAATGACAGATAAACTGATTTTGATTATTGATGATGACAGAAGTATTGCAGAACTGGTCAAACTATACCTGGGTAACGAAGGCTATAAGGTGGAAATAGCATACACCGGGCGCGAAGGGTTAAATAAGTTTTCGCAGGTACAACCAGCCCTGGTGCTGCTCGATTTAATGTTGCCTGAGGTTGACGGCTACGAAGTCTGCCGGCAGCTTAGAAAAGAGAGCAATGTTCCGATTATTATGATGACTGCTCGTGGAGATGATATTGATACTATTGTAGGGCTGGAATTAGGGGCGGATGATTATGTAGCGAAACCTTTTAATACCCGCGAGTTAGTAGCAAGAGTCAAGGCTGTGCTGCGCCGAACTGAAACGACCTCCGCTGCAAACCAGGCTTCTGTATCTAAAGAGGTAATTGAACTGGGCAACACTCGGATTGACCTGGCCCGGCATGAAGTAACTATTGATGATCAACCGGTTGAATTGCGGGCCAAAGAATTTGATCTGCTAAAAGTGCTGGCTCAAAATATTGGGATTGTGCTCGACCGTGACCGCCTCTTGAACCTGGTCTGGGGATACGAGTATTTTGGCGATACCCGCACCGTCGATGTTCACGTTGCTCACTTAAGAGACAAACTGAGTGCTTCTACTGCTCAAATCCAGACTGTCCGTGGCACCGGTTATAAACTGGTGATTACCTGATTCAAGCTTCTGGACCGAAGCAGTTTTTGAGCAAGAGCCGTCCTTTTTCAGGACGGCTTTTTTATTTTAAGCACCAATTTACTATAGCAACAAATTCTTATATAACACTATTCCGGTCAGGGTTTACCGGCTTTTTTACGACAATTTTATGGATGAAGGTCCATAAATAGGCCTTTTCTTTGATACCTCCGGCAGCATCAACAGTTATAATAGTAGCACTTGAAGAGTAACGTAACAAAAAAGAGTACCGCATGGAAAAGCCTGTAACATTGACAGAAGAGGTTTTGCCTGAAACCCCACAGGGCAAGAGTACAAACTACCGGAAGTGGTTAATACCCTGCCTGATACTATTGACTCTGGCTGGAATACTGTATTTTGTAATTCAATTTAACGCCGGGCAAACAAGACGTTTTCAAGCCCTGGATACGATTAATCGCTATCTTAAAGCCGCCAGTTTAGGCGATATTGATAAAATGAAGGCCCTTTACAGTTCTGAGGGTCAGACTTACAACGATAAAATCGACCTGTTGAATTTATTGGATGGAGGCAGCACTTTCCTGGTTTATTTCGAAAAAGTAGACGACAATCTGATTGATTACGAATATAGCAGCGATGACGGCAGCACAGATCGAATTCGTATGGAAGGAAGAATCTCTTATGGGCCGAAAGGCAAAGGCCGTTTTCTGGCTTACCTGGAAGAGAGTAACGGGCGCTGGCTACTGCGCAATATAGAACTGAGTACACCTGAGTAAATGCGAATTAATTTGGAAAGGCGAAACTAGAAATGGTTACAGGCGACGCAGACCAGGCGAGTCAGCTAGAATACCCTGCTCCACCCTGGCATTTACAGGGTCAGCTCTATGGTTCTATCTGGGCAGTACCGGCAGGCAGTTTTAAATACGAATTAGAGCCGCGGTTTCATAGTTTAAGGGCGCTGGGCTATCAGGGAGTATTTGCCGGATTTGTGGATTATCAGGATGGTAGCAGCCTCGTTTACCATGAGTTGCTGGCCGGGCTGCTGGTAACCAGAAAAGGCGGATTAGGTACTGCTTTCAGTATTACTCATATGTGGGTTGATAGCTCTGCCTCACGCCAGGGCGGGCGGGAAATCTGGGGTGTGCCGAAGGAAATGGCGCAATTCGATTATCACTACTCACGCGGACAGCGTGACTTGCAGGCCAGCGCTCGCAGCGCCGAAATAGCCCTGGCGAACGGAAACTTTAAAGCAGTAACTCCGGTTTTACCCTGGTTACGCCTGCCGGTCTTTTTTCCAAACTGGCAATTCCTTCAGAACAGGGTAGTAAGCTCAAACGGCACTTTCTGGTGCGCCCCGGAATTTTGTCGTGGTGGTATGGTTATTCCTCCTGAAAGCCCTCTGGCAAGCCTGGGTATAGCCGGACGCAGACCGCTGCTCAGTTTTGGCGGTCTTGCCTTTAAAATGTTTTTAAAAGCTGCCCGGCCCTTATAGCCCATCAGGTAAAACAATCCTTAAGAGCGGTTTTACGATTTGTCTGGTGGTCAGTAAAATAATTGTCACTACAATTCGGTGGTAAATCGGCTATTTGTGGTTGCAAATTAGAAAATTATCTGTTATTATCCCAACACATTGGTTTCCATGGAAACGGGCAAAACGGCCCGTGAAGATGCGGACAACAGCATCCCTCTCCTTCGCTTGACTAACCCGATAAGCCTGACGGTTGTGTGTAATTAAGTTTAATCGATAATAAACACTGTACGGAAACACTATCTAGTAACCGGCGTCTAATCCAAAAGTTTTCCTGAACTTTGTTTCAAATCGTTACTTCTGACATAACCAGGCTATCACTCTAAGAACTTAAAAGGTAGTATCGCGAAAGAATCATTAACAATGCTACGAGCAGTTGTTCAGACTTTTCGCAGTTGTTCTCGGCCAGAATAGAAGGTTTTGTTTTGGCAAACGGTAGTTCTTTTAAGTCTGTCTGGAAGGCCGGCCGGTGAGCAGGCTGGCGAACCAGGCTGGCAGTTAGTCAAATTTGTGTCACAAGGTTTTTTGAAGTAAAGCAGTACCTTTAACCAAATACCTGAATTTTCGGGAGGAGACACAATGTCTTTGAAACGTGCTTTGCACCTCTTGGTCGTTGGCCTGTTGATGGCGGCAGTGATGGCGGCTTGCGGTGACAATACCGCTACCACCGCTCCGGCTGCTACTACGGCTGCCGCTACCACCGCCGCCGCTACTACGGCTGCCGCGACTACTGCGGCTGCTACCACTGCTGCCGCTACCACTGCTGCCGCTACCACTGCGGCTGCGACTACTGCGGCTGCTACCACTGCCGCCGCTACTACTGCGGCTGCTACTGCCGCCGCTGGCGGTGCCGCCGACCTGATTTCGACTCCTCAGTTTGACAAGAATGGCAAGAAGGGCGGCAGCCTGGCTACTTCCTTCGCCGGACAGTTTCCTTCGCTGTTACAGCCTTACTTCCTGGGTGAAACTGTGGCTGTGAACGTTGCCCGTATGGTCTGGGGTTACCTGGTTGGCCAGGACAACAATTCCAAGTACTATGCTTACCTGCTGTCCGAAGTTCCCACCCTGGAGAATGGGGATGTAAAGGTAACTTCTGACAACAAGATGGACATTACCCTGAAGCTGAAGCCGGGCATTAAGTGGAGCGATGGCTCCCCGCTGACCAGCAAGGACCTCGCTTTCACCTGGAAGTGGGTTACAGACCCGGATAACAGCGGCGTTTACGTTGATACCGCTTCCTGGAAGCTGATTACCAGCGTAGACACACCGGATGACAGCACTGCTGTACTGCACTTCAGCCAGATCTTTGGCCCTTACCTGAACTTCCTCAACGGCTTTTACCCGCTGCCCGAGAAAGTTTGGAGCGCTATTCCCGGCAAGTCCAGCCCGGACAAGAATCCTGAATCCACCAAGCCGACCATTACCAGCGGCCCCTTTAAGGTTGATGAATTCACCCCTGATGACCGCATTGTCTTGAGCCGCAACGACAATTTCCAGCCGGTGTGGGGTTTCACCGCTTACCTGGATAAGGTAATTTTCCGCAACACTTCCGACACTAACGCTGCCCTGGCTGCGGTAGGCAAAGGTGACCTGGACGAGGCTGAAAACCTGGATGATAACTCCGGTCCGGCTGCTTCCAAAGTACCGAACGCTAAGTTCGATATTGCCCAGCAGTACTCCTGGGAGTACTTACAGTACAACCTGAGCAACCCGCTCTTCCAGGATGTTAATGTTCGCAAAGCCCTCTTGATGGCGATTGACCGCGAAGCTCTGGTCAAGCAATTCCGCACTCCCAAGACTGTGGTGCTGCCGGTGAATACTTCGCCCCTCAGCCCTTACGTCAGTTCTCTGCTCACGAGTCTGAAGCCGCTGGCTTTTGATCCGGAAGGCGCCAAGAAGATGCTGGATGATGCCGGATGGAAAGTGGGCTCCGATGGTGTCCGCGAGAAAGACGGCAAGAAGCTCTCCTTCACCCTGAGTAGCACCACCGCTCCGGTTCGCAAAGCTACCGCTGAAGTTATGCTGACCTACTGGAAGGCTATCGGCGTACAGGCCAACTTCCAGGGTTACAGCAGCACCCAGTTCTTTGGCCCGTGGGGCAATGACGGTATCCTGGCTCGCGGTAAGTACGATATTGGTATGTTTGCTCAGACTGCTGACGTGGACCCGGATAGCGGTTATTGCAACTACCACTCAAGCTGTATTCCGACCGATGCCAACAAAGGTAACGGTGCGAACTATGGACGCATCAATGACCCGGATATTGACAAGGCCCTGGATGCTGAACGCTCGTCCGCTGATCAGGCCAAGCGCAAAGCTGCCTTCGAAACTTTCTACAAGATCCTCTACGACAAGCAGTATGAAGGCTCACTCTATAGCCGCGTCAACAACTACGTGGTTAGCAACAAGGTGCAGAATTTCAAAGCAAATCCGACCACCGATGCTAACTTCTGGAACGCGGTTGAACTCTGGGTTCAGCAGTAATATCGCGTAGAACTCCTGGTACAGGGCGGAAAGCCTGCCCTGTACCTTTTTTTTAAGCGCTCACCCGTTAAAGTAGAATCAAATTAATTACCAAAACAAAAAACAAGGTTAAAAAGGCCTAAAAAGGGTAGTTTGTTTGACGTATTTTCAATTTGCTATATAATTGCAGGCAATTACAGGTAAGCCTCACTGCACAGGCGGAACACTTCAGTTTTGTCTTTAGCTACTATTATTTACCGCAGTGTAGAAGTGTATAGAACTTAATAGTGGAGATCCGGGCGATCTAAAGCCTGATAGAGGTTAGTTCTGCTATAAAAAATAAAAAATGCGACCTTTGGGAGATAGGCTCGAATGACGAAGTTTATAATCCGGCGGCTTTTAATATCCATACCGGTGCTGGTCGGAATATCATTCCTGATATTCATGCTTATGCAACTGGCTCCAGGTGGACCTCTGGCCGCTTTTGGGAACAACCCCCGAATGACCGCTGATCAAAAAGCAGCTATTGCAAAGGCCTGGGGCCTGGATAAACCCGCCCTGGAACAGTATGTTGATTGGTTTTTTGCAATGATACGGGGAAACTGGGGTTATTCTTTTACCACCCGGCGCCCCGTCACCGATATGATCATTGAGCGTTTGCCGGCTACCCTCTTACTGATGCTGGTAGCTTATTCTGTTCAGCAATTAATTGCTCTACCGCTCGGTATGTGGTCAGCCTTACGTCGCTACAGCTTCAGCGATAAATTCTTTACCGTGCTAACTTACATCGGCTTTTCCATGCCGACCTTCTGGCTCGGCCTGATTTTGATTTACTTCTTCAGCGCCAACCTGCGCTGGTTCCCGACCGGCGGCATTACCGATGCCCGCGAACCGACTTTCTTCAAACCGGACTACTGGCAGTGGTGGGGTACTAACCCTGGTCAGGCTTTAGGTAGCCTGGTTGGCCACCTCATTCTACCGATGGTTACTTTAATCGTGGTAGGTACGGCAGCCGATAGCCGCTTTATGCGCAGTTCCATGCTGGAAACTATCAATCAGGATTATATCCGCACTGCCAGGGCGAAAGGCTTAAGCGAAGGACAGGTGGTTCGTAAGCATGCCCTGCGCCCTGCACTTCTGCCGGTTATTACCAATATTGCCCTGACCTTGCCAGGCCTGATTGGTGGCGCGGTGGTTACGGAGACTATTTTTAGCTGGCCTGGTATGGGCCGTCTCTTCATCGAAGCGATTGACCGGGCAGACTATCCAATAATGATGGGGATTGTGTTTATTATTTCCATCCTGATTGTAATCTTTAACCTGGTTGCCGATGTATTGTATGCCGTTATTGATCCCAGGATACGCTACTAGGGGGTATTAAAAATGATTGATAGTAAACAACAAGTTGCAACCCCGGGTAAAGGCCAGGCGTCTCCTGAACTGGATGGAGGAGTAATAGCTCCCAAAGCGCGTTCGCAGTTTTATGAATTCTGGGTGCGCTTCCGACGGCACCAGATGGCGGTAGTTGGCGTTTACCTGTTTATTTTTCTCTTACTGGTGGCGATTGTGGGTCCCTTCATTGTACCTGACCCGCAGGTAGACCCGGCTACCATGTTTGACCTGAAAAATAACCCACCCACTTTAGCCCACCCTTTTGGCACAAATGTTAACGGTCTCGATGTGATGGGCCTGGTGGTACATGGAGCCCGTATTTCCCTTTTGTTAAGTACCCTTGCTATGCTGGTAGCCTGTATTGTAGGTACCTTAGTGGGGCTGGTAGCCGGTTATTTCGGAAAGTTAACAGACGGCATTCTGATGCGCATTGCCGACATCTTCCTGTCCGTACCGCTGCTCTTTGTACTGCTCACAGCCTCGCGCTTCCTTGTAACACCACCGCCACCGGGTGGTTCTGGTGGCAAAACTCCTGAAGATGCCAGCCTGCGTTCCTTGATTATCCTGCCTGTGATTATTGGTCTTCTGACCTGGCCACAGGTAGCTCGCCTGGTGCGTTCCGTCACCCTTTCAGTTAAAGAGCAAGAATTTGTTACCGGTGCTCGCGCTGTTGGCTCGAAAAATGGCCGTATAATGTTCGCCCACATTCTACCGAACGTAATCAACCCGGTAGTGGTGGCCGGAACTCTGCTCGTCGGCCAGAATATCGTGCTGGAGTCCTTCCTGAGCTTCCTGGGCTATGGTATTCAGCCGCCTCTGCGTAGCTGGGGTACTAGCCTGGCCGAAGCACAGATCGAGTTTGTTAATGGCAACTGGTGGTGGGCCTTTTTCCCGGGGTTCTTTATCCTGTTGACCGTTTTAGCTATTAACTTTATCGGAGATGGTTTGCGCGATGCTCTCGACCCGCGCTCGAAACGATAGATATACTTTCTCTCATTGTTACAGGAGTTCATAATGGAACCTTTACTACAGGTAAAGAATCTAAAAGTAAGTTTTAAGACCGATGGGGGATTGGTCAAAGCAGTAAACAACGTTTCCTTCAATCTTAACGAAGGTGAGACGCTGGGTATTGTAGGCGAGTCCGGCTCTGGAAAGAGTGTTACTTCGCTGGCAATTATGCGCCTGCTTCCTACTCCGCCTACCGAAATAGACCCTACTAGCCAGGTACTATTCAAAGGTCAGGATATTCTCAAGCTAAAAGATGACCAGATGCGCAAGATCCGGGGTAAGGAAATCTCCATGATTTTCCAGGACCCTATGACCTCACTCAACCCGGTCTTGACTATTGGCAAGCAGATCACCGAGAGCCTGAAGCTTCACATGAAAATGGATGAAAAGGCCGCTCGCCGCAGGGCAGTGGAACTGCTCAAGCTGGTCGGTATTCCCTCTGCCGAGAAGCGCCTGGATGACTACCCGCACCAGTTCTCTGGTGGTATGCGCCAGCGCGTGATGATCGCTATGGCTATTAGCTGCGACCCGAAACTGCTGATTGCCGATGAACCGACTACCGCTCTTGACGTAACTATCCAGGCGCAGATTCTCGACCTGTTGAAGCGTTTGCGCGAAGAACTGGGTACGGCTATTATGCTTATTACCCACGACCTGGGAGTGGTAGCCGGTATGTGCGACCGCATCCAGGTAATGTATGCTGGCCGGATTGTAGAAACGGCAGCCTCTAAGCCCCTCTACGCAAATCCGCGTATGCCCTATACGATTGGCCTGCTCAACTCTATCCCGCGCCTCGACGCTGTTCGCCAGGAACGCTTAAAGCCTATTCCCGGTATGCCGCCGGATATGGTGACGCTGCCGCCGGGTTGTCCTTTTGAACCACGCTGCGCTTATCGCCAGCCCGCGGTTTGCCAGGCGAAAGTGCCTGAGTTACGTGAGGTTCAGGAAGGACACCGTGTTGCCTGTCTTTTCGACATTACTAAAGAAACACCGATTCCGGCAGAAAATTCTACGGAAGCTGCCACAGTGGGTGCCAGTGATGCCGAGGATACCGTAGCTTAAGGATTAGCACGAACAGAAGAAGGAGTATTAGATTGGAAAAGCAAAGCAATAAGACTCAAGCTACGGGTCAGGCGGTCTACGGTAGCGGTGACGTCTTGATGGAGATCAATGATCTTCAGATGCACTTCCCAATCACGGAAGGCATTATTTTTCAGCATAAAGTGGGAGCTGTAAAAGCGGTTGATGGCCTGAACTTTACTATCAAAAAGGGTGAAACCCTCGGTATGGTAGGTGAATCGGGTTGCGGTAAATCCACCACCGGACGGGCTATTTTGCAACTCTATCGTCCGACCGGCGGGCAGGTTATCTACAAAGGCCAGGACCTGACCAAGCTATCCGGCGAAGAGATGCGCAAGATGCGCCGCAAGATTCAGATTATCTTCCAGGATCCTTACGCCAGCCTTAACCCGCGTATGACCGTCGGCAATATCATCGGAGAGCCTCTGGAAGTGCACGGCCTGGCTAAAGGCAAGGCCAAACAGGACCGGGTACGTGAATTGTTGCGCACAGTCGGGCTCAATCCGAACTATATCAACCGCTATCCGCATGAATTTTCAGGCGGTCAACGCCAGCGTATCGGTATTGCCCGCGCCCTGGCGGTGGAACCGGAATTTATCGTGGCCGATGAGCCGGTTTCAGCTCTTGACGTGTCTATTCAGGCACAAGTCGTCAACTTACTGGAAGACTTGCAGGACAAGTTTGGGCTGACCTACCTCTTTATCGCCCATGACCTTTCAGTAGTGCGCCATATTTCGGACCGCATCGCCGTAATGTACCTGGGCAAAATGGTAGAACTGGCCGACCGCAACGACCTGTATGAGAAGCCAATGCATCCATACACCAAAGCGTTGCTCTCTGCTATTCCGGTTCCGGATCCGCTCCTGGAAGAGAAGCGTAAGCGCATTATCCTGGAGGGTGATGTCCCTTCGCCTATTAACCCGCCTTCGGGTTGCCACTTCCGTACGCGTTGTCCGCTGGCCCAGGAAATTTGCAAAGAGGAACCGCCTTTCGTGGAACACCGTCCGGGTCATTTCGCGGCCTGCCACTTTGCGGAAAAGGCTCTCGAAGAATTACCACAACCGGCTGAAACGGTTGACTGAGTCAAAAGCTAAGTTGAAATAGCAAAAAAGAGACGCCTAAGTTAGAAGAGGCGTCTCTTTTTACTTGAGGCTTTCCCAGATAAACCGGTACGTTTTAGCAACTGATAAGCCACAGTAAGACTTTTGGGCCAGAATTTGCAGTAAACTCTTTATAAGATGGAGCTATATCAGGGGAACACTGAAACTTTTGAGAACTTTTAACAATCCGGAAAAAAGCGTCTCGGTTTGGATTATAAACAATGTTGCCATATAATAGAGAAAATTACTTAAAAGGAGTTGTTTAATGAAAAAATCGGCAAAAAATCTAGAAATATTAAAGAAATTTGCGCTATTCACCTGTAAAAGCGGAAGAGGCGCGCTTGACTGATGAAAAAGTGGACATTGATCGGGTTTGCAGTTCTTATCATGCTGCCGGGACTGGCAGTCAGGTTATTTGTTTTAGATAGTTTTGAATCGTCTAGCCCGCCCCTGGCCGCCTTACTTTTCGGTACCTGTGTTGTTGGTGCAGCTTTCCTGCTGTCCTGGGCGATTGAAGCCGCTCAGATGGATGTTCCCCCGGCGTTCGCTCTGTCGGTAATGGCTCTTATCGCTGTATTGCCAGAATATTCGGTTGACTTTGTACTTACTCACCAGGCCGGTTCCGACCCGGCTTATCAGCAGTTTGCGGTTGCCAACATGATCGGCGCCAATCGCATGATTGTCGGTATTGCCTGGCCCCTTGTAATTTTCTTATTCATTCTCAAGTTTCGGCGGCGTTCAATAAACCTGGGAAGAAGCCAGCGGGTAGAAATTGGCTTTTTGCTGCTGGCAGGTCTTTATTCACTTACCTTACCGCTTAAAGGTGAGATTGACCTTTATGATGTTTTTGTTTTTGTGGGGTTGTTTATTGCTTATACTGTGCGCATAGCTCAGGCACCTCTCGAAGAACCTGATCTGATGGGACCGGCGGCAGTGCTGGGCGAAATGCCGCGTGCCAGGCGCGTTACGGCGGTAGCGCTAATGCTGATTTTCTCCGGTGCCGCTATTTTTCTAATGGCCGACCCCTTTGCTGACTCGCTGATTGATACCGGCACTATGCTTGGTGCCGACCCGGTTTTTATGGTGCAATGGTTCGCCCCGCTGGCCTCGGAAGCGCCTGAGATAATTGTTTGCGCCATGTTTACCTGGCGTGGCCTGGCTTCGGATGGCCTGGGAGCCCTGGTAGCCAGTAAAGTAAACCAGTGGACTTTGTTGGTAGGTACTTTGCCGCTGGTGTTTAGTCTCGGTTCAAACCGCTGGCGTTCACTACCCCTTCACGGCAGCTATGTAGAAGATGGTCTGACTAACCAGTTTGATTTAGTCAGCCAGATGCTGCTTACTTCCGGCCAGACTTTACTGGCGGTGATGATTATACTAAACCTGCGAGCAGGCTTAAAAGGGGCTTTTGTTTTGATCGGGTTGATGCTGGGCCAGTTTTTTCTGCCAGCCGAAATTGGCGGGATTGAAACTCACATTATTTTTGCCGCAATCTATCTGGTACTGGCCCTTTTGCTGGCTTTGCGTGATTTTTCCCACTTTCTGCCTACCGCGAAAAGCCTGGTAAGTCCTGCTTACGTAAGAGAACAGGTAGAACTGGAAGAAGCGGAAGAAGAAATGGAAAAGCGGGAAGTTACAAGTTCTGGTATGAAAGGGTTGCCGGTAAGCCGGCGAGGTTAGTTTAAAAGGCCGGCAGAAAACGCCGGTCTTTCCCTTTTATTATACTGGTACGACTTTAAGCTATGCCAGTCTCTATCGCTATTTCCCCAATCTTTATACATACAATATCAAATCAAAAGTCTATTTGTAGGCCACTGGACCTAGAATAATTAGGTCTTGTTTAATTTAATCAAAACGTCGATAATTTTCACATTGACTAAATTTAATAAAGGGTATGCTAATATGAAAATTCTTGCCGCAGGGAAGGTCCGACTGGTACTAAGCGGACTGTTTTTTGTTAACCTGTTGCTTGTTAGTTGCGGTGATCTTTCTACCCCTACTTCTGCCGGTGATAGTCTTTCTGGCGCACCTTCGACAACCGCCTTAACAACTGCGACTACCAGCGTCCCTTCAACCAGAACCACCGCCACCAGTTCAACATCTGTAGCAACTACCATCACTACTTCTGTCCCTGCAACTACGACTCCCGCCGCCACACCGCCATTGAAACTAACCCTAACGCCTGTTCCGGTTACAGTTCTTTCCCTGGCTGTAACAGCCGGCATACCCTCACCGGGCATTGGAGCTACCCATACCGGTCCCGCTTCTCTCTATCCTGACCCAAACCTGACGCCCGGCGCTGTGTTTCCTGGTGCTACGGCGGCTGAAGTCTGCGTGCCAAATTATACTAAAGGTGTTCGCGATGTTAATGACGCCGAGAAAAAAGAGGTTTTCCAGCGTTATCAAATAGCCGATGTGCCGGGCAAATACGAGGTGGATCACTTTATTTCGCTTGAACTGGGAGGAAGTAACGATGTTACAAATCTCTGGCCCGAGCCTTATGAGCCAAAACCGGGCGCCCGCGAAAAGGATAAGGTAGAAGACGCTTTACACCTGGCGGTTTGCAAGAATCAAATAACACTAGAGCAGGCTCAAACGATTATTAAGACCGACTGGTACGCCTACTACCTGAAAATAACTAACTAATTACCTCGCGGCTACTTATTAGCCGGACGGCTTAAGAGGACAATTGCGCTGATAATAAGCGCTCCTCCGGCTATTTTAACCAGGCTGGCTGTTTCGCCCAGTAATATAATACCTAAAAGGACGGCGGTAGCCGGTTCGGTGGTAGAGGTAATGGCGGCGCGACTGGCTCCGATTATCTGGATACCGGCCATATAAGCCCCTATTGAAAAAGCAGTCAATAGACCGATGCCCAGGCAGCAAAGCCAGGCTAAGGGCGGCATCTGGAACATAAAATCCCCGCTGAAGATACTCCACGCAATGAACAGCAGGGCCGTTACCGGAGTGCCCCAGGCTACCACTGTCAGGGCCGGGATGCCCTTTCCCAGTTTATTTCCTGAGAGAACAATATAGATTGAGTTACTGAGAGCGCTCCCGAAAGCGCAAAGCGCACCCATCCAGCTAAAACTGGTTCCAGGGCCGAGGGCGACTGCCGGGTCTACCGTTAAGATACAACCTGCTACGGCCAGAGCCAGGGCCAGAACACGCCCGCGATTTAGTTTCTCCCCGAAGAATAAAACCGACCACAATACTACCAGCATGGGGAAAGAGTAAACTAAAAGAGTGGTGGTTCCGGCTGACATTTGCTGCAAAGCCATGTAATAAAAGAGGGAGTTTGAAACGAATAGAACACCCAGGAAAATCAGACCGGCCATTTTAGGCCAGGGTTGACGCAGGGCTGGCCTGGTCAGAGCTACTAACGCCCAGATACCCAGCGAAGCAATCGTAAAGCGCAGGGTTAACATGGTAGTAACATTTACGCCGTTGGCGTAGGCTGTTTTAGCCAGAGGAGCCTGGAAGCCATAACTGATACCGGAAAGAGCGCATAAACCTACTCCTAACCAGCGTAAATTTACTCTAGTGGCCAGACCGGCTTTGCGTGGTTGCAGGGTATGACTTAAATTTAGATCGACGTGGGCTAACTCTTCGGCCTGATTCACCTCAAACACCTTCCTTTACAGAAATTACGCAAGCAAAAACAAATTCAGCCTCCTTGCTGACACTCCAACTTTGTGGTTGTCACACTTATACAATAAATTCTGACCTTTAGTCATCAGCATTTATGCTTAGTCATAGCAACAAATGGTTACTTAATTTTTGATTCTACATGTTGAGTCTTTCGGTTTCTTTTGATAAAATATAAACACTAGACTAAAGGTATATGGTTGTCTTACGTACACCTTTTAGATATATTGATAGTATAATATTTTGAGCTGTGTTAATTTTTTATCAGTGTTAGTTCCCTGATTTATGTACCAGAGTAAAAAGCCAGGTTTCTGGTCTCTCTGAGCTAACTCACTCTATTCTAGTTATTGCTAAGTTTTAGCCTCGTTTTGAAAAACGTTATGAAAGGATGGGACAGACTCTGGAACCAAATATAACCCCCAGCAGTGCCCATGCAGTTACAAAATCAAGCGGCATTGCCAGATTATGGCGGCTAGTAACCGCTGCTGACCATCGCTATGGCAATTTAGAGCAGCGCCGTACGCATTTGTTGAATGCTTTTTTACTGGTTACCGGCCTCGGTTTAATTATTTTCACTGTTCTATCACAACTTAATAGTCTCGCTAATTCGGAATTTTCTTTTCTCGCTATCCTTCCGGAAGTAGGAGGATTGTTTGCGCTGATTTGTTGCTACCTGCTCAACCGGACTGGCAAGACTACTGTTGCCGCTGTCAGCTTTTTCACTGCTGTTCATGTAATTATTGATGTATATCTGGTGACAAGAACTGATGAACGCGTGCTGATTAACCTGTTACGCGTGGCACCGCTGATGATCCTGACTGTGATTGGAGCATGTTTAATTATCCGCCCGTTGTTTGGCGCGCTGTTTGCTCTCGCGGGTACAGGTAGTCTGATTATAATCGGCGTAAACCGCACCAGAACCGGCCTTTTCTCCTTTGGAAATCCTGTAGAGGCGATTACAGAGCTGGCTGTACCGGTGTGTATGCTTTTTATGATTGCCTGGATTACCACTATCTTTGAAAAGAGTTTTCTTTCGCTGGTAAACCACGTGAGCAAGCAAAACAAACTACTGGATAGTACCAACCAGGAATTAGCCAGCAAGCGCCAGATTGAGCAGGAACTGACTCGCAAAGTTGATGACCTGACGGCACAGTTATCGCGCTCTTTTGAGGAACAGAATCAAAATACTTCGCAGCAAGTCGCAGCAGTGCTGAAAGTCAGCACCAGCATGGAAGAACTGAGCCAGGCTAACCTCGCTATTGCAAATAGCGCCAGCCGGGTGGACAGCACGGCCCAACAGGCTCTTCAAGCTGCTGAAAATGGCACCGAGAATGTGCGTGATGGCCTCAAGTCGCTTGTAACTCTTAATGAACAGGTCCAGGCGGTGGCGCTTGCCATGAAGGACCTTTATCGCCAGGCCGGACAGATTGACCAGATCATCGAGTTGATTACCGAAATAGCCGAAGAAACTAACATCCTGGCGCTTAACGCCACTATCGAGGCTGCCGGGGCTCGCGAATACGGGCGGCGTTTTGCCAGCGTAGCAAATGAAGTGCAGCGTCTCTCCAACCGTAGCCGAGAAGCCGCCGACCACGTCGCGCAAATTGTAGTCGAGGTACGCAAAGCAATTGAAAGTTCCTCAGATGTGGCGCAAAAAGGCCTGGAAGAGGCTGACAAAATCATAACGGGTACGCTTTCCATAGAGCAGGCTTTGCAGGGAATGGTGGCTCTGGTTGGTAATACCGCCGGGTTGGCCCGTGAAATCGCGGTAGCTATACAGCAACAGCGTGTCGCCACGGTTGAAGTGGTTGAAACCATGCGAGATGTATCGCAAATTTCACAGTCTGTCGTCAGCGGAAACGAGAATCTGCTGGGTAATCTTTCAAGTTTAAACCATGCTGTCGCCACCCTGAATGCTGTAGCGCGCTAAAATCTGACACTGAAACTAAAAAGGGCCAGCTAACTGGCCTTTTTAGTACAACTGAGATATCAAGCTTCCAGAGGCATGTTATCAATCAGGCGGGTATTGCCAAAACGGACTGCCATCGAGAGTAAAACGCCATTTTGGGCCGGTATCGCACCTTCATATTCTTCCAAAGTACGGGGATTGGCCGCGCTGACATAATCCGGTCGCGCTAAAGGTTGGCCCTCAAGCTCTGCTGTCATAGCAGCCCGAAGGGCCGGACCACTACGCTGCTGTGGGTGTTCGCGCCAGAGTTGAGCGGCGGCTTGCAGAGCGCGGTAGAGGACGGGAGCAGCCTGCCTTTCTTCGGCTGTTAAATAGACGTTACGGCTGCTCATCGCCAGGCCATCACTCTCTCGAAAAGTGGGGCAGACCACCAGTTGCAGCGGGAAGTTAAGGTCTTCTACCATTTTGCGCAGCACTGCTACCTGCTGGGCGTCTTTCTGTCCGAAGTAAGCCCGGCGCGGACCAACCGCGTTAAAAAGCTTGGCTACTACGGTTGTCACCCCCTTGAAGTGACCGGGTCGCGCTGCGCCTTCCAGCACTCCGGTAATGCCTCCGACCTCGACAGTCGTATCGAAGCCTGCCGGGTACATTTCCTCCGGGCCGGGATGGTAGATGGCATCTACTCCTTCTTTTTCCAGCATAGCCAGATCGCGCTGTAAATCACGCGGGTACCGCCCGAAATCTTCCCTGGGGCCAAATTGCAGCGGGTTGACAAAAATACTGACTACCACCACCTCGTTTTCAGCCCGTGCCTGGCGCACCAGGGAAAGATGCCCCTCGTGAAGATAACCCATAGTAGGAACCAGTCCAATAGTTCGCCCGGTCTGCCGCCAGATTTCGCGCTGTTCGGCCATTTTGGCGACCGTTTCTATCAGTTGCAATGTTGCAGTCCTCCACTCTTAAATATAGATCGCATGATATCGTTCAATTACTTCCGCTTATTATACCTGTCTTGCCGTATTGTCTCCAACTTTCCAGATTATGCCTGAGAGTGTTAGAATGAGGCTGTTTTAATAATTATAACTGAGGCAACTGCCTGCTCAAAAGAAAACGAACCATAGAGAGGGTTTAGAAGAAACATGGAATACCGCAGACTGGGCCGCTCTGGCCTGAAAGTCAGCACAATCAGCCTGGGTAGCTGGCTTACCTACGGTGGCAGCGTGGCGTCGGAGTCCGCGCGGGAATGTGTACTGCAAGCTTACGACCTGGGTGTTAATTTGTTCGATACTTCGGACGCCTACTACCGGGGCGAGTCTGAAAAGGTACTTGGAGAGGTCTTGCAAGAGTTACCGCGCAGTTCCTATGTGCTGGCCACCAAAGTTTACTTCCCCATGGGCGAAGGTCCGAACGATAAAGGGCTTTCCCGTAAACATATTATGGAAGAGTGTCACGCCAGCCTGAAGCGCCTTAAAACCGATTATATTGACCTCTACCAGTGCCACCGCTTCGATCCTGAAACGCCTATGGATGAAACTTTACGGGCCCTCGATGACCTGGTCACTCAAGGTAAAATATTGTACGCCGGGGTGAGTGAATGGCGGGCTGAACAGATTACAGATGCTATTCAGATTGCCGCGCGGCATAATTTGGACCCGATTGTTTCCAACCAGCCGGAATACAATATGTTGTCGCGGCGGATTGAAAAGGCGGTTATCCCGGCTTCAGAACGTGACGGCGTGGGCCAGATTGTTTTCTCGCCCTTAGCCCAGGGCGTTCTGACCGGTAAGTACCGCCCGGGCCAGCCTTTACCGGAGGGTAGCCGAGCCCTTGACCCTAATTCTAATCGTTTCATGCCAGACCTGCTGCAACAACCTTTGCTCGAAGCGGTCGAACGCCTGCGACCGATTGCGAGTGATCTTGGCCTGACCATGTCGCAACTGTCCCTGGCCTGGATACTGCGGCAGAAGAATGTAGCCAGTGCTATCATAGGAGCCACTCGTAAGGAGCAAGTTCAGGATAACGTGGCCGCTTCCGGCGTAACGCTCGATGAAAATGTTTTGACGGCGATTGACACCGCCCTTAATGGCTTTTACACTTACGACTGATGCCAACTCAAACTTACTACGAATTACTGGAAATGATGGAGGCGGAGGCTCACCCGGGTAGACCGGGCCGCCCCCGCCACTGCTGCCCGGTCTGCCGCCTGACCCTGGCTGAAGTAGACCGCTTTTTACACCTGCTCAGCCTGGAGAATGTCAACGACGTGGATACCAGGTTACAATTGAGACAGGCGGGCGGTTTTTGCAATCGCCACTCTTACCAGTGGGCGAGCCTGCATGATGCCCTGGGCACAGCCATTATCTATGACGACCTGTTAAGAGATGCGGCAAAGCGGATCGAAAAGGGCGACTTTACACCCCGGCGAGGTGGGTTGTTTGGTCGAGGAACGGTAGCCCCTGAAGAGCCTTACGCAGCCTGCCCGATTTGCCTGCACCAGGAAACCTCCGAAACCAGAATCGTGGATGATTTTGCGGACGGTTACAGTAAAGAGAACCGCTTCCGGCAGGCTTATGCCGCGCCGGGTGTAGCCGGGGTATGCCTGCGGCATTTTCGCCGGATAGTACTGGACCTTGAAGGTTCTTACGTGGCTGAATTTAGCGCTCGCCAGCTTGAGAAGTTTGCCGCCACCCAGGAACGCTTACGCCTGATTATTGATAAAATGGATGCCGGGCGTAAGCTGGAAGCTGCCAGCGCGGAAGAAAAAGCGGCGGCCCGCGCTATCGGAGAAGAACGCGAGGCTCTTACCCGCGCTATCTGGCAAATGGCCGGTTTAGAGGATATAAGTTAGTTTTAGTAGATACTTAATTTTAGAAAATATGAAAGATAATATCTTTATAATTGGCTTTAGCGGGACCGGAAAAACCAGCACCGGTAAAGCTCTCGCGCAACTCTTGAGTTACGAATATATTGATACCGACCTGCAAATCGAAGCGGACACAGGCCGGAGTGTTCCGGCTATTTTTGAACAGGATGGAGAGGCTGCTTTTCGTGAGATTGAAAGCGCTACCCTGGAAAAAATTTGCGAGGGCAATTATCAGGTGGTTGCTACCGGGGGTGGCATAGTTCTTTCCAAGCAGAATCGCACTGCTATGACTGCCAATGGCTATGTATTCTGCCTGGAAGCGCGGCCTGAGTCCATCTATGTTCGCCTGCTGCTCGATAGTTCCAGCCGCCAGGAAGCCGCCGAGCGCCCGCTCCTGCGGGGTGATGACCAGTTTGAGCGTATCACGAAGCTCAAGGCCAGCCGCGAACCGCTTTATGCCGAGGCGGACTGGACCATTCATACCGATTTTCTTTCTCCGGAAGAGGTTGCGGCTGAAATTGTACGAGTTTTACCCTGGGTGCAGCGCCGAGGCGATAAACAACAGCGCGGCGGAGCGGGCAGTCCCGCTACACCGGGCGCGCCACACGCTGCTGCTCGGCCCCAGCCTTTTCATCGAGGTCACGAGTTCGGCACTCTAAAGCAGGAGACAGCCGGAAGCCAACAGGCTGCTAACCTGCCCGGTCAGCATCTGACTGTCAAAACCAGCGTGGGAAGCTATCCTATTCTCTTCGGCGAAGGCTTACTGCCACGCCTGGGAAGCCTGGTACGCGAACTGGAACTGGCTCAAGCGGGCAGGGCAATCTTTATTATCAGCGACGAGCAGGTCGGACCGGTTTACCTTAACTCTATCCAGAGTAGCCTGCAAGAAGCCGGTTTTCGGGTGAAATTCCAGTTAGTGCCGGCGGGTGAAGAAACCAAGTCACTGGTACAGACTTCCCGGCTTTATGACTGGTTGGCCGAGGAACGCGCTGAACGCAAAGACCTTATTATTGCTCTCGGCGGCGGTGTAGTTGGCGATCTTACCGGTTTTGTAGCGGCCACCTGGCTGCGCGGCCTGCCTTTTATCCAGGTGCCTACAACCTTGCTGGCGATGGTGGATAGCAGCGTAGGTGGCAAGACCGGGGTAAATCATCCGACCGGCAAGAACCTGATCGGCTCCTTCTACCCGCCTGTGGCGGTAGTGGCTGATGTGACTACCCTCGCCAGCCTGCCCGAACGTGCTCGAAACTCTGGTTGGGCCGAAGTGGTTAAGCACGCCGTTATACCGGGAGCAGGCAGCGAGCAGGAGGCTTTAGCGCGTTTCGAGCGCCTGGAAAAAAGCCTGCCCGCCCTTCAAGCCGGTGACCAGGAGACCCTGGCGGCTATCCTGCGAGAGTCCGTAGCTGTCAAAGCCGGGGTGGTCGAGCAGGACGAGCGCGAGACGGGACTGCGCATTACCCTTAATTATGGCCATACTTATGCCCATGCCCTGGAGTCCGCCGGGAATTACCATACCTTGTTGCACGGTGAAGCTGTGGCTATCGGTATGCAGGGTGCGGCCCGGCTGGCCGAAAAAATGGGGCTTTGCTCCAGCGATTTTGTGCAAAGGCAAAAAGCCTTGCTGGAAGTTTTTGGTCTGCCTACCTCGGCCCGTAGCTATGGGCTTGACCGCGCAACCATCCTTTCAAGCATGAAACTGGACAAAAAAGTGGAAAGCGGCGCGATACGCTGGATTCTGCCGCTGGACATTGGCCGGCTGGAAATTCGCCGGGATGTTCCGGTTGAACTGGTGGAGCAAGTCCTGGAGGAACTTATATAAGCTTGTTGACGGCAAAAGGGTGTGGTACAATTGTTCGCATAGTAGTGCTGTAGTTGTTGGTCATTTCTATTTAGAACAAGGATACCGCCGCTTATGCCAATGGGGACTACCCATCGCACCATCAATACTGTTGTCAGCGTACCGGTTTGCGCCGGGGCACTTTTTTTAGGATGGACTCCGGCGCATGTAGTTTGCCTGGCGGGAGGCTATACTTTCGCTACTTTTTTCATGAACCCGGACCTGGATTTAAACTCTTTAGGTTATAAAAGCTGGGGCTGGCTGCGTATCATCTGGTGGCCTTACCAGAGAATTCTGGCACATCGTTGCTGGATTTCTCACTTCCCGGTAATCAGTACTATTCTGCGTGTAATCTACCTGATGTGGTTTCCGCTGGCCTTATTGCTGTTGCTCGGTAGCGCCGCCCAGTCAGCTACCCGCGAAGCAATTTTTGACTGGTGGCCGGTTCTGGCTCTTCCGGTTATTTTATTTATTGTGGGCATGATTATAAGCGACTCGCTACATGCCATCCTCGATACTAGCAGTACGGAACTCAAGCACCTGATGCATGGTTCTCACCACTCGCATAGAGATAATTTTTTCGCTCATCATAACCAGGCGCCACCCCGCCGGGTCACCAAGCATTATTCTAATCGTCGAACACCTTCCCGCAGGCGCCATTAAAAAGATCTAAAAATTGAGCTTCCTTGATCTCTTTCGTAATGCTGTTCGTAATAATCGGATGCTACAATAAATTATACCGGTTGGCGGAACTGGCCGGTCTTGAACCTATCTATACTGGTGAAGTTTCAATTATTCTGGAAAAAGCCGGGTAATGTTGCTAAGAGATTATTAAAATCCTTACCCGTGCTCTCCCTGTGTGATGGCTAACTTAAATCCTGGAAAATCTTGCCTGTTCAGGTCAATGTACAATCACGTTTGATTTAAGTTATATTATAGATTGAGCTAAAGTCATGCTAGAGTCCACACAATCACAACAAAATCAACCTGTAAAACTTGCCGAGTCTTTTATCTCCGTGATTACCCCGACCATGCATATCGTGGTGATTGATCGCCACGTGGAAAGTGCCACCCAGATCTGTACCCTGTTGTCCAGTCAGGGCTACCATGCCACCTTTGAAAGTTCTCCTGAACAGGTTCTGGAGCAGCTTGCAAATCCCCACCAGGCTACTTTTATGCGCGGAACACCGGATCTTATCATTTACGATATGCAGGGTGATGAGGAAGAAGACCTGGATTTTCTGCGAAATGTCCGGCGCCTCGGCTATCCTTATATTCCGGTAATGATTGTTACTTCGCTGGAAAGCAATCATGTTTTTGAAAAGGCGGTAATTGACCTGGAAGCAGACGATTTCGTCATAAAGCCTGTCCGTAGCAGTGAATTACTGCTGCGAGTACATCTCTTGCTGCGAGGCATGGCCACCGTCGCGGCCTGATATACTTTTCCCTTAATTTCTTAAAACTATACCCGTGGCCCTTCTCCCCGCCGACCAGGGCAGGCGGGGCCAAGGCCACAATTAGCTCCAATGTAAGAGCAGCAGGCCAGGTAACCTGCTCTTTTTATTGTTCGGGTGGAACTGCTTTTCGATCTCTGACCGGTAGCGCAAAGAAGATTGCCAGACCTAAGGCAATCACCAGGCTAAAAACAGGGCTGATTGGCGCCGCTATAAAGCATATCAGATATAAAGCCGGCCCGAAATTGTAAGCTTTCGTTATTCCCTGCACCTCGCTTTGGTTGGCGTTTCTCGCCAGTAGCCGGTTTTTGTAAGCGGCATAGCGCCAGAGCAGATTGAAGAAAACGGCGAGGAAAATATAAGTCCCGCTGTAAACCATAAGTGCTACAACCTCATCCGATTTTTCCAGGTAATCGGCTACCAGGGCGGTTGGGAAAGGTACAAAGGTTACACCCAGCAGGAGTAAACCATTTAAGAAAAGCAACGTATTATCCGAACGTTTGATATGGGTGAATAAGCGGTGATGGTTAATCCACATTACCAGGATAGTGAAGAAACTGGTCACAAAGGCCAGGTAAGTAGGCCACTCTTTCAGTAACGCATCACCCAGGTGCTGATTCTCGGGCAAATCCTGGGGAATTTTAATTTCCAGTACCAGGAGAGTAATGGCGATTGCAAAAACGCCATCGCTAAAAGCCTCTAAGCGTCCGGTTTCTTTACTTTCGCTTTCTCTCTGCTCTTCTGTCATTTCCGGTAGCATTCTAGCTAGTCCTCTTTCTTTTATCTTATCAGACCTATCTTATCTCAGTTACCTAAGGTGCCGTTGCCCTTTAATTCCTGGCGGTTTTAAAAGTCTTATCCAGATTATATATGCTTTCGATAGGCAAAATCTATTACCTTTTTGGCTAGGTTTTATTAATTTTATGGGAGAATCTTTAATTCGAGAAAAATGTATATTGACATTATCAACTTTCCTGATAAAATAATATTACCAGATTGAAAATATTCCGCTTTGAAATATTCTGGGTGCTTAAGAAGGGACTAAATAATTATATGCCAGGGGATAAACCGCTGGACCTGGAACAGATCAGTGACGTTCGTGACTTTATAATGTTCCTGGGTGAGAAATTTAAGAACAGTACTGAAAATTTTGAGGACTTTAGCAAGTGTTCCATACAGGAGATAACTGTGCTGAAGATTCTCTCTCAACGTGGGCCGCTGGTAGTTAAGGAAATTGCCCGGCGTTTGAATAATATCAGCTTGAGCAGTTTGACGCGGGTCTTAGACCGTCTGGAAGACCAGGGTTATATTACCAGAACTTTGAACCGGGAAGACCGGCGCAGTTTCCGGATCGAACTAACTTCGGAAGGTAACAAACTGGCCGAAGCTTACCAGCATAAATTTGAATTGATGGCGGAAGGGGTATTACAGGCTCTAACCCCGGCTGAACGGTTGATTCTTGTCGAATTGTATGCAAAAGTTCGCGCTCATCTGGGAGATACCGATATTAGCCTGACACTATCACCGGATGAAAACCGCGCCGCTGGATTTAGAACCGAAGAAGCTACCCCTGCGTTCTAAAATTTTTAAGCAAAAATTACTTCCATTCTGCAAATATTTGGTAAAGTAATTTTTACTTCCTTAATAAAAGTTTTATTACATTTATAACAATTATCACACCAGAATTATATATAAAAATGTTAGTTGGACCTGAACAAACAGAAAGGTATGGTTATGACAGAAATGAACACACTATTTGAGCTAGCGCAAGAGATAGCGGTATCGGAAACACGCTTCAGCCTGCCGAAGTTACTGCCCCGCCAGTTATTGGAACTGGGAGTCTTGAACCTGCTGGAAACGGGCGACCAGAGCGGCGATGTAATTATTCGGGAACTATCTCCTCTCACTCGCCGTGCCTATGGTTTCGGAGTGAATTACCCTCTCATTCACAGTCTTGAAGATGAGGGTGTCCTGCGCGGCTACGACCGGGAAGGTAAGCTGCCTCGCGCTTATACCCTGACTTGCAAAGGCCAGTCACGCTTGCAGCAGCTTCGCACTCAATATAACCTGTCCGAAACTGAAGTTAACCAGGTTATCAGCTTCAGACGGGAAGTAATCTCAACCCAGAACCTGGCATAAGCCTGAAGTAACAAAAAAAGCAGGGGCATTAAGACCCCTGCTTTTTTGTTTTGATAATTAATCTTTCAGGTCGGGTACGCCTTGAAATTTATCCGGATTGACTACCATGTAGATGGTTTTAATCCGTCCGGACTCATCCAGTTCGTAATTAATTACGATAAAAGCTTTGCCCTCGGCATAGCCTACCATGCTTAATTGACCATCGGCGGACGGTAACAAGCGGGCTGTAAAACCGGGAGGCGCTTTTCGGGCCACTCCCACAATAAAGCGGGCTACCTTATCGTTGCCATAAATTGGATTCCTGGCCGCATGGACTTTCCCGCCGCCGTCGCTGTATAGCACTATATCATCGGTTAGCAGGCTAACCAATCCCTGAATATCACCGCTGGCGGTAGCCTGGATAAAGCGAGCGGTCAGGCGCTCCTGCTGTTCGGTGGAGGCGTTGAAACGAGGACGGCGCTCCTGAAGATGCTGGCGTGCTCTCCGCACCATCTGGCGGCAATTAGCCTCGCTTTTATCTACAATTTGAGCAATCTCGGCGTAATCGTAGTCGAAGACTTCGCGGAGCAGGAAGACCGCCCTTTCCAGCGGCGAGAGATTTTCAAGCAGCAGCATGAAGGCCGTTGAAACTGAATCTAGCATTTCCGCCTTATCGGTTACATCCAGCGCGGCGTCTCCTACCAGCGGTTCTGGTAACCAGGGCCCAACATAAACTTCGCGCCTGGCCCTGGCCGATTTTAACTGGTCCAGGCACAGGCGCGTTACCAGAGTAGAAAGATAGGCTTTGGGGGATTGAATTTCCTGGCCATCCACGCTGTTCCAGCGCAAAAAAGCTTCCTGCAACATGTCTTCGGCATCCATCACACTGCCGAGCATGCGATAAGCAATTGAGAAAAGCAGAGGTCTCTGCTGGTTAAATTCATCGAGATGATTCATCTTATTACTTATTCAGCACTTTGTTCATGTTTATTATCCGGTACACCGTAGATAAGACGAAACACCCTTATGTTTTGTGACAGCTTTTGATGCCAGTTTTCGATTCCCCGTTTAAGCGGCTATTCTGCCAGCGCTTTAGCGATTTCGGCGGCAACGCCCACATTATTCTTGAGCAGGGCAATGTTTGTTTCCAGGCTGCGGCCTTCGGTTTCAAGGCGCACGGCGTCCAGCAGGAAGGGTGTCACATTCTTGCCGCGTACTCCCGCTTTGTCAGCGGCAGCCAGGGCTCGTGAAATCGCTTTTTCTACTTCGGCGGCGGGCAGGTCTGCTTCGGGCGGTGGTGGCACAGTTACCACAATTCCACCGCTCAGGCCCAGTTCCCACTTGATCCGGGCGATTTCGGCCACTTCAGCGGCGCTATCGGCCCGCGCTTCCAGCTTGAGGCCGCTTTTGCTGGTATAAAAAGCCGGCAGTTCGTCAGTGCCGTAGCCGATGACCGGCACACCCTGAGTTTCGAGATACTCAAGGGTTAAGGGCAGATCGAGAATTGCCTTCGCCCCGGCGCAAACTACGATTACAGGAGTACGGGCCAGTTCGGTCAGGTCCGCCGAGATGTCGAAAGTAGTAGTGGCGCCCCGGTGTACTCCTCCCAGTCCGCCGGTTCCAAAAACCTTAATTCCGGCCAATTGGGCCGCATACATGGTGGCCGCGACGGTGGTTGCGCCCAGGCCACGCCGGGCCAGCACTACCGGCAGGTCGCGGCGGCTGACTTTTGCCACGTTCTTTTCAGTCGCCAGGCGCTGTAATTGACTCTCATCCAACCCTACCCGAATCTGGCCGTCTATCAGGGCGATGGTAGCAGGGGAGGCCTTATGTTCGCGCACCACCTGTTCCAGGCCCTTGGCGGTTGCAAGGTTATCAGGGTAAGGTAGACCGTGAGAGATGACGGTTGATTCCAGGGCCACCAGCGCCCGGCCTTGCTGGGCCTCCTGGTTGAGGGCCAGCCATTTGCTGTTCAAAATAAGCTCCTTTTCATAAAATAAGGGGAAGGCGGGAATTTACCCGTCCCACCCCTGCCAGGGAAACTCCCTGATCTGTTTTATCTGATGCCGTACTTTACGGCGATGATTTCGGCCATAATGCTCACTGCTATTTCAGCCGGTTCTTTCGCCCCGATTTGTATCCCGATAGGGCCATGTATCCTGGCTATATCTTCTTCGGAATAGCCTAGCTTGCGTAAGCGCTCGTTACGGTTGGCGGTTGTGGTTTTGCTGCCGATGGCGCCAATGTAACGCGCCTTGCTGGGCAAACTGACTTCCAGGGCCGGGCCGTCAAATTTTTCATCGTGCGTCAATATAACGATATAAGTATTCTCGTCAATTTTGACATTATGCTCGGTAATTTCGTCCGGCCAGGCCTCAATTAGCTCATCCACTTCCGGAAAGCGCTCTTTGGTCAAAAACTTTTGCCGCCCGTCAATCACTCTAACCCGAAAGCCATTTTCTTTGGCGAATTTAACCAGCGGTATAGCGATATGCACCGCGCCAAAGACCAGCAGGGTAGGCGGAGGCGGAAAAACATCCACGAAGACTTCGTAAGGCCCGTCGGCGGTATCAACCGGGAAAGTCTTAGAGCCGGTACGCTTCATCAGGTCTACCGCCAGAGCAACCGTTTGCTGATCGAGATCAGATGCGCCCAGAGTGCCGTCGGTGTGGCCGTCGGGATAGACCAGCATTTCTGCGCCGATTTCTACTCCTTCCGGGGCATGAACCACCGTGACACGCGAAACCATTTCCTCGCGCTGGATATGGTCAATAATCTTCTGATAATTTGACATAACTTTAACCCTCGCAGTCTGGATGGCGAACCGGCTTTAGACAATCATTTTGTTTACTACTTTATTCCAGCGGAGCGATATAGACTTCGATGCCGCCTCCGCAGGCAAGCCCTATGTCCCAGGCGCTCTCTTTGCTGATGCCGTATTTCACCAGCTTCGGCTTGCGAGTGCGCAAAACGCGCTGGGCTTCTTCAAAGACCGCGCCCTCCACGCAACCACCACTGACAGAGCCGACCAGTTTGCCGCTGCGGGTCACAGCCATTTTGGCTCCCTCAAAGCGTGGAGCCGGGCCGGTAGTTTTCACCACGGTTGCTACTGCGATATCCTCGTTATTAGCTCGCCATTCTTCCACCGTATCCAGAATGTCTTGCATGGTATTACCTCTCTATAACTTTTTTATTTAACCAGTAATTGCTGGCGGCGTTCGGCCCGACTTTCTTTCTGTATTTCTGACAACAATACAGCCAGTTGTTGCAGGCTGCGGAAGTTGTGGCAGGGCAGAAAGTCATCCACATAATCCAGCGCCGCCTGTATACCCACCGTCAAAGGCTGGTAATCGGGCAGGCCAAGCAACGGATTCAGCCAGATCAGCCGGAACGAAAGGCGTTGCAGACGGGCCATCTCGCGCCGCAGGGTTTCAACGCTGCCGCGATCCCAGCCATCGCTGATTATAATTACTACCGCGCCGTGTCCCAGCACACGCCGGGCCCATTTCAAGTTGAAGGTTTCGAGCGACTCGCCAATCTTGGTGCCGCCCGACCAGTCCTTGACGATTTTAGAGACATTGAAGAGGGCATCATCCACGTTCTTATTCTTCAGTTCGTGCGTGATGCGCGTCAGGCGCGTACCAAAGACGAAAGTCTCCACCATGCGCAGGTTGTTTTCCATCGAGTGCATGAACTGGAGCAGCAGGCGCGAATAGAGATCCATCGAGCCGGAAATGTCGCAAATCAGCACCAGAGGACGCGGTTTCCACTTGCGTTTGCGCCAGGCCAGTTCCACCGGCACTCCCCCGTACTTCAGGCTCTTGCGCACTACCCGGCGCGCATCCAGGCGCTTGCCCCGGCGAGAAGCCTGCAAACGACGGGTCTGGTGGTAGGGTAGCGACCAGCGCAGTTCGGACATCAGGCGCTTGGCCTCTTCCAGTTCATCTTTGCTGAAGTCCTGGAAGTCCTTGTTCATAAAGGTTTCGGCGGCGCTATATGTCTGCTGCTTATCGCTATCTTCGTCCTCGCCTTCACCTGAATCTTCGCCCTGACCTTCATCGGCCAGCCGTTTACTGATAGTATTATCCTGGTCAGCCGATTTTTGGTCATTTTTGTCGTTATTCATTTCAGGCGGAGGCGTTTCGGACTTCGGACCCTTCTGGTTATCCTGTTTCTGGTCCACATAACGTGGTGGCAGGTCGGGCGCCTCGGCGTCGGCATTTTTGTCGTCCAGGCTAGGCCAGCGCCGCCAGAACATCTGAAAAACGTAATCGAAAATGGGTTCTTCTTCGTTGCGGCGCAGCATAATGGCTTTGGCCGCGTCGCGGAAGTCATCTTTGTTGCCCAGGCCGATAAATTCCAGGCTGCGGGCCATGTCAATTGTGCGGGTAGGGTTGGCATCCAGGCCCATCTCACGCAGGATGCGGCTGAAAAGCATCAGGTTGTGAAAGAGGTGGCCCTGCCCCTTTTTTTCAAACCGGGCGCGCAACTCCCTTACTTCATCATTTAACATAATTTTTTATTACTTGCGCATGGACTGGGCATGTTGCTTGGCCCGAGCTACCAGGGAGCGGACCTTATCCCCCTTCAGTTTTTCAACATCTTCCTGGTACTTTAGAATCACGCCGAGGGTTTCTTCGACCACTTTCTCGTCCAGGTCGCGCTGGTCGAGGGCTACCAGGGCTTCGGCCCAATCGAGAGTCTCGGCCACGCCCGGCAGCTTGTAAAGCTCTACCTTGCGTAATTCCTGCACGAAGCCTACTACCTGCTCCGCCAGGGTTTCAGGCGCTTCCGGCACTTTTGCCAGCAGAATGCGGTATTCCTTTTCCAGTGAAGGATAGTCAATCCAGTGGTATAGGCAGCGCCGCTTGAGTGCGTCGTGAATTTCACGGGTGCGGTTGCTGGTGATGATTACCACCGGTGGGCGTTCGGCCGTGATAGTGCCGATTTCGGGAACCGTCACCTGGAAATCTGAGAGCACTTCTAACAGGAAGGCTTCAAATTCTTCATCGGCCCGGTCCAGTTCGTCAATCAGCAGCACTACCGGTTCTTCGGCGGTGCCTTCCAGGGCCTGCAAGAGCGGGCGCTTGATCAGGAATTCGGGACCAAACAGTTGCTTTTCGGCCTCTTTGGTCTGGTGAGTAGCTTCCAGCAGGCGGATTTGCAGCATCTGGCGGGCATAATTCCACTCGTAGAGGGCGCTGCTTACGTCCAGGCCCTCATAACATTGAAGGCGAATCAGTCTTGCGCCCAGAGTGTCCGATAGCACTTTGGCAATTTCGGTTTTACCCACACCGGCTTCACCTTCGAGGAGAAGCGGCTTTTGTAGCTTGAGCGCCAGGAAAACAGCCGTAGCGAGGCTACGTTCAATCACGTAACGGTGCGCATTCAATTGTTGTTCTACCGCGTCAATATTATTTAATTGCGGAAAATCATTACTGATTCCATCCGCAACGTTTTCATGACTGTGGTTTACTGTAGGTGTAAGCTGGTTATTATTCGAAGCTTGAGTAGACAAAGTTCTTATTCCTTTTCCTTATTTTATTTGTCCAGGGATAGACGGGGTAAAGTTTTTAAAATCTTAGTGCCCGTGATTCTCCCTACCGGCCCTTTTTATGGACCTTAAAGTTTCCTTTAGTTTGATAATTTCCCCTGAGGTTTATTTCCCTCAAATCGCAGGTCGCAGTTAGCTCCCACACACTGCTCCGCGCACGAATTAATCTTATTCCCCTGAACACTGACTGTCAACTTTGCAGCGTAGCGGTGGCACAAATAAAAACAGTCCGGCTCAGGAAAAGCACCGGACTGTTTTGAGACTGTGCTGCCCTTGCAATAAGAGCGTAACGAGGGGTTGAATTGAAAATAATGGCGATATACTTAAAGCGCCGCTACGGTATGGTATTGAAAGTAGCGGCAAACCGGCTTACCGGAAAGGTTGGTTTACCATTTTCTATCCGGCAGAGATGCAACCGCTTGCTCAGACCGTAGGGGAAGATATCTATAATTTCTCCGGCCTGTAAACGTTCCTGTATCTGCCGCCAGAAAGTTACCTCGAACAACTCGGAGTGGTGTTCAAAAAAGACCTCTCGCAGTTTTCCCTGCAATCCCAGGAAGAACTTGAATTCTTCCGGGAAGACATCGTTTTCTCCGACGCTATACCACGGTTCGGCGGCAAGGGCATCAGCATCATTTTCGGCTTGCGGCAGTTCGCGGAACTTGCAACCGGTGATTGAACACAGTTCATCGTAGTCGTAAAAGACCACTCGCCCATGGCGGGTTACGCCAAAGTTTTTGAGCAACATATCCCCTGTGAAGATGTTAATCCCCGCCAGGTCTTTGATAGCGTTGCCACAATCAATCACGGCAGCGGTTGCGGAATCTTCATCCGCTTCTTTTACGTACAGATTGAGTGGTGTGACCCGTCGCTCGACGTAACAATGCCTGATGATAACCTCGTCATCCTGCACCGTTACGGTCTGGGCAGCTACCTGCTGCAACTCTTCCAGCAGTTTTTCCGAGAAACGACTGCGCTCGAACTTGAGGTGCTCGAACTCCTGGGCATCTACCAGGCGACCGGCCCGGTCATGCTGGAAGACCATGTGGTACTGTTCCATGACCGCTTTGCGCGTGGTATTCTTTGGGTAAGTGAAACGATCTTTGATCAGTTTGAAAACCACATCAAAAGACGGCAGAGTAAAGACTACCATCACCATACCCCGCTCGCCGGGAGCAATTTCGAACTGGTCATCAGACTCGACCAGTTGATGAAGCAAATCCCGGTAGAGAGCGGTCTTACCGTGTTTGTTATATCCGATTGAAATGTACAATTCCGCGATACGTTTGCGCGGCATGAGCGTTTTCAGGAAACGGACCATATCGTAAGGGCGGTCTACCTCTACCCGGAAATAGGATCGGGTAAAACTGAAAATGATGCCAAGATCATCATCATTCAGTACAACCGCGTCTACTATAACTCCCTCTGGAGTATTTAGCAGGGCCAAACCAAGCGGTATTAATTCCCTCCCCGCGAAAAGACGCCCTACAATATAAGCTCCTTTGCCCCGGTAAAAAATAGTCTTAATGATTTCGGCTTTTCTGAGCGGAGTAGAGCTTTTTAGCTCAGTCAGGCGCTCTTCAATAGCCCTGGATACCAGGGCCACGTCTTGCTCCAGGTTCTGATAAGGCACCTGGAAGCGGTAATCCTCTAAAATGTTCTTAACCAGCCCTTCACAGGAGGATGGCTGGTTGTACTCCCGGTAGACCGGGCTGCAAGCCTCGGTGGGCGGCACTTCAAAGTCGGTATCAACAAATTCGATTTGCTCATCTACCCCGACTGTAGTAAAAATCTGGCGCGTTACCGAATTGAAAAAAGTTTCGGCTATCTCCCAGTCTTCCCGGTTTTCAATCAGGCCGGAGTAGACCGCTTTTATACTGGCCCAGACCAGTTTGTCATCAGTGCGGCCATCCAGCAGTTCCAGCATATCTAGCTTTAGCCGGTCCACAATTTTTTTGTAAAGTTCCAGTCTCTCGCTGGCGTCTGCGAGCGCACCCGCCCATTCCCGGTTCTCGAAGCGTTGTTTTGCTTGCCCGGTTATTGTTTTAAACTGGCGCTGGAAAGTATCGAAGGCCTCGTAGATAGCCTGCGCACCCAGATTTGCCAGTCTACTGGTAGTTATATTTTTTGGTACCATCTTCCCCTCGTCCTCTCCGGGACGCTAGCATCAATCCCTATTATGATTTCCTGAATTAGCATAATAATCTTCAATAGAGATATTCAATCATAAAGATAGAATTTGACAATGGTAAAAGGCGTAAGTGGCATATATGCAGAGGTAAACGGTTATAAGAGGGGTGTAAACGGTTAAAAATTAACCTGATCCGACCTTAAGTTAATAAAACACCGGCGGTTGAAAAAGGATAGCTTAATCAAGGATTATGGTGGTAGCACTGCCTGCACCCGCGAGGGTGATAACTTTGCCGCCAAAAGTAGAGGCGAGTAATTCCGGTTTGAAGACTTCTTTAGAAGGGCCATAGGCTATCAGCTTACGATTGATCAGAGCAGTAGCATCGCATAATTCAGCGGCGGCGTGTAGGTCATGGGTAGCCATGAGGATAAGCTTGTCTCTTCGGCGTAAATCAAGCAGAAGATTCAGGATAACTTCCTGGCTGGTGCTATCTATGCCCGTTAAAGGTTCATCCAGCAAAATGACCGATCCTTCCTGGGCCAGGGCACGTGCTACAAAAACTCGCTGCTGCTGCCCGCCGCTAAGTTGGCTGATTTGCCGTTTTTTAAAATCCGCCATGCGTACTTTTTCAAGCGCATCTTCTACAGCTTCATGGTCAGCTTTACCGGGCCGCCGCAACCAGCCAATCCGCCGGTAACGGCCCATCATCACTACATCAGCCACACTGACCGGAAAGTCCCAGCGCACCTCTTCCTTTTGAGGCACATACGCCAGCGCCGGGCGATTGCGGTTAACCTGGCTTCCACCAACCTTTACCTCACCACTAAAGGCAACCATACCCAGGATCGATTTGAGTAGCGTGCTCTTGCCTGCCCCGTTTGGCCCGATTAAACCGGTAAGTTGGCCTGCCGGTAGGTTTAGATTAACATCGCGCAGGATTAGATTACGCCCGTAAGCGACTGTCAAATGACTGATTTCAAGCAAAGAGATTATTGGGTCATGCTCGCATTCCGGCCCGCAGTTTTCGCCTAGCTTTTCAACACCTAACTCCGGGATGTCATGCCAGGCAGACTGTTCTTTTTGGGGCTTTTTATACGAATCGGCCAAAAATAAACCCTCTTTTTGATAATCAATATCAATAACGTCTTGTAAAGCATAGCATTTTTGTGATACCATGTCAATTAATTCTTCCTGGCCCAAATTATGCCATTATCAAAATTTTTAACTCATCTCACCACAATGGGGAAGAGCGCGGATTCCGCAACGGACTGTTCAAGTGTTAAGTAATTGAAAAGCCCTGGTCAGTACGTAATTATCTGTACATAGTTTATAGTAAGCAAACATGGCCGTAGTCAGGAGGTAAGTATGTCTACAGAAGCAAGGTTAGATGCACTGAGAGAAGGGGCAGAAGTCAGGGCCGTAGATGGCAAAGTTGGACTGGTAAAAGAGGTTCAGTTTGACCTTACCGGTAAGATTTCCAGTTTCACAGTCGAAAAAGGACATTTCTTCATTGATGACTTTATGGTTCCGCTCAACCTGGTCGAGTCAGTAAAACCGGAATGTATCAAGCTTAAAGTCAGCAAAGAAGAACTACGCAACGATCCCTACAACCCAAAAAATCAGGCCGGGTTTAGTCTTTCCGACAACGCTTCAAACGCGAACTCAGATTTAATATATTAGAGGCCGCCAAAAGCCTGCTCCATCAGATTAGTTAGAGACTCTTGAGGGTGGAGACGGTCAAGCCGTTTAAGTTCCCCGATAGCCCGGGTAAGCGCAATGGCTTGACCGTTCTCCAACTCACGTTTGCCCGGTAACCGGCAGAGACGTTCGAAAAGCAACCGGCGATTGTAGAGGGCATAATTTTCAGAGGTGGTGGCGATGGCATTCATGATAGCGCGGGTATTTTCCGAAGATTTAACGCGCCCAGTCAGCCAGGCCTCAAAAGAATTACCGTGAGTTTCGTCCAGTAAGCGATTGATCAGGTAGGAAATTTGCTGAAGAGAGCACAAACCGGTCACCAGTTGCCAGCGTTCCTCAAAATTGAAGCGCGTAAAGCCGGGCAATTCGTTCAACTGGTGTAGCAGTTGCTGAGCGGTGAAGTGAGGATTCCAATCGAACTCGCGGATGGCATATTGTTCTTCGGCCAGGATAGCCGCCATTTCTTGCACTACTTCGTCTGCGCCCTCATAGTTACCCTGCCGGTAGTGAATATCGTGAGCCATTTCATGTAAAACGAGGTCGTAGGTCTGCTCTTCCGGCACCAGACCCAGACAGACATGCGCTCCGGTATGGCGGTTAAAGATACCATAATGCTCATTCTTGACCATGCGGTTGAAGAATTTTTCCTCGCTGAAGTGGAGACGCTGGCTTAACATCTTCAAGCTGTAGTCAAAACCCCATAATTCCCAGATGCGCTGACGCGTTTCTTCGATAATGCGACCGAAATTATAGGTAAAACCGTTGACCTCTAACTGGTAACCCGTCAGGTCAGCATAATCGGTTGTTTTATAGTTGCCTCGCTCCACCAGACCCAGGCGCATAAAGCTTTAATCCTTCTATAACGACCAATCACAGAAAAAATCCTTTTGGGTCATTATAGTTTGGATCGCTTTAAGAAGGGGTATCGAAGGCTACAGTAAGAACAGCAACCTCATGCACCGATAACTACCCCAGGCAAGGTGACAATAAAACGGCTACCTCCTTCTGCCGGAAATTCGGTCTCAATTTTGCCATGATGTAATTCTATTATTTGCTGGCTGACGTATAAGCCCAGGCCCAGTCCGGCCCGGAAGCCTTCTTTTGCCTGGTAGAACGGTTTAAAGATTAGTTCCCTGTAGGCCGGGTCAATACCTGGGCCTTGATCCTCTACACTCATGCGTAGTGTATCGGGTTCGGGTAAAGAAAGCGTTATCCAGACATTGCCACCTTGCGGGCTGTACTTGATCGCGTTGTCTATCAGATTGGTCACCACTTGCTCAAAGCGTAAAGGATCAATTCTGGCTATAACCTTAGCTGGAGATTTAAGGTAAAGCGAATGTTCCGCGGCTGAGGCCTGGATATTCGTTACTACCCCTTCTACCAACTCCGTCAGATCAACTTTTTCGGTTTCTAATACAAGCCGGCCAGTTTCTAACCGTGATAGGTCTAACAGCCGTGAAACCAGGCGGGTCAGTTTTTCTGATTGTTTGTCAATACTGTCTAAGGCCCGCCTGGTTCGCTCAGGGTCTAAAGCCTGTTGTTTATTGAGTTGTCTCAGCAGTAACTGCGCGAAGCCTCTCAAACTGGTTACCGGAGTTTTTAATTCGTGCGCGGCAATAGAGAGAAATCTCTCGCGCTCCTGAAGGGCCTGTTGTACAGTTTCGTAAAGCCTGGCGTTCTCGATAGCCACCGAGGCTACCTGGGCGAACTGAGCTAAAATCGCCTCATCTCCCTCGCTAAACTCTTTATTATCATACTTATCGGATAGCTGGATTAAGCCTAAATTCCCCCCCTCCCGGTTAACCAGCGGCACGGCCAGCCAACCTCGCAGGGGAGGATGTTCTTGAGCGTAGCATCCAAAACTCTGCCAATTCGGATGCGCTTCCAGTTCGCTTTGGGTAAGTCGCATTGGCCGGTTGTGGCGGCACACCAGGGAATAGATGCCCGAGCCGTCTGGAGTGGCATGATAGCCGCGCCACCGGGCATACCTGTCAGAAAAAGAAACAGCATTGATAGACTGTTGCCAATCATCGCTTACCGTAAAACTGATAATAGCCTGGTGAGCTCCAATGATTTCACGAGCCTGTTCGATAATGAGCTGGAGCAAATCGTTGAGCTCAAGTTTTGAGCTGATAGCCAGCGAAGCTCGGGCTAAACTTTGCAACTGGCTTGAATATTCGCGCTCCCTTTTTATAGCTGCCTGGCGGGCCTGACCCAGTTCAAGGTTGGCTCTTACTCGCGCAATCAGTTCGCGGGCAGAAAAAGGTTTAATCAGGTAATCATCCGCGCCGGTCTCCAGGCCCTTAACTTCCGCTTCCTCTCCGGCCCTGGCAGAGAGTAGCACTACCGGCAATAAGCGAGTTTCTTCATGCGCACGGATCGCCTGCAATAGACCAATACCATCTAATTCGGGCATCATCACATCGGTTAGCACCAGGTCAGGAGGGTTTTTTCGAAGGGTATCAAGCGCAGCTTTGCCGTTTACTGTAGTGGTAACTTGCCAGCCCTGTTCTTTTAGCAACCGCTTCAGGTACTCGCGCATATCCGCGTTATCGTCAACCAGTAGAATGTGAGAACCAGTAGCGGAAGAATTTACAGGCGCTGTAATCGCCTCCCCTTCAGGCGTATCTGCCAGTGTTTCGGCTATTTCCAGTTCGTTTTCTGGCAGCCCTGCCAGGAGGCGCTGGGCCTCTTCGAGATAAGAAGCTATTCGGGCCGAGCTGCTATCAGCAAGGTTTGAAGCAATTTCTCCTGACTCCGAAGATGATTCCTTAATATGCGAGGGGTTCAGGTGCGCTTTTCCTAACGGCAAAGTAACTGTAAATAGAGTGCCTTCGCCTTCTTTGCTAGAAACCTCAATCCTGCCGCCGTGAAGGTGTATAAGTTCCTGCACCAGGGCTAAGCCTATGCCCGACCCTTCATGGGTGCGAGAACGCGTACCTTCTACCTGGTGGAATCTTTCGAAAATATGTAACAGTTCGTTTGGAGGGATACCGCAGCCTGTATCACTAATTTCGAGCCGGGCCTGACCTTTCTCTTCGCTCAAACGAACGCTTATCTCACCTTCGAAAGTGAACTTGAAGGCGTTGGAAAGCAGGTTTAGTACAATTTTCTCCCACATTTCCCGGTCTATATAAACAGGTTCCAGCAGTACCGGACAGTCCACACGTAATCTCAAACCGGCCTTTTCTACTGCCGAGCGAAAAGCACTGGCCAGTTCGCTGGTATAGGTTGCCAGGTCGGTTGGCTCATAAAGGGCCCGAATACGCCCTGCTTCAATCCGCGAAAAATCCAGCAGTGCGTTAACTAGGCGGGTCAGGCGCAAACCGTTACGACGAATTATTTCCATTCGTTCACGCTGGCGGGTTGGAAGGGGAGTCTGTGCATCAGCCAGGGCGTCTTCCGCCGGTCCTAACATTAGAGTGAGGGGAGTACGAAATTCATGACTGACATTGCTGAAGAAAGCTGTCTTGGCACGGTCAAGTTCTGCCAGGGCCTCCGCTCGACGGCGTTCTTCTTCATATGCCCTGGCGTTGGCAATAGCCGTCCTTATGTTTGAAGCTATGAGGTTAAAGAAACCCTGGTACTCCTCGTCCAGCGCGCGCCTGCGATTAATGCCTGCAATCAGTAGTCCGGCAGGATAAGCCTGCGTAGGATGGCTTATCTGTAGTACCAGAGCTTCTTCTGAAATACCGGGTTCCAGGCAAGTTCTTAACTCCGGTAACTGATTAACCAAATTAAGCGTCCAGGGAGTTTGACCTGTTTTACATGCTTCAACCACCAGTTCTCGCAGGTTCAAAGCTTTTCCAGAAACTTGACTCTCACTCACTCGAGGAGATAAATAACTTAGTTCTATAGAGCTAGCTTCATCAGAAAGAGCACTACTCAGGCCTGTATTACCTATTAATCTGGCATACTGCCCATTATTATCAAGCAAATAGAGTATAGAAAAAGGTAGATCAGCTTTATTCTCCGCCAGGGTTGCCAGGGTCATCTGGCAAGCTCCTTCAGCAGAAGTTGCCGCCAGGCTACTGGAAGCCAATTCGCGCAAGGTTCGCAAGCGGCGTTCACCTAATACCTGGCCGGTTGTCTCGGTCACGGCGCAAAACACGCCTCCGATACCGCCACTTTCATCTCGAATAGGACTATAAGAGAAGGTAAAATAGGTTTCTTCAACATAGTCGTAGCGGTCCATCAGGAGCAACTGATTGTCCGACCAGGTAGCCTGGCCGGTATCCAGCACACCGTGTAACATCGGTCCGATTACATCCCATATTTCCGGCCAGCATTCGCTGGCGCGCTGTCCCAGCGCCGCCGGATGTTTAGTAGCACCAAGCATTGGGCGGTAGGCATCATTGTAAAACTGCACCAGTTCTGGTCCCCAGAAAATAATCATCGGAAAGCGGGATGCCAGTAGAATGCTAACAGCGGTACGTAAACTTTGCGGCCAATCTGTCACCGCACCGGCTTTGGTTTTAGACCAATCGAGGGATCGCATTAGCTTTCCCATTTCACCGCCGCCGGCCAGCACATTTTCTAACTCTGGCAGCGAGCTTCTGTCTGTTTGCAACCTGTCTGTTCCTTCCATTCTTTTAGAATAAGGCTTTCCAATCTGGCGAGTACAATCTTGTCCCCGCATTTTGCCTGTGCTTATTGATACCGCAGGTGATTTTTCCAGGTATCCTGGCCGGTTGTCTTTTTTTTACGCCAAAAAATAGTTTTAGGTAGTCAGAAGCATTTCAAAGCTCTTAGCTTACACTTTATGGCTTTTTTGATTGTAAATACGGGCGAAAAATGTAACTGTAGTAATGAACCAGGTATAGTAGGTTTCCTCTTGATTAACATTCGATCCCATAGTATGCCACATGATGACTGATGTACCTCAATTAAAAGCAATCATAGCATAATTTAAGCTAGCCAGTCATGTTTAAACCGGCTAGCTTACTATTATCTTAAAACTAATTTCAGTTTTAACTTCGTTTTCACGGGAGGGTCAAGAAAGGTACTGGCTGTATAGCTTTACCATGTTTTCGAAAGGGTGCTGGTAATATTCATCGGGAGTTATGTTGAAAACCGGATTTTTAAGCGGAGTAGGCAGCACTATTGGTTGAGTAGCGGCAAAAGTCCTTAAAACCTCGGCATGCGGCTTGAGAGAGCCATCGGGACGTACCAGCCCAAAGAAGCGTTCATGCCTAGACTCTTCGCAGGGTGGACGGTTCCATAGTTCAGGTATATAGTCGGCGAAACACCACAGCAAAGCCCCGGTTGCTCCTACTTCTACCAGGCGCGGCAGTACGGCTTGAATATAGGCCGCGAAGTCTTCTTCCGAGGCCATAAACTGCTCGCGGGGTTGGCCGTAAGCCAGCCAGTTCCAGGTAGTGGAAGGCTCTCCGGGAGCTACCGTGCACCCGCCGAATTCTTCCATGAGCACAGGTTTGCCGCTCAAGTAACGTGTCAGGGCACAGGTGAAGGGTACGAAATCGGGATCGAGCGGACCACGGGCGTAACTGGCGTACATCGGGTAGGCGTGCATTACGCCGAAGTCAGTTTCGGCGAATACCTGATCCACCCTCAATCCAACGTTATCGCGCAGACTGGCAACGTGTAACCCGCAGGTAACAGGGTGTTTCGGATCAATCTCTTTGATTAACCGGGTCATATCGCGAACCCAGTTCTGCCCATCGGCATCGCTGGGCGGGACTGCAAAGATATCCGGTTCGTTACCAAGATTCCAGACAGCAATGCCGGGATGGTCTTTGAGAGCGCTGACCACAGTAGATAGTTGCAAGCGCTCGGCGCTAAGGGCCAGCGGATCAGTGTAGGGATTGCGGTAGCCGCTGTTTACTACCTGTCCGCCGCTTACCAACTGGCGCGCCTTTGGTAAGGGCGCGCCTTGCAACAACCAACCAGGAGCCCAGTTCGGACCGCTCATGTGGCCGGTAAAGAAAGTGACATTTAATCCCAGGCCGTTTTCCGCTGCTATATCGCAAACTGTTTCCAGATTGCGTAAACTCTCAGTGGAAACAACATCCGGCGCAGGCTGAAAATCTTCCCAGAGCAGGAAGATCCGTACCATCTTAAGGCCCAGTTCGCGAATGATGGCAAATTCCTCGCGCACCTCTTCCCGGTCAAAATTCGACCACCAATACATGGCTTTGCGGCGCGGCCAGTAATTTACCCCCAGAACAAAAGGCTCGCTCATAGCTTTGCCTCTAATCCAGCACCGGGCGACCAACCGCGCGATAAATAAAGCCTTGCCGCTGTATCTCCTGCGGGTCGTAGAGGTTACGGCCATCTAACAGCACCGGCTTATTCATCACCTCTTTAACTCGCTCGAAATCAATTTGCTTGAATTCGTTCCATTCGGTCAGCAGCAACACCGCATCGGCTTCCTGGGCAGCCTCGTAGGGATCAGCGCAGTAGGTAACCGCTGCCGGAAGAGTGGGTTGAGCCACCGAAACGGCTACCGGGTCATATGCGCGCACTTTTGCCCCTTTTCGCACCAGAGCATTGATGATATCAATCGAGGGGGCTTCGCGCATATCATCGGTGTTGGCTTTGAAGGCCAGACCCCATATGCCGATGGTACGGTTAGCCACTGAACCAAGCACACGCTCTATCTTTTGTACAAAGAAACGGCGAGCGTCCTGGTTAATATCCATGACTGCCAGCAAAAGCTGGGGATGTAAGTTGCTCTTCTCAGCCATATGGGCCAGGGCTTTAACATCTTTAGGGAAGCAGGAGCCTCCATAGCCAATACCGGCCTGTAAGAACTGCGGACCGATCCGCTTGTCGTAACCCATGCCTTCCGCTACGGTCTTGACATCAGCGCCGAGAGCCTCACACATCTGGGCAATTTCGTTAATAAAGCTGATGCGGGTAGCCAGGATGGCATTAGAGGCATATTTAATCATTTCAGCCGTTCTCAGGTCGGTGATAATGATCGGGCATTTGATGGCGGCATACAGTTCGGCAACCTTTTCGGCCGCTTTCGGGTTGGTTGACCCTAATACCACGCGGTCCGGCACCTGAAAATCGAATACCGCTGAACCTTCCCGCAAGAACTCAGGATTGCTCACTACGGCAAAAGTAGCGGTGGAGCGGTTGCCGTTCAGGCTGCGGTCTATAATTCCGGCTACCCAGTCACCTGTACCAATCGGCACAGTGCTTTTGTTGATGATGATAGTATCACCTTTGAGGTACTGAGCGATAGTGGAAGCAGCCTTCTCGACATAGCGTAAATCGGCTCCTCCGTCCTCACCCTGGGGCGTTCCTACGGCAATAAAAATAAAATCAACATTGGGTACAGCTTCGGCGTAGTCCGTAGTAAATTTCAGACGGCCAGCTTCATGATTGCGTTTAACAATTTCTTCCAGACCCGGCTCATAAATAGGCAGTTCGCCACGTTTAAGGCCTTCAATTTTGCCGGCATCAATATCCAGGCAGATAACATCATTACCGAGATCCGAAAAGCATGCACCGGTAACAAGTCCCACATACCCGGTGCCAATAACACAAATATTACTCATTTTTTTACTCCTAACAAGCAAACTATAGCCTGCTTCCAGGTTCCGTAACTGCCCGCATTCCTACCTGATATTATTCCGACAGGAATGAAAATTGAATTAAAACCGAACAGATTACCTGGAAGGTAGTGCAAGATCAAGCAAGGTTGCCGAATAAGCAGGTACCGTTACTGTTACTCGGTTGGTTTCCGTCAAATTTAGTGAATTTAACTGGGCCAGTTTGCTCCCGGTTTTGCTGCTTAACTGGTAAACGTTGGCAGCCTGCGCCGGGATATTTTGGGGCAACTGAATCTCGATATTCTGGTCGCGATCCGGCTGCTGGTTTACAACTATCAACCTTAAGTGCCCGGTTTTGCTATCCAACGCTGCAAAACTACTGATTTTGTCGTTATCTGTAATGCTAACCGGTACACTTTTGTCGCCGAAGGAACTACCTTTATTATCAAAATTGGTGTACATCTTGAAGGCATAGAAGCCGGGACTATCCGAGGGCGGATAACGCCAGTAGGCAGCCATATCTACCCCTTCCCGGCCAAAAATACCCAGCACCTGGGAGATGGCGAGCGCTCCATTCATGGAGCCATCCGCACCCCAGTTCCACTCAGTAATGCCCAGCTTGGTGCCGGGGTAATAGGTATTGATCCACTCTTTCATGCGCGGAATCAGGCGCACCTGCGTACCAATCCACGACTCGTCTACGTAACTATCATCCCAGAGCGAACGAGTTGAGCGCAACCGTAAAGCGGCGGTTTTAGGATCAGTTGCATCACTTTGCACTCCTTTGGCCTGGGGGTAGTAGTGAATATCCATTACATCCAGCAGGCGCCGCCCGTTTTTCTGCTCGTACTGTTTTAGCTGTTCGAGGAACCAGGGCAGGAATGGCATATAGCCGTGATTTTTCTGATCCAGGGCCGTTTTGAAGTTATCATCGCCGCGGTCCAGCGCTGAATAAAAGTAATTAGTCCAACCCCACACAACCGGGCCGGTAATTTGCGCAGTTGGATCAACATCTTTTACCGCGCTGGCATATTCCACAAAATTGGAAAGCATATCATCGTAGCCCATGCGGGTGGGATGTATGTCAGTGTGAGTTTCTGACCAGAGATCAGGTTCGTTGTCCATGGCATAGAACTTCACACCCCCGGCATTGGCCGGGCCGAACTTTTTCACCAGGCTATTAACCCATTCATCCTGATATACTACAGGGCTTTTAGGATCAGGTTTTAGGACAAAAGGAGCATTCTTGCGAGCCTCACTTTTCACGCTGGTCAGGGCGCGGTTGGCTGCCGGGTCATATCCTTTGATTGCGTCAGCGCCCGGGGCAACCGGCGCTCCACCCTCGTCCGGTACGTTTTGTGAACGTACATTATTGTTACCGTTTGCCACCCAGCCAATTGTAGGAATAGTTAGTAACATGGCTGCTTTTAATTGCAGCGCCTGAGTAATGCTATTTGTGGCAACATCTTGATCTTTGAATCCGTAGTCCGTATTCTCGAAGACATTATCGCGCCCATTATTCCAGGCATTCCCGAGTACCCAGTTGTAGGTTGTATTTGGGTTGCCACCCCAGCGAATCAGACCGGGTTTTAGACTGGTGCCATAGTCAGGATTTTTAGGATCAAGACCGGCTAAACCGTAAATATAGGGACTGATATCACCTTTTGGTTTAGAAGGGTCAAGTTGTAGCACAACCAGATCGCCTGAAAGCACTCGCTGATCCGTAATGGGTGTAGGCGAAGGCGCCGGCGTAGCAACCGGTCTGGGGGTAAGGGCCTGGGGAGAGGGAGTTAGCACTTTAAAGACAGGAGTAGGCAGGCCCGTAGTTATGGTGGCCGGAGCCCCCTCCTCTAGAGGAGGCTTCGGATTATCTGAACAGGCGGTCAGAGTCAGGGCGCAAAGGAGACAAAGACAACTGAAAACTCGTAGCTTCATTACAAACCGCACCAGGTTGTTAACAGAATATGCTTTAGAGAAACCGCTGAAGGTAAAGGTAAAGACCGGCCACAATAAAAATCATTGCAGTCATGATAATATAAGCTTTGCGGTCCAGTTTTTTAAAAACCATACCCATTACCATAGGAACCAATAGAAGAAGTAATACTAGATTCATCTATTTTTACCGCTTATTTATCCTTACTGAAGAAATTGGCCATCCAGCGGAAGGGCCCGGTCGGTTTGCGTGTTCTGTTGAGCACTACACCGGCTCTTTTATCCTCCGGTATATATTCCATAGCGGATTTGACGATTTTGGCCGGGGTGTTACCGGCTTCAACTACCAGCAAAACCTTATCAATTTGTGAGATAAGGCGCGTTGATTCGGCAGTGGCTGAGAGCGGCGGAAGATCAATTACAATAGCCGCAAACTGCTGGCTCAACATGGTGAGCAGGTTATTGAGACGTTCACTGCGCAGCACCCGTAAAGGCTCTCCCTGAGCGTCTCCAGCCAGAATAACTCCCATATCAGGCAACGCAGTGGAGTGTACCAGGTCATCCAGTTCCATTTCTCCCCGTAGATACTCGCATAAGCCCTGATTAGGCAGGTTTAAGTCGGTAGCCAGAGTCGGTTCCGAAATGTCAGCCTCCAGCAGCAGCACCGGCAGGGGTATCTGTTGTGAAATTGAGACAGCCATACCCAGGGCAGTAAGGGTGCGACCTTCACCGCGTACACTGGAGGTTATACCCAGAATGAGCGGCTCTTCGAGAGTAGGATTGACATTTAATCGCCGGAAAACACGATGAAAACGCTCGTTCAGGGTGGCATTTTCAAAATCAGGTATAGCTGGGTTCTTGCGATCTGAGATTGTTTTGAGTTCGCGGCTCTCCTGAGCACGAATCATATCAACTGTGCTATCGCTGTCCTCATTCTGAGCCTCGCCGGTGGTGGTCAGGCTGCGCACTTGCTCATCATTATTCTCGTTCATAGCGTTTGCAAAAGCTTTCTGGGCCAGGGTGGTAGATTTTTCTTGCATTTGTGTCCCGTTATTTGTATTTTCCATTATTGTCTCCTCGCTTACCTCTGTTGTTTTGAATGGAGGTAATTTGACTCAACGATTTGCCTCGCTTAGATCTCAGGCCGTACCAGGATTATAAGGAAGAGCTTTAGCCTGAGGCGCCGGCGCGCTCTACAAAAGAGTGCGCCAGCCACCAATTTTTCCAGGTTAACTTAATTCCCCGGGTTGCGCCTGTACAATCTGAGTGGCCAGAGTCTGTCGGAGAGTGGTCCCGGCCGTAAGACTACGTCGAGCGCGGGTTTTATTATTTGATCCGCCTTCGACATATTCGATTTGCGCCTGCAGCAAACCTTTACCTTTCTTGCGATTAACCGCCCGGTAGTTTGGAATTTCCAGAACACGCCCTTTACCAACCAGTTTTTGGGCTTCCGGCCGGAAACGAATGGTTTTATCGCGCAAAGTCAAAACGATTACACCAATAATCGAGAGGACAATAGCAATGACCAGTCCAATGCCGATACCAATACCATACTGGCGCAGTTTCGAGAGAGTACTATCCAACAAGGCCGGATTGTCCTGTACCCGTAAGGTCGTATTCTGACCATTGGTATAGGCGCCGTAGGTGGTCAATACCTGGTCCAGGTTTCTACTCGCATCATTATAGCGGGTGCGGACAGCATCCAGGTTTTGCGATAGAGCGGCATATTGCAGGTCAACAGCGCTGACGGCTCGACTGGAAGCGTCTTTACCGATTTCGTTCGGGTGCTGATCAATGAAAGTTTTCAGATCATTGGTAGCTTTTTGCAGATCTTCGCCTGTAGCATTTACCAGCTTCTGGTAGTAAGCCAGGGCGCCTTCACCTTGCTGGTTAATCTGCTGATCGTAGTAGAAACGATAGCGGGCTACTATTGAATCGAGCACTTCCACAGCTTTTTGAGGTGTCGAATCGGTATAGGTTACAATAATCAAACGATATTTATCACCGTTGACTTTTGTGCGGGATTTGATGCTATCCATCAAATCATTGCGCTGGGCGTCGGTGCTAACAGTGGTACGGTAGCTGGTAGTATCTATGACGTTGCTAAGAAAACTTCGTGTACCCAGCAATTCGGATAACAGGCCGGCCATCTGGGCAGCGGGGCTATCCCAACTGTTACCCTGATCAATATTAATATTTTGTATATTAAAGAGCGGGCGATCTACCCATAATGAGGCTGAGGCGGTATAAGTGGTGGTGCTGACCAGTGCCACAGTGACAATCACCGGAAATATCAGCATCATTATGAGCCACAGCCAGATAAAGCGGAAATAAGTATTCAGATACTTCAGCATAATTAACTATCCTCGTTTTTTTAGATCGGCTTGAGCCTGTATATCTGATAAATCAATCCGGGCGCGTGGAGTGCGAGTCCATTCTTGCGGTGCGCGTTTAACTAGCATTCTGGCATAGATTTGCATCTTCCAGAGAACATAGAACGGCGCAAACAGCAAGGCTAAATACGCCGAAAGCGGCGCACGAGCTACCAGAAGACCTCCCAGTACAAAGAGGCCAATACCGACCAGTAACCCTAACCATCCTATCACGGTGGCGCTCAGCCAATCACCGCCTAACACCAGACATAAAACAGTATCAAGTACGGTAAACGCGCCAAGCATTAACACCAGAAGGGCCAGGGGAGGGATTATTAAATCCATCGCCCGGTCGAAGGCATTAAAATCACCCTTTTTAACCGCGCGGCGCAGCAAAGGCGGCACATCTTGCCGGGCCTGTTTGAAGCGGCCACCCTCCCAGCGCATTCGCTGAGTAGTTGCCTGTTTGCGGTTGCTTGCCGCCTGCCCGTAAATTTGTGCCTCTGGTACATAAGTAACCGGAACACCTGCCAGGGCCAGACGAGTAGCGTATTCGAGGTCTTCTACCAGCGAGAAAGCCTGCCAGGGATATTGTTCCAGTATAGCACGGCGGAAAACCATGCCGTTTCCACGCAAACCGTCCGACAAACCAAGGCTTGCTCTACCAAGTGGCCTGATATGATTGTAAATGACAAGGGCTGTATAGAGCAAGAGGCTGCGCCAGGTTTCATTTGGTTTTAATACGCCGTACCGACCCTGCAAAACCTGGCCTCCGCACTGCAAAGCGTAGGAAGCTTCTTGCAAAAAGTCCGGGTCCGGAACGGTATCAGCATCGAAGATTACCAGTGCGCTAAATTGGCTCTGGTCATACTCCTGCATTAGCTTTGCGATGGCCCACTCCAGGGCATGACCTTTGCCGCGCAGGGTTTGGTCGTGACGTTCCAGCACCATTACTCCGGCAGACCGAGCAATCTCGGCAGTATTGTCGGTGCAGTTATCCGCAATGACTACTACCTTTGGTTCGGGCTGACTTTCCCCGCTACGCAGTTGTTTAATAGTTTCAAGTGTGGCTGGAAGGGTCAGACTTTCATTGTGCGCGGGAATCAGAATAATGAAGTGTTCCGGGTTGCTACCGGCGTTGGCTAGCTGCAAACGAGGGCGACGGTAGAAGGCTGCCGCGACCATCAGGAAAAGAAGATACAACACCGGAATAGCAAACAACACTAAAAGTATGGTTTCAATTAGAGCAACTACGTTATTCAAAATAGCAGATAGCTCCTTTGGATTGCCTGATTCCAACTAGTTTTTTATCAAACAAAGCAACAGTCTCTAACAATTAAGGGGAATTGATCCCAACAAATATCTATCAGGTTTATGCTGGATGCTGACCAGGTCCATTCGTGGCCTTGTACTGGGTTTAAAAATACGTTTAACTCACTAATTACGCCTGACTGAAAAGTACTAGCGTTTGATAAACCTTTAAGGCAGGTGCGTCCGGTTTTAATCAACGGTACGCACCTTTTCTGCTGCTAAATTAGCAGTCTACCGGTTCAATTTAGTAACCTGGTCAAGCTTCAAGCCGTCTGCACCTGAGGCACTTCAACTTGCAAAGCTTCGCCGGTATTATCAAATTGATAAACAACCGCGCTGGTACCACCCATTACACGCAGTTTAAAGAAAGACATCCATATAACGATGCTGGCAAAATGGAACATCGCCAGATCACGTTTCCATCGCCAGGGTTGCTGGTACAGGCGGTAGGCCCATTCCATGCCAGTTTTGCGAATATATTTGGGGGCATGTTTTACCCGGCCACTGATGAAATCGAAAGTCCCGCCCACACCGATTGAAACAGCCGCCTGGCATTTATCCAGGTTACGAACTGCCCAGTAATCCTGCTTTACCTGCCCGTAAGCTACCAGTACGATCTCTGCCTGGGCCTCCTTAACACGCAGCACGGTTTCGGCATCGCCTTCCGGTCCCGCTTTACCGGCAAAACAGCCTACAATATTTACTCCCGGATAAAGCTTGCGCAGATTATCGGCAGCCTCTTCTGCTACTCCGGGCGCTGCTCCCAGCAGGAAAATGCGCATTCCATTTTCCGCAGAACGTTTGGCCAGAGCATAAGAGAGTTCAACTCCGGTGACCCGGGTGCGGAAAGGCGAACGAAAGAGTAAACCCGCTGCGATCAGTCCCACCCCATCAGGAGTAACCATTGCCGCCGTATTAATATGCTCCAGGAGTTCCCGGTCGCGTTGTGCACACATTACGTATTCCGGGTTGGCTGTTACAATTCTTTTACCCGGCAAATTTGGATTTTCACGCCTTTGCATGACCCATTTCTCAATAGAGTCAACAGCCTCTTCCAGCGTGATTTCATCAACCAGCACTTCAAGGATATTTATACGCCGCCGAGGATAGCGCATTCCTAAGAAATTGCTAATATCCATAACGCGAACTCCTGCCTCTAACTGTACAATTGTCTCTTTGGCCGATGCTTTCACAGTTAGTATCTAAGACTTACGAGAAGTTTGTGTCCTGATTTTTACTTGAAGTCCAGAACCAGTCCTCGCAAAATTACTTCTGCTAATTTAGATACTTAACGTTTTTTTCTAACGTTTATACAAGGTGCTGTACCTGTTGATAAAAGAATTTTAATGTAAAAAAGCTAAAATAAACAGTGTGTACACCCACTAAAATCCCTTTTTTATGCATTTTTAGCCTGATAAAAGAGTCTTTTTAGCCCATTTTAACCGGCTAAAAGGCCAAAATTGAAAGAATTTTAAGTAATTATTAATAAATGGAGGTCTGCTATTTCACATTTATATAAAAAATGGAGCTTAAAAGCTCCATTGAATGAAAAAACATAAATAGTGAACTAGCCAGATTAATAACGCTTTATACTTTAACCGCTAAGCTTCTAAAGCTTGAGGAGACTCCTCCAGTGAATTTATAAAATCTGGTACTGGTTCCTTATCAGCATGTGAAGTTACATTTTTCCAGGCGAGAAAAACCTGGTTAGTTAAAGCTGTTAGTGTATATGTAAGATTGGTTCCAGGCTTAAAAAGAGTTGTTTCATCATCTACACTTGAAAAGAGACCTGCTATAAATCCAATCCAGAAGGAAACACTGGCAGTTACATTGCTGATGCGTTTCTGTACCAGGATGCTGTGGAATATGCGCAAGAAAGCTTGTTGAGTCCACATCTGGTAAATCATATAGTAGGAGATATCCCAGTGGCCGCATTTAAGGTATTTGGCAAAACTGCTACCAAATCCAAACCAATCGCGAAAGGCCAGTTTACGCAATTCCCGGTTTTGGCGAAAACCCAGGTGAACTACTCGGACTGCCGGGGTATGGTAGACATATTTTCCCGCAAGCAATACGCGAATAGCGATATCTCGATCTTCCAATGATCCCAGGGGCGCTCCCGGCCCGAGCATTTGGTCAAACCCTTTGACCTTTTCCCAGATGCTCTTTTTCAAAGCAAAACAGGCGCCAATACCCATACCTCGTTTCAGGTCGCCTTTGAGACTTTTTAATAAATAAGCATCCGGTTGTATAAAGACGGGAATATAGCCGGTTTTAACGTCATATTGTGTAGGCAGAACATTACCAAAAACTAATCCAATTTCTTGATCTACCTGGAATGCCTGTACAATTTGACTGATCCAATCCACCGCCACCAGGCAATCGTCATCGGTAAAAGCCAGTAATTCCGTCCGGGCTATACTCACGGCAATATTGTGACCGATTCCCAGTCCTCTGCTATTACTACGTACATAAACAAGACGCGGATTGTTAAGGTAGGGAGTTAAGGCTTTTTCAGTCAAATTGTTATCACTCTGATCGAGTACAATTAGTTCAAAGCAAGGGTAGTCGTTCATAAGAACGCTTTCAACTGCTGCTGCTATACAGTGACTGCGATTACGGGTGGAGATTATTGCGGTTACGGGTAGAGCAACACCGTCCATCTTTAGTTCACCTGCTATACTTTCGTCTGTTCGTTTTGTAGTTGCCAATGATTTTATGAATTCTAAGCATCGAAGACTACATTGGCGATGCTATATTATAAAGTAAGAGCAGCAACCCTAGTTAGAAACCGCAATGGAAGGACAAATGCGATATAAGGTCTCAACCAACCGGGCATTTATGTTTTTCTTGTACACACTAAATCTTGCATCTCCTATATCGTATATGAAGTGCCCGGCTCTTGTCAATTATTTTTAATAAATTCGTGTATTTTTCTTAATGTTCGTAAGGGCTTTAAGGGCAAATGAGATTAAAATTAGCCGAATTAGCTTTAAAATCGTTTATATTAGTATTACGATAAGCCTGGCACGCTAATTGGACAGCCCATTTTAGTTTAGCTAATAGCAAATTAGATTAGAAAAAGAGTATAAATGATTCTGGAAACGAGAGATCTTACGCGAGAGGTTAATGGTAAATATATAGTTAACCATATTTCAATTAATCTGGCTCAGGGAGATATCCTGGCAATTGTAGGACCAAGTGGCGCTGGCAAAAGTTCTTTTTTGCGGTTGATTAACCGCCTGGATGAACCGACAGACGGTACGGTCTTTCTTGAGGGAGTAGATTATAAAACTATTCCTTCTCCTGAGTTGCGCCGCCGGGTAGGTATGGTATTACAAACTGCTTATCTTTTTCCCGGGACAGTCGCCGATAACCTGAGATTCGGTCCGCAACAACGCGGAGAGGTGTTATCGGAAACTCGCTTGCATGAACTTTTAAAGCGAGTGGGCCTGAATGGTTATGCTGAGAGGGATGTCTTTCATCTTTCAGGCGGTGAGGCGCAAAGAGTTTCCCTGGCGCGCACTCTGGCCAACCAGCCCCATATTTTACTGCTTGATGAGCCTACTTCTGCCCTTGATAGCGTGGCGCAACGTGAAATTGAGGATTTACTGAAGAGTATCAGCGCTGATCAGGGGTTAACCTGTATGATGATTACTCATCAGGCGGACCAGGCCCGGCGCCTGGCTAACCGGGCGATGCTGTTAGAAGCCGGGCTACTAAGTAAGGTAGGCAGTGTAGAGGAGGTATTAGGTGTTAAACCAGTTATTTAAGGATCAGCTAGCTCTTGGCGCTGCTCAGGCTTTTATAACAATTATTCTGGCCCTAGTAGTTATGCTGATTGCCAGTCACCAGCAGATTCATATCGAGCGTGAGGTAGTGGTTGCGCTCATCCGGGGCATCGTGCAGGTAGTAGCTGCCGGGTTAATACTAGTAGTCCTTTTTCAAGGACCACAGTGGACCAGCGTTTTCGTTTTGATATTAATGATAGTTGCTGCCTCCTCTATCGCTGCTCGCCGTACTCGCGATATTCCAGGCGCTTTCCTAGTTTCGCTCTATGGCATCAGCTTTGGGGCAGGCTTAGTAATCCTCTTAATGGCGTTGGCGGGCGTAATTGAGCCGAGTCTTACTTCGCTGGTGCCGGTCGGTAGTATGATTATCTCCAATGCGATGAATACCAATGCCCAGGCCCTGGAGCGTTTTCGGGCGGATGTGCGTAATAACGTCGGGCAGATCGAAACAGGTCTCGCCCTGGGCGCTCTACCTGATACTATGGTCGAGCCTTATGTACAGACGGCAGTTCATTCCAGTCTTATTCCTAAAATCGACTCGCTCAGTTCTCTGGGAATAGTCTGGATACCGGGTCTGATGAGTGGCATGATTCTGGCCGGAACTAATCCGGTCTACGCCGCCATCTACCAGTTCGCCGTAATTGCCATGATTTTTGCTTCCTCCGGTCTTACTGCGGTGGTAACAACCCTGCTGGTGCGCAGTCGAGTTTTTTCACCGGCGAAACAACTGACGTTACGTCCCGGTCAGGAAAAACAAACTTCCAAAAAGGTGAATCCTGCGCCTGTTCGCAAGACCCTTTGATTAAGATTTTAAAAGGCAGGACAGTTATTACAAACTGTCCTGCCGTGTGCATAGGTCAGAGTCAGATTCAGATTCAGGAAGCAGCGCCGGTAATTACAACATTGATGCTGCGTAAGACTATCTCCGATCCATCTCTGGGTGCGAGTACAAAAACTGTAAGTCTACCATTAGTTGTAAGCGGAGGGGCAGTGTAGTTAAGGGTAGTCTCCCAGGGACCGGGGACACCTACATCAGGGCGTTGTACCAAAGTTGATTGTTGCGCCAGAACTGTACCTCCTACGGTTTGCAGCCGAATTACCAGGTTAGCTTCAAAGGCTTTGCCACTTTCAAAACCTTGCACTAGCAGCGGGCTTCTAACCTGGGCGCCTTCGATAGGGCTTGAAAGAATAAGTTGCTGATTGCCCGCAAACATATTAACGTAACGCCACTGGTAATAATGCATGCCAACGTTACCCATTTCAACCTGATACTGAGCAGGGTTTGAAGGGGTGTAGGTTAGCACCCGGCGTTCAAAGGCCTGTACCAGCACATTCCGTTGTATTTTTCCAACCTTGATAGTGGTCCAGTATGCGTCGGTTATCGGGTATCCAAAGACATAGAGCCAGTTGAAGATCGGATGGGCGTAAATGAAGGTTCCATTCTGGTAAACCAGACCTTCACGGTGTAAGAAATCCCAGAAGATTCGAGGGATACCGTAGTTCTTTTCCAATTGTATGATAAACGTAGCAGGAGTGTTGGCGTACTGGTAAAGATTATCCACACCGTTTGGGGTAAGGCGCTGTGTCACATACTGTCCTAGATGTCGACCGGCAGGTTTGTTATATATCCGTTGTAGATCGGTATATGTGGGGAAAGCATTGTCGGCATCTCCGGCAACCGGTATGCGGTTGGGAGTGAAGTGGATAAATTTGCTATTACCCACCTGAATATCGCCCGTTATCATTTCCCTGACCAGTAAGCCGTTTGTAACATACCAGGGAGAATTCTGACTGGCGTTCGGGTCGTTGATTTCCATCCGCGCCTTATCAAAATACTGTACTGTCCGGTGCTGACCGGGGCTGTCCACGTACCATTCACCCAATCCAGGGGTAAATGCGTTCGGTCCCCAGATCCATGAATAGTCGGCTACCCCTTTCTGGACGGCGTAGTCGGTATACTGCCAGAGATTTTTGAAAGAAGTGCTGGCGAAGTCAGCAGCGGAAGCGGTTGCAATGGGTGAAACCAAAAGCATTACAACCAGAAAACCGAGGACTTTGGGTAAAAAACGCATACTTTTTCTCCTTTCGCCATTGAATGGAGATTTAGCTGGTTAGCCATCCCGATTCATAATTTACCCTTTATCCTCATTATACATGGCCTTCTTAAACGAAATGGTTTAACAATCTTTAAATTTAACAAAAAATTGAGAGGTTTGAAACCCTGCTATTGCAAGCCAGTCTTTGAATTACAAGCCGGCGGCCTTTTGAGATTTAGTGCTTGCTTGATTCAATTTTTGGCTTGCCAGAAAGCCATTCTCATGTTAAGATAACTTTCTTGGTCGTAGTATATAAGGTAAAGTAGAAAGGAGGCGCAAAAATGCCATTTACCAGTTTACTGTCGGAACAGGTGCGCCTGGATTCTACTGAGCCTGGTTATAATCCAAAGTAAATTTAAGATTTTCCGGTGCAACAATTGTAAGTTTTGCACCCCTGATTAATTGAACTTTGGATAGTTTTCTCCATCCGATTAGATTCTTATTTTTCCAAGCATCAGTTTAATTTGCGTACCTGCCGGCCTCTTGCTGTGAGGTGGTAGCTTTGCGCGTTTTTTAGACTTCCATAACTCCCCTGATCTTCGCCGCGCTTTTTTTATCACCTCTCCATCTTGAGCGGTTTATTACCGTTGCACCACTACTGTCAATCTTCCGGTTACGGATGACAAAAAGAAATTTAGTACGGTGGAGAAATTTAGTGATTTCGAGAACTAAAAAGTTCGTTTCTTATTACAAACCCTATTCAGGTTTGTTATTAATGGATTTGTTGTGTGCCTTCGTTATATCGGCAGTGACCCTGTTGTTCCCCCTATGCACGAACTACATCACCAAAAGTCTACTGGCGGAAAACACATCTGCTGTGCTCAGCCAGATCTATCTGATAGGGGCCGTTATGCTTGGCCTGGTTGCCATTCATACTGCCTGTAACACTTTTGTGGACTATATGGGGCATATGATGGGCGCCAGGATGGAAGGAGACATGCGCCGCGAATTATTCGAACATTACCAGAAAATGTCTTTCAGCTTTTATGATGAACGAAAAACCGGCCAGTTAATGACCCACATTACCGGAGATTTGCTGGCGCTGGCAGAACTCTACCATCACGGCCCGGAAGACCTGCTTATTGCATTGTTGAAGCTTTGCGGCGTGGTGATTATCCTGATGAGCATTAATCTACAGCTTGCTCTGGTCACTCTTTTCTTTTTTCCGGTCATGATTGTCTATGCTTTTTACTTTAACCGGAAAATGAACATTGCCTTAAGGAGAAGCAAGGACAGAATCGGAGACATCAACGCCCAGGTTGAAGACACCCTCGCAGGTATCCGGGTCGTAAAGTCATTTACGAATGAAGAGATTGAAAAAAGGAAGTTTGCTCACGCCAATAATCGGTTTCTTGATAGCAGAAAGGAAGGCTATAAAAGTGAAGCTTACTTTTTTGGCGGGATGAGCGCCTTCACTCAGCTTATTACGATTGCGGTTATTATCTTTGGCACTGTGGCGATTGCCCATACTTCTCTGTCTTTAGCTGACCTGGTGACGTACCTTTTGTGCGTGAGCATTCTGGTGGAACCTGTACAGCGGTTGGTTAATTTTGCCAGGCTCTTTCAGGAAGGAATCACCGGTTTTAGCCGTTTTATGGAAGTTCTGGAAGTGAACCCGGATATAAAGGATAACGCCGCTGCCATTGAACTTGGACACGCCCATGGTAACCTGGAATTCAGGAATGTAAGCTTCAGGTACAGGGAAGACTACAATTATGTAATCAAGAACCTTTCTCTGCACATCAGGGCAGGCGAATATGTAGCGCTGGTAGGCTATTCAGGTGCTGGTAAAACAACTCTTTGCTCTTTAATTCCTCGATTTTACGATGTAACTGAAGGGGAAATACTGCTTGATGGCAAGAATATCGCAGAAATTAGCCTGCGCTCTTTAAGAAGGCACATCGGGATTGTCCAGCAAGACGTCTATTTGTTTGCCGGGACAGTCGCGGATAATATTCGTTACGGTAAACCTGAAGCTTGCCGGGAAGAAATCATCGAGGCGGCTAAAAAGGCCAATGCCCACGACTTTATAATGGCCTTGCCGGATGGTTATGATACCGATATAGGTCAACGAGGTGTAAAACTATCAGGCGGGCAAAAGCAAAGGTTAAGTATTGCACGCCTTTTCTTAAAAGACCCGCCAGTTATCATTCTGGATGAGGCGACAAGCGCCCTGGATAATGAGAGCGAAAAGGCCGTGCAAGCCTCTCTGGAGAAGCTTACCAGTAACCGCACCACTATTGTCATAGCACATCGCCTGTCTACTGTCAGAAATGCGCAAAGAATTATTGTGCTAAGTGAAAAGGGGATTGCTGAACAGGGAACCCATGAAGAGTTGAATGCCTTGAATGGTATTTATGCCGGTTTATCCAATCTCCAGTTAAAGATATAACTGCTAAAGTAATACATAAAACCTCGCACAGTAAGTAGCAGGGATGGGTCTCTACAAAAGGGGGAATTGGCTTGATTGCCTTAAATTCCCCCTTATTATCAGAAATACCGCTACTCCTGGGGATACTTCAGGCCCCATTGCTGGCGCACTTGATCCATAATCTCCATAATTTTAACCGTTTCATCCAGCGGCATTACTTTGCTTTCCAGTTGCCCGGTTTGCAGGCAGCGCACAACCTCAGCCAGCTCGTAGTTATAGCCGTTTCCCTCGAAGTGGTCTACGATGGTATCGGGATGGCGTACCACTGGCAGAACATACTCTTTCAGGCCTTTGTAGACCGGACGCAATACCGGATTTTCTTTAAGCTGCGTGCGTACTTTATCTTTCAGACCGGGGCTACCGGCAGGAGTGGGTGGTCCGGGCTCGACAAAAGCACTGGATGAGGCTTTTTGCGGGCAGTAGAAAGGTTCGTGCAGGCGAATTTTACCTTTGCTGCCCATGATAACGGCCTCATTCGAGGAGTAGGTTCGCAGGGAAGCGGTCAAGGTAGCCAGTTGCCCTTTTGGGTAGCGCAGGAGTATAGCGGCCTGCTCGTCTACTCCGGTAGTGCCAATGGTGGCCTCGCTTACTATCTCGCCGGGTGCGCCGAGCAGCAGATAGGCCAGCGAGACGGCGTAGACTCCCCGGTCGAGTAAAGCCCCTCCGCCTTGCCCTGGATCAAAGAAGCGGTTATGCGGATCGAAGTGAGTTGGTACGCCAAAATCAGCCGAAAGCATCCGCACCTCACCGATGGCGCCGCTATCCACCATAGCTTTCACTTTTTGCACCAGCGGAATAAAGCGCATCCACATTGCTTCCATGCAAAACAGGCCCTTCTGGCGAGCCAGGTCTACAATCTCGCGCGCTTCCCGGGCATTAATCGTAAATGGTTTTTCGCACAGCACCGCTTTGCCGTTTTCCAGGCATAGAATGCAATCTTCTTTATGGCGGCTGTGGGGTGTGGCTACATAAATAACATCTATCTCCGCGTCCTTTACCAACTCTTCATAAGTCTGGTAGACGCGAGGTACGCTGAAATCGGCGGCAAATTTTTTGGCGTTGGCCGGGTTTCGTGATGCTACTCCTAACAGTTGGGCCTCGGGAAGCAGGCGTAATCCCTGGGCTATACCACGGGCTATATTTCCCGCTCCCAGTATTCCCCACCGGATAGTTTTTGGCATCTAGACAGTTCTCCTTGTCCTCGTTAGTTAGTTAGCTTTGCGAAATAGAATTTGTTATTTCGACCAGTTTACCGGTTCCGGCGGGTCAAAAGTAGTGGTCATGTGGTAGACTCCACCGCCGTCCAGGGCATTATTAACGGCCAGGACTATTTCGTTTATATGCAGCGAATAGCGGGCAGATAGCCGCGAAGGCCTTCCTTCTGTAATCGCAGTGGCCAGTTCCGCCGGACCACGGCTGAAATCCATTTGCTGCACGCCGCGATACTTATAGCGTTCGCCTTTGCTAACCAGTTTGTATTTGAATTTCCAGGGGATTTCGATGTGCTTGCGTAACAGGTTAAAAGACTTCCGCGTGTAGACCGGCGCGGTGTAAAACCATGTATCATCGGTGCGCATCACACCCTTATCGCCTACTATCATAAGGGAATGGTCGTGGGGAGCAATCAGGCTACAGGTCAGGCGCGCTACGATACCGGAGGAGAAACGCAGCACCGCTACAGCGAAATCGGGGGAATGGGGAACCAGCGGTTCGCCCGGTACTTTATCGGGAATCAGGCAGGCTGAAAAGCCGTAAATACTTTCGACCGGACCGAAGAAGGCAGGCAACCATGTTACTACATATCCCGCGTGTTCGATGGTAGTTCCAACTTCAAACTCGTCCTTATAAGGCCAGGGTGTTCCGGACTCGCTGGCCCATTTCTTAAACGGCATCAGGTGAACCAGGCCCTCGTCCATTTCGGCATAAACCACTCTAACTTTACCGACTGCATTTTCCCGTAAAGCTTTCCAGATTGTCTGGGCTGTTTCGCCCAGCAAGCTACAGGGGGCGGAAGAAATTTGCAACCCTTTTTGCTCGGCCAGCTCTACCAGTTCGCAGGCCTGTTTCATCTCCATTGCCAGGGGCTTTTCGGAGTAAACATGTTTTCCGGCTTCCAGGGCCGCTTTGGAAACTTCGTAGTGGTTTCGAGGATTGGTAAGATTAAGCACAATTTCAACTTGAGGGTCGGCCAGTAGCTCGTCCAGCGAGGCATAAGCCTTAACTTTATGGTAGTTCGAGAACTTCTGGGCCCGCTCTTGAACCCGGTCCGCTACACCGATCAGTTCCAGTTCGGGATGTGCGGGTAAAGTACTCATATAGTAATCGGCGACAAAGCCGCAGCCCACAATCGCAATTCGCATCAGTAAAGACTCCTTTGCTCCGGTACAAACGCTATGGCAACTAGCAGCAACCCCGCTTTAGTGCGGAGGCAGGGCGCCAGGTGTTCTAACAGTCCAGTAATAAGAGCAGTATTTGCCCGTAAGTCTTACCGGCGAGCGCAAAAGCTAATCCGCGCTTCTGTAACGCAAATACTCCCTGGAGAAGTTGCAGCATGATTATAACATATAATTTATTTAATGTTTATAGTTTATATTGACAGGGCTGTTAAAATCGGCATGGTACTCCCTGAAGAGCATCCCTAACTACTTTCAAAAATAGCCTTTCATAATAGCCTATAATCTATCATAGCTTAGCAAAAGGCTAACCCCTTATAACGACAGGTAACGACCAAGTGACGATGTTTAGTAACAGCCGGAGGCGCTTCTGGAGTAAAACGTTTTCCGGTTCTGCCTCAACTGTAGCTGAAGTGCAGCCCTCCGATGCTGCCTTGAATGATTTTCCCACTACTGCTCTTTTACCGACCGACCTGACCGCAGCCGAAAGAGTTCGCGGCCAGAGTCTGATGTTCCAGGAAGGCAACTTCTGGGCCTTGATGAATACCTTTACCATGGTCGGTGGTACGGTTATTACGGCTTTTGCCCTCTATCTTAAAGCGGATGCTTTCGCTATCGGCCTGATGAATGCATTACCGCTGCTGGCTGCGCTGCTCCAACTGTGGACGCCTCAGATGGTCGCCCGGTTTGGGAGCCGCAGGCAAGTTTGTGTCATAACCCTGGGTGGGGCGCGCCTGCTCCTGATTCCTCTCACCATGCTGGCCCTGGCTTCATGGTGGTGGCCCGCCTATCACGATTTCTGGCTGATTCTGCTGCTAACCCTGCTCAGTCTTTTCGCCGCCCTGACTGCCATAGGCGGTACTTGCTGGCTAAGCTGGGCCAGTATGGTAGTGCCGTTTGCCCGGCGGGCTTCTTTTTTTGCGTGGCGCAATACCACTATTGGCGCGATTGGCCTGGTAGCCTCTCTAGGCGCCGGTTTCTTTCTGGACTGGTGGAGCGTTCCAACTCCCACCGGTCATGAGGCTTATCCGGCAGCCTACCCGGTGCTCTTTGCTCTTGCGGCGCTCGCCGGGGTCTGGACAGTCTTTTTGTTGCGCCGCACACCTGACCTGAAAGATTATGCCAGCGCCGCCCGGGCTGAGAAGCGACCGAGCCTCTATAGTAGTTTTGTAGCAACCTGGCGCTTTTCCCCGCTCCGACGTTACATGATATTTCGGGCCATCTGGATGTTCGCGCTGAGCATCGCCCTTCCTTATTACAATGTATACATGCTGGAAAACCTGCATCTCAGCTTTACCCAGGTTTTTCTCTTGCAGAATATTGGCGCGCTGGCCTCGCTGCTCAGCATGCCCTGGTGGGGACGTATGCTGGATCGCTATGGCTGTAGCCGGGTATTATTCTGGAGTAGCTGGCTGAAGGTTTTTTATATTCTTCTGTGGGCTTTGCTCCCGGCTTCTCCCACCCAGGCACTCGCCATGCTCTTTTTGTTGCATGCTACCCTGCTGGTAGACGCCGGTCTTAACCTGAGCGCTGGGAACTTCCTCATGAATTTGCTGCCGTCGCAGGGTAACCAGAATGTGGGCTATTTCAGCGTTTTCAGTACGGTTATAAGCCTGACTAGCGCGGTTGGGCCGTTGTTAGCCGGAATACTGTTGAGTGTAATGGACGGAGGCCAATTCACCCTTATGGGGCTAAGCCTGGGTGCAATTCCTATGCTTTTCATGTTATCCGCAGTGCTGCGTGTAATTTCATTACTGTTTTACCGCGGATTTAGCGATCGCGACGCAATCACAATTGAAGAGATTTAGTTAAAAGAGGAGCTAAAATGGATACACGCACGCTGGCTTTTGTAGGAGTGGCCGCCCTGCTGACTATCACACCGGGCGCGGATATGGCGATAGTAACTAAAGTAGCTCTCGGGCAAGGCCGCAGAGCGGCCCTCCTGACAACCCTGGGAATTCTGTCTGGCCTGCTGGTCTGGGGTTTTGCCTCGGCCCTGGGCCTGGCCGCACTCTTTACCGCTTCCGCTACCGCTTTTACCATACTGAAATTGGTCGGGGCGGCCTACCTGATCTACCTGGGCATTCAGGCTTTCCGGCAAAACCAGCATCACGGTTCTGACAGTGTGACTAATTCCAACCAGACCGGTGAGAGACGTCATACAACTGCTTTTCGCCAGGGTCTGCTCGGCAACCTGCTTAATCCCAAGATAGGCGTTTTTTATACTACTTTTCTGCCTCAATTCATCGCTCCGGGCGACCCGGTTCTTTTTAAGTCAGTCTTGCTAACCCTGATTCATGCCTTCCTGAGCCTGTTGTGGCTGGTGGTTTATGCCTCCTTTGTCACGCGTTCCGGCGATTTATTGCGCCGTCCAAAGGTTAAACAAGGGTTGGATCGCGTTACAGGAGTGGTACTGATTACACTGGGTTTGCGTTTGGCTCTTGAGAAGCAGTAGCCTCTTTATCAAACAGTTGCTGTTGTTGCCGGTACATCCCATCAATCTGCTGTCCCAGGTATTTTAGCTCTCGAATAACCGGTTCATAGTCTATTATTGCTTCTCTGGTGGGACTATTGCTCAACCCGTTTGCCATTTCATCGACCCGCTTTTTGGTCAAATCGTGTAAAGCGTCCTGAAGCGGGTCGAAGGCCTCCTCAAAATCTTCCGGCTTGCTGGTGGAGTTGCCATACAGAATGGCTTCTTTTAGTTCTTTTAGACTGCTGTCCATTTTAGCGGCATATTCTGCCAGCCCTTCCAATCGCCTGTTTCCTCTGAAAAAATGTAAGTGGGATGCCAGGATAGTTACATGATCCCAGAAGGCCCGGTTATAAGTTACCAGGGCGTAAAAAGTATCCGTATTAGTTTGCTGCCTTTTTGGTTCATCAAGCAGTTGTTGAAAGTCTGTTTCGGCGTTGCTGACTTCGATATTGGCTTCCTCACCCGACTTGCGAATGGCGACCGGGTCATTCTCCTGCCCAAGATAAGCTGCCATTACCCGGCAAAAATAAGCCCGGTTAGCTTCAATAGCTTCGGCAAGCTGGTTCGGTAAGAGATTACGCTGCCAGCCTGGCCAGAAAACATAGCGCGCTACCAGGGCTATTACCCCGCCGATAGCGGTATTGATGATGCGTTCTAAGGCCACATGCCAATCGCTGGGAGCCGAAATTTCTATCAAAAGAATTACGAAGGGAGTCAGAAAAGTCACAAAAAGTCCATAGTTATTGGGCAACTGAGCATAAGCCACTACCCCCAGCACAAACATAATCAGGTAAGTAGTCCAATGGCCGTGAATAGTAGCGGCTATCAAAGCGCCTGCGATACCACCTGCCACCGTTCCGGCTACCCGAGAGAAGGCTCGATTAAAGGTGCCGCCATAATCGGGTTTAAGGATTACAACGACCGTCAAGGCCATCCAGTAGCCATGATTTAATCCCAGGGTGGTATAAAGTAGCATGGTGAAGGCGGCAGCCACTCCCAGGCGCAAAGCGTGACGAAAATTAAGCGAACGCAGATTCAGATTATCACGCAAAGTCTCCATAAAATGTTCGGTATTGTACGGCTCCAACTCATCGTAATTGGCTTTGGAGGGTTCAGGAGGTTTTTTTTCTTGAAACCGTTTAAGCAGCTTTACCGCTGTATGTTCATTATCGCTTAAGTTCTGGAGGGTGCGCGAAACATTCCCCAGGTCTACCAGGACGCCATAATCTTCGACCACATTAACAGAAGTTTCGCGTAGTTCATTTCTTTTCTCATATAACTCTTCCAGGCATTCTTCGAGCTGATGTAGATCAACTGAACCGTTCTGGGTTTCTACGATATCGGCAATCTGGCGGTTTACACTTGCCAGTGCTGCAATGGTTTTTTCAACCTGGGGTTTCAACTGCTCAAACTGAGTGCGTCTGCTGGCTATTTCCAGCTCTTTAACCAGTCTTAGCGTAACGTTGAAAAGATTGGAAGCGTTAAGCTCCAGGGCTACCAGGTTACGTCCCAGTGCGCTGGAACCCTGCCGCGAGGAGCGAATTGAGATTAAGTATTCGCGAGCCTTATTTCCGGCGCTGGCAGCCGCGTTACGTTTTGTTTCGATTTCGTCAGGCTCCTTTGATTCCTCTTCTTCTTTTTCAGTTTGCCCGTCTACCTGGCAGGCCACGCTAATAAAATCGGCCAGGGCGCGGTAATAGGCCGCCACACTTCTGAGTACCGGGCGGTAAGGCCACAATGGCCAGACCCAGAGCGTCAAAGCCATGGACCAGAGCCCACCAGCCATAAAGCCCTCGAACCTTTGAAGGGCTGTGTCGAATCCGGAATGTAGCCCGGCCATGATCAGGTAAATAATGATGGTAGAAAAGGTGGCTTTGAAGCCGGTATTGCCATAAATGGGAGCGAGACCGCCTACGAAGGCCCACATAAACATTAAAAGGATAGCCAGCCAGGGAATATTGCCGGCCAGAGTACCTACCAGGGCTGAGAAAGCTATCCCCACTGTAGCCACTCCCATGGTAAGAGCTCTTACCCGGTAAGGGCCGCCGGGGTCCGTATTAGCTACGTTTAACCCGCCTAATGCCACGGCAAAACCTACCCCTGGTTGTCCCAGGAGTTGCCCCACAACCAGGGGTAGTAGACATGCCACGGTCACCCGCACGCCGGAAAGCAGGGCCGTCCGGTTTAACTCAGGTTTTAAGGAATCTATCTTAAGCATACATCACAACTCTATTCTAATATTCCGTCACAACCTGACTCTTGCAGAAGCCATGCCAGCTTACCCTTTTTCGTTAAAGCCAGTGTTCACATTTTATCTTTACAATTGCCTATCTTATATAGTTACGAGTTCAGGGCTTTTTGTAAGGCTTTCTGTAATGTAAAATTGTTAGAATATATGCAAGTATTTCAGTGTAGTGTGAAAAAGCTTAGCCGGGTTTTGAGCGAATAGTATTTACAACTTAATAAGGTTGAACTGAGCATGCGCCCGTCCTTCACGACCCACCTTAATCGCAAAATAGAGCAAATGGAGGAAGCCTGGAAATCACTCCAGCAAGAATGGAGTAGCCCGGTTCTTGGCGACCTCTACCGCTGGTCCGATCATCTTTTTTTGCTTAAAGGTACCGAAACTCTCAATCCTGTCAGTGAATTTGCCTTTAATCTAAAGTTACTCTTAAAGCCTTATATCGACAAACCGGTGCTTCCGGGGGCTGCCGAACGTGACGCCATTACCGATCAGCTAGCCGAATTGAAGCAGGCAATTCAGAGCCAGACCGGAGAGAAACCTTCAGTGCATGCTGCGCGTGTACTTCAGTTACCAAAAGTTCGGGTTGATTTCAAACCGGAACTTCCCGCAGAAGCCAGTGAACCGCTTGTTGAGGGTGCTGAGCCCAACCGCTTGCTGGCCCTTTTAGACTCCGATCCCGCTCAGGCACGTGAATTAGCTACCCAATTACAATTTTATGGTTACACCGTCGAAATTTTTTACCGTTACTCAGATTTAAAGGAGTATGTGGCCTTTAACGTGCCGGGCGTTATTCTATTAGAAATACCCCTCCATCAGAATATCCCCACTGTTTTCTCCAGCCTCAAAAACTCTGCCGGTAAACGGATTCCCCTGGTATTTATTTCTGAGCGCAGTGATATGTTTGCGCGCCTGCAAGCGGTTAAGGCCGGCGGGGATGCCTATTTTACCCGTCCGCTGGCTATCCAGGAACTGATAGATCAACTGGACGCAATGACTGCTCCGCCTGTGCCGGTGGCTTATCGTATCTTGATTGTAGATGATTCTCCTACCGCGGTAGCTTTTTATACCGGAGTTTTGCAACGCGCCGGTATGCTTACAACAGTCGTGACTAATCCCATGCAAATTATGCAACCGCTGATCGAGTTCGGACCGGATCTGATTCTGATGGACATGTATATGCCTGGTTGTAACGGGCTGGAACTGGCCGCGGTTATTCGCCAGCAATCCGGTTACGTCAGTGTGCCGATTGTCTTTCTTTCTTCTGAGACCAATTTAACAAAGCAAATGCTTGCTATGCACCTGGGTGGAGACGATTTTCTTACCAAGCCGATTCAGGCCGAACATCTGGTATCCGCTATTACCGCTCGCGCTCAGCGTTCGCGCATTTTACGCTCCTATATCGAACGCGATAGTCTGACGGGCCTTTTCAACCATAACCGTAGTATAGAACAGCTAACCCTGGAGATAAATCGCGCCGTTCGCCAGGCGCAACCACTTACCTTTGCTATCCTGGATATAGACCATTTCAAGCAGGTAAACGACAATTACGGGCATTCTACCGGCGACCGGGTGATTAAGAATCTTTCGCGTATGCTGCAACAGCGCCTGCGCCGCACTGATATTATCGGTCGCTATGGGGGCGAAGAGTTTGTGGTTATCTTGCCGGATACCTCGGTTGAAAATAGTATGGCTGTCCTGGATGATTTGCGGGTTCGCTTCGCCCAGGTAGATCAATTTGCAATGGGAGAGGCTTTTAACTGCACTTTTAGCGTTGGCCTGGCCGGTTATCCTGAGTACTCTGACCCCTCCTTGCTCTGTCAGGCCGCCGACCAGGCCTTGTACAGGGCCAAGCGCCGTGGCCGTAACCGGGTGGAAATAGCCTTATAAACCCTGACAGCCCGGCAATTCTGCCGGGCTGTCAGGTTAACATAATCAGGCCAGATTATAATTCTTCTTGCTTAGTTCAAAGCTACTTAGCCCTGATTAAAAGCTACTCTGAAGAAATCCGCCAGTCGCAAATAAAGGGTTTTGCGGTTTTTAGGCCGCGAAATTCCGTGACCTTCGTCCGGGAATTCCAGCACTTCATAACGAACCCCTGCCTTATCGAGTGAATCCTTTACTACCCGTACATTCTGGGGTGTTACATTAGGATCTTGCAACCCCTGCACTATCAACAAATGACCTTTAATGTTCTGAACGAAGTTAATGGGTGATCGCTCATGATACCGCTCGGGTACCTGGTCGGGGCGGCCCCCCAGCATCTCCTCGCTATAAGGTCGCAAGTCTGGCCGGGTAGTTTCGTAATCCACTACCAGGTCGGTCATTCCGCAAATCGGAGCCGAGGCTGCCACTACTTCTACCGGAAAATGGGTGCTGGCGTACCAGGAAGAATAACCTCCGTAAGAAGTGCCGGTTACACCCACTTTACCGGGTTGGGCAATGCCTGCTGCAATCAAAGCCTCGATACCGGCCCGGATGTCCGCCTGTTCGCGGCCACCCCAGCCATCCTCTTTAATGGCATTCTCGTAATCCAGGCCGAAGCCGGTACTCCCACGGTAGTTCGGGTCAAGCACATTGAAACCCTGCTGCACCAGAAATTGAATCTGGCTATTAAAGCGGTCTTCGCTGTGGGCGGTGGGGCCACCATGAATATAAACAACTGTTCCGGCGGCCTTGTTCCCGGATCGGTAAAGCCAGCCTTGAATCTCCAGGCCGTCCGCAGATTTCCAGTGATAATCCTCCGCCGGAGTAAGCTCAGCAGGCGTCAGGTTGGTGCGCTCCCACATGCGAGTCAGGCTGGTGAAGGCTTCCGGGTCCAATTTATCCAGGGAGAACCGTACCACATCATTGGGCTGGCGAGCGCTGTAATAAAGAGCTACCCATTCTTTTTGATCACTGCTAACCGGCGCCAGCGGTTGCAAATTACCGGGAATTTCTGGCAGGAAGCTTTCTTCACCGCTTTCTATATCGAGCAGGGAGACTCGGTTGCGCGCCTGTCGCACTTCAATCACTACGGCCCGGCGGCTACCTTTCGGCATATAGACGCTTTCGAGGTTGCGCTTAGGATCATCAATCAGCCAGCGAAATTCCCCGCTTGCCAGGTCCCACAGTCCCAGGCGACGGTAATTGCCTGATTCGGCCAGAAACAGGGCGTGTTGGCCGTCCGGTGTCCAGGTAGCTTCTACTTTGGAGCTTTCGCCAAAATTCAGAATCTCGGTGTCCTGCTGTCCCTCTACATCCACCAGCCAGACCTGACTCCCGGCAGGATTCTGGCCGCGCCGGTTATATAGTAAATAAGTGCCCGGCTCGTTCAGTTCCGGGGCATAGGTACCGGGCTGCGCCGGGGTCGCGATAGGACGTCTTTCACCGCTTTCCAGGTTATGACGGTAAATCCAAGTTGGCTCAACCGCCTGACCGCTGCTGGCATCAAAGTTCGCACCATAGAAAAGCCAGTAACCATTCGGATGAAGCTGCCCACCACGTAAAAAGTAGGGTGGGGAGTCTTCGGTTAAGGGCTGCATCTGGCCAAGCCGGGCTAAGTCTACCCGGAAAAGCCGGGCATGTTCGTCTCCTTCATGATCCTGTTGCACCAGTACAGCCTCACTATCAGGTGTCCAGCTAACCAGCACCGTATTTTCGGGCGTATCAGTCAGGCGGACAGGTGCTGCGGAGCCGTCTGTTGGTGAGGCGTAAACATCCACAACCGGGCCGAGGCCGTACCAGCTCCAGGCTACCCAGCGACCATCCGGTGATACCTCCGCCCGGGTAACATTGGGCAGATTTAACAAAGCATCCAGGTAATTTTCAGCCAGCATTGGCAAATCTCACTTTCGAGAGTTCTTTATAGATTGTTATTTAAAATTACAGCCTGATTCTTTTACCACAGCCCGGCATACCGGGTCAAGCCAGATGTAATGAGGTAATTATCACCCGGTGACTGTAAGCTATCGTTTTATCAGAGTTGAAACGTGAGGGGCGAGAAAATCGTCAATATAAAATAAACGAGGTTGATTTGAATTTATAGCTTCAATATATTGACTCTCGACAAATTGTAGTGTGGGGATTATGATATTAGCATCTTTTTGCGAAAAAGCTATTTTATTTGGAGTAGTCCATTGCTAGGTCGCAAAGTGATACTCTGGATAACTACTTACTGCTGTATTATCCTGGGAATACCATTTTTATTGCTGTTTGTCATAGGGCATATTCAACCAAAAGAAAACGCCCTTAACAGTTGGCGTGTGCAAACCTGGCGTGTCGTATTAGCTCCGAATGGTCTCTACTGGCTGCCGCCCTCCTCGGCTGTTGTAGCTCAAACTGATCGCGTAACCTTGCTTACCTATCCTCGCCTGGAGCAGCCTGATCTTAAGACCGATGTTATTTATGAACAATCCTCTTTTTCTACTCTCTCCGGTCGTCGCTATAGTCTGCGGAACGATCAAAAGAAATATGTAGAAGTCATACTGGTAACCACCCTGCTACCAGGAATGACTACTATACCCACTCCTACGCTTGATCCACCGCTCAGTAAAGGCTATAGCGCTACTTTTCTGGATGAACGCTATCTTGATCGTCTGCCCACTGATAATGAACTACGCCTTTTTGCCCAGGTGCAAGCCCGGTTTGAACAGGAGAAAACCGAGGAGAATGATTCTCAAGGGACGGACTGATAAAAACCTTGATTAGCCCTGCTTTATGCATCCTTTTCCATAATTGTATAGAAAGCGCTATGGTTCGGAAGCTTGCAGCGATGCAGCCCGACTAGTTGATTATTACAATTCGCTACAGTGTGAGATAAGGCGGTGTCCTCGCACAGGAATTCCAGCAAAGTGACGCCGGAATCCAGTACAGGCACCGCCTCAGTCCCCCCCGGCAGATCAATTACTCTATCCTCCTGTTCTTTCTGGGGACCTGTCGCCGCATTTAAATCTATGATAGATATAACACGGTTGCGCCCGCTGTTTTTGGCCTGATAGACGGCGCTATCTGCTGCCAGCACCAGGTCAGTGACATTCATGGCATCGATAGGATAGCAGGCTACTCCCAGGCTCATAGTGACCCGCATTTCCGATCCTGTACTTGGAGCGCTGAAAACATTAGAAGCTACTGCCGCCCTGATACGTTCAGCCAGCACGCAAGCTTCTGTGCGTCCTGCTTCGGGCAGCACAATCGCAAACTCTTCCCCGCCGAAACGCCCCGTTAAATCGTAATCACGCACATTTTCCCGAATAATTTTGCCAATTCCAGATAGTACTACATCCCCTGCCAGATGCCCGTAGGTATTATTAATGTTACGCAGAAAATCCAGATCAGCCATTACAAAGGCCAGAGGACGATTGAACCGCCGGGCTCGTTCAAATTCCCGTTCAAATTCTTTATTAAACGCTCCGGCATTGAGCAGTCCTGTTTTAGCATCGGTTTGAGCCTCCTGCTGTAGCTGAGGTACTTTGAACGCCTGATACATTACCAGCAAGGGACAGAGCGCCGGTATGACTAACCAGGGATCAAGACTCCAGAGCAAGGCCACAATGTAACCGAGGCCCGATAAGACGTAATCCGGCAGCAGGCTTTCTTTGGAAAAAAGATCGGATTGGCGCAGACTTATACCTCTTGCGAAATAAAGTGCCAGGCCAATCATTAGATGATTGATACCAACATAAGTCGCGGCAATGATGGCAATCAGGACCAGACGTTGTGGACCGGGCAAAACTTTCCCACCGTCTTCAAATAAATGATATATCCACTGGGTAGAGAACCCGGCAAAAATATGAGTGACAATATTAAAAGGTTGAATATACCATTGGGCGAGGGTAGTACTTTTTTCCAGGCGCTTTTTAATCCACTCTATTAAATGTGGGATAGTCACCAGAAGCGCAAATAAGCCGGGTGGTAACAATAAAGCCCCGGCGGTGAAGAAAACCAGATGTGGATAGTAAGCATGCCGGTTTGGCCCCGATACTTCAAATAATTGAGCAGCGGTTGCCAGCACGGTTAGCAATAAGAATACTACCCATAGATAGCGAAATTCTACAATGCTGGCCAGCGAGAGGCTAAAAAGCGCCACTCCTCCCAGCAAGACAGACCAGATAAATACCCACGCTCGCAACGACATAAAACTTTTCTCCAGGCCTGGCCAAGAGTAGATGCTAAGAGCCGCTTTAACAGGTTTGTAGAATTGTGGTTTGTACTGATTTTCTCACTCCAATACCATTTCTACAGAGCTAACTTTACTATTAACCTGTTAATTTTAAAACTGGTTTAAAGACGAAGGGGAACCGCGCCATTTTTTACAGGCGCTACCCCTTCGTCTTTTACACTAATACTTTAATTGCCCCAGTAGGTACTGGTCCAGTTAACCGAACTCCAGTTGACCGAACTCCAGTTGACCGAGCTCCAGTTGACCGAGCTCCAGTTGACCGAACTCCAGTTGACCGAACTCCAGTTGACGGGGTTAAGCCCGGTAAAGAGCATTTTACTGATCGGGGTTCCGGTATTAGCGGTACTGGTAGTCGTACCTGTTACCGCCTTATATGCATCAAGATAACCTGCTCCTGCCCGAACAGTTGTATCGAAAGCTCTCGCGGTACTTTTGAGCCGGTACTTTACCTGGTCTGGATTGAGCGCAGGGTTAGCTTCCAGCATCAAGGCTACGGTTCCGGCTACGACTGGCGCCGCCACAGAGGTGCCAGACATTTTAAAGTAGTTAGAACCCACTACATTTAGAGGATGTTCCCGTGCCAGTACCGTACCGCCACCGGCGGAAACACTCACAATATTTGTACCCGGCGCTACCAGGTCAGGTTTGTTAAAACCATCAGTTGTTTTTCCAAAAGCTGAGAAGTTAGCCATTTTGTCATCGCCGGTATCAAGGGTGCCATTATCGTTTACTGCACCCACAGTTATAACGAAAGGATCATTTGCGGGCGCATAAAGACTGGCCTGACCGCTGTTTCCGGCTGAAACAACCACTACTATGCCGTTGAACCATAAGATTTCGGCTGCGGCGCAAATCGGGTCTACATTATAGGATTGCTTTACACTGCTATTGATCGAAATGTTAACTACACGAATATTATAATTAGCTTTATTATCCAGTATCCACTGCAATCCTTGAATGAGACTGGCGGTATCCGAACTGCCGTTATCGTTACTAACTTTAACGTTGATCAGGTTGGACATGGGAGCTACGCCAGTGTAAGAGCTGTCGTTAATGTTGTTGCCACCGATAATGCCGGCGATATGCGTGCCATGACCATATCCATCGTAAATAGTGCGATTCCAGTCGTTGTTGTAGGCGACCGAGGCAACTATCCGATTTTTCCCCATGAGGGTGTAAAAGTCGGCCATCGGATTAATGCCGCTATCCACTACTGCTACACCGATGCCGCTGCCCTGGTACTTATTCCAGAGTTTGTCCACCCCGACTTCTTTGATGTAGTTATTTTTGAGGTTAGCTGTATTAATGGGGCTGAGTTCTCCGGTTTTGACCACCGGGGCATTGAGCGAAATCCAACGAACACTGCTGGATTGGGAGAGTTCAGGGACTGCCTTTGCCGGGAGGTTCGCAGAAACTGCATTAATAATGTGTAAGTCCCCAGTTACCACTCCGCCCAGGCTGGCTATAGCTTTTTCTACTTCATTACCTGTACCAAGCTTTTGCACAATTACGCTGACTTCTGATTGTGGGCTCCGGCTTGCCATTTCCAGGAGCATTGGTTGCACAGGCATATTTTGGGCAGCCAGGGGTACAGCCGGCAACAGCGAAACCAGGAGGAGACCTAGAAGCATGAGGCAACAGGTCTGGTAGAAGCGGCGAGAGTGTGAGCTTGCAAAACGAATAGTATTCATTTTGACCTTTCCTGTGCTCCAAAACAATTAGCCTGGCTTCACTAAGAGGAGCCAGGCTAACGCAGCTTTAACGAGGAAAAGTAGCTCGTTGAGTCGGTAACCCGGCGGTCCTTGTAATGTTGAAGGATCCGTGGCTTTGCGTCCCTACCTTACGGCAGGTTTGCCTTTTCGCTCCTGATAAATTATTACGCAGAAACTAATCGTTTTGAAAGATTAAAGACAGCGGCGATACATTACAACAAACCCTTTAACCATATAGTATCGTTAAATATATTTTATGCAATAAAGTAATTTTTGTCAAGATACATTTCTAAACTCACCTCTTTGAGCACTATCTAAAAAGAATATATTCATATCTTAATCACGATTAGAAATAGGACTATAAAATGGCATGTTGAATATTATGGATGTACTATAAATACACTGAATGTTCGTACGGAGAAGCTTATAAGGTTAAAATCATATCGTAATTGTTCAAATTGTTATATTCGAACTCACCCACTTTTTTAAAGCCGAATTTTTCGTAAAAATGAATGGCGCGGGGATTGGTTGCCTGGGTACCACCCATCAATACAAGGTGTTTGAGCCCAATTTGTTGCGCTACTTCTACTAAATAGACCATCATAGCACTACCGAGCTTTTTATTTTGATAATCATCCGCGATGGATGGCGCGAAGGTCGCATCAGTTTGCGAGTTGAGCGAAAGGCCTAGCTGGTTGTAACGTACCTTTTCGGCTTCGCTGACACCCATTACTAGAATCATATAACCAATAACCTTTGGAGTGGCGTTGTCCGTCAATGCAATCACTCGCAAGCTTTCCAGCGGGTTGAGGTTGTTACAAATTTGAGCAACGGTTGCCTGATCAAAGGCATGGGGACCAAAGCGTCCTTTACTTTCCGCTGATAAACTACGTAAATATTCTCCCAGGCTTTCCGCGTCTTCTTTTTGTAAGAAGCGTAATCTAACCTGTTCGCCTGCCGGTAGAGTTATTACTTTCTCAAAATTGATGATTTGCGACATGTAAAACCCTCCAGGTCTTCTAAAAAGGCCAGGCCTGTTGAACATTTGTCAGTTACAAGTAGCTAGAAAAGCTTTTTAATCCTGGTTTGCTTCAACTTCTTTGCCAGCTTCCTCTCGGAAAGTGCCGGGAGAGGGTGGTCGCAAAAATTTGTACATTTCCTGCTGAGCGCTGCGTTCAAAGCGTAAAGCGGCGATTTGCTCCGAAATGAGACCGGAGAGGAAAATCAGCACACTGATGCTGATGAGTAGCACTGCGCCGTTCGGAATTTTACCGTTTGCGAGGAAGAAGTTTGCCAGGCCATAAACCAGGCCCAGGGTAAACCAGACTCCGGCCAGGGGCATGAAGATTTTGATGGGGTTAAAGAGCGTAATCATTCGCAGAATGATCGTAATAAATTTTATGCCATCCCGAAAAGGACGAATGTGGCTCTTGCCACCCTGCCGCCTGTGAGCTTTTATCGGTACATGTTTAACATTGTAGCCTGCTTTAATAAAGCTCATGGTGGTAGTGGTCGGATAGGAGTAGCGATTGGGCAAAAGATGGATGAACTCCATTACCTTATCGCGTTTAAAGCAGCGGAAGCCGCTGGTAGGGTCAGGAACTTTCATTTCGACCAGGTAACTGGCCAGGGTACGAAAGACCCAGTTGCCCAGGTCGCGGTGCCGTTCACTATCGCTATCGGGAGTGCGTGCGCCCACTACCAGGTCATAAGTGCCGATGTATTCGAGCAGCCGGTCAATATCTTCGGGCGAGTGCTGGCCGTCGGCATCCAGTAATTGAATTACTTCGCCGTGTGCGGCCCAGATGCCCGTCTTAACCGAGGCACCGTTACCTTTGTTGTAGGGATGGCGCACTGCGCGTGCGCCCGCCGCTTCGGCTTCAAGGGAGGTCCGGTCGGTAGAACCGTCGTCAACTACGATGATTTCGCAGCGGGGTTTGCTGCTACGAATGCGCCGAACGAGGTTACCGATGGTGTCTTCCTCGTTATAAGCCGGGATTACAATGGTTAATTTGTCTTCAGCAATCATTAAATTAATACTAACTACTTCTTCAGTTTAATGCCTGGGGCCTGCTTATTTCGTGGAGGCCTTTTTGACGCCGCGTTTATGCTCCCGCAGAATCATCAGCTTCCACCACAAAGCTAAAAGGTTGACCCCGGTACGCCAGAGGCGCGGGAAGTTAAAGAACTGGGATTTGCCGTAAGCCCGGTGGAAGTGGTGTACTGGTACTTCCGCAAATTTGTAGCCGGAGTCCTGCAACTTTTTGACCAGTTCCAGGCAAATCGTCCCGGAGTTGCTGGTTAAAGTGATATTGTCGAAACAATCGCGCCGAATGAGCCGGAAATCGCAATCGGTATCACGCACTATCAGGCCAAAGCCAATTTTGACGGTCCAGTGATAAATGCGGCCAATAATTATACGATGCAGCGGGTCGTGGCGCTCGATTTTGTAACCGTTAACTATGTCGACACCGGGCGCCATTTTCTCCAGCAAGATTCCCAGTTCATGCGGGTCATACTGGGCGTCTCCATCAGTGTAGAAAACAAGATCTTTGGTGGCTGCGGCAAATCCGCTGCGCAATGCCCCACCGTAGCCCCGGTTCTTTTCATGATGGATCACCCGCACATGGTCTGGGTAGACCCTGGCCAGTTCATTCAAAACTTCGGCAGTATAGTCTTTGCTGCCGTCATTAATGACAATTACTTCATAGTCATCGGTTAACTTGCGGCAGGTGTTGAGAGCCGCCAGCACCATACTGGCAATCGTTCCACCATCGTTATAAGCCGGAAAAAAAACGGAAATACTGGGTGTTTTGGTAGTAGAGAGCGCAACTGATTTAGTGGTATCAAGAGCAGAAATATCTACAGTATCGGTGGTGTTCAATTTACTTTCTCGCCTAATCCTTAAAAATATTACAAAATAAAATGCGACATCAGATATACAAACGGATGAGTAGTCTTGAAAGTTGCTCTATCGCTCTTAGAAACGGTTTGTACAATCCGCAGCAGTCGAGTATGCTCGTTATTATACTAGTCAGCTACGCAGGTGGTCAAATTGCGCTAAGGTTGAGCTTAAAAAGGGTGAAGAGTAAGTGTACTATTCTTTGCAGCTGCTGATTACTGTGTTATCATGAAAGTAGTCTAATTGAATATGCTAACTTTTTTGAACGCTAGCCGAACCGGGCAAAGGAAGTAAGCAATGACCGACGGTTTGAAAATCTTGATAGTTGACGATGAAGCTCTTGCCCGTGCTGACCTGCACTATATGTTAAAGGAATTACCCCGGGTAACGGCGGTTACCGAGTGTTCCAACGGCACGGAAGCTCTTGAAATGTTGCAGGAAGATGTTTTCGATGCCGTCTTTCTGGATATTGAAATGCCGGGCCTCAACGGTTTAAAAGCGGTCAAGATTATCAACCAGCTTCGCAATCCTCCCCTGGTAGTTTTCGTAACAGCCTATGACGAACATGCCGTAAAAGCTTTCGAGCTAAATGCCGTTGATTACCTGGTCAAGCCTTATAGCGCTAAACGCCTTGAACAGACGGTCGAAAAGCTGTTGGTGGTACGCGCACGGCTACAGGCCAGAAGTTCCCGGCGCACTCCCGAATGGGAGATTGCCAAAACTACGCCTACCCCGGTAGTAGTGGGTGGCAACACCCAGGGCCAACCGGATACGGTTTTTAAGAAGATTCCGGTAGAAAAAGGGGACGGCGTATTACTGATAAGCCTCAGCGATGTGCGTTATATCGAGGCTTACGATGATAAGGTCTACGTGAACACTTTTGATGAGCAGTATCTTTGCCGGTTTTCCCTAACGGAACTGGAAAACAAGCTTTCCTCACAGGGTTTTGCTCGTATTCACCGCAGTTATATTGTCAACCTGCAACATGTCCTGGAATTACAGCCTTTTTTTAACGGCACTTATACCCTTTTTGTAGACGATAAGAAAAAATCCACTCTGCCGGTCAGCCGGGCAAGAGTTAAATCTTTACGTTCTCTTATCGGGGTTTAGGGTCAGTAAGTTGTGATGCAGGGCAACTGCAAAGTAATTAAAGGGGTTCTCAGGGTCTACCCTGTGCGGGGTAGCAGGGGTGGCCCCTGTCCTTTTATATCGCCGTTAGTTGTGATGAGCTTAACTTGACGGTCAAGGGCGCGAAGAGTATAATATGAACAACTGAATAAGCGTACTTAAAGGCTATGAAGGAAAGAGTAAGCCGAACGCTGGCGCTAGCAGAGAGTCCGGTAAGGTGGAAACGGACGCAAAGGCCCGGCTGAAAATCGTTCCTGAGCCGCCAACCGAAAGGGTCGTGCTGCGTTCTGGCAGCGCAACTTCCAAGTAAGCCTGGCCGGGTTCGCCGCCCGTTACAATTGGCGGAGATGTGAATACGCATCTCACTGAGAGGGTTGGTTCTCGCGCTGGCGAGAGCGGCCAAGCAGGGTGGTAACGCGGGAGTTGTATCTCGTCCCTATGATAGAATAGGAGACGGGTTTTTTGTTTTATAAGCGAAATTGCAAACCGCTCTCAAGAGCGATTGAGGTAAAAAATGGCAAGCGCGAAATTTCAAGGCGTTGACACCAAAGTAAGTTTCCCGCAGCTTGAAGAAAACGTGCTGCAATTCTGGAAACAAAATAATATATTTGAGAAAAGCCTGGATATCCGCAAAGGAGCCCAGCGCTATGTATTTTATGAAGGCCCGCCCACCGCTAATGGTCGCCCCGGTATTCACCACGTCCTGGCGCGTGTTTTTAAAGACCTTTTTCCGCGCTACAAAACCATGCGCGGCTATTACGTGCCTCGCAAGGCCGGTTGGGATACCCACGGCTTGCCGGTAGAAGTGGAAGTTGAAAAGAAACTGGGCTTCAAAGGCAAAGAAGACATTGAGAAATATGGTATAGCCGAGTTTAACAAACTCTGCCGCCAGTCCGTCTGGGAATATGTGCAGGAATGGGAGCGCATGACCGAGCGCATCGGTTACTGGGCCGACCTGGAAAATGCCTACATTACTTACGACAACAAATATATCGAAACCGGGTGGTGGATACTTAAAAACCTGTGGGATCGCGGGCTGCTTTTCAAAGATTATAAAGTAACCATGCACTGTCCGCGCTGCAATACCAGCCTTTCAGACGCGGAAGTGGCCCAGGGCTATAAGGATAATATAGATGACCCTTCGGTCTATATCCGCCTGCGCTTGCTGCCGGGCGAGGCCGAGCGGCTTCCCTTTGGGCCTGACTTGCCTAAAGACTTGCCGGTTTCCTTTATGGTCTGGACTACCACGCCCTGGACTCTTCCGGCCAATACCGCCGCCGCCCTCAAGGCCGATGCAACCTACGTGCTGGCTAAACCGCACGAAGAAAACGAAGCCTACATCGTGGCTAAAGATCTGGCTCCGCACCTTTTCGGCGAGGATGGCTATGTGGTGCTGGGCGAGGCGCAGGGTTCGGAACTGGTTGGCTACAAGTACCAGCCGCTCTTTAACGGGGTTGGCCCTAATGGCCAACCGGTAGATCTCTCGCAGGCTTACCGCACTGTCACCGACCAGATTGTAGAACTGGGTGAAGGTACCGGTATTGTGCATATCGCTCCGGCCTATGGTGACCTGGACGTAGGACGGCGTACCGGATTGCCGACCCTTTTCTCGGTCGATCTCTCCGGCCATGTGCTGGATGCTTTCCCGCAGTTCAACGGCGAGTTTTTCAAGAAAGCTGACCCGCATATCACCCGCGACTTGAAAGAGCGCGGCTTCCTGTGGAAGAGCGGGCGGGTTTCGCACACTTACCCGTTCTGCTGGCGCTGCGATACTCCGCTACTCTTTTTTGCTAAAGATAGCTGGTATATCCGTACCACCGCTCTTAAAGAGGAACTGATCGCCAATAACCAGAAGGTTAACTGGTATCCCGGTCACATCAAGCAGGGTCGCTTCGGCAACTGGCTGGAAAACAACGTGGACTGGGCTATCAGCCGCGAGCGTTACTGGGGTACGCCTTTGCCGCTCTGGCAGTGCGATAAGTCCGGCCAGATCGAGTGTATCGGCAGTGTGGCGGAGCTGGAGCAAAAGACCGGCCAGTCCCTCAAGGAGACTGACCTGCACCGCCCTTACGTGGACGAACTGACCTATCCTTCGCCTTTTGCAGAAGGTGGTACCATGCGCCGCCTGCCCATGGTGCTGGATTGCTGGTTCGATAGCGGCGCCATGCCCTTTGCCCAGGTACATTATCCTTTTGAACACAAGGATGATTTCGAGCAGGACTGGTTCCCGGCGGATTACATCTGCGAAGCGGTAGACCAGACCCGCGGCTGGTTCTATACCCTGCACGCTCTTGGTACGCTCGTTGAGAACTCGCCGACCTATAAGAACGTGATCTGTCTGGGTCACATTCTGGACGGCGAAGGTTTTAAGATGAGCAAGTCGCGTGGCAACATCGTCAATCCCTGGGATGTGCTGAACGCCCAGGGTGCCGATGCTCTGCGCTGGTATCTTTACACGGCTAACCCGCCAGGAGAGCCGCGCCGCTTCTCGCAAGACCTGGTGAGCGAGAGTATCCGCCGCTTCTTGCTGACGCTCTGGAACACTTACAGCTTCTTTGTCACTTACGCTAACCTGGATCAGCCGGACCTGACCACGAAAGTGCCGGTAGCCGAGCGGCCCTCGATTGACCGCTGGTTGGTCTCGCGTTTAAATGCCCTGGTGCGTGACGTGACCGAAATGCTGGACAAGTACGAAGTGACCGGCCCGGCCCGTGCCATCGAGAACTTCGTGGATGATCTTTCGAACTGGTATGTACGGCGCAACCGCCGCCGCTTCTGGAAGAGCGAGAGCGACACGGATAAACTGGCCGCTTACCAGACGCTTTACGAAGCCCTGGTAACAGTTGCCAAGTTAGCTGCGCCGTTCATCCCCTTTGTGGCGGATACCATGTACCGTAACCTGGTCCTGCCTGTGGAGCAGGGAGCACCCGAAAGCGTCCACCTGTGCGATTGGCCGGAAGCTGACCTGAGCCTGATAGACGAGCGCCTGCTGAAGGATACCGCTTCGGTTATCAGGGTGGTAAGCCTGGGCCGCGCTGCCCGCAGCGTTTCAAAGTTGAAGGTACGCCAGCCTTTGCTGGAAGTGCTGGTCAAGCCGCGCGACCGCTCCGAAACCGAGGGCTTGCTGCGCTTCAAGCAGCAGGTGCTGGAAGAGCTGAACGTCAAAGACATGTCGCTGGTCGAGAACGGGGCCGACATCATGAGCTATAACGTGAAAGCTAACTTCAAGCTCCTCGGGCCGAAACTGGGCAAAAAGCTGGGCGAGGTCCAGAAGGCCTTGCAAGCGGCGGACGGCAGCGCGGTTGCCGCCGACCTGCGGAACGGTCAGAATGTGACTGTTACCCTGGCGAGCGGCGAGACCCTGGAACTGACCCAGGAGGAAGTGCTGGTGGAGGCCACTCAGAAGGAAGGCTACGCCGTAGTGGAAGATGGCGGCTATGTAGTCGCTCTTAACAAGCTGGTAACGCCGGAATTGAAGCGCGAAGGTCTCCTGCGCGACCTGGTTCGCTTTATCCAGTCTGCCCGCAAAGATGCCGACTTCAACATCTCCGATAAAATCAGCGTCTACTACCAGGTGAAGTCAGATGCTAATGGCCTGGCCGCCGACCTGGCGAACATCTTAAGCGATCCGGATGCCGTCAAGTATGTGCAATCCGAGACGCTTTCTACCGCTCTACAGCAGGGCGCTAGCGAGAATCCTGCCGCCTTCAAGCAGGAGGTCGAGATGGAAGGCGCCACTGTTGAATTAAGTTTGTTGCGCAACGCCTAAAGGCAACCGAAAAAAAGGCTTCCAGTTTTTGGCTGGAAGCCTTTTTTTTCATTACCGGAAAATCTAATATTTTACTGGAAAGCCCTGTTTGAAATCATACTTACCTTTAGTGCTTCAACTACGCTTACTTCTGAGGAGCGATATTGACCATCCAGTTAATACCAAATTTGTCGGTCAGCATGCCAAAGGTATCACCCCAGGGAGCTTTCTCCAGTGGCATCGTTACCTGACCACCCTCTCTAAGTTTATTCCAGTAGCCTCTCAGTTCAGTTTCGTTATCTCCGCTTAGTGACATACTGATATTGGCACCAGGGTGAAATTCCATACTTGAAGGAGTATCTGAAGCCATAAAAGTAATGCCGTTATCAGCTTCTAGCATTGAATGCATAATTTTGTTGCCCTCTTCAGGGTCTTCAGACATATGGAATTCCTTAAACGTGCTCATGGTAAGCTTGCCTCCAAAAACAGTTTTATAGAATTCCATCGCCTCGCGGGCGTTATCCTTAAAGCTGATATAGGGGTTAAGACTGCTTGGCATATTTGCACCTCCTTGAATTTAGAATATTATCAAGCAATTTTGGTTAATTCTCCCTGTGACTTTTATTACCGTGGGCCGTGCCAGGGTAAAGTCGGTTCTTGCCGGTGAAAAGAGAATCCACCCTATCCCCCGGATAGGTTTGACAGAACCAAAACTGTAGCGCTACAAGCAAGCAGAATAAATGTTTGGTGGAGCCTCAATTCGCTTATAATACAACTAAATTGCTAAATCTAACGACCATATTAGCATATACGTTCTAATAAGGCAATGGGTGAAAAAGGAAAAGAGGTTTCCAGTTTTTTGGCTGGAAACCTCTTTTTAACTTACACTACTGTAAAAGGAAAGTTTACGCTTATGGGGTATTCGCTTACTCTGCGGCGGAAAACCCGGTAATTTCAGCCCAGGAAAGAGTGTACCGTACAGAATAAATAGTTTTGCTCAAATAACTAATGCCCGGAAGCTTGCACAGAATTTATCCTAATCCAGGAAGCGTGTTACCTCGCTCTTAAAGAAATCGGAGAGAGCGATAGTATAGTGATTGGTATCGGGAATATCTATTGACCGGCTACCGGGAATGAGACTGGTCAGACGCTCCGCTTCCTCGGGTGGCAAAATTAGACCTTTGTCCGGGCCAAGCATACCGACCGTGGCGCGTGTAATCAGGGTGGGAGCTTTTACCAGAGAGGGCATTACCTCCAGCCTGGTGGCTGCCATAACCGCAATTTCTTCATCAATCGCCGCTTTCGGTACGCTGGCACCGACCGTGCCATCCGGCCTGATCGTAGCATCGTAACGGAAATAGTTCTCCCAGAAAGAATTCCACTGGTAAATGGGAGCTTGCCGCATTAAATCCACATAATGCTCCACCGAAGGATAAGTTTTTTCCAGCCGGGAAAGCGAAACGCCGATAGCCTGTACCGCGTCTTCCGGTATCTTTCCCCCGGCGTCTACCAGCACTACTTTACCTACCCGGTTAGGATAAAGAGCCGCCAGGAAAAGTGTAATGGTCGCTCCCATAGAATGGCCGACCAGATTAGGGCGCGCCCAGCCAAGGGTGTTGGCTACTGCCAGGATATCATTGGCATGGAAAGGTACACCGTAGCCGTGCTTGGGCTTATCGCTCAGTCCCCGTCCTCGCAAGTCGAGGGCCAGGGCGTAGTAGCCACGCTCAGCCAGGTAAGGCCCGAAATCGGCCCAACTCTGACTGTTAGCGGTCAGGCCGTGTAGCAGCATAACCGCCCGTTCCGGCGAACTGAACTCGCCCCAGGAAAAAGCGTGTAAGGTGAGGCCGTTTACTTCAAAATCATGCTCTTTAACCGCTACTCGATCTGCCAATCTTTCACTCATCGCTTCCTCCTTTGGAATGCTTTTACCGCCTGGACAGGATAGATAGTCTGAATTAGAAAATTTCCTGTCCTGATAAATTGAGTATTCTGTAATTCCTGTTAATTTTGACAGGCGCGGCTGCGCCGTGGCTATTTGGTCTCCACTTATTGTAGATGTTGCAGAATTTGTTACCATTATAAAGGTTGTTCTCAGCTTGACAACTGAATGCCTTTCTGGGCGACTCGTTTATGCTGCTTATGTTTGCTCGGAACCTGTTCAGGTTATTGACTCGCACTGATATGCGGTTATAATAGAACTATTAGATGGATTTCACTTTTTATAACCTCTCACTATCAAATTAACTCCAATTAACTTGGCACGCTTTCTTTCCGCCTGCAAATCAGGTTTTATTTACCTGCAACCCTGAATACTCTATTTTGCAGGTTATCGAATACACAGACTGGAGAAGGCTACCATGATTGACGAGAATGAGGACCGGCGGAACTTACAGCGTTATTTGCTGCTGGCTCTTTTAGCGATAGTGCTGCTTACCGTTACTTTCCTGATTTTCACCAACTTATATCAGGATACTTTTTTCAATTTCGGTTCGCCCGGGGCCAATCCACTCAACCAGTGGCCGCGCTATCGCTAGGCAATAACGGCTATTAAGCTGGCTCAGACCAATTCTTAATTCTCCTCTACACCTGAAAAAGGCAGGCTGGCTTAGAGTTAGCCTGCTTTCAGGCTTTCTTCTTCTTTACATAAATTTGTGGGCCTCAAATAAGCTTCAACGTGTATTCCAGCCATTTTAGTTTTTAGAATAACTAAATCTATTACTATGCTTCTTTTTTTTACTCTCTAAACAATGACTTTTCACCTATTGTCAAAAGAGATACGTTATGTTATGTTATATTCAAGTTTTCCCACTCCTTCTTGAATCCGTTTTCCTCATAAACAAGGCACAAATCCACTCTAGTCTAGATTATAACTATAGGCTACAGCGTATGAGTTGAATATAATTGACAAAATTGGAAGGTAGGAATTTATGCCGACCAAATATCAGATTGAGGCCAAGAAAACACGAGTAGAGGTATCTGAAGAGTTTACCAGTTTTACCCACTCCTTTGAGCGCTATTTGCGAGCCGCGAATAAGTCTGAACAAACGATTACGGTTTATATGGGTTCCCTCAACCAACTAGGGCAATTCCTTGCTAAAAATGGTATGCCCCAGGATGTGCTCTATATTACCCGTGAACACTTAGAGTCCTTTTTTACACACCTGTTAAAGACCATGAAGCCAAGTAGTGTGGAAACCCGCTACCGTTCTATCCATGTGTTTTTTAGTTGGCTTGAGAATGAGGACGAGATTGAGAAGAACCCCTTTGACAAAATGAGATCGCCAACTGTTCCCCAGAACCCCCCACCAGTATTAACTGAGGAGCAAATAAAGGCGCTTCTTAAAGCATGTGAAGGGAAAGAATACGAAGACAGACGGGATATGGCAATGATCCGGCTTTTCTTGGATACCGGACTACGTTTATCAGAACTTATGAATATAAAGGTGAGCGAGGTGGATTTTAAAAATAATGCCATCGAAGTCATTCAAAAGGGACGCACCCGAAAGATCGTCTTCTTTGGCAATAAAACCGCAGCAGCCTTAGACCGCTATATCAGAATACGAAAAAGCCACAAAGACCAAAAAGAAGACCGACTATGGCTTGGACAAATGGGACCACTACGCCGGGTCGCTATTGCAAGAATTGTGAAGCTTCGAGGAGACCAGGCGGGAATTAAAAATCTCCATCCCCATCTCTTACGGCATACCTTTGCTAATGAAGCACTAAAAAGCGGCATGAATGAAGGGGATGTCATGACCCAAGGTGGGTGGCGAAATCGTGTTGTCATGTCACGCTATGCGGCCTCTGCTGCGGTGGAGCGGTCAAAATTAGCGATGAAAACTCACTCCCCCTCTGATAAATATTAATCGCTATAGGATTCGCTTTGCTTGGGTTTACCACGTACCCCAAAGCGAATCCCCATTTCTCACCCTTTGTCTTTTAGCAATAATATATCCCATGTGCTAATCCTCTTGTGTTTTTAGCCCTATAGGTACTCCTTCAGCTTATCACGCTTCAGGTGTCAAGGATTTCCTACGGTGTTTGCACCCGTATTCCTCCTTGACCCTGTGGACTGGCGTGAACACTGAAGGAGTACCTTAACAAGATACAGAAAGGGGGTGGTTTAATGAAATGGTTACGTTTCGTACTCTCTTGGGTAGACAAAGAGAGGATTGAGCATATACGTTGGCGTGTCCTAAATATTCTCTATGCAGCCCACAAAGTAGAGAATGGCGAGTTAAAAGCTCAAGAATTTGTTATTGAGGTACAAGAAGAAGCCAGAAAGATATTAGCAATTATTGAGGGATATTAAACATTGGTTTGTGTACACACCCCGGAGGCTCTCCCGCTTCCGGGGTTTCCATTTTCGGGAGAGAAAGGAAGGTGAGACAAATAAAATTCTTAAAAGACTTGCTCATTGAAGCAAGGAAACAACTGTTTGAGTACCAGGCACCGCAAGCAATCAAAGAAACCATCTTTACCAAGAAAGCAATCCAGTCCATGAAAGCATGGGGCTTATCTGAAAAAGACCTTGTTGATGTGATTGTGTATGGCCAGCAGAGAAGACCGCTCAATAAGTTTTTAGTGAGAACCCGTAAATACTACGGCTATGAAATCGGCGTTCTCTATAAAATGGATGCTGAGAAGTACGCAACAATTGTTATCTCTTGCTGGAAGAGGGAGAGAAGATAACTTCTCTATTTAGTCCAGTCTGTAAGGAAGGGGGAGAATACTTACAGGCTGTACCGAGTGGCCTTACGAAGGGAGCAAGAGAGAAGAAAACCCGGCATATCAGGTATCAAGCAATCCGAAATGGTTGACTAAGTGGACGGTGGGAGCGTTCCAGCCTAATGCTAGCTAAGCATATGATAGAAACGCCACTCCTTGCAAGTACCGGGATTACCCGGAGAGTAGGAGGTGAACAAATGTAAACACAGTATGTCAAAAGAACATCAAATATGGGGCAAGAGGGGTGCGGAAAAACTACATAGCCTCTATAACAGTGAGGAATTAACCAGACCAGCGAGAAAAGCATTTTTAGATAAGTTTAACAGACAAGTTGACCCTAATAATGAATTATCTGAAACGGAAAGAGCAAAAAGAGCGGAGCATGCAAAAAAAGAACACATGCGCAAACTCAATGAGATACGCTGGCAGTTAAAACGGATAGAGAAAGAGGGGAAATAAACAAACGGGGCTTCTGACTTAATGAGCAAGCCGGAAGCCCTCAACCCCATTGTATCATTTGGCTCGACCCACCCGCCCTCGCTGCACGCTCCCCCTTTGTGTTTAGTATTTGAAACACACGCTAATTCTCCTCTTAAAACGTGGCATGTTTTTTTAAATCTCCAGATTCTGTATATGGAGCCACAAAAAATATGAAAGGAGTAAACCAATGTCACTTTATGATGAGATCTTTAATGATACGGATGTTATTGCAAGCTACCCCCTGGAACAAGCGATTGAAGACGGGGTGTTAGTCAAGTTATTTGAGAAACGCTGGCCGAAATTGACAGGCGGCAAACCAATTGTTGCTACCCATAGCGTCTATATCCGGTTTAGTGATGTCGTTTTACGCAACGTCTGGAATGATTACGTCTATTGGAAAAGAGAAGTTGAGCGAACCTTACCCGAAGAAAAGCGACTGTTTACCACCATTGTCAGCGGTCAAAAAGTTTGGGTAATGGAAGATGAAGCAAGTTACTGTCTGCTTTTGCCAGAAGATTGGTAGTTACTAAGAGGGTTTATGAACCTGAATCCATAAACCCTCTTATATTATTCTGTTCATACTGATTATTTAATATGATATAATAGATCAGATATGTTAAGAAATTGCGAAGTATGTTCTAAAAGATTCCGCACTTCAATTTATGATATTAAGCAAGGACATGGTAGATATTGCTCAAGACAATGTAAAGGAATAAGTTCAAGAGGAATACCAAGCAAAAGAAGAATCCCAATTGAAAAGCGTTTTTGGACGAAAGTATTAAAAACAGATGGATGTTGGCTCTGGCAAGCATATAAACATCCTAAAGGATATGGATATGTTGGCGTTGAAGGTAACAGAAATGATAAAGCTCACCGAGTAGCATACCGACTAACTTACGGAGATTTTGATAGAAAACTTCATGTCCTTCATAAATGTGACAATCCTCCTTGTGTACGCCCCGATCATCTATTCCTCGGTACTAATCTAGATAATATCAAAGACAGGATGGCTAAAGGCCGAATGACTGGATTAAAGGGAGAAAAGAACCCTAGAGCAAAATTAACAATGGATCAAGCTAGAGAGATACGAGCAATAAAAGGCATTTCTCAGGAGAAGATAGCACAACGATATCATGTTACTCAAAGTCTTATTAGTAAAATAAAGCTCAAGCAAAACTGGGACTATTGAAAGTCGGACTATTAGTGACGAAGAGGGCTTGTACACCATGCAGTCGTGTATAAGCCCTCTTCCCATTATACCCCACTTTTTTTACCTAATTTTCATTGACAGGACAATAGAGAGCGAGTCACCATGGTTTATAACAGGCGAACTATTTGTGACAGCCTATAAAGCCCCACAAGCCTGATGAAACACAAGGAGGTGTAACTTATGGCTGTTCCTCTTCTCCCGTATATCCTCGGTCGCGATATGGACACTGATGAGCCGGTGCCGTTAGCTGATAATCAACGACCCCTTGGTACGCTCATTTTAGGGAAAACGGGTACAGGCAAAACCAGTAGCGCCCTTTTACCAATGATCCAGCGCGATATCCAGGTAGGTAACTCATTTATTGTCCTAGATGCCCACGGGGACATTACCGAACGTATAATCCAATTTGACCCTGGTGATATGGATATTACCTTTCTGTCCTGGGATGATGCGCTAAAGGAAAATATCGGCTTGAACCTATATGAGTGTCCCGGGGAAAAGACCCAGCGAAAAATTGACCGTACCGTCAATAATGTCGTCAATGTGTTTAAAAAGGTGTTTAAAGCCGACCAGAATTTTCACCCTAACATTGAATGGGTAACACGGCAAACGGCCTACACCTTAGTCTATAACGACTTAACAATGGCCGAAGCACCGTTCTTATTTGGCAGTCCGGCCTATAGAAACCAACTTTTAGAGCAGGTCACTAACCCCCAAACCCATACCTTCTGGCAAACCTATTCCACTCTTCGTTCTTATGAAAAATCCCAACTCGTCCAGCCATTTATTACCAGAATTGACCCGTTTTTAAGTAACGAAGTTGTCTATCGCTGCGTTGCCAACCGGAAAAATACGATACCGTTCCAAAAAATATTAACCAAAGGCGGCGGGTTAATCATTACCCTACCAACCGATGATACGGAACTCGTTGACTTCTTGGGTGCTGTCTTATTAGGTGTGCTCTCTAATGAAGTGTGGAAGTTGGCCGAGCGTCCACCAATAGACCGGCGCCGGTGTCATGTGTATCTTGATGAGTATAGCCGGTTCCAGTCGCCCAGTACCCGCAGTTTTCTCACTGAAACGAGAAAGTATAACATCGGGGTGACAATTGCCCATCAGTATTTAGGCCAAATCTACGAGGAGATAGACCGACAAGCAGAACTCAATGTCGGCAACCTCATCTTGTTCCAGCTTATTCCAGATGATGCGGAGCGATTAGTGAAGGGGTTAAACCCGCCACCAGTACCTGGAGATCCGGTACTAAAACCGATCACTGTCCCCAAATACGAAGAACAGGAAGTTTATACACTGCCGAATAAGAAACTCCAAGCACAGTTTGACGAGGACTTGGCCTGGGCGAAAGAGACGATAAAAAAGCTCCACGAGAAATATGACCCGTTGATGGCAGGATGGAACGCAAAATTACCCTCGGAGTATCCACCGAAAAAGGAGGAGAAAACAGTAGAAGAGCTTATACGGGAAGCTGACGGTGAAGAACCACCATCTCGACCTATTGATCCCCGCCGAATTAACCTGGATAAAGTGTTTATGGATTCAGTTATGGAATCGGCTGCCTATAAGCAACGGGAGGAGGCGCGAAAGTATAAGGCGGAGTTTGAACGGCTCATGAAAGAGTTTGAAAATGAGTACGTTCGTCGGAGTGCTGTATATGGCGATAAGGTGAAAACGGAGAGAAAACCAGTCTATGTTGGGGAAGAACCTCAATATGAGTACAATCTTATAAACGTGGATGATCCCCGTCATACCGGAGAGAAAACCCGAATCAACGAGCGAATCCAGAAGCAAAAATATGTCCCTGGTCCGAATAGACCAATTGCTGAGGTACGGGCAGAACTAGCCCAAAGGCTTGCAAACCTTCCTATTTTTCACGCCTATTGCAAACTCACCCAACATGATGGCACCTTATGGGAAGGTGAGGTTATTATGCCTGTTCCCAAAACAACACCTGATGTAAATATGCATATGCAACGGTATAAAACAGAAAGCGGTAGTTTCTACCGTATCCCTTGGACAAGAGTGAGCCAAGACATCACGACACGGCAACAACTTTTAGTCAAGACCTTGCAAGTGCAAGCGCCGGTGGTACCAAAAGAGGAACCACAACCGCAACCCCTCTTTGTGCGGAGTAAACGGTTTTACGCTGAATAAGATATACTAGAGCTATTTAGACTATCCCTATGGACAATCTTGTTGATTTTACGAAAGCGAAAACGAAGCACAAAAAGAAGGTAAAACAGTCAGTCAGTGACAGTGATCAGGCGCTCCTCCATGCCCTCTCACAGTTGCAATACGCCACGATTGACCAGTTAATGCGGTTGGGAGATATCACCAGTGTCCGGGGAACCCAGGTACGGCTCAAGTGGCTGACAGAAAACAAATATATCGCAAGACTCCATCGGGCACACGCCAGCCAGCACAAGGTAAGCTATGCCTACCGGTTAGATCGAAAAGGCCAGGAAGCGGTGAGAATGCTTGGGACAGAAGTAGACCTGCGGGGCAATCTCACCCCTGGTTTTTTAGAACACGCACTCTTAATTAGCGAAATCATGCTTTTGTGTAAGGAGCTTGAACGGGCATACGCACCAACCATCACCATCAAACGCCTGCTGCATGATTATGAGCTTCGCACCCTGCAACTACCCGTTAGCCCCGATGGGTATGTCCATTTTCTGATTACCCGCTACCAGTATCCAATTATTATTGAAGTAGACCGGGGAACAGAGACCCAAGAAACCATTGCAAGTAAAATTGAACGGTACATTACCTATACCGCAGGCGGGTTTCAAGCACAGTTTCAAGTAAAAGCGGCCACCATCATTTGGCTCACCGCCGGCCAACAAGGACGGCTGCTTAATCTCCAGAAAACCATTGAAAAAGTATTAACCGAGAAACAAGCGACCGATATGTCCGATTGGTTTTACCTCTCCACCTTCTCCCTTAAGGAACACTATAATACTGTGTTTTTACAGCCGAGGTTTCTGCTTCCCTTTGCAGGATCAACGCCCTATACTCTTATAGAGGAGGTGAATCAACCTCCATGAATTATGCAAAATGATATTTATACCACCCAACCAACTGACCCCAATCCGCAAGAACCTGAGCCTATCGAGGAAACTCCGCAGGTTCTATCTCCTTCTTCTTCTAATCGGGAATACAGCGAGAGCGATTTGTGGAATGATACCGGCATTTTCTGCCCCCATTGTCAGTACTACCAGCAGGAACACGAGTACCCCCAAATGAAAACCATTGATAGTCAGCTCATCGAATGGGATTGCGTCAACTGTGGCAATCCGATTAGTGTCCAGGTGCATGTTGGGAGAAGCTACCAAGTGCTTATAGAAGAAGCTGCATAAAATTGATACAGTAAGATGTAGTTGACTAATTGTGTAGAATGGTGTAGTATGTGAATATACTATGAATCGAATTAAAACAAATTCAAATTATCTCACCCGAAAACAATTAGAAGAATATTTTGAAGTTTCTAGGGCTACTGTTACCAAATGGGAAAAGCAGGGGATGCCTTTTTTAAATCTTGGCTATCGGACACGACGGTACAAGCTTTCAACAGTAATAGCATGGCTGAATAGAGAGGAGACAAAATAATTATGAAAACACCTTATTACATCCCATACGGTTACAAATGCGCCCACACCGAGTCAGTCGAGATAGCAGCAGGCTACTACTTCTGTCCAGTCTGTGAGACGAGCTGGAGCCTATTACAAGACATTGAAGCAATGATTAAGGTGTTGAGTTGGGCTGGGGATAGATGGGTACCAGAGAGTAAATACGAGGAAGAAGCAAATAACCAGGTTGATGAGATGAAAGGAAACTAATTATGAATTGTCCAGAATGTAACAAACAAAAAATCAGTAATTTCGATAAGTTTTCAATTGAGAAGCGGAAAATGTGTGTGGATTGTTTCAATATCTGGATTGAAAAACCAGAAAACAACCCAGACTACAAAACATTCAGAATTGATGCACGAGGGTATACAAGTTTTGAGGTAAGAGCATTAGATGTGGATGACGCCCAGGAAAAGGCTTACCAATATTTAGAAGATGCTGACTGGGATTTTGATGTAAGAGAAATTAAATAACTATGAACTATTGTCCAAATTGCGAACAATCAACCAACACGCTCTACACGCTAGAGATCAATGATAGTTACTATCACATCTGCTGGAACTGTGTACCAGTCTACCAGGATATAGCAGAAGGGTTTGGATGGGAAATCAAGATTTTACGAGATCAGTTACAAATTAACTGAGGGAGGAGGTGAATATAAAAAAATAATATATGGCAGACGAAACATTACATACAAAATTAGCAACAATTCAGGCAACGATCAAAGCTCCTAAAGGGCAATGGAATGATTACAGTAAATACAATTATCGTAATTGTGAGGACATTTTAGAAGCAATAAAACCACACTTAAACGGATTAACCCTCATTTTATCAGATGAGATGATCCAGTTAGGTGATAGATACTATGTCAAGGCAACCGCTAAATTATCAGACGGAAAAGATACGATAGAAAATACAGCGTTTGCAAGAGAGGCACTCGTTAAAAAGGGTATGGACGAGAGCCAGATAACAGGAGCAGCAAGCTCTTACGCAAGAAAGTATGCTCTTAGTGGGTTATTAGCGTTAGATGACACAAAAGACGCTGATACAATGGATAATAGAGATAGTAAGCCAGCACCAACGCAGGAAAAGGGTAAACCTGCGGATGATGGCTATACTCACGAGCCGGTTGATGAACCACATACCCCTACAAGGTCATGTACTGCTCATGGAGAGCCGATCCCAATGAAACAGGCTATCTCTCCTAAGTCACATAAACCATACTGGTCACACAAAGATCAGGTGACAGGAAAGATTTGTTTTGGTTCAGGGTATTTAGATTAAGCTTCGAGGAGGGATTTGAGCGAAGCTGAAATCCCTCTCTGATTCTTAATAATCAGTAGTTGCAGAGACTGGACTGGTACCATCACAAGTGCTACGAGTCCGTGTCTGGAACTATGAAAGCAAAATATCCATCAGTCCTAAAAGGACAACAATATGGGCATTGGACGGTTTTATCTGAGCCATTTAAAGACGGAAAATATTATTTAGTCTCTTGTAAATGTAATTGTGGAAAGAAGAAACTTGTTAATATTAGAAGTTTAAAAAGAGGAGAGAGTTTATCTTGTGGTTGTTTTAGATCATGCTTGTTTTCAGTCATAAAAATCACTCACGGAAAATCAAATGTAGGAGATGGTCTTTATTATAAATGGACTGGGATGCGGAGGCGTTGTAACAACCCTAATGAAATTGGTTATCATCGATATGGTGGAAGAGGAATAAAGGTTTGTGAGGAATGGCAAAATAGCTTTATAAACTTTCAGAACTGGGCATTAAAAAACGGTTATAAAAAGGGTTTAGAGATAGACCGTATTGACCCGAACGGAAACTATGAACCGAGTAATTGTAGATTTCTTACAAAGCAACAAAATTGTTTAAATAAACGCATAGGTTCTAATAATACATCAGGCTATAAAGGGGTTCATTATGACATACAAGCTAAAAAATGGAGAGCTGCTATTAGAGTTAATAATCATCGTTATCATCTTGGCTGTTTCTCTTCTAAAGAAGATGCGGCACGTGCTTATGATATTGCCGCCATAAAATACCACGGTAAGTTTGCTTATACTAATTTTAAATCAATATATGGAACAAAATAGGAGATATAACCGGCCTACAACAGAAGAATTAAAAAACCAACGACCTTTAACAGACATTGACGGCAAATTGCAAGAATCCATGCGATTATTAGAACAGGGTTATGATAAATTGTTCGAGGAAGATAATTTTCAGAAGTATCTTCAGATTATGTCACGTTTCCATCAATATTCACCGAACAACATCCTACTTATACTCGCCCAGAAGCCGGATGCCTCTAAAGTCGCTTCCTTCCAGACTTGGCAAAAGGTAGACCGCCACGTGAAAAAAGGCGAGCAGGGAATCAAAATCTTTGTCCCCATCCTCTCCCACAAAGAACTAGAAGACCAGGAAACACAAGAGAAGAAGAATGTTGAAGTTCTTGTCGGTTTCAAACTCGGCAACGTCTTTGATGTTTCCCAGACAGAAGGCAAACCCTTGCCAGAAGCACCGCACCCCAAAGATTTAGAATCTACCTCAGAAGTAGCCCTACACTTGATTGACCGCCTGATTGAATACAACAGTACCCAAGGGATCGCTGTCACCACCCAACCCTTAGCCGATAAAGACTTAAAAGGCTTCTATATGCCTTCAGCTAAGCTTATTACGGTCAATAGTGCCTTGATGCCGGATATGGCTGCCAAGACCTTAACCCATGAGACCAGCCACACTATCGCCAGAAGTAGAGGCTGGGGGATGGATTATGAGGATGGGGAGATGATAGCCGAAGGATCAGCGTATGTGGTGTTACACCAGCAGGGAATTGATACAGCACAATATTCATTCTCGTATCTTGCTCATTGGGCTGGACAGGATCGGGAGAAGCTAAAGAAGAACCTAGGGTATATCCAGAAGACTGCCAATATTATTTTACGAGAAGTAGGTGAGATGGAGGAGGGGAAATAAGATGAAGAAAATAATATTCGAATTAGAAAATTTCGAGACTATGGAAGAGGTGCGAAAGCATATCCAAAATTGCGAAGGTAAGCATGTCCAGCAAGTAGCTTATTCTACTTTCCATGATGCTCTTACCCAAATATGCTTTGTATGCAAAAAAATCAGGACTAATATATGAAAATAAAAATAGAAATTAAACATTTTGTAACAGGTTCGGTTATGTTTGACTATGAGACCGAAAATAACACAATCAAAAAGACTCTTGAAGAAGCGGTTAAGCGGGGAGCCGACTTGCGGGGAGCCGACTTGTGGAGAGCCGACTTGTGGAGAGCCAACTTGTGGAGAGCCGACTTGCGGGAAGCCGACTTGCGGGAAGCCAACTTGTGGGAAGCCGACTTGCGGGAAGCCAACTTGCGGGGAGCCGACTTGTGGAGAGCCAACTTGCGGGAAGCCAACTTGTGGGGAGCCAACTTGCGGGGAGCCAACTTGCGGGGAGCCAACTTGTGGGGAGCCAACTTGCGGGGAGCCAACTTGCGGGGAGCCAACTTG
>DATAKM010000165.1:0-70590 GCA_036261665.1 Chloroflexia bacterium
CTGAGATTTCTTGATACTCCAGATATCGTTAAATGCTATTCCATCTTTGCTTTCTGCAATAAAGCAGGCGTAACCTCTTTCCTCACCCAGGCCACGGGGGCGGCGGCGGCGATAGGTCAAAAGGTAACTTTCACGACCCGCATCGTAGAAAACACTCGGACAACCCACCCAGTAACCCTGACCTGGCGCTTCAGGCTCTCGAATTACCTGGCCTTGTTCCGGGTCAAAAGCCGGGTATAGCAGACTACCCTTTGATTGCGTTAGATTTAGCATGGTAAAGCTGCTCCTTAAAAATTGCATGGCGAAACCTGCTGACAAATCAGCAAGTTAACACCTTTTTCAAAAAAGAAGATTAAAACCTATTTGCTATCGAACTGGCTTAAAGAAGTATCGTAAGTCTTGGTGCCTATGTCGTACATAGTAGTCATCCAGTGATAGAAATTATCGCCTCGGGCTTTAAGCGTGTTGTAAAGCCGGGTCATCAATTCCTGTCGCACCGATCGCAGTTCAGGATGTTCATACTGGTTTAGTAATTCGTTAGGATCGGTTTCAAGGTCGTAAAGTTCATTTAGATCGCCGGGATTAACTACCAGCTTATATCGCCTGGTTCTAATCATGCGCTGGGGATAAGGAAAGTGGTGACCATGAAACTCGGCGATAACCTCCTGACGCCACCCATCCGGCGTTTCTCCCTGAGCCAGGGGCAGGAAACTTTCACCATCCAGGTCATCAGGTGGTTTCACCCCTGCCAGATCAAGGAAAGTCGGCATAAAATCGGTGAGCATTACAAAGTTATCATCAACCCGAACTTCAGAGGAGTCAGGTAGGCGCAAAAGGAGGGGAATATGGTAGATATCATCGTACATCGCCGGGCCTTTGTCTTCCAGGCGGTGCGCTCCTACAAAGGCCCCGTGATCCACGCTGAACATTATGGCAGTGCTATCAAACAAGTCTAATTCACGCGCAGCCTCTAAAACGCGACCTACCTGCTCGTCAATCAGGGTGACGTAACCCCAGGAGAGCGCAATTATTTTGCGCCAATCATCAAGACTAAAGCTATCGAAAGTCCAGTGGGCGGAATAATTTTTCTGCACAGCCGGTTTTCCAGCAAAAGTCTCGCCAACCGAAGCTGGTAATTTAACCTGAGCCGGGTCGTACATTTTGTAATATTTTTCAGGGATAAGATACGGCAAATGCGGGCCAAACCAGTGACAGGCCAGGTAAAAAGGCTGCCCGGTACGCTTATAATTATCTGCGTACTGTTTGAGGCGTTCAATGGTCCGATCTGCCAGGTAATATTCAAAAGTTGCTTCAAGCGGCTGTTCCAGCATTCCGGCCAGCAGGTTCCCGGGCTGCCCGTTAGGAAAGGTGCCGCGCACTTCGTTATGTAATTTGAAAGGCGGTAGATTTCGCTCTGCCAGGTAAGCCTGGTAATCTGGATGTTTTACCGGGTTACCCCAGCCTTGATAATGAAGGCCTTCAAAACCATACTCGGCGGGGCCTTTTTCTTTACCGACGTGCCACTTACCAACCAGACCCACTTTGTAACCCGCCTCAAGTAAGTAATGAGAAAACGGAATATAGGAAGGATCGAGCTCTTCGCGGTAGGCTACATTACGCTCATAGTTAGCAACCAATGCGTGCCTGAAAGGTAGCAATCCGGTTAAAAGGGTAGCCCTGGCAGGTGTACAAATAGCTGTAGGGGTGTAGCACTGGTCAAACCTGGTACCCTGAGATGCCAGGCTATCCAGGGCCGGTGTCTTGATAATGGGATTACCATAACAGCCCAGGGAGTCTACACGCTGCTGGTCGGTCATTAAATAAAGAATATTGCGGGGCGATTTGCTTCCCATACTTTGCGGACCTTTCATTTCTTTATTTTGCGAAATTTGTCGGGCGAAACTTAAACGGCTTTGCTTACCTGTTTTCGAACCGGTGCTGAAGCAAAATCAAGTGAGGCGGTGTTAATTACATTCCTGATTATAAGCATAGCAGCACCGCGCACCGGCCCGGCTGCCTGCGATACCCCGATTACAGGTATCTGATTGCGTAAAGTTGGATAGATGCGCTCTTCAATCTGTTCGTGAACCAGTTGAGCAAATATAGGAGCAAGCGCGCCAAGAGCGCCGCCTATAAATACGGCATCCGGAGTTAGCGAATTTACAATAGTAGTTACAGCGTTAGCCATATACTTCGAGATATCCTTAACACTCCTGACAACGCCCGGATGCCCCGCCTTATAAGCATCCGCCACCTGTTCCACACTCAGGGTTGAAGCAGACAAACCCAGGTCCAGAGCAGTTCTCGCGAGTATGGCCGGAATCGAGGAATAAAGTTCCAGGCATCCCCAGTTGCCACACCTGCACCTTTCGCCGCTGGTGTCTACCGTAAGATGGCCAAATTCGCTGCTGCTTAAATGGCTTCCATAGTAAATTTCATGATTGATAACCACGCTACCGCCGATACCGAACCCGCAGCGCAACAATACGAAATTGCTGATGTCGCCAATCTCGCCAAAGTACTGGAGATCGAGGGCTAGAGTATTGGCGTTATGGTCAACTACCACCGGCAAATCGAATCGTTCTGCAAGAATCTCGCTCAGCGTTTGGTCCTGGCTTTCGCCACTAGCGGAAACAGTTACCAGGTGAGAACTCAAGTAGTTTCTTTCAGGCGCTCCGATACCAATGCCTATAACATTGCGGCCAGCCTGAACAGCATCTTCCAGAATTATTTCAATTGACTGTGACAAGCGATTGATCAGGTATTTATTATCGTTGCGAACCTGCAACCCGGCGAAAGAGACTTCCTGGCTGACCTGACCGCTTAAATCTATCAAAGCAGCCGAAACAGAGTCACGGGTAACATTAACCCCAACTATATATGCTACGTCGGGATTTATCTCCAACTGCAAAGCCGGGCGACCGATTGAGATTTCGGCGCTCCCACTCTCTTTCAATAAACCTTCGGTAATTAATTCGTCTACTATATGGGTGATTGTCGCCGGGTGAAGCCCGGTTTTGGCGGCCAGTTCAATTCTGGAAATGCGTTTGAACATCCAGACAACTCGGTAAACTACACTCCGATTGCCGCGGCGTAGGCTCAACTGGTTAGCACCGGCATATCCACGTTCTTTACGCAATGCAGTTTCACCTTTCGAGTTATTTGAAATTCGCAATTAAATCTGCAATTCATTCTAGCTTTATAATTTTTAGTTGTCAATATTATGAGAAAATAATATTCAAAAAGAAATTTTGGACGGAAATTAAGAGTCTTTTCTACAGGTTTCCCCTTATTCTAGCTATAATTATATAACTTATTTTGAGGTAACTTAAAAAGCAGGTAGAATTTTACTTGTACACCGCTAAAAAGTATTGACAAGGACGGACATGTTTGTTACCCTTTATTTGCGTTCTTCAATTAATCCACGTAAATTATAAGCCCAAGTAGTTATTCTAGCTAAAAATTAAAAGAAGGTAGCAATGCAGCTATGAAGGTATTAGCCGTAAAAAAACCTGACACACGCAAGCCATGGCGATTAAGCGACAATATCTGGCTTCTGTATCTAATATCAGTACTTATCGGGCTCGGTATCTGGACTATAGCAGCCTACTCTGATAAAAGAAACTTGCTGCCTCCTCCTCAAATTGTTCTCGATAAATTCGTGGAACTCTGGAGTAATGGTACTTTACTCGAAAATACCCTTGCAAGTGTTCAAAGAGTAATGATCGGATTTGTCGCAGGTGTTCTACTGGCTATTCCGGTAGGCTTTCTAATGGGCTGGTATACTATCGCTCGTGGCGCGGTTGAGCCCTGGGTGCAGTTTTTGCGCACAATACCTCCTATTGCTCTTTCACCCCTGGTAATCATCTTCATGGGTATCGGTGAGCTACCTAAAATATTTTTGATTTTCCTGGCAGTCTTCTTAGGCAGCTCCATAGCCACTTTTCAAGGCGTAAGAAACGTTGATGTCACTTTAATCAAGGCTGCGCAGGTGCTGGGGGCCAAAGATGCTACCATCTTTCGCTCGGTAGTGGTACCGGCCGCTTTTCCATTTATCCTGGTAGGAATGCGAATTTCACTGGGTAGCGCCTGGGGTACTCTGGTAGCAGCGGAGTTGATCGCCGCACAGACTGGCCTGGGCCAGATGATGCAGAACGCGGCGCTCTACTTCCAAGTGCCTACAATCATGGTAGGAATTATTATGATCGGATTACTGGGAACGATAATGGACCGAATTGTACTTTACATCGAAAAAAGGTTGACCGGCTGGCAGGAGAAAAAGGCATGACAATTGCGACCAGCCCCAAAATTACGATTAATAATGTCACTAAAGTTTACCTGGGTACCAGTCGTAGCGTTACCGCTTTAGACCAGGTAAGCCTGGATATTCAAGCGAATGAATTTGTAGTGGTAGTCGGACCTAGCGGCTGCGGAAAAACTACCCTGCTTAATATTATTGCCGGCCTGGAAAAGGCCACCAGCGGCGAAGTTCAGGTAGACGGAAAAGTGGTACGAGAGCCTGGCTCGGACCGAGGAGTTATCTTTCAACAGTACGCCTTATTCCCCTGGCTGACCGTCCAGCAAAACGTAGAATTCGGCCTGAAGATAAAAGGCGTACCTCGCCAGGAACGCGCTAAAATTGCCCGGCACTACCTTGAACTGGTCGGCCTTAAAGATTTTCCGAACGCTCTGCCAAAAGAACTCTCGGGTGGTATGAAACAGCGCTGTGCCATAGCCCGCGCTTACGCTGTGAACCCCTCCATTTTACTCATGGATGAACCATTTGCTGCCCTCGATGCGCTAACGCGTGTTCAAATGCAGGAACAATTGCAGGCAACCTGGGAACAGGAACGTAAAACCGCCTTTTTCATCACTCACGATGTCGAGGAAGCCGTTTTTCTGGGAACCAGGGTTATTATTATGAAACACGGCGGCATCCAGGGAGAAATCCGTATTGATCTACCATTTCCGCGCAATAACGAAATGCGTCTTACCCAGGATTTTGTTAACTTGCGCAACCAGGTTTGGAAGGGCGTTTACCTCAGGGACGAAATCAACTAAACACTTTTACCTAAATCCTTAGGGAGGAGAGCAATCTATGACGAAGAAGTACAGAGATTTAAGCATTCTGGTGGTATGTCTCCTACTGGCAGGCATACTTGCCGCCTGTGGCGATAATACGCCCACCACAGCCAGCACTACGACGGCTGCCAGCGCAACTACAGCAAGCGGAGCAGCGGCTACCACCAGTGCTGCCGGAACTAGCGCTGCTGCCGCTAACCCACCGACTGGCCCTGATATCCCCTTGCGCATTGGTTATATTGGCGATACTCACGGCGGAGGTATTATCTCAGTAGCAAATGATAAAGGCTACTGGAAACAGGCCGGTATTACGCCTTCAATTAAAAGCTTCAGCAACGGGCCGCTCCAAATTACAGCAATGGCCGCAGGCGACCTTGATATTGCTTATATCGGACCGGGCGCAGCCTGGTTAGCGGCACAGGGGCAGGCAGTCATAGTTACGGTGGATAGTCTTAACACCGGTGACTATCTTATAGCCAGTCCTTCTTCTGGGGTAACCTCAATTAACGACTTAAAAGGGAAAAAAGTCGGCGTCCCCCTGGGTACTTCTGGCGAAATGATTTTGCAACTGGCCCTTCAGAAAGCCAAAATTGACCCGAAAGATGTGCAGATTACCAATCTCGACCCGGCGGCGGTAGTAACAGCCTTTATTGGCGGGCAAATTGACGTAGCCGCTATCTGGTCGCCCCTCAGCAGTCAGATCAAACAGCGTATGCCTGACGCCAAGTTCCTGGTGGATGACACCGCTTTCTTCCCGACCTATACTTTCCCTCAAATGTGGGTAGCGTCGCCTAAATTAGTCAAGGAGAACCCTGAAGCGGTCAAACGTTTCCTTAAAGCTTTTATCCTGGCTAATGATTACCGGGCCGCGCATATTGACGAAATGATTAACCTGACGGCAAAGCTAACCGGTGCCCCGGCGGCGGACTTAAAAAACCAGACTCAAACCACCCAGTGGCTGACCTCTGCGGATATCCAGAAGGCCAACACCGATGGTTCGACCATGAAATGGTTTAATGGCCTGGTGCAGATGTTCCTCCTTATCAAGAAGCTGCCGAATGCGGTACCTGCCGAGAATTTTGTAAATACAGATTTGTTCGCCCAGGCTTTGAAGTAGCCAAAAGTTCCGTGGCAGGCGGGATGTAGCTTTTATTGCAGGCAATGGTTAAAAGCACCTCCCGGCTGACTTAATACAATAAGTTTAGAGAAAGGGTTAAAAGTGGTATGAATCGCTTTTAACCCTTTCTTCAAAGAAGAGACCACTTTAGACCTGACTTGTTAAATACTTAACAGGCATTAGAAGGAACTCCTGCTAATATAAGAAAGCCTCTTACCGGCAGCAATAAATTCTTGCTAACAATCAATTGATTACTTTAAACTCCTTTCTAAACTAATAATAGTATGGTAGAATTCTGACAATATATCCCACCGGGATTATTTGACTCCTACACATATTAAAGCAACTTTTTGTAACTATTCAGCTAAAGTATAGCGACAGTCATAGCAGTGTTATACCGCAAGAAAAGCCTCTCTGGCACCTCTGCGCGAATAGACTTCATACGATTAGCTCCCGGAATAGTTACCTTTTCTTCACTAGCGAGGGACTTTGATGTTAGGGCTATCTAAAGCGCAGGCCAGGCAGGGCCGCAAAGCACATCTTGTGCTGTGGATACTGCTGGCACTTCTGATCGGGCTGCTTGTCACCGGGTTACGAACGCATTCAGTGCATGCACAGTCCGGCGGAGAAATTGAGCAGGCCAAAAACACCGCGATAGAATTAATCAAAGAGCGCGGACCACAGTTAATTGAGAAAATTGATGACCGGTATTACAACACCCAGAGCGAGCGGTTGATTGGTTTTGGCGTGGTGTTGCTGATTGTGCTACCGCTAATCGGTTTTGCCGGATGTATGCTTTTCCCGCTTTTTACTCAGCGCATGATCCGTTCGCGGCTGCCGAATCCTCCGATGGGTCGCCTCTATAAACTTTATTTTGTGCAAGCCCTGGTAGTATTTGTAGTACTCTTCGCCCTGGGGTTTGCCCTATGGCTCAGCCAGTTCTGGATAGGCTCACTGGGAAGCGTCACCAATCCGCAACTGGTATTGCAAAAACAGGCTATCCAGTACGTAGTGGACAATCGCCAGGAACTGGTTGACAACTATACGGAAATTTTCGTAGGGGCGGCGCAAGACCTGGGAAACGACCCGGATGCTTCGTTGCTCTCGGTTATCATTGATAATGCTCAGGAGTTCCGCAGTGACCCGCTGGTGCAATTAACCAGCAATATCATTAGATTCTTATTACCCATCCTGAGTAACCTTTTCTATATCGCTTACGCCCTGCTGCTGATTTTCTTCCTGCGGCGTATCTGGCCGGAATTCAGGAATATGTTGCGCTACCCGGTGGATGTAGTAGCCGCCGAACAACAGGGTCAGGAAATACCCATTTTCCGATCCATGTACCTGCCGCAACTGGTTTTCCCGGTGGCGCAGGCTCCCGTTCCGGTTGCGCCCGGTTATACTTACCCGCCACAGCAAACGGGTTACGGCTATCCCCAGCCTCAACAAAACTATGGCTATGCCCAACCGCAGCAACCTCCACAGAATTATGGTGGTTATGGACAACCACCTCGCCCGCCACAGAATTTCGGTTACAATATGCCGCCACAATACGGGCCTGTTCCCCAGGGTTATCCAACTCAAGCGCCTAACTATGGGCAGAACAGGCCTGCCGGACCGCAATCCCCGGTTAAAAATATGTGGGCGAACGGTGGCCGGATGATCTGGACCGAGGTAAAAATTGTCTTCTTCTTCGCCATCCTGTCCTTCGTGCTGGCTATCATCATGGGGATTTTCCTGTCTTTCTTTTTCACCCCGGTAGTGCAGTTACTGGTAGAACTGACAAGCATCGCTATGATCTACTTTATCCGGTTGGACGGTTCATCCGGTATTATCGTAATTACCATGCTGCTGGTGCTAGTCTTCCTGGTCGAATGCGTCTTACTCTTCCTGGCAGCCTTTGTCTTCTTGCTGGGCAAGGTATTGGACGTGCTGCGTGACCGCTTTACCAAACGTTTGACCTGGAGACTAACCATGCGTTACCTGTGGCGCACTTTCCTGCGCTTTCTCTGGGTGACAGTGCTGGCGGCAATCCTGGGGATTGGTCTTTCATTACTGGCAGCGTTCGCTGTCGGTGCGCTCATCAATGCAAGCCAACCGAACTGGTTCTTAAGCCTGACCTGCGCTCCGCTGATCCTCTTGATCGGCCTAAACCTGGGCATGTGGTTACTGAGAGGTTTCCGTACCTTGCGGAGGCTCTACAAAAATACGCCGGCTTTTGAACTGGCAGCAGTTGCCAGCGCCATTGCAGGTAACCCGCGCTAAACGATCCAGTGGATCTAAACTAAACAAAAATCGGCAGAACTTGATCTGCCGATTTTTGTTTGCTAACTTTATTGAGCCTTTTTACCTCAGCACCAGTTCGCCTGTGTTACTGGTCCGGCGGTCGCGACGAGCCACCCCGGTTTCGTAGGCGGCATCTATAACAGCCCTGGCCACTGCCGTTACCACGCGCTTGTCAAAGACCGAGGGTATAATGTAATCAGGGCTAACTTCCTCGTCGGTGATAATACTCTGAATGGCACGAGCAGCAGCCAGCTTCATAGCATCGTTAATGGTGGTTGCCCGGCAATCGAGCGCACCACGGAAGATACCGGGGAAGCACAGGACGTTATTGATCTGGTTGGGATAATCGCTGCGACCTGTCGCCATCACTTTAACGTAAGGAGCTGCTTCTTCCGGCATGATTTCGGGAACAGGGTTGGCCAGGGCAAAGATGATCGGGTCGGGAGCCATCCGCTTTACGGCTTCGACAGGCAGAGTGCCAGGGCCGGACAGCCCTAAGAAGACATCCGCTCCCGCAATTACATCCAGCAACGAACCACGCTCACCTCTCTCGTTGGTGTTCTCGGCATACCACTGCTTGGCTTCATTCATATGAGTCGGGCGGCCTTTGTAAACGGCCCCTTCCCGGTCAACCCCGATAATATGCTGTACACCTGCCGCCATCATAATCTTGGAACAGGCTACCCCGGCGGCGCCTACACCGCTTACTACCACCTTAATCTCATTAATCTTCTTGCCGGTAACTTTCAGAGCATTCAGGAGAGCGGCCAGCACTACCACGGCAGTTCCGTGCTGGTCGTCGTGCATTACTGGAATATCAAGTTCTTCCGATAAGCGCTTTTCAATTTCAAAACAGCGCGGTGCGGCAATGTCTTCCAGGTTGATACCGCCAAAAGTAGGAGCCAGGGCTTTCACGACCTGAATAATCTCTTCGGTATCCTGGGTCGCCAGGCAAATCGGGAAAGCATCTACCTGCCCAAATTCTTTGAAAAGCATGGCTTTGCCTTCCATAACGGGCATAGCCGCTTCCGGGCCGATATTGCCCAGTCCCAGCACCGCCGAACCGTCCGAAACTACCGCTACGGTATTACCTTTGATGGTGAGAGAATAAGCTTTACTCGTATCCTCGGCAATGGCATTACAAACCCGCGCAACACCGGGAGTATAAGCCATCGAAAGCTGGTCACGGGTTTTGAGGGGAGTTTTGCTCTCCACGCTGATTTTGCCGCCCAGGTGCAGCAGGAAAGTGCGGTCGCTGAAATTGACAACCGTAACACCCGGTACCAGTTTGACTTTGTCAACAATGTATTGGGAATGCGCTTCGTCGCCAGCAGCCACTGTTATATCGCGGATCATAACATCGCGAGTTGCCTGCACAATATCAATTGCTCCCAGATCACCGCCCGCATCGCTGATAGCATCCATCACATGGCTTAACATGCCAACTTTATTGGGGATTTCAATACGTAAAGTAAAGCTGTAGCTGGCATTCGGAATAGTGTTCATAATCGGTGGACCTCTTTCAAAAGGTTTTATAAGCAGTTCGCCTTCACTGATAAAATTATAGCACCAGAATTGGCCTGTCCACGTCTTTTTTGAAAAAGTAAGCTAGTGATAAAAAACACTAATCGAAATCGCATTAAGATTAGAACCTGATTATAAGTGGTAAGCAAATAAAAAACCTGCCCCTGTTGAAAGGGGCAGGCCAATCGAGAAACACTTAACCGCCGTTAAGCGGTCTTACCAGCATAGATTCAACTACAGCCCGGGCCGGCAGAGTGGCAACCAGCAGCACACAATCTGCCAGGTCATCGCTCTGCAACATCTTCTCGCGTGCTTCCGGCGGAGGTGGAACCGGGCGGCGGTCCAGCAGGGGAGTATTAATATCGCCAGGGAAGATAGCCGAGGCCCGGATGCCGTTAGGCTGCTCCTCCAGGTTAATTGACTGCACCAGGCCCTGTAAGCCAAACTTGGAAGCAACATAAGCCGCCCCGGCTTTTACATTGGCCCGTAAACCGGCATCCGATACGATAAAGATAAAAGTACCGCTTTGTTGCTGGCGCATCATCGGAAGGAGGTAATGGGCGGATAGAAATGCGCCGTCCAGATTGACTCCTACCACCTTGCGATAGTCTTCCACGCTAAGTTGGTCTAAAGCTCGTTTTGGGACATTAATCCCGGCGGCGTGTACAACAATATCTACTCGTCCAAAGCGCTTTTCTACCGCCTGGGCTAATCCCGACATCGAACTATCGCTGGCCACATCTCCCTGGTACACCAGGCGCTGTGCCTCGTTTGGTAATTGCGCTTCAGTTTCCTTTAAAGTTTCAGCGGTACGGCCAACCAGCACGACTGAAGCGCCTTCGCGGGCCAGGCGCCAGGCGCACGCTTGCCCGACCCCGGTACCTGCCCCGGTAATAACCGCGACCTTACCGGAAAGCCGGCCACTGTTTGTATTTGCTGACATTTTAACGGCCTCCCTTAGTGCCGGGTACTTCCACCCAGCGCTGCTCGCTGGCGGACTGCAAAATTGCCTCCATGACGGCCTGCACCCGCATACCATCATAAAGCGAAGGGCTGCAAGGCCTACCCTCCTCAATCGCCTGGATAAACTCAAAATCCTGGTCATAGCGGAAAGTCTGGATAGGATCGCCTTCACGCGGGTCACGCGGTGAACCCGGTACTTTCAAGAACTCTTCCGGAACCGGAACGGTTTCCAGGTTGCCGCCGGGTTTACCCATCTTGATTTCAAAAGGTTTTTCCAGCATGTAAATAAGGGTGCCATCACTGCCATTGATTTCACAGTAATCCTGGCTCTGGCCGCCCTCACCGCGCCCGGTCGCCATCTTGGTACTTTCATAGACGGCGGTCGCTCCATTGACGAACTCTCCCAGGCAGGCTACCCAGTCATCCACATCCGAGGGGTGAGAATTACCCTGAGGGTCAATCCTGTTATCCAGCAGGCGTTTGGTTTGGGCTACTAAGCGAGCCAGTTCGCCCACCAGGAAATGACCGAAATCAAGCCGGTGCGAGAGCATATCGCCCAGTTCGCCCGAACCTGCCAGGGCATCCACCTGCCTCCAGGCCAGGAAGCGATTGCCCCAGTCCTGGAAACGATTGGCCCGGAAGTGGTAGGGCGTGCCCACAAAGCCCTGATCAACCAGGTGTTTGATATACCGCATCGCCGGAACAAAGCGGTAAGTAAAAGCGGTCATATGCCGTATCCCCGCTCGCTCCGCTGCTTCGTACATTTCAAGGGCATCGCTATAGTTGAGCGCAATGGGTTTTTCGCATAGAACATGCTTGCCAGCCGCAGCCGCAGCCAGCACGATTTCTTTATGAGTGATATTGGGAGTTGCGATAATCACGGCCTGTACTGACTGATCCTGGAGCAGTTCATGGTAATCAGTGTAAAGGCGGTCGATATCGCTGACACTACCGGCCTGCTGAAGCGCCGGTAAACTACTATCGCAGAGGGCGACCATCTCGGCCTGCGAACACAACTGTATGCCCGGTAAGTGATTGGCAAGAGCGATCTTGCCGGTTCCAATCAAGGCCACTCCAATCTTGTTTTGCGCCATTGCTTTCCTCTGTTTTTGATTTAACACTTTCATTAAAGCTACCGATTAAAGCAGTTGGCCGGTAAGTCTTTAACATATGGCCAAATTTCTGCTTATTACAATAACTTCTTTGCAGTCTAGCTCTTATTATTATAGCAGGCGGACGTAAAGAAACCGTAAAGGCCTGCCCCTTTAATTGCCTGCAAGGATTATACGCGGCAGGCCGGTTCTTCCATTAAACTCACAGCTATTACTCTAAAGTAGCCAAAAGTATTAGACAACTGGCAGATGTGCCAAATCGTCTGCCCTGTTAAAATATTGCTATCTTTTCAAAGGTTCAAGTGCTCCGGCATTTCGAACCCGGTACTTAAACAGTTTTCGCTTTTGGTAACGCTAGAAGTGAAATGCTATAAATTATAAAAGCCTGGTTCCGGTACAAACCAGGCTTGTAGTGCAGATAGGTATTGTGATAGTTTAAGGAGGGCTTACGCCCTCCTTTTTTAATACAGCATTATTCGTGCCTTGCTAACTGATTTTATATAATTTATTTATATTTCCGCAATTATTTGAAAGTCTGCCCCTAAGTTCTGAAAAATAATCTCTTCCACCACTCCATGAGTGGCTAAAGCCGCTACATAACCCCCTGCCGGTGAAAAAGAGCGCAGGGTCCATTCTTCAGCCAGGTCTTTATCCCCTGCGATAGAAAGCAATCTGGCCGGTTCACCAGGCCGCAAAGAGACTTCAAAAGAATCGAGCGGGTAGGACAGCCCTTTACCGCTGGCTTTAATAAAAGCTTCTTTGCGGGTCCAACAATTGAAGAAAGCCAGTGTTTGCAATTCTTCTGCAAGTTCTGAAAGGGCAGTGTATTCGGCAGGCGCGAAAAACCTTTGAGCTATTTGCCTCTGATGGTTAAGGGGTCGCAGGTATTCAATATCCACGCCTACTTCTGTAGTCTGGGAAAGAGCGTAAACAGCCAGTTCATTGGAATGAGATAAATTAAAATAGAGGGGATAATTGCCGGATAAAAGAGGTTTACCTCGCTGGCCATAGCTAAAAGAGATTTTTGCCGGGCTACAATCCAGATACTGACTCAGAAGGTAGCGGAGTTGGCCGCGTGCCGCAGCGAATCGCAAACGATCTCGCTCAAAAAGATAGCGTTGCTGGCGAGCCATTTCATCGGGAGAAAGAGTTTGCAAGAGATTAGTAAGCTGCTCTTGAGGCAGGTCTAAGTGGGCAATCCAGATGTCTATTTGGCCTGAAGCTAACCGCATCTTCTAAAATTTCTATTCTGGACTTTAATAAACAGTGCCGGTATTTTACCAGATACAGCCAGGCCGGTCTAACTTTTAATTGTTTTGGCTGTTAAGCGCCAGCGCGGGCTTCCACCCAGGCAGGCGGTTACCAGCCTTGAAGACACCTGGTTCAAAACCACATTCGGCAAAGGCCCCTGAGAACAATCCCATGCTGACAGAAGACTCAACATCAGTAGTTACAAAGGCCACCACCCAGCTACGCAAATCTAACCTGGCTTTCTCTTCAGGCGTTACCATACGAGCGCACAGTTCATAAGCTTCGGCAGGCGCGCCACTATGAGTCGCTCGGAAGCGAGTGATAGCCTCAAGCCAGCGAGCCGGGCGTTCCCGGAAAGCCAGGGGAGACATAATTGTCACGGGCGAACAACTGAAAAGCGGCTGGATAATACCGGTGAAGAGCCCCAGGCCGTTGTAAGGTAGAAGCCAGTTGATACTCTCACTATAAGAGTTGTACTCAAAATCGTTCTGGACAGTTATGGCGTTTTGCAGCAGGCTTCCGTGCGCAACAGGCTGGCTTGATTGAGTATCAGGATTGAAATCTAGCAGGGCCAGGGTATCACGGTCGGACCTGGGATCTTGCCAGCGGGCGGCCTGTCGCTCAGGCACCATATCAGTGGCGACCCAACGCAGTCCGGCCAGTTCGGGAACCTGAGCGGTAAGAGCGCTCACTTTAAAGAGGAAGGGCGAACCGGTCAAAGCCACTACTGGACTGGCAGAAGCAACAATATTTCTCAGGTTAGCCAGGGCAGGATCATTCTTAGCCATGCTCGGTGGTTCAGCGGGAACCGCGACCATGCCGGCGTACAGGCAACCGAAGAAAGCCGAAACATATTCCAGGCTGGGCGATAGAAGCAAAAGGGCAGATTCACCAGCCGGGTAGTGTGCCTGTAAAGAAGCGGCGATAGCACGGGCTTTCAAATCGAGTTCACCATATGTTAGAGTTTGTTCGGCGCTATCACCATCTACCAGATAGCGGTAGGCGACCTTTTGCGGTTGCAACATGGCTCGCCAGCGTAGCAGTTCCACCAGCGAAGAAGCAATGCTGGCGGGATCGAAAAATAACTGCTTTTTCGCCATAAAGTCTATGGTATCTCTGGTCAATACTTCCAATTTCTTACCTCCAAGTACCCAATGTGCTAAGGCAGCCCTTTGAAATTTCCCTGGATAAATTTGCCTGCCGGGCTATTACTATGAAACCTGCTAGATGTAATAAGTTTTATGCTTTAAAGTGTTATTTTTGATAAGTTACTGGACCTAAAGGTTTGAATCCACCTGTAAGCTGACAGTTGTATTAGTACACATTTTTAGTTTACTCCTGGAAAGGCGCAGTGTCGTCCTACCTGAGTATGAAAGACAAAGGAAAAAAGTATGAAAGATGGGTATGAGAAAGTAAGAATGGTACGATAAGTATCGAGAAGTGGTAGCCTGTAAGGAAATCATACCTCCAGTCTACCCGGTAACTACTTTTATAGATTTTGGTATTAAAAAAAATAAGTACAAAGTCCAATTGCGTCAGGTGCGCTATATTATTACTATATTGGCAGTCGCCATTTTTCGCGTAGCTAAGGAGAAGAGTCGTGAGTGTTGATGTAAGTGGACCTCTCGATTGGTTGGCACAAACAAAATTTATCTACCCCTCCTTGCCTGTGGATGTGGTAATTCGGCCGCGCCTGTTAAATCGCCTTGAAAAAGCGATTCTTCAGCATAAATTAACGCTCGTCTCCGCTCCTGCCGGTTCTGGCAAAACGACTTTACTGGCCTCTTTGACTGAAACAAAATCAAATCTCAAAATTGCCTGGCTTTCCTTGGATGAAGAAGATAATGCGCCCTCTCCTTTTTTAGGCAGCCTTATCACAGCCTTGCGCGTACTGCAACCTGACACTGGCTACAGCGCCGGTGCGTTACTGGCTAATCTTACAGACCCGGAAGTCGAGGGCCGCCGGGTTATCAGCGCCCTTATAAATGATGTACTGCGTACTATTCCCTATGAATTTGCTCTGGTAGTGGATGATTTACAGTTTATTACTGATCCGCTAACTTTGCGGCTGCTGGAATTCTTGCTGGAAAAAATGCCGCTTAACATGCGGCTGGTCATTCTCACCCGCTACGACCCAGCAATCGGCCTGGCCAGGTTGCGGGCGCGAGACCAGATAGCCGAATTGCGCTTCGAGGACTTATGTTTTACCCGGACTGAAATGGGCAGTCTCTTTGAAAAACACTCCGGCCTGGTCTTCTCCGGGGAAAACCTGGATTTGCTAATGCAGCGTACCGGCGGGTGGCCTGCCGGAGTTCGTATCGTGGCTAATTTGCTGCGGCAACAGGCAGTAGAGCAAGAACGGAGCGCTTTCCTGGAAACGCTGGCCACCGCTGACCGCTTCACTTTCGATTATTTAGCCGAAGAGGTGCTTGACCAGCAAAGCCTGATAGTTCGCACTTTTCTACTTGAAACCTCCATTCTCTCAGAACTGACACCCGAAGTTTGCGAGGCTGTGACAGGCCGGGAAGACGCGGCCCTCATGCTGGAACAGCTCTACAAACGCAACCTTTTTGTAACGCTGGTGGATAAACAGCGCTATGTCTACCGCTACCAGGATTTATTTTCTAACTTCCTGCGTTCTCAATTGCATCAGGAAATGCCTGAGGCCGTGGCGATCTTGCATAAATGCGCGGCCCATGCTCAGACCACCTCAGCCAAATCTATCCAGCACTTCCTGGCGGCCCAAATGTGGGATGAAGCGGCCGAAACAATGCAAAAACTGGCCGGTCAGTTGAACAAAGAAGGTTTACTGGGGAATCTGTTTGAGCAGGTTAAACGCCTGCCCGAAGAAATTTTGCAGAAATACCCCCAACTCAACCTTTACCTGGGCACTTATGACTTGCGCACAGGACGAATAAGCAGCGCCCAGGTGCGATTGGAAACGGCTATGGCCGGTTTTGAGCAAGCCCAGGACGAAGCCGGTTACTATACGGCTATGGCCAAGCTGGCTTTCTGTTATAACATCCAGGGTAAATTGAAGCAAGCCCGCGAATTGATCGAGCTTGGTTTAACCAGCCCACTGGCCGATCACAACAGAGTTCAGTTACTTTTCGTACGCGCCTGGCAGCATGGGCTGGAGCAAAACTGGGAAGCGGGTAAAGAGAGCCTGCTGGAAGCTATTAGCCTAACACTCAGCTCGAAAGAACGAGGTGCTTTCAGTGTGCTGGCTCTCATGCTTCATGCGCCTTTGCGGGCCTTGCCCGGTACGCTGGATAGCATGGAACACTACTGCCATGAGGTCTTGTGCCGCTATCCCCAGGCTACCACCCTGATTCAGGCCGGTACGCTATCCCTGTTGAGTTATTTGCATTTCGAACGGGGTCGGATCGAACAGGCTGCTCAGACTCTTGAGCAGGCCGAGGAATTAGTCCAAAAACTGGAAGGCGTGCAGCTACTTGAAATGGATCTGGCACTCACTCGCAGTCTGCTTTACAGCCTTCAGGGAAGTACGACCGAACTACAAGCCCACCTGGCCGAGTATATCGAGCGAATTGAAGAGCAGCCCGCTTTAAGCGAGTGGTCCGGCTTTTTCCTTTACTTGCAGGGACATGCATACTGGCAGAACGGCGACCTGGAAGGGTTGCGCACAATCTATACCCGCCTATGCCGGGAAGAACGTCCTCAGGAATTCCCGGATCTCAAAGTGCTGCGCACCATGCTGCAAGCGCAAATAGAAATGGCTGAAGGCGATTATGCCGAGGCAGAACGCACTCTGCTGGCGCTACCTGCCCGGCAAGAACAGGCCAGAATATCATTGCTCTTTGGCAGCGCTCAGATATTACTGGCCCATCTCTATCTGCAATGGGGGCGGCAGCAAAAGGCCCTGGCAGCCTTTACCAGGGTGCTTGAGAGCAGTAAACGCGAGGGCCAGCCTGGTTTTATTTTGCGGGAAGGTCCGGGAGTCATTCCGCTGTTGCGCCTGGCGGTAGAACGTGAAATTGAAGCGGATTATGCTCTTACACTGCTGGAAAGTTTTGGAGTAAAAGCGAGCGAACCTCACGAGATAAAAGTACCTGAAACCGGGGAAGTAATTACGGCACGTGAGATCGAAGTAATGCGGTTGGTCGCCAATCGCGCCACCAATCGCGAGATTGCCGAACAACTGGTCATCAGCGAGTTAACAGTAAAAAGTCACGTCAACCGTATACTGCGAAAACTCAATGTAGATTCGCGGGTGGAAGTGGCCTCGCGGGCTCGCGCCCTGGGCCTGGCCTTTTAACTCCAACTCTTACCCGGCGGAGACCTTATCTCTGTATACTTAGCAACAAACTACTCCCAGTCTTCGAGAAACCAGTCTACCGCCTCCTGCCTGATATCAAAGGGCACTACATGAGGACCATCAAACTCATGATATTGCAAATTATAACCCTGGCGTTCCAACTGCGGTACAATCTTCCGGCTGCAAAGGTTTATCGGTAGTACCGCATCTTCTATCCCGTGTGAAATGTAAATTTCAGGTGTTCCGATACGTTGAGCAGGCGCGGCAAAACCGGGCGAGAAAGCTATTATATAGCTGAAAAGATCGCCGTTCATTAGGCCAACTGATAAGGCATAAGAAGCGCCATCTGAGAAACCACCAACTGCAATCCGCTCCGGGTGCACGTTAAAGTTTGCGAATACCACTTCGAGAGCCTGGTTGAGCAGGTTAATATCAGGGCCATACTGATCATAAGCTATAATATCCCAGCTATGCCGGCGACTGGACGGAGCAAGAAGCAGCATACCAGACTCATCCGCAAATCCCTCAAGGAGCGAAAGACCACTTTCAGCATTGCCACCTGCCCCATGAAAGAGTACCGCCAGCGATACGGGTTTATCGGCCCGGTAATCCTGCGGAACATACAGTAAAGCATCCCGCTGCACATCCAGCTCAAGATGTTGAATTCCGGCTGCAAAACTTTTTTCTACATTTGAATGCCCGGGACGTGCCGTTAAGCGACCTTCTGAATTATTGTTGATACCTCTGTTACCTGCCATTTACAGTTCCCTGTTCCATGTAGCCGAATATTTAAAGGAAAATGCAATCTAGCGATATTCCCCTTTCTGTTAGAGAGCAGCAAAAGATATGCCGATAAAGCTTTCATGATCTTTTACTCTTATTTACCTTGTTTTTGAACTTTATAATTTATTCTTAAATATGTACCAGGAGTCTATATTGTTGTGCTCGCGACCAAGATAAGGTTCCCATTAGCTTTGACCGGCCTGGGCTGTATATAACTGCAAACTATGAGTATAAAGGAGCATTATATGGCCTCCCTTTCGCCGTCTACTGATCTTAAACCGGTGGTTGGCCCTGCAAAAAGCAGCCTCCCCTCTAAGATTTATCGCCTCTGGCTTTTTTTACGTTCAATAGTAGCGGCAGGCTGGCGTGGTGCATCCCTGGGAGCCTTAGCCGCTGTGGTACTTTATTCCATCATCCTGGCTGTTACGGCCCGGTTCTTTTCGTTTGCAGGTAGTATTTTTGAGGTAGTGCTGGGAATAGCAATGGGTTTCATCCTGGTTGGGGCGCTTGCTTCGCTGGGTGACCCCCTGTTACTGCTACTGCGCTTGCTCACCAGGGTTGCCGGATGGGCGCTGAAACCACTACTTGGTGAGCGGGCTGCAAAACCGTATAAGCTGTTAAAGCGGATACCTGCACTGCTGCCACGTACGCTGGTTGGTGTTACCGCTTTTTACCTTATAATGCTCATGATTAATCCGATTAACGGCCTGCTTACTCCCTACCTTCTGCTGGAAACTTTAGCCGGAGGATTAATTGGCGTGGCTCTAAAAGGAGGTTACCAGCGCAACCTGGCGGTAAGCCTGGTGGGTATCGCCATCATTCTGAATCTAGGGCTGCTTTACTGGGTCTTCTCGCCTGGTAGTGACGATTATCTGGTTAAAACTGATCCACCCGCCTCCGCACCACTACTGCTGAATGCTCCCGATCCTTCCCTGTCTGGCTCCTATAAAGTTCAGACCCTTTTATACGGTAGCGGTAACGATAAAATGCAACCGGAATATAACGGCCAGATTGCTTTGAAGACCCCTACGGTTGACGCCTCAAAACTTATTCCCGACTGGCAAGGGCTGGGTAAGGATCTTCGCAACCTTTATCTGGGTTTTGACGCCCATAATCTACCGCTCAACGCCCATGTCTGGTATCCGGAAGGAGAGGGGCCTTTTGGTCTGGTGGTACTGGTACACGGTAGCCATTTAATGCAAGCGCCCTCCGAAGAAGGCTACGACTACCTGGGCCAGTTATTAGCCAGTCGAGGCTTTATAACTGCCTCGCTCGATGAAAACTTTATCAACGGCGGATGGTTTGGCGATTTTGGGCTGGAAACCCACCCGGTACGCGCCTGGTTAATCCTCAAACACCTGGAAGTATGGCGGACATGGAATGAAACGCCCGGCAACCTCTTTTATCATAAAATTGATCTTAACGACATTGCCCTGATAGGCCATTCCAGGGGTGGCGAGGCGGTAGCGCTGGCAGCCAATTTTACCAACCGCTATTCTTATCCTGGCGTTCCGTCAGAGATTATCGGTTTCCGCTCACCGGTAAAAGCGGTTATAGCCATCGCGCCCAGCGACGCTTACCGCTACGGTAAACCAATTACGTTGCAGAACTTGAACTATCTGGTTCTTCAAGGAGCACACGACCCGGATGTCACTACCTTTGCAGGTATCAGGCAGTACCAGAGAGTTAATTTCAACGATGACCTTTATCACTTCAAATCGGCTATATATATTTACCGGGCCAATCACGGGCAATTCAGCAACGCCTGGGGTAAGTATGACTATCCTTTCCCGGTCAATACTCTGCTAAATGTCAAACCCTATTTGAGCATCGAAGAACAGCAGCAAATAGCGAAAACCTACATTTCAGCTTTTCTGGAAACCAGTTTGCGTGGCGACCAACGTTACTTGCCACTCTTTCAGGACCAACGAGTAGCGCCAGGCTGGCTACCCAAAGATATTTATGTTACCCAGTTTGCTGATTCTAATTTCGTCCGAGTAGCTGACTTTGAAGAAGATTATGTTCGCAATACTACAACTTTAGCAGGAGGCAGTATTGAAGGAAATAATCTAAAAAGCTGGCAGGATGTAGATCTACCGATGCGCGATGGAGAGCAAAAACAGGACAATTCCGCTGCCTTGCTTGGATGGGACCGCTCCAACAACGACCAGATACCTGACTATACCTTGAGCTTACCTCAGGATGCCGGTCAGCTCTGGCCGGTAACGCCTGATAGCTTACTGGCCTTCTCGATCAGTCCAAACACCAATCAATCGCAATCCCTGGATCTAAGTATTGAACTAATTACCAGCGATGGAGTAAAAGTGCGCCTGCCACTCAGCCAGTTTGCAGCGATTCACCCGCCTCTTGTAACGCAATTAAAGAAGCTAGATTTGCTCGACTCCGTGGCAAAAGCGGGAAAAAGTGAAATTGTACTACAGAGCTACCAGATAACCTTGCGAGCTTTTATGGCAAGTAATCCGGATTTTCAACCGGCAACGCTGCGCCAGATACGCTTCGTTTTTGATCGCGTTCCGCAAGGTGAGATTTACCTTGATAACATCGGGCTGGAAGTTGGGGCCAATCCCGTCATTTCTTCTGAGGATCAAAAGGCTAAACTCAATCCATGAATCGCAGGAGACAGCTTTTTCTAACGAAATAAACTTTAAGTCAGTCTTACGAACAGATTAACGTTCACTTTCGGAACGAATTTAAAGTAACTCATAAATCAGGCTGTAATGTCTGGGAGAATTGCGGTACAAGGCTGTCTCTAGCTGTTCAATTTTAGATTCGCCAAACCATTTTAAAGGTTCTGGTGTGTGTGAAAGGCTCAAAACGGCGATTACAAAAACAAAAAGGCGAGGAAAACCTCGCCCGTGCTACTTTTTTCAAAAAACTTCAGGTCTTCAGGATGGCAGGTTGCGGTTTTTAAGACGCGATTGCTCGGCCAGTTCCTCTTTATAACGCACCATCTTCTGTAAGAGAGCAGCATCACTGGCGGCGAGAATCTGGACGGCCAGCAGACCGGCGTTGCGCCCACCCCCGATAGCGACCGTAGCCACCGGCACGCCGGGAGGCATCTGCACAATCGAAAGCAGAGAGTCGAAACCGCGCAGGGCTTCACTCAGTACGGGTACACCGATAACCGGCAGCGGGGTAAAAGCCGCAATCATGCCGGGCAGATGAGCAGCGCCACCCGCCCCGGCAATAATGACCTTCAGGCCGCGCTCGTGAGCGGTACGGCCGTAATCGGCCATATCCTGGGGCGTACGGTGGGCCGAGACTACCCTGATCTCATATGCTACGCCAAACTCAGCGCAAATATCGGCGGCAGGCTTGAGCGTGGTTAAATCCGAGTCGCTGCCCATAATGATGCCGACCAGCGGCGAAGGATTCACAGTACTATCCAAAGTAGCTCCTTCCCGGGCTTAATAATTTTCGTCCATCTGAATTTGCTTTACCTGGAACTTGGTGTGGCCTTCGATGCGCCGGAGGTCAGCCGCCAGGTCTTCGTCTTCATCTTCCTCAGGTACATTCCGGGCCTGCTCGCGTAATTCAGTCGTGTTCTGGACCAGGCTTTCCTCGCGCTGTAAGGCCCAGCGATTGAACTCGCCCGGTTCCACCGGGGCCTGCTTGAGAAAAGCCGAGCTGAAGTCCAGTTCCATATTCGGGCGCTCGTCCATGCCCGCTATGGCTTCACCCAGGGTGCCCATATGGGTCATGTGCCAGACGGCCCGGTCGCTGATCAGGTGGTCGCGCTGTTTCTCACTCTGGCTGATAAAGGCCTGGTGCAGGTAAATCAGAATAGTCTCATACTCCTGCTGAATGCGAGAATTGAGCATTCTTACCAGTGGGTGATCATTGCGGCCCTCGCGCTCCAGGTCCGCCGGTCTGGCATGACCCGAGCTATCCAGTTCAAGATCCTGGGATGCCGGATTGGGATCTTTATTCCACGGGCCGGTGTCCTCTCCCGCTACTTCCTTCTCAGAGTCGCCGCCCAGTTCCTCGATAAAATCCTTGAACTTGCCCTGGTGAAAAAGCTCGTCCATCAGGATGCGCTGCAAGTAGAGTTTAACTTTGGCATTATCAATCGCCGCGATATGGTCGCGGTACTGGTCAATGGCGCGTTGCTCGGCGTCAACATCCAGAGCCAGCAAATCATTGGTGCTGGGGCCATCCAGGAAGATAGGGTCGCGCTGCATGGTCGGGTCGCCACCCAGTTCCACCACCAGTTCGCCAAGCCAGCGGAAATGGCGCATCTCATCGCGGGCAATTCCCTCAATTTCGGAAGGAACTTCGCCGGCATCCTCACCAATTTTATAAGCGTGTTGCAGATACTGGATGATAGCGGCATGCTCGCCTTTCATATCATCCTGAAGCAGTGCCACGATTTCCTCGTTAGTGGTAGCTTTTTGAACCGGCCTGGACCCTTCTTCACCTGAGTAAGCCATATTTCTTTATATCCTTTCGTTTGTCGTTTCCAATGTCGTTTCGTTCAGCGTTTCGTTTCGGTTTCTCTGTGGCTTGCGACAGGCCTAAGTATAGCCTACCCAATCAAGTCAGTAAACTACAAAGAGTAAACTACAAAAATTGTAACAATTTTTACACTTAAAAATTCGGCTTAAAAGCATAATAAAACAGGGATTTCACTCTATCTAACAGGTCATGAAACGCAACGACAGGGTTAAATAAATGAGTATAACGCTGGCAATCCAATCTTCCGCTACAAAAGTTGAAAAGATTATCGAACAAAGTTATCAGGAACATAACTGGCTAAAATTCTTTCGCTGGACAGCCCGCTATAATCAAGCGCAATATGAAATGCCGCTACCGCAGGCTTTACAGGCCGCCCGGTACTATACTCAGTACGCTCGGCAGCGCCTAAAATCAGAAATTGACTCGGTGGGCAGCCGTGGATTGCTGGTAAAGTATTACCGCCTGGTACGGCGTTATACCGGCCTCAACTTTGACCCTACTCTCGCGGCAATCAAGACCGAACAAGTCTGGAGTTCAACGGCAATCAAGCCTGCGCTTATGGCCCTACCGCAAGAGATTACTGTCATGACTACCCCGAAGTGGTTCCGGCAAAACCGAGATAATGCCAGGGGGCGTTTCGCCATCCGCGATTACATCAGCCAGCTAAACCCGGTTAAAGACCACCAGGAGATTGCTTTCCTCAGCATCAATTATGAATTTCCCTTTGACAGCACCTGCTCAATGGTGCTGGCCTTGATTCGGACCTTTTGCGACCCTGGAATGACCGGGTTAGTCAGCCAGTGCAGCGACTTACTTTCAAACTCACAGAAGCGCCTGGAAGATACCGCCTTGATCCTGAGCGAAATACTGGAATGGGGCCTGGATAGCGAACGCGGGCGCGAAGCCATCCGGCGCATGAACAGGATGCACCATCGCTTTGAAATCCCGAACGAGCAGTACCTCTACGTGCTGTCGGTTTTCATTCTGGAGCCGATTCGCTGGAATGAGCGCTTTGGCTGGCGCAAGATGATCGAACAGGAAAAATTGGCCTGTTTCTACTATATGCGGGAGTTGGGCCGCCGCATGAATATCAAAGAGATACCGGAAACTTACGAGGAACTGGAACGCTTCAATCTTGAATATGAACGAAACAACTTCCGCTACGCCGAGACTAACCGGCAGGTGCTGGACCGCCTGTTCGATAGCTATTTGAGCCTCTTCCCTCGCCTGGCGCGTCCCTTGCTTAAGCGCTTCTTCTGGGCCTTGCTGGACGAAACTGCCCGGCAAGCTTTTGATCTTCCCCGGACTTCTAAGGTCAGCCGCTGGTTAACTCATAACGCCTTCCGCCTGCGCGGGCAGTTTGTAAGATTTTTACCTCCCCGGCATTACCCGCGCCTGGTTACTCAGATGGAAATGCTCTCTTACCCGCAGGGCTACCTGATCTCCGACCTGGGAACGCACCGTCCGACAACCGAGCCGGTTGCAGCGCTCAGGGCTTCCGGTTGCCCCTTTCACCACATGTAAAGAAAAGCTTGCAAGAGTTATGTAAAGTAAATTTGATCTATAGCTCAGGTTGTTGTAAAATCGAATCAGCAATGCTGCCAATTCATCTCTTTTCAAAGCAGAAAAGATAAAACAAGCTAACGAGTGAGAGAGATTCAAGGAGTAGGCCGCTCGCATGCTGGCCGGTAGAGAGCGAACAACCGAGGGAAAAAATATAGATAACCAGGATAACCGGGGCTACCGCTGGCAGTTGGTAATAAGCCGGATAGGTCTGGGACTGCTCGCCCTTTTGACCCTGGCCTGGTTCATAACTTTTCCCACCTTACATTTTATTAGCATCGGTTTCTCTGGAGACCGCAGCCCTGCTACCCTTAACCAGGCTGCCCCAGGTCCGGCAGAATTTTTCAGGACCTACCCGCAGCTACTCTGGTTAGGCTTTGTGCTGGGGGCCGCCCTTTTCTTTGGCTTCCGCCCCGGGTCCTTTTCCGGTGCTTCCACCCCATCTTCCAAAAATACCGAAATCACCCTGGCGGGTAAAGTGATCAGCCTGCCCGGTTGGGCCAATTTAATCTGGCGCATCGGCGGTATCGCCCTGCTGGGCCTGGCCCTTTATGTGGCCGCTGCCTGGCGTATCGGCGATGCTCGCAACATCGGGGCAACCGACCTGATTCGGACCGACTACGATGAAGGCGTCCATTCCAGCGCGGCTTTGCTCATGGCGCAAGGCCATACGATCTACCGCGACTTTTTCCTGACTCAGCCGCCGGTTGGGCCTTTTCTTTGGTCTCTGCCCTTGCGCTTTGGCGGCGATCAATGGGGCGGCCTGAGCGACTTTCTACGCCTGCGCCTCTTTACCTCACTGATCTCGCTGCTGACTATCGCGCTGGTTTACCTGACCGGCAGGCGTTTAGGCGGGCGCTGGGCCGGACCGGTAGCGGGAGCAATCGCGGCCTTAGCCCTGGCTATTGACGGAGGCGCAGTGCGTACCGAGCAGCAGGTTATGCTAGAACCGCTCTTGAATGTCTTTACTGCGGCAGCTCTCTGCGCTTTCGTTCACTACGCTCGCATCAAAACCGGACGGCGCTTGGCGGGGCTTGTTCCGTTGCTGCTGGCCGGGCTCTTTGCCGGGATAGCCGTGTCGGTCAAGATTCCAGGGCTGGCCGTAGTGCTGGGCCTCGGACTGGCGCTGCTATGCTGGCGACAGTGGAAGGCGGCAGGCTTTTATGCCCTGGCGGTACTAGCAGGGTATTTCCTGGCCAGTGGTTACTTCCTGCTGACTTCCGGCACGACTTTTATCAAGCAGGCTTACCTCTACCAGTTGCTGCGCCCCTTCAATAACTTGGCCCTGACCGGCAATTTCCAGGCTGAAACTACCCTGACCGCCTTTGATTACATCTGGCGCACTCCATACCTGGCTTTTACCCTGCTGGCAGCCGTTTTCGGACTGATGGCGATTGTGCTGCGCTGGCTGACAGGCAAAGGAGCGGAAAACTGGCTCCCCGTGGCGCTGGTCGCGGTCATCACCTGCCTGCTCTATACCGGCAAAGCGGGCTTCTTCCCGCACTATTATGATCATATGGTGCTACCGCTGGCTTTGCTGGCCGGTGGAATGGTCAATTTCTGGCTGCCGCAGTGGTGGAAAGGGCGCTTTGCTCCTTCCCTGGCCCTGGTTGCCACGCTCGCCCTGGCCTTTATTCTCTGGCCGCACCTGCAACATGTCGGGGACCAGCCGAGCAAACCGGAATGGAGCGAAGAACGAGCCCTCGATCATAATTTTGATCTGCTGGGGGTGGATACCGAAACGCTCTTTACCTGGGATGCCCGCTACAGCTTTATCACCGGCACGCCCATGACCACTGACGCATACAACAAATATGTAGTAGATAGCGCCGCCTATGTCGAGTACCTGGCGCTGGGCCTGGAAAAACAACAAACGATTGCGGCTATCGGTGAGGTACTGGGCAAAAAAGCCGGTGACGATATGCGGCAGTTGCGCTATATGCCTGTTGTGCAGGACGACCTGCTAAAAGCCAGCGAAAAAGCCGATTATGTGCTGCTGGAAGCGCGTTCTGACTCGCAGCTTACGCCCCAGACTACCCAGGAAATCAAGCGGGACCTGATTAACCGGCTCGACTCGAAAGACCTCGATATTTACAGCAATGTCAAAGATTTAGCCAACCAGTCTGGCGCTCTTTTTGGCGACAAAATCACGCTGGTAGGCTTTGAAAACGCGCCGCAGGTAAACCTGGCGCAAACCGGTAACAAAATTCCGCTCCGGCTCTACTGGCGAGGTGAGCAGAAGATACCGGACAACTATGTTGTCTTTGTGCACCTCTTAAATGAGGCCGGGGATACCGTCGCGCAGCGCGATAATGCGCCTCGCAATGGCCAATGGGACACCAGCAAGTGGGTACCAGGAGAGACCTTCGACGACGATATGTCGCTGAACGTTGCAACCAAGTTGCCTCCTGGACGTTATAAATTGGAGATCGGAGTTTACCAACCCGCAGACGGTAAACGCCTGCCTGTCTCTAATGCACCAGCAAGTGAAGTTCTGACCAGTGGAGGGGACTCAATAATAATACAAGAGGTGGAGATTCTTGGGCTATAAAATTCAGATGATCGCCCCAACCTCATTCTTTGCCGACACCGGGTGTCATGTGCGTATCCTTGAAGAGATCTGGAGCTTGCAGGACGCCGGGCACGATGTGACAGTCTGCACCTATCACATGGGGAACGACATCGAAGGCGTGCGTGTGAAGCGCAGCCTGGACGTACCCTGGCATAAAGGGGTACAGGTTGGAAGTAGCCGTCATAAACTATACTTTGATGCCATGCTTACCTTAAAGTCTATCCAGGTAGCCTGGCAGGAAAAACCGGATATTATTCACGCTCATTTGCACGAGGGTGCTTTAATCGGTTTCCCGCTGAAATGGATCTTGCGGCGCGGAAAAGCGCCTCTTATTTTCGATTACCAGGGCAGCATGACGAGCGAGATGCTGGATCATCATTTCCTGCGTAAGAACGGGCCTTTCTATAAACCGGCGGTAGCGATTGAGAAGTTGATCAACCGCATGCCAGACCGGATTATCACCAGCACCCACAACGCCGCTAATGTACTGCACAAGAAGTTCAACGCGCCGGACGATCTGGTGGTCACGATTTCCGACCGGGTAAATCCGACCCGTTTCCGCCCCGCCGAGACGGCGGATGAAAGGGCCGAAACCGCCAAGCTGCGCCGCCAGTTAGGCATCGCGCCCGACCGCAAGGTAGTCGTTTACCTGGGGTTGTTAGCTCCTTACCAGGGAACCAATGTGCTGCTTGAAGCGGCCCAGATGCTCAAGACCGAAATGCCGGAAGCCTTCTTCGTGATCATGGGCTATCCTGGCGTAGAGAGCTATTCGCGGTTGGCCGAATCGCTCGGCCTTCAGGATCGGGTAATCTTCCCTGGCCGGATTCCTTACGAACAAGCGGCCCGTTACCTGCGCCTGGGCGATATCGCCGTCGCTCCCAAGATGAGTGAAACGGAAGGCGCGGGCAAAATCACCAATTATATGGCGATGGGCCTGCCGGTAGTCTGCTTTGATACTCCCGTCAGCCGCGAATTGCTGGGCGACCTGGGGGTCTATGCCGAACTCGGCTCTGCCCGTGCCCTGGCCGACCAAATCAAAAATCTGCTGGCGGACGAAGCGCGCCGCCACGAATTGAGCCGGCAATTGCGGGCCAAAGCAGTGCGCGAGATGGGCTGGGATGGCGCTTTACGCGAGCTTGAGGAGGTCTACCGCCAGACTCTCCAGGGCAAGCAGGCCAAAAAAGCGGCCTCGCAACCTTCCTTCGCCGCCGATAGCGGTCGCGACCACCCTGAAGGAGAGCAGGCCTGGGGCAAGCCTCTCTTACACCTGGGTGTAGCCGCCGATAGCGGTCACGACTGCTACAAAGAGCCCGAAGGACCGGAAGAAGTTAAAGAGGAGATTTACCTGGGCGAAGATTAGATTTTCTCCTAAAACCGGGCCCTCTTGCCATTTCGCAGGAGGGCTTTTGTTATGCCAAAAACGCTGCTACAATTAAACGGCAAGTACGGTACAGCCAGATACGGTTTAAGTAAAGGCAATTAGTTAGATGACTGACGCAGTAGTTTACAGTGACGGTTCGCGCCTGCGCGATAACGGCCCGGTGGGGTGGGGCTGCCAGGTGCTGGTAGAACATAAACGCCTCGAATTAAGCGGGACGCTAGACTCTTCCTCAACCCTCCTGGCAGAGTTGCACGCCGCCTACAAAGGGATAGAACTGGCCATAGAGCACCACGCCTCGCACGTTGTGGTTTACACCGACTGCCTGAGCCTGATAGAACTGTTAAAAGGCCGAGCCCAACGCCCCTTACAAAACCCTATAATTGCCGCCGAAGTAGCCCAGGTGAAAGCCTGGGAGGAACAGGTCGAAATCCGCTGGGTGTGGGCCAAGTCGCACCACCGCCACGGCAGCGGCGGCAACGAACGCGCCGATTACCTGGCGAAACAGGCTTTATTGAAAGAACAGGCATAGAGAAACAACTGAATAGACCTGAATTTAGAAGGTCAGTAGAAACAGTTATCTGCGCCAACAAAAGCCTATCAAAGTTCAAGTTGGAAAAGGAATTGAATAATGCGGTTTGATGTCAGATGGCTGGGTCTCATAGCTGTATTTCTACTGTTTGTGGCAAGTTTTTATGGTTTCTATTTCACATTTAGCGAAGCAAAATACGACACTACTACAGAAACTTATACCAAATTCTTTTTTAGCTTGATAGTTTTAATATTAACTCTTCTAGGTCTTACTGGAGCTATTCTAAGTTTAATCAATTATTACATTATAGGTGGGCTAATTCAGCTTGTGATTGGCCTGGTAGGTGTTATTTTTATTTTGATGAAAGCTGATATTGCGTTAAACGTTGGATTAGATTTAAGAGACCCCGTGGGAACTCTTGTGTATATAGGCCAGTTCATACTGTCAATTTCCGGCATTCTGTCTTTGACCGCAAGTGAACGCTATGAGTAGTAAATTGTTTTCTATTGCTCAGGTTTTAGTTTTGTAAAATTAGACGCAAGAAAAGATGAGAATATTCCAGGTAGACACCACCAAAAAACAGTTTGAAGCTTACCTCGAAATGCTAGAGTTTTTGCTGGGCAAGGGGGTTTATGACAATACAGGTTTAGTAATTGGACGGGAAGAAGCCCAGCAAACCTATCACAAGTTGATGTCTCTTTTAGAAGTTTTTAAAGAAAATGATTCTTACACCATTGAAATTACCCGTAGTGAGATATTTGTCCTAAAGTTAGGACTAAGTTGTTTACAGAGCAAGGGAATGACCTTTCCAGAAGACATGTTTAGTTTAAATGGCAGAAGTGAAATTATAATATTTGTTATAAACCTTTACGAGTATTTAGATGAATACTGGGAGGGGTATCCTTAATAACCTCGTCGGTAAAGGCCCGAAGAATCTCGATTACGGGCCAGTTCTCAAGAACGGGGCAGGTGTTCGACCGCCCGACCAGGCCCGCAAGGGGGCTTTCCCGCGCGCTTGGGCAGAAAGCCGGGTCTTTAAGGTACGAGCAATCACCTACGACACATGTCATCCTGAGGCCGCAGCCGAAGGATCTCGCGCTGCTGGGCGCAAGGCACGAGCGCGGCAAGAAGATTCTTCGCTGCGCTCAGAAAGACGTGGCAAAAATAGGGGCGTGAAGGATAAAGCGAGGTAGCATTACGACCGCCCGGCAATAAATCGACCGGGCTATTGCAACGAAAGCGGCTAAACCCGCTTGATAGCATTTCGAACGGTTGGAGCGCTTCAAATGCTATCAGCCCCATTTATGGGGGTTCGTTGAACTAGCGCGGGGATTCATTCCCGCGTGGTCGAACGCTTACTCCGCTCTCCCCCCAATGCCCCCCTTGCCAGCACTCCCGCTCGCTTGAACGGGCGGTACAGTTTTGAAGATCGAGGCAAGGAAAAGCTGATAGTAGTTGTAAAGCATATGAAGACCATAAAAAGGTTCACTGTAAGATCAGTCAATTTCTCAGGGTTTGTCTTTCTTAATATCTGGGCAAGAATATTTCTAGCTTATTATTCGTGGCGACTAAGAAGCAAAAATAAAAATGTACGCATAAAGTCGGTAGAAATTATTGGGGGTGTCGATGAATTTGTTGATCCTTCTATCCCCAGGCACATACTTATTAAAACTTTGGCAGACCCTGACCGCCAGGTTCGATTGGCAGCTATTGGAGCTATTCAGAGACAGGGAATTGATGATGAAACTGCTCAGCAGTTAGAAAAACTTCTCGGTGATAACGATAGGGCCGTTAATCAAGCTGCCGCACAGGCGCTAAGTGGTCGTCCTGTAACCTTTGATTATTATTACAGAGAACTAAAAAGCCCAAAAAGTGAAAGTCGGGCACAGGCTGTTCAAAGAATTGCCATATTAAATCATCCCCGGCTTATACCAGCATTACTCGAAGCGTTAGAGGATAATTCAGCAGAGGTTCGCCAGCGAGCAATAGAAGCCTTAGACCTTAGAGGGGATGCCACTGCACTGGCAGCATTGCGAAATGTAGCTCAAAACGATACTACAATAATCCAGGCTGGTAGTGATCAGCAGGGCAATATCAGACACACAACCATGCGTGAACTGGCAGCGGCGGCTATTGCAAGTATCGAAGAAAGAATAAAGTCTGGTATCACTCCCTTACAACAATCATTGCAAGAAAACGATAGTCTTTTTGACTGGTAACTGTTTAGACAATTTATCTCTTTCACCAAAAAAGCGTCCTACTGACTCTGGCTTTTGTATGGATATCTCCGCCAGAAACGTAATCAGGAGTTTCTTCGGGCCATTGAGCGGACTAAGGTAAGGCTGAGTAATCGCAGCGACCCTTACCCCCTTTGCGAGTATTTTCATTCAGGTTATCAGCCTATACCCTTACTATAAAACTCTCTCAGTGTTAGTCGGATTACTTAGAGCTTTCCGGTAAGCTGCTGTTGATCCATTTCACCAGTTGCTCAGCCGTCTCGTCCAAGTTTAAGAGGGTAATGTCCAAAGGCCACATTTCCCAGCGGGGGTCGCCGCGCTGCCATGTATCCCACCGGGACCACTCCATTTCCGGGGCTGAGTTCATTTTGATTACGTCTTGCCACCATTGAGGATCAACTGCGTGCATACGCAACCACCCGGCCCAGATAAGGGTTTCCATGCTGGCTACTTCCATGCCAAAGCGCCACCGTGTTATCCGATCCATTCGCAAGACATCATAACAATCGAGCAAACAGACTTTAATACCCTCCAGCAGAGGGGCGCAAGGGCAGGCCAGAATCTCGCCTAACACCGCGCCGCCGCAAACTATAGAATGAGAGGCATTAGCCTGGTCATCCAGGGCTTTTTGGAGCCAGTACTCAGTAGCGCGTTGCCTGGTTTCCTGGGGTTTTTGCTGCCATTGAGCATAATAACTAGAAGTGGTGAAAACCTGATCAAAATCGTAAATAGCAAACTCTGGTAACCGGAGCTTTAAGGGCCGCATACAGGCCGATTTTCCCGAACCACTGGCTCCCGTAATAAAGAAAAGCTTTTTCCTCCTTTCAGGGTGGAGAGGAATTAATAAACCAGGCAAGTTCACTGTTCCCGGTAATTATGCTTACTTGGTTATACTATATAAAAGGAGGTGGTGACAAGCGCTGGTTGCAAGGTCTATAAAATAAAAAGGACACCGCTGCTCATCGGTGTCCTTTTGATTAGGAGGAGTTTGAGAGAGAAGAATGTAGCTAGATAATTTTCCAGAGGAAGTAAAGCCGGTAAGATTACTTCCAAATAAGTGGTTAGTAGCCGTCTTTCCGGCTGATCCATCCTCGTTACAGGGCAGAATTTTTATCGCCCAATCAGTCTCTAGTTATATAAACACATCTGCTACTATTTTTCGTGATATTCAGGCTGTTTTATTAAATTCTTACTTACTGCTTTACTCTTTTATTGTACTTATGCCACTACTTTTGCGTTATGATGTAAAACACTGCCGCGAAGTGATATTGGTCTCAGTTAGAAAAATTAATAAATATCTCTTAATCCACTCTGATTTTAGAAACCGTATGTCACATTTACAGGTTTTTCTTCAAGATTTATTCTTGAGTTAATTGTATTATAGCAACAAAACATTACAATAAACATTACATTTTGATTGGTGATAAATATTTGTTTATATTAAAACAGCAGAGACTTAAGTTTTATTTATTACCCATTCTGATAAGGAATTTAACCAACCTGCAATTCAGATTTTAATACTCTGACCGAATTTCGCATAAGCTGGCTCAATATTTCCATGCGCATGTTCTGTTGCAAACCCGGCCCAATGCCGTAAGCGGCTGCCTCAAAGCTGTACCAGACCGGCCTTTTTCGCCCGTTTAAATCGACTAATCCGGTCTGAAGAGTTTTGCTCTGATCTCGCAGATTGAACCAGAAAACGTTGCCGATATTGAGATCAGGTCGGGAATTCAGGCCTGCCACCATACTTTCGAACAGTGCCGCTACATTCGCTTCACAGCCCGAACTGGACAGGGCAGGAGCAGGATACCGGCAGGAGGGTGGCTGGTTAACGTTGCTGGCCAGATCGAAACTCCATTCGGTGAACCAGATGGGATAACTGCTATCCACGAAACGCCGCACATTGCGCTCAATATCACTCGGCAGGTAAACTGCCGGGGCGACATAGCCATTGGCCCAGGCGGAAGGCTGGTAAGGGTGCAAACCCAGGATATCAAAAGGCAGGCGCCCGTACTCCTGTTTGAAATGGAGCACCGCGTCGGAGTTCATCAGCAGATTAACCCCGGCATCGCAGCCGTAATTCTGCCAGGGTTTCAAAGCGTAACAGTTGGCCGGCCCGAGGTGGCCCGGCTGGTTGCAAATTGAGTCATATTCCAGCGAGCAATTGTAAGCGTTTAGAATGCCGCCGGTGACAATCTTGACATTCTTATTGCTGCGTTCGGCGTAGACGGTCGCCAGCAGCGTGCCGAATTTCTGCATACCCCAGCGCAGGCCCACATGTTCTCCGCCCTGCCCGTCTTTGCGCCAGAGGCCATAGCCGCAGGCGTTGGGGTCCGCCGGAAAGAAGCCGCAGACATTTGGTTCATTCCAGATTTGCCAGTACTGAATGTACGGGTAACGCGCGGTCAGCTCGTTGAAGCCCAGTTGGTGAACCGTACCCGGCCCATTCACGCCGCAGCCTTTAAGATAGACTGTGCGCACCCACTCGGCAAAATGGTCGGGATCAGGGTCGGCCATATCGTGGCCGCAGGTGGCAAAGGGGTCGAGCAGTACAGCCATTAATTGCAGCCCGTGGCTTTGCAAACGGCCAATCGCCCGGTCGTACCAGGCCAGATTGGTCGGGTCGGTGGCTTTGAACTCGAAGCGCAGCCAGGAGGCGTTAGAGCGGGCAATATCGGCTGCCAGGTTATCGCCATCCGGCCCGGCCAGTTGATCCATGATCCCCGTGACATCGGTACCCAGCGGGAAAGAGGCCAGCGGAGCAGCCGCCTGCGCGACAGGCACATAACTAGAAAAAGCGGAAAAGAGACTAACCAAAAGAAAAAGGGCGATCCACAGGCCGCCATACAAGCGCAGCCGCAAGCTTCTGACCATCAAGAATATCCTTTTCCGGTAAAACTAGAACTCGGGTACGCAAAATAAAACGCAGGAAAGGCGCGTCGGTTCCGGTGCAATTTTATTTGTGGCCTGGATATATCCAGATTTGAATTTGGTTACTCGAAATTACTGGAATATTAGACTGCTTTAATGATGGTGGGAGCAAAATCGCGCAGGCGCGTGGCGAGACCACTGTAACGTTTACTTTGCTTGTTATTGCGTACGGCCATACCCAGAGCGCGTTTGGAACCCACCAGCACTACCAGTTTGCGAGCGCGGGTCACAGCAGTATAGACAAGGTTACGCTGTAACATCTGGAAGTGACCGGTAACAAGCGGCAGCACTACCACCGGATATTCCGAACCCTGGCTTTTATGCACCGACACGGCATAGGCCAGGGTTAGTTCATCCAGTTCGGCGAAATCATACTCTACCAACCGGCCATCTTCTAGCTTTACCGTCACAAGTTGGTCGACGCCATCAATTCCGGTTATCAGGCCTCCATCCCCGTTGAAGACCTGCTTATCATAGTTATTCTTCAACTGCATAACCTTATCACCGACCCGGAAATGTTTGCCGCCCCATTTGCGCTCCGGTTTGCGATCTCCGGCCGGATTAAGTTTTTCTTGCAGGATGGTATTAAGGTTGGCCACCCCGGCAGCAGTGCGGTGCATGGGAGCCAGCACCTGGATATCTTTGATCGAATCGAAACCGAATTTGCGTGGAATGCGTTCCGCCACCAGTTCTACTACCATTTCAGCGCACTTTTCGCTATCATCTTCCACGAAAAAGAAGAAGTCTGTAATCTCTTTACCGATTAGCGGAAATTCGCCCTGGTTGATACGGTGGGCATTGGTGACAATGGCGCTGCCAGCGCCCTGCCTGAAGATGTGATCGAGCCGCACTACCGGCACCACCTGGCTATTGACAACATCAGCCAGTACGTTGCCCGCACCTACGCTCGGCAACTGGTCAGTATCTCCTACCAGCAGTAGGTGAGCACCATTTGGCACCGCTTTGACAAGGTTATTCATCAGCAGCACATCCAGCATACTGGCCTCATCCACAATCACCATGTCAGCGTCAAGACGGTTATCACGATCATAAGCCGCTTTGCCGCCGGGACGTAGCTCCAGCAGACGGTGAATAGTAGTGGCAGGCGCGCCGGTAGTCTCGGAAAGGCGTTTAGCGGCGCGCCCGGTAGGAGCAGCCAGGATCACCTTTTTCTTCTTGACTGCCAGCACTCGCAACAAAGCGCGCATGGATGTGGTTTTACCGGTTCCAGGTCCGCCTGTCAGAACGCTTACCTTATCGGTAAGAGCCAAACGTACTGCGTCACGCTGGCGCTCATTAAGAGTCAGACTTTCTTTATTGGACAGATAGTCAAAAACCACGTCAAAAGAGACCATTTTGAATGAGGAGAGGCGATCCTTGGAAGGAGGGGCCGTTTTGAGCCGCAGCAACTCGCCGGAAATGCCCATTTCAGCACGGTGGAAAGGTGTCAGATAGACCGCTTCAAAGCGCGTATCAGCCGCAGGCAAATCCCAGGGATCAGCTTCAGAAATATCGTCAGGCTCATCAAACAGGTAAGGCGCTTTTTCCTCGCGCACCTGCCGTCCGATAGCTTCTTCTTCAGCCGAGGTAGCGGAGCGTTCGCGTACAGGCTGTCCGAGCGGAGGCAGGTCATCCAGTTTATGCAGGCGTTCCGTCTCTACGCCTCGTTCTTCCTGCAAGGCATCCAGAGCTTCCTCAACCTGCTCGGGAGTGGCTTCCAGCAACTCAGCACTGCGCTTAACCAACTCCTCGCGGGGCAGGAAAACATGTCCCTCATCGGTCGCTTCAGAAAGGGTAAATTTGAGGCCGCTCTTCAAACGTTCCGGCGAGTCTTTAGGGATACCCAGGCTGGCGGCAATTTTATCGGCGGTTTTGAAGCCAATTCCAAAGACATCATCGGCCAGTTTATAGGGTTCGTTTTTGACTACACTGATCGAGGCATCGCCGTAAGTTTTATAAATACGCACCGCCAGGGCCGTGCTGATACCCTGGCCCTGCAAAAAAACCATTACCTCTTTGATAGCCTTTTGTTCTTGCCAGGCTTTCATAATCATATCGGCCCGTTTACGGCCCAGGCTGGGCACTTCCACCAGGCGAATAGGACTATTCTCCAGGATATTGAGGGTTTCCAGGCCGAAATGATCGACGATACGAGTGCTAGTCTTGGGGCCAATGCCTTTAATCAACCCGCTCCCCAGGTACTTTTGAATTCCCGTAATAGTGGCAGGCAGTAAAACTGTATAAGTGTCAACCTGAAACTGGCGGCCATAAGTCGGGTGGCTTTTCCACCAGCCTTTTAGCTCAAGATTCTCACCGGGATTGACTGATGGTAGAGTACCAACGACCGTAACCAGTTCATCGGCCCGCGCTTTTTCAGGTTGCAACCTGGCAACGGTGTAACCTGTTTCATCGCTCTGGAAAGTGATGCGCTCAATAATCCCTTTTAAGACGCTATAATTCGGGCCACTTCCAGGGGCAGGGCTTGAAACTTCGGTTTCTACAGCAGAGGCGTTGGTAGCTGAACCGTTTTTCTTAATGTTATCGAGGGCCGGAACGCGATAGGGCCGCGCATGGTTTGGCCGAGGTTTTTGATAGGGGCGACCTGAAGCTTCTGTCACCATTAATCCTTATTACAATAATTAGTATTTTTGTTCAACTTTTATATCTCTATTATATCATGACTAGGCCACCCGGCTGAAGTAGTTTCGCTGATAAGGTTCAAGCAATTCTGCAAAAAAGACCTCGCAGGTAGTGCAGGCTACTGATAATAAGCACTGTTAAAACCGATAATTAAGGGGTAAAAAATCACCTCACGTTTAGTGTTCACTGACTTTTGGAACCCAAAGAAACCTTTGGAAAAGTGCCGGCTGGACTTTAGCCCGCCTGGGGAGAGCAACTTATGCGACTGAATTTGATATGGCCTGAATGCGAGTCACTTGTCTGGAAAATGCAACCCAAGCATTTGACTACTTACCCGGTTAGTCTGACGCTAATTGCCGCACTTACGCCTCCTAGCTGGGATATCCAGATTATTGACGAACGTATGGGGGAGAAAATAAATTTTGATGAGAGAGTAGACCTGGTAGGGATAGCGGTACGAACCCTTACTGCGCCAAGGGCTTATGAAATTGCCGCCGAGTATCGCAAACGGGGAGTTAAAGTGGTGCTGGGAGGGCCGCATATTTCAGTGCTGCCCAGCGAAGCTACTCTCCACGCCGATGCTATCCTGCTGGGGGAGGCCGAACCGGTCTGGGGACAGCTTATCACCGACTTTGAGGCGGGTCATCTCAAAAAATACTATAAAGCAGGCAGTTTGCCGCCGCTGGGTGGGCACCCCATTCCACGCTACGACCTGATTAAATCGCACAATTACTCGCCGATGATCCAGATCGAATCCAGTCGGGGCTGCCCGCTCACTTGCGCTTACTGCTCGGTCCCGGACCTTTACGGCAAGAGTTACCGCGAACGTTCGGTAAACCAGATTATTGAGGAAATCCAGTATTTCAAAGAGCTAATCTTCGATAGCGCACCCACGCCCCAGGGAATGCCTCCCGGACACAAGCGTAAACTGCATATTGCCTTTGTAGACGATAATATCTGGCCGCGCCGCAAACATACCCGCGAGTTACTGGAAGCCCTGATACCGCTGGATATCGAATGGAGCGCCCAGGGTTCGATTACCGCTTTGCGCGACCCGGAATTTCTTTCCCTGGCAAAAGCCAGCGGTTGCCAGTTGATGGGAATCGGCCTGGAGAGTATAAACCAGGAAAGTCTGCTGGAAGTAAACAAGAAAGTGAACGTGGTTGAACAGTTCTCCGAAACCCTTCAAACCATTCACGAGCACGGTATCGGGGTGCAGGGTTACTTTATGTTCGGCTTCGACCATGATAAACCGGACGGCTTCGAGAAAACCGCTCAATTCATCATCGAGAATCATATCGAAATGCCGGTCTTCTTCATCTGCACGCCTTATCCTGGCACCAGTTATTACAATCAGCTCAACAGCCAGGGCCGCATTTTCAATCGCAACTGGGCACGCTACGACGCTCATAACCTTGTAATCAATATGAAGGGTATGAGCAATGAAGAGTTAAAAGAAGGCTTCCTCTACATGCACGAGAGAGTTTATTCTGAAAGCGCAATTAAACAGCGTCTCTCGCACCGTCCGCCAGGTCCGGATTTCTTCTACTTCGCCAATCTGCACCTGAACGAGTTTGGTAAAGCATTACGACCTTACTGGCAGGAGCAGGAGGAAAAAGACCGGGAACTGGCGGCTATTACACCCGCACTCAACGCCCCTCGGGTATTTGCAGTTAATACCAGGGCCAGTTTCCCGATAAACCGTACTGGCGTGAACACTTCAGTGAACTAAACAACACAATGAGAAGGTCCGGGTGATAATACTCCCGGACCTTTTTTGTTGTTCAGTGAGCCCGTTAAACACCCTAATGAACATTCACCGCAACAAAAACCCTTGAACGTTCATTTGTTCATCAGAAAGCTGAAAATGTTCTTGAAACGTATTGACTCTGCTGTAAAAGAATGATAAAAATAGAGCAATAATTCAGTAGCTCACCAAACTGCATCAAATCTCAATTGTTTTAAGCTCGAATTTCCGGTCTATTCATTTAATTGTTTTTTTCGTTCAACGTGATGTGTTTGTAATGTTCACGAACGAAATGAACGTTATAGTTCTTAAATTTTCGGGGTGAAACGGTTCTATGTCCGAAGTGGCGGGAAAAAACAACGTTACCATCAGAGACGTGGCAACACGGGCACTTGTTTCAGTTGGGACAGTTTCACGGGTTTTGAACAATTACCCGAATGTCGAAGCCGATCTACGGTTACGTGTACTGAATGCCGCCAGTGAACTAGGCTACAGCTTACGCAAACGACGGGCCGATCAAGAACCGCAATTCTTTACCTATAACGGGCAGGAAGAGCGGCGGATACTGACCCATATCGCTTTCTGCTGTCGCCCCGTCATTTCGCCATCCGTACCGGACTCTCATAATCCTTACTTCTCGCTCATGTTAAGAGGAGTAGAAGCAGAGTGTCGCCGCCATAATCTACACCTGATTTACCGCATTATTGAAGACGATGCTTCAGAGTTGGATTATGGACGCCGGATGTTGGCGGAGTCGCATGCTGACGCGCTACTTTTGATAAATTTTATCAACGAGGAGCTGGTTAGCGGTTTGCTCGATCTGAAACTACCTTCAGTTCTGGTAGATCATTACTTCCCAGAACTGGCGTTGGACATGGTTTCAAACGAAAATTACAACGGTTCTATCAGAGCGGTTCGATATCTGATAGAAAAAGGGCATCGCAAAATCGGTTTTATCAATGGTCTTGCCCATTACACGGTGCAACGTCGTTTAGAAGGTTACCGCCGGGCATTGGAAGAGGCCGGTATCCCATTTAACTGGGATTACGTTATAAAAGGCGATCTTACGATAGACGGCGGTGTAAACGCCGCGCACGAAGTAGCGCGAAAAGGTGTAGATTGTACCGCTTATTTCTGCGCGAACGATCAAACCGCTTTTGGTTTCTTGCAGGGTTTGCGCGCTCACGGGTTGGAAGTACCTCGCGACATTTCGGTGGTGGGCTTCGACGATACCGAAACAGCCAGGTTAGTCACTCCCGCACTAACGACTGTCAGGGCTGATCCAGAAGGTTTAGGCCGTATGGCAGTACGTAAAATCATCGAAAGAGTCAATTATCCTGATCTACCGGTCACTCAAACATTGCTCTACACTTCGCTGGTAGAACGGGATTCTGTACGCAGTCTCAAATAAATCTACTTCTTCTGCAATACAAAAACCGGCCTGCTGCAACAGGGGCTTGATTTAGTTGCGCCTTTTTCTAACCGAATAGTCGCGCAAAACAGAGTTTGTTTTTTTATCACTTCAACGAGGAGGAAATTATGCCTGGTATTGCTCGTACGGCGTACACTAAACGCGTCGTTATCATGAGCGTAGTATTGACACTTTTACTTGGACTGATGCTGGCTGCCTGTGGTGACAACACAGCAACCCCGGCCCCCGCAAATACTACGGCAGCAAGCGCCGCTACGACTGCCGCTGCTACGACTGCCGCTTCTGCTGCTACAACTGCTGCTGCCACGACCGCTGCGACTACCGCCGCCGCACCCGCAAACACTACGGCTGCCGCTTCCAACGGCCCGGCTGAAACTGTTGAAATGTGGATTATGCCCAATACCGGCCAGTCCGTGCAGGATATGCAGAAGGCCCTGGCTGATTTCTACACCCAGAATCCCAATATTAAAGTGAACGTGACTGAAGTAGGCTGGGGCGATGCCTTCGGCAAAATCCAGACTGCTCTTCAGACCGGCGTCGGCCCCGATATTACGCAGGTTGGTACGACCTGGGTAGCTACCTTCGGCAGCACCGGTGGTTTGCGTCCTTTCACTGATGCTGAAATTCAGGCAGTAGGTGGTTCCAAAGCCTTCACTGAAGCCGCCTGGAATACCACCCACCTGGTAGGCTCCAAAGATATTGTAGCGATGCCCTGGTTCGTAGAAACCCGCGCCATCGTCTATCGCACCGACATCCTGAAGAAAGCCGGCCTGGATGCCAGCACCGCTTTCAAAGACTGGGATACTTTCACCGCTTCGATTAAGAAGATGAAAGATACCGAAGGAGACCTGGCAAAAGCTCCTTTCGCTTACACCGGCAAGAACGACTACAATGTTATTCACAATATTATGCCCTGGATCTGGTCGACCGGTGGCAACATTCTGAACCAGGATAACAGCAAAGCCGCTATCAACAGCGATGCCGCGGTCAAAGGTCTTCAGTTCTACGCCGGACTTTACACTCAGGGACTGAGCTACCAGCCGGCCATTGAGAAAGGTGTAGACGACCTCTCCGCGATGTACCGCGCCGGTGAAGTAGCTTCCTACATTGACGGCCCCTGGATGATCGCTCGCGCCAAGCACACCAAAGCTCAGGATGCCAACGGCTTTGCCGACAGCATTGTTGGCCAGAACTTTGGTACCGCTATGATGCCTGCCGGCCCGAATGGTGTTCACCCGTTCGTGGGTGGTAGTGACCTCGCTATCCTGAAGTCGAGCAAGCACGCTGATGCTGCGGTGAAAGTTGTCCAGTACCTGGCCAGCAAAAAGGGCCAGATCGCTTACCAGTCCATCCTGGGCGACCTTCCGGCTAATCTCGAAGCTCAGAGTGATCCGATTTACAGCGACCCGCTTTACAAGCCTTACCTTGAATCCCTGAAGGTTGGTTACAGTTACCCGGTAGTCCCGGCCTGGGGTGCTATCGAGCAGGATTTACAGAAGACGTTCAGCAGCATGTGGGATGACGTAGTCGCCGGAAAAGGCAACGACGCAATCAAACAGCGCTTAGACCAGGCGGCTCAGGAAATCGATACTGCTATCGAAAACGCCAAGTAGTTATACCCGGCTAGTGGGTGAGTGGCCTGCCTTTCCAGGCAGGCCACTCACTCCCGGCTAAGCCGCAAATCTCTGGAGGAGAGAGGAAAAATAACAGCTTCCAATTTTAACCGTGAAGCTGGAATTTCTAGCAAAGAAAGTAGCTTTTATGTCGGTTCAAGCAGAAAAGCCTATCAAGGAACTGAAGCCAATTACACCGTTAGCTGAAGGAATCCCGCTCGCATCGAAGGAAACGTTCTGGAAGAAACTTAGAACCTATCGCCTGGCCTATTTACTGGTTTCGCCGGTAATAGTCTGTATGCTCTTTATCCACTTCATTCCGGGTGGCCTAGGCGTATACATGTCCTTCCTGGACTTGAAGCAAAGCACCTGGCTTAGATTTTTAGGGGCTCCCTTCATTGGATTGGATAACTACAACACTTTATTTACCAGCCAGCATAATGCCCTTGCCAGCCAGTTGCAGCTAGCTGCTCGTAATACTTTTCTGTACGCTATTGTTACAAATGTAGGTACCATCGGCCTGGGATTAATCTCGGCGATGCTGATTAATCATGAATTCCGTGGCAGGGGAATCGTAAGATCACTGCTGATGTTGCCCTGGGTAGTACCCTCTTTTGTAGTCGGTTTACTCTGGGGTTTCATGTTCAGAATTGATACCGGCATAGTCAACACCATACTTACCGACTGGTTACACTTAACCGATCAGGCTCATCGCATTTCCTGGTTACAGAATGAAAATGTCTTCTGGGCCATCACCATTCCGACCATCTGGCGCGGCTATCCTTTTACCATGGTACTGCTGCTTTCAGGGCTACAAACAATCTCGACTGAACTTTACGAAGCGGCAGAGATTGATGGTGCCAGCGCCTGGCAGCGCTTCCAGCAAATCACCCTGCCCTTACTTAAACCTATTTTTGCGGTTGTTACCCTGTGGGGCGTAATTGGCAGTGCCTACGCTTTCAACCTGGTGGCTACGATGTTTGGGAACGGAGCGGGTTATCCCGGTGAATGGGGTGATCTTTTGCAGACTGCTGTACAACGCAATACCTTTAACGGCTCCTTACGTTACGGTATCGGCTCAGCCGCAACCACTATTTTCATGATAGTGATGCTAATCTTTGTGGCGATCTGGTACAAGGTCTTCCGTCAATCTCTGACCGTAGATCAAAAGAGTTAAGGGTATAGCCGAGCCTGAAATAGGAGAGAAATTACTATGGCATCTGTATCAGTAGGTACCGCCCGTTACAACCAGGCGCGCATGAAGAAAAGAGCCATCCGGGTCGGAGCTTATATAGCGCTGGGCCTTATGGTAGTCTGCACGGTTTTTCCAATCATCTATATGATCCTGTCTTCGTTGAAAAGCAACGATGAAATTCTGTTGAACCGTACACTATGGCCTACTCAGTGGCATTTCGAAAACTACCCGAATATGCTCGAAAAGGTCGGTTTCTTCAATTACTTCCGTAATAGCATGATCATATGCGGTTTTACGGCGGTAATTTGCGCCACTCTGGCCGTTTTCGCCAGTTATGCCCTGGTGCGCTTCCGCTTTCCCGGTTCAGGCGCGCTGGATATTGCCATTATTGGCACCCAACTTATACCGGGAGTTATGTTCCTGCTGCCGCTCTATAACATCTTTTTGTGGATCAACCGCACTTTCAACTTTCAGCTTGTCAACACCTATCACGGTATGATTCTGGTCTATACAGCTTTCTTTTTACCGGTTTCGCTCTTCATCCTGCGCAGCTTTTTTGCCACTATTCCGCTCGATTTGGAAGAGCAAGGCATGGTAGATGGAGCAAGCCGTTTAGGAGCCTTCTTGCGAATTATTCTACCGCTTTCCGTTCCGGGCATTATCGCCACGATAATTACTGTCTTCATGTTCTGCTGGGATGAGTTACTTTTCTCGCTAACTCTGACCAGCAGTGTGGACACGGAACCCATCGCTGTTGGTATTCGCCTTTTCGTAGGGGGCCAGAACCTGAACCGGTATGATCTGATAATGGCAGCCGCAACTACCGTAACCCTGCCTATCCTGCTTATCTTCTTCTTCTTACAGAAGTATATGATCAGTGGTTTAACCAGTGGCGCTGTTAAGAGCTAAATATCACACCGCTAAAGGGCCGAGGTCTGAAGCGGTGAGGTATTCAAAAGGAATAAGGAAATGTCTACGTCTACTCAAGAAGAACAGAAAGAATTAACCAGCAACACCTACGAATTCCCGGCAGGATTTATATGGGGAACCGCTACCGCTTCTTACCAGATTGAAGGCGCCGCCCACGAAGACGGGCGCAGGCCGAGCATCTGGGATACTTTCTGCGCCACTCCCGGTAAAGTCTGGAACGGAGACAACGGGGACGTGGCTTGCGACCACTATCACCGCTGGCGCGATGACATCGGAATCATGCGCCAGCTAAACACTAATGCTTACCGCTTTTCGATAGCCTGGCCACGCGTTTTGCCGCAAGGCACCGGCCCTGTTAATGAAAAAGGGCTGGACTTTTATGATCGCCTGGTAGATGGCTTGCTGGAAGCAGGTATTAAACCCTTTGCCACCCTTTATCACTGGGATTTACCGCAAATTCTGGAAGATAAAGGTGGTTGGGCCAATCGCGAGACCGCTTACGCTTTTGCCGAATATACCGAGGTAGTTACAAAGCGCCTGGGTGATCGCGTGGCCGGTTTTATTACGCTGAATGAACCCTGGTGTTCAGCTTACCTGGGGTATAAGTCCGGTTATCACGCTCCCGGCGTCCAAAATGATGAAGCTTATGCCCGCTCTGTGCATCACCTGCTGCTCGCGCACAGTCTGGCCATGCCCATCATTCGGCGTAACGCGCCGGGAGCGCAGGCAGGGATTACGCTAAATCTGGCACCGCATCACCCGGCAAGCGAATCGGAAGCGGACCGGGAAGCGGCATATCGGGCCGGTGAAATCTTTAACGGCATGTTCCTCGATCCTATTTTCAACGGCCATTACAACCCGGTCTACTTGAGTAGTCTCCCGGTAGGTGTTACACCGCCGGTAGTCGCTGGCGATATGGAATTGATAAAGACCCCAATGGATTTCCTGGGTATCAATTTTTACAACCGCCAGGTCATCGAAGCTTCAAAAGATAGCTATGCGGGCAAGAGTGTTAAGCCGGAAGGCATCTACACCACTATGGACTGGGAAGTGTACCCTGACGCGCTTTACGAACTGCTGGTAATGCTAAATGAGCGTTACAAAGCTAAGAGCTACTACATTACCGAAAACGGCGCCAGCGGAGAGCAGGAAGTAGCCGCAGATGGCCATGTTCACGATAAATTGCGGCTCTATTACTACCAGGAGCACTTGCATGCCGCTTTACGGGCTATACAAGAGGGAGTGCCCCTGGCAGGCTACTTTGCCTGGAGCTTGATGGACAACTTCGAATGGGCTTATGGCTATTCACGCCGCTTCGGGATTGTTCACGTTGACTACCAGACTCAAAAGCGCACCATCAAAGACAGCGGTCACTGGTATGCCGGGGTAGCTAAGAGCAACCACCTGCCAGAAGAAAGGATCAACTACCGCTAGTTTCCTGGAAATTTCTACCTCTCCTCCTTACGCGTATCCTATAGCGCGAAACTAAGAAGCTGTTTCATTTGAACGCGTGAAACAGCTTCTCTATTTTATATTTTATAATATAGGATTCTGTAAATATCCCTTATACAGTTCCAGAAATTTAGGCCGCATTGCCGCAGAAAACGGAAGCTGTTATAATGCCGCAGAACTTCACAGATGGATTATCGCTGAAATAGATGTTGGTATAGGTGCTAAAAAAGGAAGAACGATTAGAAGAACAGGCCAAAGAAAAGACGGCTGATACGAAGAGGCCTGATTTTTTGAAGATTTTGCGCAGTCCTGCCCTGTGGGCTTTCCTGGGCGCTTTACTTCTGGCCGCTATCTACGGTCGCGTAGCCCTTTTTAACCTGGGCAAAGGCGTTGTAGGTGGTGACCTGGATGGCTACGAAAATCTCTGGAATGATTACTGGGTCCGCACTGCCCTCTTCGACCTGCATCGCAATCCTTTTTATACCAATTATCTCTACTACCCGATTGGCATCAGCCTGCGCTTTCATACTCTCAACCCGCTCAATGGAATATTTGCCCTGCCGCTCTGGCCGCTAATTGGCTCAGTCGCTACTACCAATCTCAAATTTCTACTCTCCATGGCGCTTACGGTTTTTTGCGCTTATCTCTTTTTTAAGGATCAGACCGGACACAGCCTGGCCTCTTTTACAGGCGCCGCCCTTTTCACTTTTGCCAATAACCAGCTAATTGGTTTCTATTCGTTTGGGCAGGCTGAAAAACTTTCCCAGTGGTGGTTTCCCCTTTACCTCTTTTTTCTTTTCCGCGCCCTGCGCTTTCAGGGTAAAGCGGCCTTCTGGAATGGCTTCGGCGCTTTCTTATGCCTGATGGCCATGTGCCTGACCGACTGGCAGTATATCTTACATGCCGTGCTGCTGACCTTTGGCTACGCTTTGTTCTGCCTTCTTACTCGCCAAAGCTGGCGTGAGAAAGCTTTTATCGTGCTTAAAATGGCGCTGGTCGGTGGTGCGTGGGCGGCAATTGTATTTGTACCGTTGCTCTTGCCGATGTTAAAAGAGGCCCGCGATAATCCCTGGCTCTCAGTGAGCGAGCAATCGGATAACCGCGCTAAAGCTCTCAATGAATATTTTGAATTCGGGCTGGGCAATCCCGGCTATCTTGCCTTGATCTTACTGGTAATTGGCCTTGTGCTACTCTGGAGACACAAGCCTTCCACGCTTGAGCGCCGAACCATCCTTTTCTGGGCGATTACAGCCCTGGTGGCCGCTTCACTGACCTTAGGTCCGCGTTTGAAATGGTTCCCCAAAAGCGATGATGATACCACCGGTATTCCAATGCCCTACGCCCTGCTTTATAAATTGCCGGTGCTGAATATCGGGCGAGACCCTGGCCGCTTCTACCTGATTTTTTTGACCGGCTTCGGCCTTCTGCTGGCGTTTGGGCTGCGTGAAATCTTCAACCAGCTTGCCGTTATTATGGCAAACAGGGCAAAGACAGGCATCAGGATTAATAGCCAGACCGCCTTAAAGCTTATAAGCGGAATTCTGGCCGGAATTATCATTGCGGTATCACTGGGAGGCTTCGTACTGGAAGCTGGAAACGCCAAGGCTGATCCGCCCGACTGGCCGCCATTCTACTATCAGTTGGCGCAGGATAAAGAAGATTACGCTATTATGGAATTGCCGCTCTTTACCGAAAAAGGACGGGGTGAAGATACCTATGAAGCTTACCAGAGTATTCATGGCAAACCTCGCTTCGGCGGGAGACTGGCGCGTGACCATAAACTGACCAATCCGAATAATTTCGTTAAACGAGCGACTCTGTTCCGCGATTTCTTCTGGCTCCAAAATTACAAAATGATTGAGCTGTTCCGGCCTTCCCAGGGTGGTGATTTCCTGGCAACCCCGGATTACAATAAAATCGCCCTGCCTCTGCTAAACTATTACAAGGTGCGCTACATCATTCTTTATCCTCAGGCCCTTGAGGCTACCGGAGGGCAGGACGCCGCTGCCGAGCGTATGATAACACGAGTGCTGGGGCAAAATGCCAAACCAGTCTACCAGGATGATAAACTGATAGCGTATCGTGTACCAGACGCACCACCCCTGGCTGATCCTCTTTTCATTGATACCGGAAGCAACGGCTGGTATGCGGCCGAAAAAACCTCTGACGTAATCCATCGCTGGGCTAATCCTTGCTCCAGCGAGGAAGTTGAAAAGAGCCGCCATTTCGAGCAGTGCAATAATGTCCCGTCAGAGTTAGAGGTTTTCAATCTCAGCCAGGACCGCCACCGGGCACATATTGAATTTAACGTTTTCAACTATACTCAACCACGCACCGTCCAGATTGCTTTTGATGGCTATCCTGCGGCCCAGAAAGCGCTCGCCCCCGGCGAAATCTGGAAGGTAGCGCTCGACCTGGATGTTCCACCCAGTACTACTACACCCAGCATGCTCACGCTCTCTTCTCCTGAAAAACCTGTGCCGCTCGATAATCCGCTGGATTTACGCCTGCTAAGCTTCGGAGTTAGCCAGGTACAATTACAATCAGCGGGCAAGTAAAGACACCCGGTCCTGTAGACTATAAATAGGAACTAAGTAGTCTTGACGGCATTTATCCGGTGGGCTAACATTTCACTATGGATAATTAGCGTAATAATTTTAGTAAAGATTTAAGTGAGAATACTGTGCAGGAGCTTGACGGCGATTTAGCCACCAATGATAACACCTCTATAGATAAACCTGAACAGACCGAAAGAAAACCGCTTACTTCCGGGATTGGGCGGCGTGGAAGCGCTACTCCCGAAAGCGAGATAGCTAAAGTTGGTTCCTGGACTGGTACAGGCGAAAAGAGGCCGGTAAGAAAATCAACCGCCAACAAAAGCACCTCCAGAATGAGGTCAAAAGGCTCTGGTGGCATTGGAAGAGGTGGAATTACCGCCATCGCGTTACTGGTAGTTTTCTTACCGCTGGTTTTAGGGCTTGGCTATCTCCTGATTGACTCAAATAATCAGGTAGAGAGTCTGAAACGTAACCTGGAGCAGTTCAACAAGAACAGCATCTCACAGAGTGCCTCTGATTTTATTGCTCTGCTCAGCGATCCCCGTACCCAGATTGTACCTTTCAAGTCTGAGGATCTTAATCCAGGCGGACGCATGGTACTTTATAGTGGAGATCGTTTGCACTGGGCGATCAGTTATGGCCGACTTGACCCGCTGGGAAAAGATGAGGCTTATGCCTTATGGCTGGTCTCTAAACCCGTCAACGGTTCCGGGTCAACCTATTTCCGCATGGCTTTGTTACCGGATATGGGATCAAGTGGAAATGCTCGCCTGCTGCAAGAAAACGAGTTTCCAGCCGGTTTTAATATTAACAGTTATAGCGAATTACTCGTCACGGTAGAAAAGATTGATAAGCCGGGGGACAAACCGAGTGGCCCTCGCCGTTTCTCACTGGATCTCACGCAGATAACGAACAGCTAATTGCCAGGAGGATTTTGAAGTAGATTTTAAGAACTGCTCAAACCACAACCGGGCTTTTAAACACTGGGACATAACAAAACCGTCTACCGGTGATCTTCAAGGGTTTCCGGTCCCGGTTACTGAATATGGGACAGATTACCATGCAACCAAATGAAACTTCACTTGGCCAGTCAAGAAGCACTCAGCAAAGGCATCATATTTTAATCATTGATGACAATAGCAAGTTGCGTAACCTGATGGCCCGGCATATTCTGATGAGTTGCAGTCGAAAGCAGCTTGCTTGCGCGCTTTTTACCCTGGGTGAAAGAGCCGAGCCTCGTCTTAACTACTACCATAACCCGCTCGATGAAAACGCTACAAGCCCTTCGCCAACCTCACCGCTCGATTTTGTAGTCTATGAAGCCGCTTCGCCGCGCCACGCTTTAATCTGGCTCAGTCATTGCAGGTTGAAATACCTGACTATTGTTTCTGATGTAATGATGCCCGTAGATACTGAAATCGGACTGCCCGGTCTACTGGAAAATCTCTCAGAGTTACAGCTCGGTGTCAATTTGATATTTATGTCAAGTGAATCACAAAGCCGGGATATATTACAGCAATTGTTAAACGGCCATCACGCCTTTTTTGTGCTAAAAGGGAGTGATGCCTGGAGTCATCTGCCGGAAGCGCTGGTAGAGCAGGCTGAGCGGATTAAGTACTACTTGCTACCTCCTCCAAATTATACCGGGGCCGCCTTGCGCGAAGCGCCGCCTGCGGTGGCGGCTATTTCCCATGCTAGCCCTTCTTTCGCAGCAGAAACAGGCACACGCAGTTACAACGCGGTTCCCAGCAGGGATAAGTTACGTACCCAGTCTGTTGGGCCTGATTATACCCTTAATCCAACTATCCGCGAGGTTAAAACTTCTTCCTCGGTGGGCGCTCTATACCGCAAGAAAAGCTGGTGGGAACGGTTTTTAGAATTTTTTCGCAATAAATAGTTTAGACTATTAAAAGAGCCCGGCTTCCCTTTTGTAAGAGAAGCCGGGCTCTTTACTTTTGTTATCAGTTAACAATAAAATTAAGCTCTGAAAAGGCGAGCTCCTCGCGCTTCTGGTGGAGCGATTTCAAAAATCAGATCAAATAGCTCATCAAAATCACACAGATTACGCGAGGAGACAACATACTCAAAGGTGGCAGTCTCTAGCGTTGAAACTGCCTTTGATAATTCCAGTTTATCTTGCTGTAGAATGTCTTCTGAATCTGGAGTCTGGTAAGCCTCTTCAGTAGTCCAGCGTAATAGCAGGCCTTTAAAGCTGGCCGGAAAAAGACCTCCCTTAACTGGCACATCCGTGACAGTTACCAGGGTCAGATGGTCCAGGGGGATTTCTACTTCCAGAAGAGGTTGAGCCTCGCTTAAATCATAGGCACGTAAACAGTCATCCTGGAGCACAAGCTGTTTGGGCTGAATGCGCAAAAGTTTGTAAACTACCAGGACTGAGATTGCCAGAAGAATCAGGGCAATACCCATCACCACTAAAGCCCCGCCCCAGTTAAAGCTATGCTCGCGGTTATTATTCATTACTCCAATAACAAAGAGCGTCAGCAAAGTATAGCTAATCAGCAGGCTTACAACTACAAACCAGAAGCCGGGATTTCGCGTGGGGTAGCGCGGTTTGTATATCTTCGCATTTTCTAAGGTGAATTTGTCCATAGCAAATTCTAACCAGGAACCCTGTTTGAAAGTATAGTCTGGGCTACAGTTTTTGAAGTACAAAAGTTTATTTCTTATCCTCAATAACAATATCGCCATAAAAGAGCAGGTCAATTTTTTAAATCTGCGCTATAATAACAGCCAGATTTTTATAAAAGCGCTACCGGAATTTTGCCGGAAGAAAAGAGCAAAGTTGCTCACCTACCAGGGACGGTTGCTTATTGCCAGTTGAGAAGACGCCAAAAAGCGCCTGAAGGGGAAAGTTAGAAAATGTTAAAAGTTTCTATTGTTGGAATTACGGGTTATGTTGGATCAGAACTTACCCGCCTGTTAGGTCGTCGGCCTGATGTCGAATTACTGGAACTGGTGGGGAGAAGCGCAACAGGGCAGCCTGTCGAAAAAGTATTCCCGCACCTGGGGCCGCTGGGCCTAACCGTACAGGAAGAGCTTACAGCCCCGGAAAAAGCGGATTTTGTATTCCTGGCCCTGCCCCATCATGCTTCGGCTGAAACCGCCGCCAATATTTTGGAAAAAGCACCTCAAACAAAAGTGATAGATATGTCGGCTGATTTCCGGCTGCACAAGGTTGAGGTGTACGAAAAATGGTATGGCTCTCACCCGGCCCCTTATCTGTTGCCCGAAGCGGTCTACGGTTTGCCGGAGTTAAATCGCTCTAAATTAAATCAAAATGTTCGCCTGGTCGCCAATCCCGGTTGTTATCCAACCTGTAGCTCGCTGGGATTGGCCCCGGCACTCAGCCAGGAAGCAGGCCAGAAAGTTATGATCGAGCCGGATGTGATTATTAACGCCCTGAGCGGCACCAGCGGAGCGGGACGCGGCCTGAAACAGAATCTGCATTTTGCCGAAATGACGGAAAGCACCAGCGCTTATGGCCTGGATGGGCATCGCCACTTGCCTGAAATAGAACAGATGCTGAGCGAGGTTTACGGAGAAGGTCCGGTAGCGGTTCAGTTCACTCCGCACCTGGTACCGCTCTCGCGTGGGATGCTGGCTACCTCTACCGCCCGGCTTTCACCCGCTTTCCTGGACGATTATGGCAGCCTGGAAGAGGCTGCCAAAGTAATCAAGGAACGGTACCGCAGTTTCTACGCGAACGACAGTTTTGTACGCATCGTGGATACACCGCCAACTACCAAGCAGGTATATGGCAGCAACTACTGCTTCATCTACCCAACTATTGATCCGCGCACTCGCCGGTTGTTAGTGATTTCAGTGCTGGATAACCTGGTGAAAGGCGCCGCGGGTGAGGGTGTGCAAAACATGAATATCCTGGCCGGATTGCCGGAAACAACCGGGCTGGATATGCTGCCGGTATACCCTTAATTCCGGTACAGAACTACTATCAAGAAAGGAACTGAATCAAAGTCAGGTCTTTAACTATGTCTAAAATTCTAGTTTCAGGTCTTATCAACATCGAGACTACTTTGCTGATAGAAGGTTTTCCGGTTGACTATAGCCCGGTGCGTTATCCTTTTTATGGCGTTAATAGCAGCGTAGCCGGGGTGGGCTACAACATCGCCAGAGCTCTGACCGTGCTGGGAAACCAGGTCAATTTTCTTTCACTCAATGGGCGCGATATTTCCGGTAAGCTGGTACGCGAGGCCCTGATCAGAGACCGAATTCCTGGCTATTACGTGCTCGAATCGCTGGACAGAGTGGCGCAAGCGGTTATTCTATATGAGAAGAGTGGCCGCCGCCAGATTAATACCGATCTAAAAGATATCCAGGACCAGACGTATCCGAACGATCTTTTTGACCGGGCACTTGAGGAAAGCTCTCTGGCAGTACTCTGTAACATTAACTTTTCACGACCCTTCTTAGTCAAAGCCCGGCAGGCTGGTAAGTTGATTGCCACAGATGTCCATGCTATTTCAAGCCTTGATGATGAATATAATCGTGACTTTATGCAGCACGCCGACATTCTCTTCATGAGTCACGAGTTGCTGCCCACTTCACCTGAAGAATGGGCCTGGCAAGTACTCAACCGCTACGGCAATGAAATAATTGTGATTGGTATGGGATCGCAGGGCGCTTTATTATCGGTCAAAAAAGATCGTTTTATGCAAAGAATCCCGGCTGTAGTTACTCGCCCGGTGGTAAACAGTATCGGGGCGGGCGACGCTCTTTTCTCAGCTTTCGTCCACAGTTACAACCGTAAGCGCGACCCGTACGAAGCCATAAAAAAGGCCGTTCTTTTTGCGTCGTATAAAATCGGGGTAGAGGGGGCCGCCGAGGGTTTTCTGGATGAGAAAAGCCTGGAAGCGCTTTATGCCAGCCGAAACCACCGGTAAATAGTAAGCAGGCTGAAACTCTTTTCGAGAGTTTGTGCTATAATCACTGGGTTAGCAATTACTGCTTACTTTTCAGGTTCTGAGCGCACTAAATAAATGGGAGCGAGGAGATGGCGAAGACTATTTACAGCTATTTAAACGGTGAAATCATACCTCTTGCAGATGCAAAAATCAGCATTCTTACTCACGCGTTTAACTATGGAACTGCCTGCTTTGAAGGTATTCGCGGCTACTGGAACGAGGAAGATAAACAACTTTACCTCTTCCGGTTGCGCGAACACATGGAGCGTATGACCGGTAGCGCCCGCATCCTGATGCTCAAATTGCCCGGCAACGTAGATACCCTTTGCACCATCGCTCGCGATCTGGTGAAGTATAATGAATTCCACGAAGATGTCTATATGCGTCCGACCGCTTATATTTCCTCCGAGGTTATCGGAGTCAAGCTAAATGGCCTGGAAAGCGGCTTCTGCATTTATGTGCAGCCTTTCGGAGCTTATATTGACATTGAAAACGGACTTAAAGTAGGCGTATCAAGCTGGAAACGCACCGATGATAATATGATTCCGGCCCGAGCCAAGATTGCGGGAGCCTACGTCAACAGCGCCTTCGCCAAAAGCGAAGCTTTGATGAATGGTTTTGACGAGGCAATCATGCTGACCAACGAAGGCCACGTTTCCGAAGGTAGCGCCGAAAACCTCTTTATGCTAACTGGCAATAAACTGGTAACACCTGCCGTGATGGAAAATGTACTGGTTGGAATTACCCGCCATACTGTAATGACCCTGGCCCGTGATGAATTTGGACTTGAAATCGTCGAGCGAACGATTGACCGTACTGAGCTTTATACCTGCGACGAGCTTTTCTTGTGTGGGACCGGGGCACAAATTGCACCTGTATCCGAGGTGGATCACCGCCCGGTAGGCACCGGAAAAGTCGGCGAATTTACCGCTCGCTTGCAACAACTTTACTTTGACGTGGTACGCGGCAAAGTAGATAAGTACAAGGAGTGGTGTACTCCCGTATACTAAAACATGAAAGATTGGCGTTCTTTACCCTCGCGAGGGGGTTTGATTGGAATAATAATGACCCTGGCTTCGGCGGCAGTACTTGGTGTCGTAGCCTGGGTTACCTGGTTGGCGGCTACCGCTACCGACCTGGTTCCGGCAGTTCAAGGCCCGGATGCCCCTACCGATGATGTGCCCGATATGGTTACGGTTCATACCGGTAATAACCTGGGAACATTTTTTCTAGGATTGCTCTGTTTTGCCTTGCTTCTGCTGGTGCTTTACCTGGCTTTTCAGACTCGCCGCTATTACAAGCTGCGCTATGCTCTGGATCGTAATGCCATTACGGTTGACCTGGGGGATAGCAAGCAGGTTATACCACTGGCGAATATCCGGCACGTCGTCCCGGCAGAAACTGTCCTGAACCAGATGCGTAATCGCGTTTACAGCGGAACCGGTGAGGCCGAAAATGCTACTCCCGGCGGGGCGGTAAATACTTCTTACCCTCGCCAGCAACCGGCAGATGAAACGGTAGAATCCGGCGGGGTGTTGCAAACCGAAACCGTTGAAGTGGAAGTAGCGCAGGTCGAGGAAGAAGAACTTTCGCACCAGATGACCCAGACCGCAGCAGCCGACAGCGACCTGGATGAAGTTGAGCCGGTTGATGTGGTACAGGCAGAATTTGTTGAAATTTCCGAAGCGCCTGCGGCAGATGGAGGGCGCAGTCCTGAGATAGAAGAGGGCCAGGTTACTGAACTGGAACCAGAAGAAGTCAAAGCCCTGGCAGTTACTTTCGATGAAACGGCGGAGAATGAGCGCGGCCAAACATCCAGCGAACAATCAAAGCGACAGGAAGTACCGGACAGTTTTGCGAGAGGCTCGGTCAATTTTAGCGTTAAGACTCAGTCCTTTGGCCACTGGCCGGGCTTTTATACCAACCGGGCGCAAGTTGCTTCAATAGGGGCGGTCCAGTTCTACTCGACTCAGCCCTTTGAAAAGACTTTGCTGGTGCGCACGGATTATCAGACCTACGCCATTTCACCCCAGAACCGGCAGCAATTTATTACAGAATTTAATTTGCGCCGCAGGCTGGGAGCAATCGAACCGGTCGAAGAAGGCATCGTACAGGGTTCATTCCTGACGCACCCGCTCTGGCATGATAAAATTGGACGCAGCCTGATTGCCGCCGGAGTAATTCTCAACCTGCTACTCTATTTCTTGCTGTTATGGCGTTTCGATGATATTAACCCAATTCTGCGGATACATTTTAACAAGCTGGGTCAGGTAGACCGCGCCGGTGACAAGAGCGAGTTGATGTTTTTACCCTTTATTGGTTTGATGGCTGTAGTTGTCAACAGTATTTTTGGCGCTATTATTCAACCGAAAGAGCGCGTACCGGCTTACCTGTTGTACGCCGGAGCTATCCTCGTTCAGATATTGACAGGCATAGCAGTACTGGTGATTCTAGCCGTTTCTTAATTTCAAGGATTGAATTGTTGAGGTACAGGAAAAAGTAAAGCTCAGCTTTGAGCGAAGCCGAATAAACCTTTACAATTGTATTAACTTAAAGGGATAAAAGGATAAACGGGGCAACCAGAGGCGTTTGCCCTTGAATACCGAGTCCGCAAAGGAAGCAGAGTTGTGCTTCCGTCTAAAATACGGACTTGGTATTATTTGTTTAAGACGATCAAAGTATTAGCACAGGAGGAAAGTTTAGATGGCAACGGCAGTTGTAGCGGAATGCCCGGAATGTGGCGCTGAAGTGCAGTTAAGCGATAAGGTCGAGAAGGGCGAAATTGTACAGTGCCCGGATTGCGGCGCAGAATTAGAGGTAGTCAAAACCAATCCGGTAGAATTGGCCCTCGCTCCTGAAGAAGAAGAGGATTGGGGAGAGTAACCATGAAGTTTGGAGTGCTCGTCTCCCGAATCCGGGTTGAAGAAAAGTTACTCTTTGCGGAGATTGAGCGGCGTGGCCTTGAATTCGACCGCATCTATGATGACGATCTGATTTTCCGTCTGGAAGAAAAATCACTCGATTATGATGTCATCCTGGAGCGCTCCCTCCATCACGGGCGGGCGCTCTATGCCTTGAAAGTTTTGAACGATTGGGGTATCCCGACTGTCAATACTCACCAGGTAGCTCTAACCTGCGGTAACAAATTCCTGACGACCGAGGCGCTTATTAAGCACGGCGTACCTTCGCCCAAAACCAGGCTGGCCTTTACACCCGAGTCGGCTATAAAAGCAATCGAAGAACTTGGTTACCCGGCGGTAATTAAACCGTTGATCGGTAGCTGGGGTCGCCTGATTGCCAAAGTGAACGACCGCGAGGCGGCAGAGGCAGTTCTGGAACATAAAGAGACCCTGGGTAACTACGAACACAGCCTCTTTTACATTCAAGAATACATCAAGAAGCCGCAGCGCGATATCCGGGCTTTCGTGGTTGGTGATGAGACTATTTGCGCCATTTATCGCGGCAGTTCTCACTGGATAACCAACACCGCTCGCGGCGGAGAGGCTTCCAATTGCCCGGTGACGCCCGAATTGAATGACATCTGCGTGCGGGCGGCGAAAGCGGTAGGCGGGGGCGTGGTAGCAATAGACGTATTTGAAGATGAACATCGTGGCCTGCTGGTCAACGAAGTAAACTATACTATGGAGTTCCGCAACAGTATTGACACCACCGGGGTAAATATCCCTGGCCGGATTGTGGATTACTGTTTGCAGGTTGCGGCCAATAAGGAGTAGCCTGTGTCAACCGAAAGTACGCAGAAAATAAGAGTCAGCGTGGTGGGTGGTAGCGGCTATGGTGGCGGCGAACTGGTCCGCTTGCTGCTCGGCCATCCTCACGTTGAAATAGTACAGGTTACCAGCGAAAGTAATGCCGGGAACTTTGTCCATTCAGTGCATCCCAATTTGCGCAAGCGCACCGAGCTGAAGTTCACCAGCATGAAAAATCTAGAACCGGTAGACCTGCTCTTTTCAGCCCTTCCGCACGGGCTGGCGGTAGGCAAAATAGAGAAGTTTGCCGCCGTTGCGCCGCGCATTATCGACCTTTCTTCCGATTTCCGCCTGCACGACCCCGAAGATTACCCGCGGTGGTACGAGCATGAGCATGAAGCCAAAGACTGGCTGAAAAAGTTTGTCTATGGTATTCCTGAGTTGCACCGCGACCAGTTACGCGAGGCAAATTATGTTTCAGGTGCAGGGTGTCTGGCCACGGCTACCATCCTGGGCCTGATGCCGCTATTCAAGCACGGGTTGGTAGACCCGCAGATGGTAGTAGTCGAAGGTAAAGTCGGCAGTTCGGCGGCGGGTAATAAAGCCAACCAGTCCAGCCATCACCCGGAACGCAGCGGGGCTATGCGCAGCTTTATGCCCACCATGCACCGCCATACCGGCGAGATTGAGCAGGAACTGAACTTTGGCCCTAAACCTACCGTTCACTTTTCGGCCACTTCGATAGAAGCGGTACGCGGTATCCTGGCTACCTGTCACGTCTTCTTGAAAGAGAATTTGCAGGAGAAGGATATCTGGAAAGTCTACCGGCAGGAGTACGGCAAAGAACCTTTCATCCGTATAGTCAAGACTAAGGAAGGCATCTACCGCTACCCGGAACCCAAGATCCTGGCCGGAACTAACTTCTGCGATATCGGCTTCGAGAAAGACGAGCGCAGCAACCGGTTAGTGGTTATGTCCGCGATCGACAACCTTGTGAAAGGCACCAGCGGCAACGCTATCCAGGCCATGAATGTTATGTATGGCTGGGATGAAACACTTTCCCTGGAGTTTGTCGGTCTGCACCCCATTTAGGGTAGGATAAATTGGATTATCCTTGCGATGATTCAGTTAAAAAGCTACTCTGGAACATTTCAAAAAGAATGGGTCATTCCTCTTTCAAAAACGGAATGACCCATATTTTATTCTAAAAAAATGGCTAAAATCTTTAAATCAATTGAACCTGGCGGGCGGGCCGATTACGGTCTTTACGGCAGCAAAGCTATGGCCGGTATGGCAGCGGGTGTCTTTAGCAACCTGGCCCTGGCTATTTTCCTGCCTTTAAAGGGTCGTTGGAAATGGTTGCGCCTGGCTTTTGTGATAGGCTCACTCAATAACCTCTTTAACATCCTCCGCCTGCTTTATTACAGTAAGCTTGGCCGCTTTAAACAGCGCGAACGCCTGCTAGACCTGACTGAAATGCGCCCGGATGCGCGAGTGCTGGATATCGGTAGCCGGAATGGATTGCTGGCAATCGGTGCCGCCAAGCGCTCACCGGGCTTAAAAGTGACCGCGGTTGACGATTGGAAGTACGGCGGTAGCGAGGAAACCCTGCGCAGCAACACCGATCTTGAAGAAGTGGGCGGACGAGTGCATGTCTACGATGCTGACCCGCACCAGTTGTCCTTCCCTGATAGCTCGTTCGAGGTAATTCTTTCGGATTTTTACCTGCATAAAATCGGGCGCAAAGAGCGAGGGATAGGTCAGGAAAAAAGTTTAAAAGGAAAAGCTCGGCAAACATGGCGGCGGCAAGAACGGGCCAAAGCGCTATCCGAACTGGACCGCGTATTAGCTCCCGGTGGTGTGATGGTCTTGAGCGATATTGCCCATACAACAGAATACGCCGAGTTTCTCAAAGAGCAGAATTATTCTGTCCATACCTATGGCCCTTACCGTGATATCGCCTTGCCGTTGAAAGTGGTAGTCGCTAAAAAGCCCATGTAGCAACTATTGTCATCCAATTTGATGAACAGTATGAAGGTGTTCGACTGCCTGGAAATCCTCATTGTGGGAATTCCGGGCACTCATATGTATTCCACTGATTCGTCAAGTAATCTTAAAACCAGAATTAAAGAAACCTTGTAATGATAGCGTGGCCTATTGCGTTAATAAGATAAGGAAAGAATTATTTCAGAGGAGAAAACGCAGTGGCTCGGCTATTCTTTGTACTGCTCATTCTTAGCTTTATTTTAACTGCCTGTGGTTCAGATCAGAATGCTAATTCTACTGTTAGTAACAACGCGGCTGCTCAAGCCGCTACAACTCATGCTAATTCCCCTATTGCTATCTCCTTCCCGTCCCCTTCACCCTTACCGGATACTACCGGGTTAACTCTCAGTTCCGATGGCAACTGGGCCAGGCTATATCCGGCAAGTCTGATGACCATACCAACCCCAACACAAGATTTTGTTACCCCGCAAATAGGTTCAAAGTCTATTAGCGCTTTGACCGGAATCAGTTGTCCATCTACTTTTGTATGCTATCTTAGCAGCGTTAACGGCACAATCTTTAACACTACAGATGGCGGTAGAAACTGGAAATTACTCTTTTCAAGTTCTGAAAGCCTGCTTGCCATTAGCTGTTCGTCCGAAAAGAGTTGTAGCGCTATCTCTGGAGAGGGTCTTGTCATTAGCACAAATAACGCTGGAGTTAACTGGAAAGAGCAACATTTAACGCTCCGGCAATTTACCGCGCTTAAAGTAATTACCTGCCCAGGTATAAACACCTGTTTTATTGGCGGTACTGCCGGAACATTTTTTACTACTTTAGACAGTGGAAACCACTGGAATAGTTATGACTCTGGTACGGTAGCTTACTTTAACAGCATTGCGTGTCCGACTGACCTGATATGCCTAGCAGTTGGAAATGGCCCACCGGGAGGCATAACTTTACCACCCAATGTGGATTATCGTTCGATCAATCACGTAATTATAGTAACGCATGATGGAGGCAGAACATGGACGGCCAATCAAACCGTTAGCAGAAGCTTCCAGTCAATTAGCTGTCCTACCATTGATCTGTGTTTTGCGGTTGAAGCCAGAAGTGGAGACGTTTTTACGCCCCCATATCCAATTTACCGCTCAGAAGATCAAGGGAAAACCTGGAATAAGGTTTTTTCATCAGAAAAGCCTTTTGATTATTTCGATTTTATTGTCTGTCCGAGCAGCACAAATTGCTACGCCAAAGCTTCGACACGCTTCCTTGCTATTACCACTGACTGTGGCAAAACCTGGGGTTGGGAAGATACTAAAGCGCCTTTTAATCTTATAAAAATGAGTTGTCCCGCCGAAAAGAAGTGTTACGCTATCGGTAATGACATTGATAGAGGTAACGCAAGCGTTATTCTGACTACCACTAGCCTGTTTCCTTCGCCCAAACCTTTTCCTGTGCCAGTTACTCCTACTGTAACCACCAGATAAATTACCCCCAGCCGACTTACCCTGATATTAGACTAAAGTCCAATTGCTAATCTAATATTATTAGAATATAATCTAAATATCAAAGATAATAAGCTACTGACAATAGAAAGAAGGATACAAAAATGACATTTATTGTTTTCGTCTTACTTTTCACAGTGTTGTGTGGATGGCTGGACGCTCACATTACGAAACGCGCCAAGTAAGTAAAAGGGATAATCAAAAAGCGAAGCGAATAATTAAAAATACTGGCAGTGATAATAAAAGGAGAAAAAAGATGTTTGCAGGGCATTTCGGTTTAGCGGCGGCGGTTAAAGCCAGAGAACCCCAGTTACCTCTCTGGTCCCTGATGTTAAGCACCCAACTTCTGGACGTTCTGTTTGTGCCGTTAGTGCTAACGGGAGTGGAGACTATCGAACCTTCCCAGAAAGTCGGGTACGGCGAAGCGATAATCCACGCAAACTATACCCATTCTCTGGTAGGCGCGTTACTGATAGCGCTGGTTGCCGGGCTGGTAAGTAGCCGCTTCTGGGGGCGTAGGGGTGGGATAGTAATTGGTGCGGTTGTTTTCAGTCATTGGCTGCTCGATCTACTGGTACATCACGCCGATTTACCAATCTTGCCGGGAAACGCCGGGAACCTGCCACTGCTGGGCTTCGGCCTGTGGTCCTTGCCCCTGCTGACAATGGTGATCGAACTTGGGATGGTGATTGTAGGCGGTATTATGTACTTCAGATCTGCGCGAGAGCGGGTTGGAGATAAAGGATCGCAATTGATGAGTCGAGCGAATCTTGCCGGAACAGTTGTTACCGTACTGATGGTGCTGGCCCTGGTAAGTGATGTGCTGGGGATTGGCTAAGAGGAGTCAGCCGCCTATTGAATGGAACGAACCCGGTCAAGGGCGGCTTGCAATTCGGTGACGGGCATTGTGCCGTAACCTTTGGCGTCAAGCCAGCACAGGGCAAGTTCAAAGTGGCGAGTAGGATCGGCGGGCGGAGTATAGGCCAGCAAACGGAGGGTTTCTTCCAGTTGCAGCCTGTGTTCGTCCGAGGAAGTAGCGTGGTAAGAGGCGGCTCTTTCACTGGCCGCCTCGCAGACATCGAAATCGAACTTCATGCACATGCGAGCGAAAGTGCTACCGGGTATAATCGAACGAAGCTCGAAGCGAGCCTGATCGGCCAGTTGTCTTATATTTTCAGCCCGTTCATACTGACCGTAACTTTCGCTCATCCCTGTCATCTCCGTTCAAGTCCTCAATACTACTTACCGGGTAACATTCTACTACACTTTAGAACGAGCGAAAGTCGCTAAAAAGTACTCTTTTTGTTAAAGCTTAGATCTTTACAACTGCCTGAAATAAGCCAGGGCCGGCGGGTCAATCAACCGGGATGAAGCGTTAACGCGATCTTCCAGGTTCTCACGGTCGGCCAGGGCTGTTAAAGCGGCCTGCGCATCTGTGTTCCAATCACCCGTAGTTTCACCTTTATAGAAACCTGACTTCGCAAGTAGCGCTTCCAGTTCAACGGCCAGGGCGCGGTCAATTCGTATTTTTTCCTCTTCAGGGCTGATATCATGATAAAGGTGATGTTTTTGGAGCAGGCGGCCTAGTTCATCCAAAGGTGCTGAATGGTCGTCTACCCGAAGATCGAGAAAGCGGTCGTACTGGCCCTGATAGAGCGGCAAGGGTTTGACCACCAGCAGAGAGGCCGCCTGTTTGCCCCGGTTATCGCCACCGGCCCGGTCACCTGCTGCTAAAGCCGCGTAAAGCCGGTCGGCCAGACTGCCGCTCGCTTTTTCAAAAGTAGCTGCCATCGCCCGAACGGTCTCTGCGCTGACAAGCGTATTACCCTGGGCGGCATAGTAAGGGCCGGTAATACCCCCGGCCCATTCTGAACAACTGGCCCCGGTGAAAGTAGCAGCCTCTCCACGCGCATCTACAATCCCAAGCTGGCGATCTTCGCACAACTCATCGTTTTCGAGTATTTGCTCAATTACCGCCCGGGCTTCAAAACCCTGAGCCAGTAATTCTAACCCTCTCAGGCCAAAAAGAGGATTACCGATACTCTGGGTAGCGATAGCGCCCGCCCCGGCCCTGGCGTAAGGGACGATTGCCCCTACCGCCAGGTAGCGACTGGCTACCGCTACACCCCAGCTTTGCTCATGAGGGTCGTGCGCTACGATAGAAAAGGTACAGATTTTGGGTAGCAGGACCATGTTTTAGTTTTCTCCTCTTAGAACCGCCAGTTCCAAAGGGCCTTCCACTGTTAACCGCTCCAGGCCCGGCTCTAACGCCTCCACCAGCCTGATTTCACTGGCCCTGGTAATACTGGAAAGGTCGTAAGCGGCTGATTGTAGACTCTGGTTTAAATGTCGCTCATGCGACACAATTATAAGCTGTTTTAGCTCGGTAGCCAGCGAAAGATTATGCTCGCTCTTGAAACGCCGCACCGCCCCGGCAATTGTAACAAGTAACTCGCCCGCCTGCTCGGCTTCAGGTTCAATCAGTTCTGGCCTGGCAACCGGCCACGCGCTCCGGTGGATAGACTCTTCCCAGGCGGTTGCGGCAAAAAGTTCCTGGTAAAGCTGCTCGGTAATGTGTGGAAAGAAGGGTGCAAACAACTTCAGGACGGCCAGCAGCACGTGATGCAGAGTAAAAAGCGCGCCCTCCCGGTCCTGGCTGGCTTCGTTATAGAGGCGAGTCTTGCACATTTCAAGATAATTATCGGCCAGGTTCCAGAAAAAGCTTTCGGTTTCACTCTTAGCCGTGGCATAATCGTAATCCTCGAAAAGGAATGTCACCCGCTGAATAAGTTGCTGGGTCTTTGAAAGTAGCCAGCGGTCGGCGGGAGAGAGCGAGGGCAATTGCGAGGCAGGGCGGTAGTTTTGCAAGAAACGCTGGCTAAAGCGTGCCACATTCCAGAGCTTGTTGAGCAATTTAGTTCCAGCCTGGATTTTCTCTTCGCTGATAACGGCATCCTTTCCGAAACCGGCGCTGGCCGTCCAGTAGCGCACCGCATCTGGCGAATATTTATCGAAGGCGCTTTGCGGAGAGATAGGGCCGCCGCCCTTGCTCTTGCTCAACTTACCGCTGCCTTCCGGGGCTAAGCCCCAACCCGAAAGCGCGATACGTTTCCAGGGTAATTCTCCAAAGTGCAAGTAGGACTTCACGATGGTATAGAAAGCCCAGGTGCGGATAATCTCATGGGCCTGAGGACGCAGCGACATCGGGAAGACTTTGTGGTAAAGAGCAGGTTCGGACAGCCAGCGCCCCACAATCTGGGGCGTCATCGAAGAAGTAGCCCAGGTATCCATCACATCCTGCTCGGGGATAAACGAAGTGCTACCACATTCGCAGGGCTGCTCCGGTTTGTCCACTGCCGGGTCCACCGGCAATTGGTCTTGTTGCGCCAACATAATTTTGTGGCACCTGGCGCAGTACCAGACCGGGAAAGTCACGCCAAAGTAGCGCTGGCGCGAAATACACCAGTCCCAGCGTAAATTCTCGACCCACTCCCGGTAACGCAAGCCCATATGAACGGGGGACCATTCAATCTGCTCACCCGCTTCCAGCAAAGCCTCTTTGAAGTCCAGCACTTTCACGAACCACTGGCGCGTCACAATATATTCAACCGGCGTATCGCAACGCTCGTGCACTCTGACCGACTGTGTCACGGCCTGTTCGCCCAGCACCTGGCCGCGCTGCCGTAAAACCTCCACAATTTTGCTCCGTGCCTCTGTCACTTTCAATCCGGCAAACTCTCCGGCCATTTCTCCGGTAAGGCTGCCATCTCGACCCATAATCTCGATTAAAGGTAACTGATGGGTATACCACCAGCCCACGTCCGTAATATCGCCAAAGGTGCAGCACATCACCGCGCCAGTACCTTTCTCCATTTCTGCCCCGGAATCTTCTAGCACTGGCACTGACCGGCCAAAAAGGGGCTCGCGCACTTTCCGCCCGATAAAAGACTTATAGCGCTCGTCATTGGGATTCACAAAGGCTGCCACGCAGGCGGGCAACAATTCAGGCCTGGTGGTAGCGACCGGCAGGGTCCCGGAACCATCTTCCAGGGTGAAAGCCAGGGTCACAAAACGGCTCTCGCGATCAAGGTCATTCAACTCGGCCTGAGCGATGGTAGTCTGGCACTCAGGACACCAGATAGCAGGAGCTTTACGCTGGTAGACCAGACCTTTGTGATAGAGATCAAGAAAAGAGGTCTGGGAGGTCCGGCGCGAGAAATTATCTATCGTACGATAGGTGTAGCGCCAATCCACCGAAAGGCCCAGGCGCTGCCAGGTAGCCTGATACTGCTGTTCCGTCTCTTCACTGACTTCCAGGCACTTCTCGATAAAAGCTTTACGGCCCACTTCCTGCGCTCTATAGCCCAGTCGTTTCTCAACCAGGCGTTCGGTGGGCAAACCGTTATCGTCATAGCCCATCGGGTAAAAGACGTTGTAACCGCGCATACGCCAGAAGCGAGCCATAAAATCCGGGTGACTGTAGGAGTAGATGTGGCCCAGGTGTAAGTGACCGGAAATACTGGCCGGAGGTGTATCTATCGAAAAGACCGGGGCGGTACTGCTGGGATCAAAGAGATAAACACCTTTTTCCTGCCAGAAGCTTTCAATTTTAGGGTCTTGCAGACTCGGTTTATAGGTTTCCATAGAAATTTCTCCCTGGTTTTCAATTCTATTTTCAAGTGGGCGAATATGCAGAAATCTTTCAGCTCAAACAGAAAGACACCAAAAGCATGAAATGGGGATAGCAAGTTTGTGTAAAGCGCAGCAAACTTTATCCTTAAAAGGTGTTTTTAATCGGATAGCTGAAAAGAATTGATCGGGGAGCCTGGCTCTTCAGGGGGAAGGTAACTGGTGACAAGTGGTTCGCGTTCTAAAAAAACCCTCCGGCACTAAAGACCAGGCCGAAATACCGAGGAGGTTACTACCAGGGAAAAGGCAGTGGAAATAGCAAGATTAAAAGTTATCCTGGCATATTTAAGCTTATTCGGTTGCTTTAAAAGTGCGTCCATTGTCGCTCCAAAAATTAGTTCTGAATTACCAGCAATACAGTTTAAAGGTTAAAAGCTTTATCCAACATTTTGCTTGCTCTTTTATTATCATATTATCAACTACCGGTCAATAGGGCCTTAGTAGTAGAACTCATCCTGACTGATAAGACAAGAGCAAGGAGAAAGTATCAACTACACAAAGCAAACCGTAATGCCCATCTTCAAAGGGCTAAAATAAAAACCGGGCTACTGGCGCAGCCCGGCTACGAATTATATTCCTATCGCTTTGTTATGTAAACTTAGAGAATCCCGGCAAAAAGGTCGTATTCCGGACGCTGCGCCGGAATATGCGATTTGAACAGAATGAAAGAGTCGGTGCTAACCAGGACATCACCAAAACGCTTGCGCATTTTCCAGAAAGGACTCTCCGGGTTAATCTGGGTGCGGTGGGTTATCAGGGCTTCATAAGAAACCTGCCAGTAATCGGCCACATCAATAAAAGTGGTCAGCTCGGTATCAGGTGTGCCGAACTCTGGCGGAAGCTCCTTCTCCGGCTCGCTGGTTTCAGGCACGTCATCACCGCCCTCTTCGGGGGCCGGTTTAGGCGGCTGGAAAGGCCAGGCTTCTCCGGCTTCGCGCATCATCCGCCAGACTTGCTGCCAGGCTTTGCGACTAAAAGCGGTAGTGTAAAGCTTAATGGGCTGCCAGCCAGGCCCAAATTCTTCGGCAGGATAGCGATCAAGGTCATTAGCATAGTCGAAAGCCATCGAGGCGATTTTGTGCGCATTTATATGATCCGGATGACCATAGCCGCCGAAGGAGTTATAACTAAACATTACCTGCGGACGATATTTACGAACCAGCTTGATTAAACGCCCGGTAGCCTCTTTCAGGTCAGCTTTGTTGAAGCTATCGGGATGTTCGTTGGCGGGCGTACCGGCCATACCGCTGTCCCGGTAGCCCAGCCACTCGTGCGCGTAAAGATTCATAATCCTGGCCGCCCGTTCCATCTCGCCTCGCCGAATCTCAGCCATCCGTGGCAAAGCCCATTCAGGGTCAAGATCAGGGTCATGCATTTCACCTTCGGCGCCATCCGTACAGGTCACCACTACCGTCCTGACACCCTGCGCCCGGTACTTCACCAGCGACGCACCGCCGCTGGTAGTCTCATCGTCAGGGTGGGCATGTACCGCCATCAAGGTTAAGGGGTATTCTTCAATACTCATACTGAATATAACTCACTTTCTTAATAAGATAGTTTAATTAGTCGCTCTAAATATAAGCCAATAACTACTTGACCAGCTTACGACCTTTAAATTTGTCCGGTTTCTCGGCCATACACTGTGCGCACTGGCAGAGATCACGGAGATGTTCGTAGGTGTACAGCCCTGTTTCGTGACCGTCCTTCCAGACCGGTTTCAGGGCATAGAGCCCTACCGCTTCCAACCGGTCCATTTTCATTTCATCCGGTGAGAGAGTATTAACAAAATCCAGTCGCCCGGGAATGCCCATTTCTCCTCGGCAACTGGCGCAAGGACAATTCCAGCGCAGAGTTGAAAATTCGGTGAAACCGGCGTGGCCATCGTTCCACTTCACGCGCAACTCGTTTTTATCGCGATCTACTTCTATTTCTTCCGGTTCAATATATTGAAAGCTCATGGTTCTCTCTATATACAGTTACTTGTATTCTTACTTTATCAACCTCTAAATTATACTTGACGCAGAGAAACAAAACAATTTATTACCTCACACGCTTATTCGGATGATTATATACTGTACCCGGTCGAAGTAGCAGGCCGAAAAGCCGAGGGATGAAGGAACCACTATAGTTTCTACTCAAGGCTATTTAAGAGTGTAAGGTAAAAGCCTCACCCGGAACTGTACCGCTTTATCGGCAGCCGCTACCCGGTCAACTGCCAGAATCCAGTTACCGGAAGGAGCCATGAAGTAGGAAACCGATAACGGATATTTTGGACTGGGAGTAGGAGTAGGTTCGAGACGCACCGGCGCGCGAGTCGGGGGTGCTGGCGCAACCGTACGAGCCTGAGCAGTAGCTGTATCAAAACCCAGCAGGGAAGTACCGCGAGGGCCGGAAGTAGGGGTAACCGTCGGCGGGGCGGGTGGAGCAGGCGTTTCAGGTGCTGTGGTGGCAGGCGCGGGTGAGTCCGGTGCAGCCGAAGTAGCGGCAGGCGGAGGCGGCGCTGTTGTGGCGGGCACAGGCACAATCGTAGTGGGAGCGGGAGAAGGGCTGGCCGGTTGTTGTTGTAACGGGAAGCCAAACCCGCTATTAGAGCCTAAACCTGCTTTGGTCGTTTCGGGCGCAACCTTTGCTCCTTTGCTCCCCACATCCAGGTTCTTACCGTCTATGGTAGCTTTGGCTGCCCCGGTGCCCTGACCGATGCTGTAGAAATAGTGGCCGTTAGGTAGCCAGGTCAGGCCCAGCAGGCGCTCACCCGGAGTAGTTTCCACTACCTGTTCGATCTTGCCACCGATCTTGCCGCTATAAAGTCTTTCAGCCGTGGCGATAGGCGCATTCGGACGCGAGACATAGCGCAGAGCAACATAGAAATATCGGCTACCATCCGGCGAGAAGAGAATACGACTGCTTTGCATGGTCGAAGGGTTTTTGCCCTGGCAATCAACGCTCGCTCCCAGTACCGGATCGCACCTGGGATTGGATTTGGTAAGATTCTGGGTAATTTTCAAAGTGCCGGGGTCAGCCAGGTAGAAATCAAAGGTATAGGGGACAGCCCAGTCGCCGGTCAGATTGCGCAAAATTAAATACTTGCTATCGGGCGTCCAATCCACCATTGTGACGGGCCGGTTATTGCGATCCAGGATAGTCAGCTTTTTGGTAGAAATATTGTAAAAAGCGATTTCGCCAAGCGGAATAGCGCCTTTCTGCTTGCGCAAGCCATACATCGCCAGGTTAGTGCCATCCGGTGAAGGAAGGGCGTTGAAAAGCAAGCTTAGATCGACATCGGAACCGGGGAAGCGGTTGTTATCCAGTTTGAAAACAGTTTCTGGTGCCGGATTTGTAATAGAGTCGCCCTGGCCATCAAGGTCGAACTGGTAGACCGCCAGGCCACAGGTAGCCAGTAGTTTCCCGGCGGGCAACCAGTTTGCCGCTGTGCATGGTCCGGCGAAAATCCGGCGACTCTGGGTTACAGCTTTTGCGGTATCAATTACCTGTACCGGACCGGGATTGCCGTCGCTCTCCCGCTCGATGTAACTCAGGTAGCGCCCGTTAGGAGACCAGCTTAGTGTGCCAAAAACACTACGCGGCAGTTTAAAGCTACTCTGCACGCTATCAGGAGGCCGTACCAGATAATAAAAATCACCATCCGAACCTTCTTGCAGAATGTGTAGCAAGAAAATTTCGCCGTCCGGTGACCATGAGACTTCAGTATCAGACCATGAGCCAATGCCCAGGTCGTCAGAAGTCAAAGCGCCTTCGGTGGGGGTTGAAGGTGTTGGCTTAATCACCGGGGTAAAAGGAATAGTTGTAGAGGTTGGAGATGGTACCTCGGCAGGAGCAGTATTATCGGCTTGAGTTGGTTCAGGAGTAATATTAGTAGCTGCCTGGAAGGGAGGCGTTACCGTAGCAGGCAAGCTATCAATATTTGAGGCAATCGGGGTATAGCCGGGAGTGGCGCGTAGTTCCTGCCCGCAAGCGGTAAGTAACGAAAGTGTGAGGAGGAGCAACGCCACAAGAGTACCCAAAAACCTGTTGAAACCACGCCCGACCATGCAGAATCCTTTCTTGCCAGAGTTAGAGCCGGTTGAGCAGCCCTGTATCGTACTCGCCGCGCCGGAAGGCTTCGTCTGCCAGCACCTTGAGATGTAACGGAATGTTATTTTTGATGCCTTCAATCTTAAAATCTTCCAGGGCGGCCCGGCCACGTTCAATCGCTTCGGCCCGGTCATTTCCCCAGACTACCAGCTTGGCCAGTAGCGGATCGTAGTAAGGCGTTACGATATCACCCTCCTCAAAGCCGCTATCTACTCGCACATATTCGGAAGTAGCCGGAGGCCGGAAGACCGTCAGGGTACCGGGAGAGGGCAGGAAAGTGACCGGGTCTTCGGCGTAAACTCGAAACTCGATGGCATGCCCGCGCGGCCTTAGCTGCTCCTGGCTTAACGCAAGAGGCTCACCTGCCGCAATCCGAATCTGTTGCTCGACTAAATCCAGATCGAGCGTCATTTCGGTGATAGGATGCTCTACCTGTAACCGAGTATTCATTTCAAGGAAGTAAAATTCACCCCCCTGGCCGAAAATAAACTCAATCGTCCCGGCGTTGCGATAGCCAACCGCCGCCGCCGCTTGCAGGGCGGCCTGCCCCATGCGCTGGCGGAGAGCTTCATCACTGCCCAGGCCTGGGGAAGGAGTTTCTTCCAGCACTTTCTGGTAGCGGCGCTGGACCGAACACTCGCGTTCGTAGAGATGTACTCCCTTTCCATAATTATCGAACAGCACCTGGAACTCGATATGACGAGAGTTCGGCACGTACCTTTCCAGAAAAACAGCGCCGCTGCCAAAGGCTCGCTGCGCCCGACCCTGAGCCGTTTTGAGAGCCGCTTTTAGCTTATCCGGGTTCTCGACTACCGTCATACCGATACCGCCACCGCCCGCGCTGGGTTTCACCAGCACCGGGTAGCCTATTTCTTCAGCCGCCGCCAGGGCCAACTCCGGGTCTTCGACCGGTTCAGTAGTACCGGGTGCAACCGGCACTCCTGCCGCTTTCATCAGGTTACGAGCCGCTACTTTTTCACCCATGGCTTCGATTGCCGGGGGAGTTGGCCCTATAAACGTTATACCTAGCTCCTCACAACGCGCTGCAAAAGTAGCATTTTCACTTAAAAAGCCATAACCGGGATGAATGGCTTCTGCCCCGCTCTGCTGGGCCGCGCTTAGCACCGCTTCAATGTTGAGGTAGGAGGCGTGAGGTTGGGCTAACCCAATCAGAATTGCCTCGTCAGCCTCATTTACAAAAGGGGCGTTCATATCGGCATCGCTATGCACCGCCACCGTTTCAATACCCATCTGGCGACACGTCCGCATAATGCGCCGGGCAATTTCGCCTCTGTTGGCGATCAAGATTCGCTTAAACACAACTGATCCCTCGCTGGTCTACTCTATCCGCAGGAGAACTTGTCCCTCCTGCACGGGTTGGTTAGGCTGAACCAGGATTTCCGCCACTTTTCCATCACCCGGAGCGCTTACCGGAATTTCCATCTTCATGGATTCCAGGATAATCAGGTCTTCCTCTTCCGAGACTTCCTGCCCTACTTCGACCAGCACCTGCCACACAGTTCCCGAAATCTGACTTTTAACTTCCATAAAATAACCATCTCCTTTGATTGATTATGTCGTCGTTTGAGATCAGGCGGAATAGCAATGCGCGTGGTACCGTGCGCGGGTGCGTCTATCGCCTGGGGTGTTAACTGTTGAGTTAAGTTGCAATTACTTGTTCTTGACAGGTGTCATCTTAACAAGTAATGTCCTAAATGACAAGACTGCTCATCCACCGCTATTGTGGAAAATGTGGAAGGTTCTGGAAAAGTCGTGGATAAAGTCGTGGATAAATGGGATGACAATCGGGTTATTTTCGGGTAGAATCTTGTCAGTATAATTGTTCTAATTTCACATAAAGAATAGAACATAGAAATAGTTCTGGGGAAAAATGGCACTTAAAGACCGAAGCACCTTTGAAACCGAAAGCTGGATAACCGATCCTTCCGCCTGGGAGGAAGAAGAAAATAGCAACCTGGATGCGCTGGATTTTGAAGAAACTGTTCCCGGCG
>DATAKM010000168.1:0-42068 GCA_036261665.1 Chloroflexia bacterium
ATCGGATTGTAGCGTCGCAGCGTGGGCAGTGGCCTGGTGGCGGGCATCGGTTTCAGTCCCCTTCAACGGGGCAATCGGATTGTAGCCAGCGCGTGTAACTGTTGGTCAGTTGCCCCGCTGTCTGTTTCAGTCCCCTTCAACGGGGCAATCGGATTGTAGCCGAAGTAATAGCGGTAGTGAACTCGAAAGGCGGAGTGTTTCAGTCCCCTTCAACGGGGCAATCGGATTGTAGCCCCTGATCTTCTGGGCCTTAGCGGGGTAGAAGCAGTGTTTCAGTCCCCTTCAACGGGGCAATCGGATTGTAGCCCCTCGTGACCAAATACTGCAAGGGTGAGAACTACCAGTTTCAGTCCCCTTCAACGGGGCAATCGGATTGTAGCCATCTTGCCCAGTTCAGAGATCAAGATCGGTATTTGAGTTTCAGTCCCCTTCAACGGGGCAATCGGATTGTAGCTTAAGCTGACCTGCATCCATCATCATCTTAATAGCAAGTTTCAGTCCCCTTCAACGGGGCAATCGGATTGTAGCAAATCACATTCGAGGAAAGCTGTATTTTAGAAGATTTAGTTTCAGTCCCCTTCAACGGGGCAATCGGATTGTAGCGAAGTTCAAAAGTTTGAACTTGATATGGCGCGTAAGAGTTTCAGTCCCCTTCAACGGGGCAATCGGATTGTAGCAGCAATCCATTTTGCATGTCAGTGAGCTACTAAGCCGTTTCAGTCCCCTTCAACGGGGCAATCGGATTGTAGCTAATAGAACCATACAGATAAACACTAATCGTTAAGGTTTCAGTCCCCTTCAACGGGGCAATCGGATTGTAGCCCTCGATATTCCGGTGAAATATGTGGGCGGCCTCGAGTTTCAGTCCCCTTCAACGGGGCAATCGGATTGTAGCCGGCTCTATCACTATCGGAGCGGAGTCGCCACCAAAGGTTTCAGTCCCCTTCAACGGGGCAATCGGATTGTAGCGGGTTGCCCGTTTCGAACGAATTGCCAAACAGCAAGTTTCAGTCCCCTTCAACGGGGCAATCGGATTGTAGCATACCATGCCGGATGGTAGACTCCTTGAGATGTGGGCGTTTCAGTCCCCTTCAACGGGGCAATCGGATTGTAGCCGCGCAACCGAGCGCCCACTCCGCGCGATATTGAGGTTTCAGTCCCCTTCAACGGGGCAATCGGATTGTAGCCGCTTACAATTTGAAAAAGAGAAGATGATTTTTAACCCCAGAGTCGTGTTAAAGCGGTCTGTGAAGCTTCTCATAAGGTCAGTTTTATCCGAATGAGTGACCATTTCACCTCTTTTTCGAGCAATTTTCTCAAACCCTATTTTGCGATGCTTACGCTAAGGGTTTGAGAAAACTATTCTCCCCTTAACTCTTGCCTGAAAGATCAATTTTCCTGATAAATTAACGTCTGACAGGTATGATTTAATGGGTTTGAGAAACGGACTGAATACGTGCGTTTTAATACCACTATATAATTATACCAAATTCCTGATGAATAGCGTTTACCAGATATCTGGACAGAAATTCCGAAACTCATAATCTTGGCAGTGCTCGCTCAGGGCTGTGGTATTCAGTAAAGCTTTCTCGCTCTGTAAATTCGAGCTTTTGCACAGTTTAAAGAATACAATCTCGATCCAGGCCGTAACCAGCCTGGCAAAGATTTGCTGGCTGTTTTGAAGATCAGGTGTAAGAGGCGAATCTACGACTAGATAATCTTTTTGCAAAAACGCCCCTATTTCTGGCGGTAGGGCCTGAGCCTGTTTCTGAATAGCGGTCATGGCGATAGGGCTCAGGCGGCCGCTGTGCTGGTTCAACAGTCTGGCACTGATAAAAAGGGCGGTTGCCTGAGCCCGGTTCAGAATAACAGGTGGTAGCGGAACGGCTTTATCCGAAGCCAGTCGCCAGACCCTGCCCTTTTTAAAGGCTGGTTGAAAGGGTAAACCTGATTTTCTTTCAGATCTCGTTGAATAGTGCGTTCTGCAACACCTAACCGCTAACATAATTCACTTACTCTAAACTCTGACCCTGAGCGACGATCATTAAAAAGCCGGTGGAGTAGTAACAGGCGGTTATATTTTTTTAGAGGGTCTTCCACGACAGCGTTCGTTTAGCTAATCGCCGTAACCGTGACTATTATATAAAGTAAATGCGACAAGGAATGTCTGAATTTTTTGAATAATTTACCAGTTTTTAAAATTCATTGTCTAAGTGGAGAGCGTTGGCAAGAGCCTAATTTTATATCAGTAGCGAGGTTGCGGAAGAGCCATTCTAATTGACGTCAGACAAAGGATTTAGATCCGCGCAAGAGAGGTCGCTTAACGATAATTTGTAGCGTTGCTCAAGCGGTAAGAATCTCTGTTTATCTTAAATTAGCAAAATCTGAATAAAACCAACAGCAAAGACCTTTTCTGAATATAATAGAATATACTATTCTCTAATAGGTGAAGTACTATGTTCTCCTTACGGTTTCATTTGTTTTTGACTTCTCTTCTCGCAGATTATTTACAAAATTGCTCTAATTAATTTACCATGCTACTATGTGAATAGCTTCATACTGAAGGCTATCAATCATATTATTAGTTTTATTCAATTTAGACCCTATATACCCATGCCCAAAGAAAATAACCAAGAACAGGCAATTGATCCTCTTACGATAGGAGGACTAATTTCACTTTCAGAAGCGTCAGAAAGATCGGGATTCAGTACTAAGTATTTACGAGATATAGCTGAGAGTGGAAGATTAGAGGCTAAAAAGATTGGGCGTAACTGGGTTACTACTATGGCTGCAATTGAGAAATACAAGAATAGTAGATCTCATGTGTTAAAAAAAGAATGAACTTATTGACAACACACCTTTATCGGCGTATTATAAAAGGTAGGAAAAGTAACAGTAGCAACGCGATACGCAGATGTTCGTAGCATCCACGTACCGCTAACCCAATCCTGTTCGTGCCAGGATAGGACTGACTAGAGTTTACCATGAAGCGGTCTGAAAATCAGCCTGCTAACCACCCAAAACCTCTGGCAGCTTATCCTGCTTTCTGCCTCCTCTGGCAGAGTTTCCTTGCGGGGTGGCTGCTTTTAATTTTTCCAACCAGTTCCAACAACCGAATACAGGCAGGGCCAGGCTATTCGAGCTTCTTTCGTTGTGCCTGCTCAGGAGTAAAAAACTTCATTTTCTAAAGGGCCAGTTTTTGTTGTACCAACACTCAGGCTCGTTCTTTTACTTATGCTTCTAGCAGGCGAAAAGACACTTGCGGCACCCTCCACAGGCTTTTTTCAGAGTTCGTCGGGAACCTGATAGAGGGATTAAAAGGTGTGCCGCAGGGACTACCCGGCACCTCTTTATATAGCACCCGGTGCCATAAACCCTCCTCCCGACCAGAGGTGGTTTTCGCTTAGCCCGGTCCTGCTCTTTTTCAAATCCAGTTGTCGCTCTCAACTTTGCAAAAAGAGGTTAACTTTATGCTCCTTGAAAACTTGGGCCTCGGTGCCGGCTTTCACTTTGGCGGCCTTTTACCTCCTGATAAAACAGGAGGTCAATCACCTGCACCCGTTGTGTTGCTCCTCGACCCCACTCCCGCTCGAATGAGCACTGCTCTTGAACTGGCCGGAGCAGGCTGGCTACCGGTAAGCGCCAATACCAGCAGAGCCGATTGCCTCGATCTGGCGCTTCTGGCGCTCTCCCTGCCTACTTTCAGCCCCGGTTTCCCGGCTGACACTCCCACCTTTGAAGAAGAGGAGGCCGAAATAGAAGCATTTATTGAGCCTACCAAACCTACCATAATTGTGATGGAGGCAAACCACCCACTCATCGCAAGTTCTCTTTCCCCCGACCCTTTTGCTTCGCCTTTTCACCGGAGTTACCACTCTTCCTACTCTCTTTCCGGTGGGGAAGAGTTGAACTTATCGGCCCAGGAACTGGCGGGTAGACTGGCCACCCTGGGTCTCTCACCCCTGGAAATCCCTTTCATTCTCTACACCGCCAGCACAAAAGCCCTTCTGACCACTCCTACTCGCTGGCCTACCAATCTTTCAAAACGCCAGGCAAGCGAAATGACAGAGGAGAATGCCCACGACAGTACAGAACATGCTACCAGTGAGGCCCGCTATTTCAGCCTGGCAGTGGAGCGCAAACCCTCTGCTTCCCCGGTTTCTCCAGGCATTTCCCATCAACCTTTAGTTAATCAGGGACAGGAAGACCCGCTCTTGGCAGTGGTGGCCTATCTAACCGGGATTTATCTCTGCCGTAACTGCCATAAACTGATCGCGCCAGAAGAACAGGCACATCTGGCCTATACCCTCCAGCTATGGTGCAAAGAGTGTTCAGCTCTCTCTCAGGATGTACAATCCCTTTCCCCTGTGTTGAGGCTTTTACGGCAAGCTGGTCCCTCCTCCACCTCAGATCACTCCAGCCACAAACCTTTACCCGAACACTATCGCCCGCCGCTCTTCCCGGCCCGTCTCCTGGCCAAAGCCGCTTTTACCCTGGTTACTGGCAGTCTCATTGCTCATGCTGACCCGCAAGGTTTTGAAGACCCGGATAGCGATCCCTGGAATGCTGCCTGAGCATTTGAGTGAGCGGTAGGGGAGGTAATAGGTCTATCAGAAGGCTGACAATAACAGCGGCTGAAATGGAATAAAGGCCAAAAGAAAGGGTAAAGCGATTATGCAGTTAAATTCTGAAAGATTTGAAGGGTTTGAGCTACCCGGTAGAAATGAGGGCAGCCTCCTGGTACCGGCCGCCTATTTCGAGCGAGTGCTTATGACGGAACCGGCCAGCGTCTCCCGCCTGGTCTGGTACTTCCTCAGCCGGAGCCTTGAGGAGCTTGAAAAAGGCGCCTTAATAGAAGAAATAACGGTAATAGCCAGCTACTCGGAGCTTGAAAATGCTCTCAACCTGGCGCATTCAAGTATCGGCGAGGGCCTCAAAAGAGCGCTGGATGCCGGATACCTCCGGCTGGTTCATACAGGCGAGAACGGCCACTCCCGCTCCCGCTATGCCATCAACTGGAGGAGGGTGCTAAAAGAAGTTAAGCCGCCAGAAGAACCCGGTAGCAAGAATGAGAATAGCTGTCGGGAAGAAAGAAATACTAAACCAGATGATTCTACTCGCGGGTATTCTTTCCATACCAGTACTGCTCCTGACAATTACGCTAGAGCCTGTTATCGTATAACCGGGGAAGAGCCCCACTGGCACTCTGCCGGAAAGCCTACCACTGCTAATGAAGGCAGCATGAAAAACCACCAGGCTGGAAAGAAACCTGGTAAAGCCGGGAACGAGCAGTCCGGAAAGAAGCCTGGCAAGACTGGTTCAATAAATAATAATTCTACTTTTCTCTCTTCAGAGAGTCTTTTCAGTGAGAGAGTAGAATCACAGTTAGAACCGCTCTTTCTCCCAGCCCCTTTAGACCGGAAAACGGCAGGGCAGGAGCCTGCTTCTCCTTGGCCTGCCAGCCAGCCCGGCCTCTCAGCGCCTCCCGGCTGCCCCGGCTCTACCGCTTTTCCAGCAGGCCGGACTTCCCTCGTCTCTCCTGCTGAAGCTCCCCACCAGCCTACAGGCGGCAGGGCAGAGGAGCTACCCGGCCTCTCCCGGGCAGAAAAGACCCACCCGGAAAAGAAGAAAGCCAGGCTGCCCGCTACCCTGGCCAGCCTCAATCGCTCTTTCTCGCTTGAGTTAGGAGACAGCTCCCATACACCCTCCAACCATGCTCAAACCCGTAACCTCTGGCACGCCAGCGGCCTCTCCGCTTCTGCCTTCGCCGAAGTGATGTACCGGGCGCGGGAGCTGACGCACAGGTACGCCCTTCTCCGTCCCGGTGAAACCCCGCCGCCTCCCGGCCAGGTGCGTAACCGGATGCCTTATTTCTTCGCCACCCTCAGAAGCCTCTTAAGCGCAGAGATTCAGGGCCAGAGTTATCAAGTGAGACCTCTGGCATCCTCCCCTGCCAGATTTACAGGCTGGGAAAAGGATGAGCCTGCCGGTAGAGGGAGCTATTCTCACTACCCAGTAGTGGACAGCGCTCCGAATAGTGGAAAACCCGGTCACGAAGAATGGCAGGCGGGGCGCACAGTAACGGGGAATAACGGGCGGAATTTGCCCGCTCTAAATGGTATTCCCCCTCAGACCGGCTCACCTACCCCCTATCCCCAGGCACAAAGAGAGGCTTACCGGGCAGGAGGGGCAGGCAGAACGGGAGAGACCGCTAGCCCTACGAGCCACAGCGGCCAGGGCCAGGGGCGCCTCTACGACAGCTGGCTGGTGGCGGCAGGCCTCAAGAAAAGAGGGTACAGCAACAAGAAAGCTGACCTGGCCGGGCTGGAGAAGTTTAGCTCTTCTTCACCCGTTATAAGTTAAGCCACTCATAAAGGAAAAGAACAAGAGGAGTAGAGGCAAATGTACAGAAAGATGCCCTTCGCCATAAGTCTTTTGGTCTCGGCCATCCTGGTAGGCCTGATCGGCCACGGCACCGAGCTATTCTACAACGTCGAGGGCGGCCAGACCCCGGACCTCCTGGCCCAGCTCTACGCCTTTGTGAAGGCTTTCGGTTTTCCCTTCGCCATCGAGAGCGGCAACGCCATCGCCCTCTTCGTGGGTTTCAACCCCAATACCAGGGGAGGTCTCACCCGCTTCGTGGCCTTTCTTATCGGCACGGGCTGCTTCGTAACCAGCTGCCTGATCCAGTACCACTATTTCCGCTACCGGATCGATGCCGACTGGTGGTACGCGGGCGTGCTGCCTGGTCTCGTGGCCTTCCTCTCGGCCCTGGCTGGTCTTCTCGACCGGGACCTGACTACAGATGAAGAAACCCACGTGCAGGCAGAGTTTCACGAGCCCCAGCCGCAGGGGGTAGACCCAATGCCGATGCTGCACGAAGCCCTCTTTGCCATGCAGCGCCAGGTGAATATCGCCCTGGGAGAGCTGGCGGATGTAGTGGAGCGGGAGGTGGACAGGCGGATGCAGGAAGTAAGGCCCGTCCAGCCCACCGCCGAGCCAGTGAAGGTGGAGGACCTCCTGCCGTTTTCTGAGCTGGATGAGCCAATCGAGTTTGCGGCCGGTAGAGCCGCCCGGATACGGCAGCTGCGGGAGACCAGGAAGACCTGGAAGGAGATCGCGGCCTACTACCGGGTGAGCGAGAAGACCGTCCAGAACTGGGCCAAAGAAGGGTAAATACGCCTTTCGCGAAACTGGCAGGTAATTACGTACTTTCGCGAAATATGCGAAATGGAAGAAGGAAGCAGGTGGAAAAAGTGCGAAAGAGGCTGGCGGCTATCGATGGGGTGGAGTTACGCACCGCCATGCTTTTCCTGTGGGTGAGCTCTTTCTGCTTTTTCGGTTTCGTGATTTCCTTAAGTTTCCCGGGCCTGGCTTTCGCTGATGTGGCCTGCTTCCTCTTCTTTCTGATGACCCTGGTGGAGGGCCTTCTCTGGCTACGGCGTGCTGTTCTTTCGCACTCGGAAAATAGCGAAACGGGTTACCGGAAGGTAGAAAGCCGGATGGAATCAGGCGAAGAGGAGGAGGAGGCCGGGGAGGGTATCCCGAGTGACGCCCGGCGGGAGCGCGAGATGTTCTACGGCTTTATCTACGGGGTCTGCGTCAGAAACCTCCTGAGCGAGAACCAGTGGGTGGCCGTAGAGAGGGGAGATGCCCTCTCGTACATCAACCGCACCCGCTACCGGGCCTATATGCCCCACTTGCAGCGGGCGGGAGTGGTAACGGCGGTGGATAAGGGCGGCAAACGTAAAGTTCTTCTGGGCTTCAGTGACGCCCTTACGGCGGTGGAGCTTTATACCGGCGAGCGGGGCTACTGGGACAAAGCCGGCTGCGGCTACCATACCAGGATTAACCCCGGGCGCAACCCCTCCCCTACTTAGGCAGCACACAACCTCAAGTTTCCGACCTCACAGCCTCAAACGGTGAGGTTGAGGTGAGGTGGTGAGGTTCGTGAGGTTTCGTATCTAAAGACTGGAGCAACGAAGCTTTTACGGTAGAGGCATGTCAGTAACCGCGAAAAAGAGGTAGGAACTAATGGCAAATTCAAGAAGCACCGGTTACCCCGGAGAGTACCGTGTAGCGAAACCGCGTAAAGCGGAAAACGGGCCTGAGCTTCCCCTTGCCGAAGAAGAGGAAGTGGAAGAGGAAAAGTACGAAATAGCGAAAAGCCGGGCGAAAGCCCTTTCGCGAAATGTGGGCAGCGGTTTCGGGGATTTCGGAAGTGCGGTCGGCTGGTTTACCAGACCACGCAATCATTCGCGAAATGGTTCGCATGTCATTACGCCCTCCGACCGCTTTATTTTCCTGTTAGCAGCTTTCGTAACCACCGGCTGGAGCGCCTTTCTCAACTACCTGGCGATGCTCAATTTCGTACCCGCCTTCAGGCTAAGAGCAGGTCAACCTGTAAGTATGGGAGCGGTAGCGGCGACAGTCGTGCTTTCGATCATCCTCTTCGCAGTCGAGTTCGTGATCTGGAAGGGCAACCACTCCCCGGTGGAGTGGTGTGTTTTCGGCATTATCTTCGCCTTCGATATCTGGGTGAACCTGGCCGGGACAATGAATTTATTGGCAGTGCCCAGGCTTTACTGGCCCTGGGAATTTACCCCTCTGGGAGACAGGCCTGACATGGCCAGTTGTATCTGTCTCGTGGTGGCGGTGCCCAGCGCTATTTTGCCGGAATGGCTGTGGCGCAGAGCCAGGGATTGATAGAGAGGAACAAGGAATGTTAAAGAACTTTTTCAAGCTACTGGTAGGGGTCTTTGGGTCGGTGCTGGCGGTTCTCCTTTCATTACAGATAGCACCCGGCACCATGAATACCGTTGTTATCGTGGGCCTGGCAGGGTTTTTTGTGATACTCATCGTCATAGTTATGGCCTTTACTCTGGTGGTAGTCTCTCGCACTCAAGCCCAGGCGCTAGTACGAGTTTCAGAGAGGGCAATGGAGAGCCAGGTGCGAATAGCTATGGTCAGCAGGGCAAACCGTGAAGCCCTGGACCAGTTCTTAGAGGCAGGGGGTCTTGTCCTTGAAAAAGAGGGGAACTATTATCTTACCGCACCCGGCTACCAAAAGCCGGTACCTGTGGAAGAAACCGGCCTGAATGAGGATGAAGTGGACTACCTGATCCAAAACCAGGAGGCCTAATGCAGAAAGATTTGTTTCTTTACTTGCCTCTTGACTAAACTGAGCCAGGTTTTTAACAGGGTGCCTCCGAAAGCGAGCTGGTACCAAAGAGTAGTAAAAAGCGGGTGTACCGTACTTCATCATGAACCTTCCTTTGTCTAAAGTTGTCTAAAGTGGGGAATCAGGCACTTCAAGCTTAGCACCCTGGTGGATTGGCGCTTTTTCTGCCACTATTTTGCTTTTAAAGTGCTGGTTTTCATTGCTCTTTTTGACGGGTTATTTAACCTATTTGAACTGGCTGTAATCACTTTTTACCTGCATTAACTCTTTTTTTCATTTCCATTTAGTATAATAACGCCAGGTACTGTATGTAGCTCTCTAATCGCTATTCTTCATCATCGTGACTTACATTAATTAAGTTCCAGGTTGATATCTTTCCTGAGTGTGATACAGTAAATGTAAACGAGAATTATCCTTGATTGTCCACTTCTAAAAGCAGGAAACAGGAATAGCACCAATCATTAAATAGCGGATAACTGTATTTATTAACGGGGTTTTTAGCCTCTTGTCTTTTTTGCATAAAACGTGACAGGATGGGGTGATTATGGCAAAGGTAAAAGCTACTTCTTTACTAAGCCTGGAGAAGCTACCCCTGGCAAAGGATGTTCTAAATAGCCTCGACCCGGAAATCCGCAGGGAAATCCAACCCCAACTGGAAAAACTACCCCTGCTTTATTTAATAACAGAACTTCTCAAGGCAGCAGATCAAACTCCTGACTCTACTAATCGCGAAAACCTTTTAATCCTGCTAAAAATAGCGGTTGCGCAGCACCCCTTCACGCGCCAGTTATTTGAAGAACTGGTAGCCATTCTCCTGTTAGAAGATGTTCCTGCTAATTTTCTCCCTGAGCTGCCTTTAAAGTATGCGCGCCTGGCGATGGAAATGCTGGCCCTGCTGGCAGAATTGCTGGCGATGGAGGGAAAGATAGAGCAGGGTCTTACATGTTTCCGGCTGGCCGCTTTAATAGCCAGGCGTTTCGAACTGCGCTTAAATGAAGGGGTGGCCTGTTACCAACTGGGTCAGTTCCAACTGAGGCAGGGAGCGCTAGTGGAGGCCGAGCAGGCTTTTTACCAGGCGGCAGTAATTTTTGAGCCTATCAATCAGGAAGTCTTTCTACAAACCCAACAAGCCAGGGCTGCCATATACTATGAGCGGCTTTTAAGGGAAGATAACCCTTCTCCGCCACCTGGACTGGAAAAAATTCTTAAAGCCTCTCCCCGCAATGAACAACTTATCCTGCTGGCAAAGGCCCGGCGAGCGTTAGAGCGTTCAGAATTGGGCGAAACCAATAAACTCTGCCAGCAAATCAGGAAGCTACCCCTTTCAGAAGATCGATTTTTAGCGGAAGTACTGCTGCTGGAGAGTACCCTGGCCCGCCGCCAGGGTGACTATGAAGAGGCCGACCTGCTGCTGAGAAAGGCTGAAAATCTGCCGGGAGCCAGTGAGTTAAACCTGAAGATTACCCGCGAAAAATTTTTCTTCGCACGAGACCTCGGCCTGGATGAGGTATTGCCCAATCTGCTCGACCAGCTCCAAAAGGAAAATGACCCGGCATTTGTGGACTACCAGAAGGGTCTGGTTGAATATAAGAAAAGTAATCATAGCGCCGCCGAAAAACTCTTTCTGGGCAGCCTGGAAAAAGCGAGAGACGACACCGGGCGCGCTAACTGTTACGGAATGTTATGGGCAGTTACCGATGATCCCCGGAAAGCAAGAGAGTACATTCATAAAGCCATTGGTCTATATGTCAAAACCGGGAATAAGCTCGATCACGCAGTAGCATTATCTCACCTGGCTATTACTGAAATGAATGAAGGTTTTAAGTGGAAGCTCTCCGGGGCTCCCTCAATCTCAATCTACCAGTTCTACCGGACACAAAAGCTTCTTGAACAGGCCGAAGCGGTAGCGCTTGAACTGGGTAATGAGTCGTTTCTGCTCGATCTCAAAATATTAAGAGCCAAACTTGAAACTTACCGCGAGCGTTTCAGTTTCGCTTCAAAACTCTACGAGGAAGCCCTTACTCGCGTAGAAATAATTTACCTGAGCCTGACTAACCGGAGCCAGGTCAGTAACTTTATGGACCATTACACTCCTCTGTACGAGAGGGCGTTGCGCTGTGCCCTTGCGAGCGGTGAAATGACCCTGGCTTATTTTGTCCTTGAGCGCGGAAAAGCGCGCCGGTTTTTGCGAGATATGTTTGAAAAAACACCCGATCTTGCTGCCTCAGGTTCAATTTCAGAAGAGGAGCGTCAGCTATTAACTAAATTAGAACCTTTGCGGCGAAAAATTACCCAGGGCCGCTTTCTTACGGTGGAAGAACGCCAGGAACTTTCAGAAGTAGAAACAAGTTTGATTGAAATGTGGCGAGAGCGAGCAGAAAAGGGTAGTGGAGGTACTGTTCCTGTCGCCCGGCAAGTTTTACAACCTCTCTCTTTCGAGCGGCTACGCCAACTGGTATTTGCAGGAGATACCGGGCCGAAACTGTTAACAGGCCAGGGTAAGTATAGCGGAAAGTCTCATATTGAGGACCAGGAGCCTGAAGAATTACCCGGAGGTGGCACAGTTACCTGCCCGGTTTGCCGGGTAGACAACCAGATTGGTTCCAGTTTTTGCTCAAGCTGCGAAGAAATTTTGCCTAAAACGGTATCTATTGATCTGGATATAATATTGGGTACGGCCACTGAAGAGCAACTAAAAGAGGTCTATGCCGAAAAGCTCTATAACAGTGCTATCCGGCTGTTCCATAAAGGTAAGGTGGAAAAAGCCCGGAAAATACTTCAAAAAGCAATTCACTACTCCCAACATCCCGATTACTATTTCTACCTGGGGCTGTGTAGCCTTGTTAAGCAGGACGCCATCTCAACCAGAGAGCATTTCGAGAAAGTTTTTGAAATGCAATTCTCCCAGAAATATCCTTTCTGGCCTCTTCCGGTCAGTCCTACAACCCTGAAACAGGTATTAAGACTTTTAGAGCAAGAGACCCCGGATTATAGCGAGCTTCTTAGAGATATTTTTGAGAATTTCCGTGAATTTAAGGAAAAGCAAAAAGAAAAGATTTTCAATGATTGAACAAGCCGGTTTTTCTAAATCAGAAAATATAATGTCAGATAAAGCCTTGCTTAGTTTCTTCGTCTCCGATGAGGAAACCCTGGCTTTCTGGATGGACGCCAGCAGTACCGGGCCTGAAATAGAACATCTGCCGGTGGGTCAGGAAGAAATCAAACAGGCGGTAAAATGGCTTAACAGACACTTCGAAAATATAAATCCAGTACGGCCCAAATACATGCCCGATATGGCCTTTTTAGCCCCACTCGCTCAAAAGTTTATTCAGGGGTTGAAAAGAAGGTTAGAAGGCGCTAGAAGCCTGGTAGTATCTCCTCATGCCGAGTTGCATGGCTTACCTTTGCAGCTCCTTGCTGGAGAAGATGGGCTTCCGCTGGGAATAACCCATTCCATAACTTATTGCGCTAATCTCTCCCTTTATGGCCTGCTGTTGGGCCGCCAGACCGAAGCTACTTTAAGCGGTTCCAGACTTCCCGCAGCCTGTTTCTCAACAGCGGCAGAGGGTGAGGACGCCCGCAGACACGAAATATTTGCTGAGACTCCCCGGAAGTTCGCACAGTTGAGCGGTGGGGTTTTTAAACAGGGAAAGGAGGCGAGCAGGCAAGCTTTTCTGGAATATGCTGGCCGGTCCGAGATCCTTTATTTGTCCTGCCACGGGATGTTCGATCCATCCGACCCCCTTTATTCGACTCTCTTCCTCTCGAATGGGCGGTCCTTGCCAGTCGCAACACTACCCGCCTCACCTGATTTCGGGCTGGATGTCTATGACATTTTGGGTTTGAAAGTTAAAGCGAAACTGGTAATCCTGGATGCCTGCCTGTCGGGCAGACAAAGCTTCAGCACCGGGGACGAACCAACCGGGTTTCCGACCGCTTTTCTGCTGGCAGGTGCCAGTGCGGTTATCGCCACAAACTGGTCCGTTTACTCAGCCAGCAGTGGTTTCTTCATGACACGCCTGCTGGATTACTGGTCCTCCGCAGACCGACCCACACTGGGAGAGGCCCTGAGGCTGGCCACCCGCGCCACCAGAGAAGAATATCCCCATCCCTTTCACTGGGCCGCTTTTTCACTTTATGGTAATGATTACCTGCGTTTCCAACACCGGCAATGAAAATCAGTGTTTAAAACTGAACCGGTTATTTTGATCAGGAGTCTGAGTTAACCAGTACTGAAAAGAAAGGAACTATTTATGAACGACAACCAGGAACTGGAACAATTGCAGGAGAAAATCAGGCAACTTTCTCCCAGCCTCGTTGCTGACTCACTCAAGAACCTTGAGATTACCTTAGAGTACGATTTGAAAAAGGAACTGGAACCGGAGGAAGCCTTACAGGAGCTGGCTAAAATCAGGGCGGAGGGCTCTGCCGAAGAGTTGCGCCAGACCATAGTCAAAGAAAGCGTTGACCGGGCCACCATAGAACGCTGGGGTAAAAGCACCTTACTTTATCTCAGCATGGACCCCGAACTCCGACCAAAAGTGCAAGAAGCCATAGAAGATGCTGAACAAGGTGGCTTAAAAGTGATTGACCCGGTTTCACTGATTATCCTGGGAGTGGTCCTGGTCCTGTTAAAGTGGCGGCCCCGCAAAATTCAGGTGGATAAAGATGGCTGGCATATAGAGTGGGTGGACAACGATACTAAAGCTGTTTCCGACCTGGCATCCCTGGTAGCAGGTGCACCTTTACCGCTATCAGGAGAAGTTCAATCACCGGGGGAGGAAAAGAAAAATGAGTGATAGTACTCCTGAAGACCTTTCTGACCCGGTCCAAATCGAGGAGAGCCTACGCCAGGTTCTACTGAGCTACCTCTTGAAACAACCTCCCGAAACCCCTGACCCGGTAATTTTGCAGTCATTCTCCCGAATTTACTGGATTACAGGTCGAATTCAGGAGGCCCTTAACGCAATTAATCTTCTGAAAAAAGTAATAGATCTTGAGCCGGAACAGTTGAATATCCTGGGATTCTGGGCGCTTTACCTGGGCCAGACCCAAAAAGCCTTAACTTCTTTTGAGTTAGCCCTGCGCCAGAATGCCCCTCCCGAGGAGTCAAAACTAGGTTATGCTTATGCCCTATTCTATGACGAGCAATATTCCAAAGCCGCCGAGCTTTTTCAACAACTGGTCAATCAGGAGACGAATTTCAAAAGCCCGGCGGTTATGGCAAAGGCCAGCAGAGCACTGGCTGCCGGCGATAAACCAGAAGAGATCCAGGTACCCCCAATATTCTATTTACCGGTGGGGATGAGTAATGTGCTTCAGCTCAAACTTGTAAACGGCCCTCGGGCCGCTCTTGCACAGCTAGACTCTCTCCTTCCCACTCTCGATCAGGAGGAGCAGTTGCCTTTACAACGTTTACAGGTCGAAATATTGCTCGAAAGCGGCCTGGAGAAACAGGCTTTGCCTCAGATCAAGCGGCTTTTGAAGACTAATCCTTCTGATGGCCTTCTCTGGTTTTTTAAAGGCATTGCCTCGCACCGGTTGGGGAAAAAGGACGAATCAGACGAAGCTTTCTACCGGGCAATGCTTTTGGCACCGCTGGAAGCGCGGGCCTGGGGAGCCTATGCGGCAAACCGCCTCGAAAAAGGAGATTACCAGAAGGCAGTTGCAACCTACCGGGTAGCCCTTTTCCTGGATGATGAACGCTCCTCTTACTGGGCGGAATTGGCAGCAGCGGAGGCAGCTCTAGAGAATTATGACCAGGCGCAAGAAGCCTTTTCTAAAGCCATAGAACTGGGAGATGCCAGCTTTGAAAATTATTTTAACCGGGGTATTTGTTTTCTGAATATGGATAAACCAAACAGGGCCGTGGAGGATTGGCAGCATGCCCTGGTGCTACAGCCCAAACATAGAAGGGCAGAAGAAGCCCGGTCGCTGATCGCCGAAATTACGGGAGAAAGCGCTGATAACGATTTTATTTTTGGAAAGATCGAAGATTAATCCCTTCTATACTTAGATTAGCGGGCAGTAAACTCGAACTAAGGATAGCAATAACTGGTTTACTGCCTGCTGCTTTCGCTTCTCCTGCAATCGAGAATTGGTAGCGCTGGCAATCCTGCTCCGGTAAGTACCCATGGTAAATTCTTACAGTAGCCAGTCAGGTCTGCCAGGGCTGCTTTGATCCGGGCATGAACGCCAACCTGATGAGCTTCAACGGTGATTAGAGCATCGGTTGTATTCAGTTGGACGACGCTCTAGTCACGCTGCCACCAGCGGACCGAGAAAACCAGGTTTGTATTTAACTCATCCAAGCGAAAAAAGAGGCTCAGACCACTCTTTGGTAGGAATGATGCAGTCCGCCCACTACATTAATCGAAACAGTTATTCCTGCGGCCAGCTGTTGGCGAAGCCAAAGCTAAACAGTTAGTCTTGCAAAATTTCTAAACCTGGTTTTTGGCTGGTAAACTTCAGCTAACCAGTACAAATAACCTGAAATGTTCAAGTCTGTAGCATATATCAAACATTAACATTACAAATCGTTTTCGCCACCCCACGATACCGGGACTTTCTTATACTTACAAAAGAAGTGATTTATACCCCGCGAACTGGTTTCTTCTATGCCCGTACTGCTTTGATAGCTCTACCAAAACTCCGGCTTTTTTTTGGCGAGCGCAGGCCTGCTGCAACGCCATCTAGCCCTCCTCGGGTCGAATACTTATCATAAGTTGCTTATTATATCCCTGGCCTAAAGTGAATTGTTCTCTACGCTCAGCATGCCTTGAGTGTTCTCGCTACAGCCAGACTTCTATATATATTTAGTTACAGGAGATTCCCCTGCAACCAGGTGGTTCACAGTGTGAAAAGAACAGTAGGGGTGATGATGTGAGAAATTAGTACCGATAATGCTTTTACAAGCAGCATTATAGCTGCTAGCTTTGGAGGTCGGTCAGCAGTCTTTACGAGCTAGTTTCCTTTGTATCAAAAGAAGTTCTAAACCGAGACCCTGGCTCTTCCGTTACCACCAGTTTAGTAACTTCTCAAACTAGGGCAACAGTCGCTTCAGCTACAATTTGTTTAAAAATGTCAGGTCAGGAATAAAATTAATTTTTACATATATTCATTGAATTTAGATAAAAGTATGCTTAGCTGGATCAAGGTGTAGAGAGCGACTACACATAAATGTCCTCACTCATAGCTAACATTGTTTAATTCTGTTCCCTTTACAACACGCTATTGTGCTGACCAGCCAGGAATGTGTTTTTACAACGAGGTAAGGGCACATTCCGCTGCTATTGCTGTTACAAAGTCTGCTTTGTCAGTTTCGTCCCACCAGGCAAAAGGATATTAAGCTTCCAGGACAGGGGGATAAAACCGATGTCAATTAAGCCTACTCAAAAACAGGTGCCCCGTAACTATCAGACAACTTTAGCAGCGGTCCGGGCCCTGGCTCAAACTATTGCCCACGACCTGGCCCAGCCTTTAACCGTGCTGACTTGCGAAATTCAACTTGCTACCGTCTTTACTGAAGCGCCCGATGAGGCCAGCTGGCTTCGTATGCAAGAAGCAGCGAGCTATATTACGGAACGGCTCAACCATTACCAGCATATTAAGCGGGTTCTTCTAACTGTGAACGAGGCCGGTATTTTGGTGCTGGATACTGAAGCTGTTTGAACACCCGCTTAGTAAACAAACCCGGGCGACCTCAAGAAAAATAGAGAGCCATCTGCAAATATCTTCTTCTAATGGTTAGTTCTCCCCACTAATCTTCCTCTACTCACGTGACCACAAAACCAGCTATACAAAAGCTGGTTTTTTTTTATTATCAGGAGCTTTCCCCGCTTCTTAACCGGAGAGATTATTGCCTGTAAGCGGGAGCATAGGAATATATGATTTTCCATCTATAGTGGAACAGCAAGAGTCGCCAGGGAAATTTAAGTAATTACAAAAGGATAAATACTCCTGACGTATTGGCTAGCCGCCGCATCCGATAGGCCCATCCTCTCTTGCTAATTGTGCCCTTTCAAGCCCTGGCCTTCGTTCTTTCAGGGTTTCTCGGTTGAAGATAATCTTTAACAAGATTTACTGATTGCTACCTGTGTTTGATAAAAATTACCCAAATGGCTACTACTTTTGAAGGATTTACGGGTTAAAGCAGTATGCTAACATAAACTAACTAAAAATTAGCTCGTAACAAACAAAACGGTAGCCTTTATTTTATAGATCGTTACCGGGCGAATTGCCAGTTACCGGTGAACTTTAGCAATTCGGCTCGTTTACTCAGACCGCCGGGTTCTTTTGTTATAGTAACTTCCCCTTAACAGATTAAGCCTGTTCGCCTGTAAGTTACGGGTGCAGGGAAAAGAGAAGGTTAGAGTTATGAAAGAGGAAGAAGTTGTAGGGTTATTGGTTGCGGCTAAACCTTTGATTGAGCGCTACAAAAATCCGGCTATTAGTGATTTTGACGATTTAACCCAGGAAGAAAGACACGCCATTCAGGCCTTAAGTCAGGTTCTAAATGAAGTGGATCTTCTAAATATACCTATCGAGAAAGCAGGTAGGTGCCGCAAAGATTTAATCCTTTTTTCAGGTACATGACGATGCCAAAAGAGGAGTAAAAAACGGTGGCTTAATTCTACATTCAAAACCCGGGCTGAACCGGTAAAGAATGCTTTCTGGGGCTTGAACAACAAAGGGTAAATTGCTCAGCATTGACTTGAGTAGAGACGGTGGTATAATGTTAATGTGAAAATTTAATACAAGGTATCCAGCGATGAGGCTCGCTGTGGAAGAGTTCAGATAATATAATTCCTGCTCTTCTTAACCACCTATCTCCGTCTAGAATCTAAAGGAATCGTTCTAGAGGAAAAGGCTGATGGCTTCTACTTGAGTTGTTTGATTACGACTCCTGGTAGAAGCCTATTTTATTGCCTATCAGAATCAGGTTTTCATACTTGCCCACTCCTGTCTGTATAAAGGAAGGCTTATAGCCAGGGTGTCGTTCTGAAGAAGCCTGACCGGTCAACTTGATTGAGATCGGTTGATAGGTAAAAGGCCGGGTAGATGGCAAATAAGAGAAGAGAGGCTGGAACTATCATGATAGAGATTTACGAAGAAGCCGCCCGCTTACTGGCAGGTAAAGCGTTAAAAGTTGTTAGCATAAGTGTATCGGCCGCGCAGGAATACCGCCTTGAAAGGCTGGCCGAGGCGAATGGCTGGGAGAAGCCCGAAGCGCTACATATTATCCTCGCCAATGGTCTGGCTTTTGAAGAGGCCGGATTAATCTGGCAGAGTTTTATACAAAAAAGTAAATCCGGTGAAGATCAGGAGAGCGTGAAAAAAACCACTCAAACCATAGCTGAGGAATGGGAACGAGTAGCAATTCAGGCTGATACCCGCTATGCCACACATAAATTTATGACTTTCCGGCTGGTACAAAACAATCAGACCCTCCAATTTAACCGGAGCGGCCTCAAAGCGGCACGCGGTATGGCTCTTACCACTATAAGCTATCTTCAAAAAGAACGCTACCAGCTGGAAAAGCAATTACAGGAATTAAGAGACCGGGGAAAAGCAGCTACCTTACTCGAAGATGAGTTAAATACACCGCCTCCTGATGACCCTGCCCTCTCCTCTCCTACTGCTGGCCGGCACTTATCGGAAGAAACCGAGAAGCCTACCTCGCTTCAATTTGAAGTCCTCCCCAGGTTAAAAGTATTAACTGATGGTTCCTGCCAGTACACTCTGGCGGTAATAGATGAACTTTACCAGCGGGCCAATGACCTGGGCTATGGCCTCGAAGATACTCCCTCCCAAGATCAATCGGAATCTTCCATTTCGGAGGGAAAGATCATTTTAAGCAATCTGCTTATTGAAAGAGGTTTGTTTATCCTGGAAGCCGAGAGTGAAAATGAAGATGCTCGGCTGCCTGCCCGGATTTTAGATTTTATCAGGGCTGAAGGGGTAAGCCGCCTTTCATCCGCCTCAGACCAGGGGAATAATCAGCCATCCCTGCCTCACTCTCAAGAGACAGCTCCAGTAGATACCACAATAGAGCTAAAAGCCCTCGATCACTATCTTACAGCCCGGAGCAGTACCCTGGTAATGGAGGGCCAGTTAGCCAGGCTCAAGCTGGAAGGACAGCTTTTGGAAGAGGAAGTGCAGGCCTTGCGCCAGGCCGAAAATAGCTGGCAGGAGTGGAACTGGTCTACCCGGCAGTACCTCAGTACCCTGAAGCAGTTTATTGTTAACCAGACAAACCAGCCGGAGCTGGAGGATAAAACCAGGCCGGTGCCGAGGCTTTCAGCCTGGCAGCGCTTGAGGCAGTGGTTATCCCATGCTCACCGGCACTTAGCCGCTTAACAAAGCAAGAAGGTGTGAAAGGAGCAAACAGAGTATGAGCAGCTATGCAACTATTACAAGACCGAGCGTGACAATCAGCTACCTGAGTGCTGACGAAATCCTCGACTCGCGCGGTAACCCGACCCTACAGGTAGAAGCAGGTCTGAGCGATGGTACGGTCGCCACGGCAGGCGTCCCTTCAGGCGCATCTACCGGCAGCCGGGAAGCGGTCGAGCTCAGGGACGGCGACTCCAGCCGCTATGGGGGTAAAGGAGTCTTGAAAGCCGTTCAAAACGTGGCGGAGGTAATTGCTCCCCAGGTGAAGGGACTGGTAGCTACTGACCAGTTTGGCCTGGACCAGATGCTCGTAAAGCTGGACGGCACGCCCAACAAAGCCCGGCTGGGAGCAAATGCTATTCTGGGAGTATCGATGGCTGTAGCCAGAGCGGCCGCTTACAGTTGCGGGTTACCGCTCTACCGCTACCTGGGCAGCCCGATTTCCCACACTCTACCTGTCCCTTGTTTTAATATCTTGAATGGGGGCCGGCATGCGGCAGGTTCTACAGACTTCCAGGAGTTTATGGTAGTCCCGGCGGGTGCGCCTACTTTCAGGGAAGGCCTGCGCTGGGCCGCCGAGATTTATCATGCTCTGCACAAAGTCCTTGAGAGCAAGGGTTACAGCACTACCATCGGAGATGAAGGCGGGTTTGCTCCTTCGCTCGGCTCAAACCAGGAGGCGGTTGAGGTGATCCTGGCGGCGGTTGACAAGGCGGGCTACAAGCCGGGTGAGCAGGTCTGGCTGGCTCTGGACCCGGCCGCCAGTGAGTTTTACGATGAAAAGAGGGGCCGTTATGTGCTGGCAAAAGAAGGGCGCGAACTCACCAATGCCGAGATGGTGGCTTTCTGGGAAGACTGGCTCACTCGCTACCCGATCATCTCTCTGGAAGATGGCCTGGCGGAGCAGGACTGGGAAGGCTGGAGCCTGCTTAATAAGCGGGTGGGCCGACGCGTGCAACTGGTCGGTGACGATATCTTCGTTACCAATCCGGCTATTATTCGCCAGGGGATAGAGCAGGAGGTAGCGAACGGCGTCTTAATCAAACTCAACCAGATTGGAACCGTCAGCGAGACGCTTGAAGCCGTGGCCCAGGCCACCGAGGCGGGTTGGACGGCGATGGTGTCACATCGAAGCGGAGAAACGCCTGATAGCATCATTGCCGACCTGGCAGTGGCTACAAATTGTGGGCAGCTAAAAACCGGTTCACCGGCCAGGGGGGAGCGGGTCGCCAAGTACAACCGCCTGTTGCAGATAGAACGCGAACTGGGTGATAACGCCGGCTATGCCGGAATGGGAGCTTTCCGCTCGAATAATCCAAAAAGAGCAGTCTGATTTAAACCATTTCAATGGCGATGAAGCTCGCCTACCGCCTTTCTTAACGAACACCGCTTTTAGACAGCCGGAAAGGCTAATAGCTTCTACCAGACTCCCGGCAAAAGCCGGGAGTTAAGCAGGTAGGAGCTTTTTGTTTAAAAACCGAGGGAGTAAGAAACGAAATGAGTACTCAAGACCCGCGTGAAGAAAAAGACGAACAGCTGGTGGAGCTTGATACCAGCCGTAATCATTTTGAGCGAAACGGCGGCCAGTTGGGAGAAACTTTAGAGCCGGCAAAGCCGGAACCTACCCGCTCGAAAACGGCAGGGTTAAGCACAAAGGCGGCTCTGAAATTTGTCATTCTTTTCGGTGTAGTAAGCCTCTTCGCCGACATGACTTATGAAGGAGCCCGCAGCATCAACGGCTCCTTCCTGGCTGTGCTGGGCGCAAATGCTACCATAGTAGGTATTGTGGTCGGATTTGGTGAACTGGTTGGCTATGGACTGCGAATGGTATCCGGTACGCTGGGGGATCGAACCGGGTTATACTGGCCGATTACTTTCGTAGGCTATGCGATTAATCTGCTGGCGGTACCGCTTCTGGCCCTGGCCGGAAACTGGCCGGTAGCAGCACTTTTGATGATTGCTGAACGGGCCGGTCGCGCGATCAGAGTACCTACCCGAGATGCCATGCTGGCCCACGCCTCCTCCCGGATTGGTCAGGGCTGGGGATTTGGTATTCACGAAGCTCTCGATCAGGTTGGAGCAACCATCGGGCCGCTGCTGATAGCGGCAGTAGTGCTCTTATCTTCCGGTGATTACCGGCCGGGCTATGCTGTTCTGCTATTACCCGCCCTCCTGGCACTTGTTACGCTTGGCTTCAATCGCTTTTTCTACCCCCGGCCGCAAGATTTTGAAACGCTTGCTGCGAAGTCTCAGGATCGGCAGTTAAGCCGCCCCTTTTGGCTTTACCTGCTGGCTGCGGCCCTGATTGCGGCCGGTTATGTGGATTATCCCCTTTTCGCTTTCCACTTTGAGAAAACCGGGACAGTAAGCCCCGTCTTAATCCCAGTTTTTTTTGCGGTAGCCATGGCTGTAGATGCCCTGACAGCCCTGATTAGCGGGCGACTCTACGACCGGTTGGGCTTTGGGGTACTGGTGGGTGCCGCCTGTATCACCGTCTTTGCTTCTCCGCTGGTTTTCTTAGGGGATTCGACGCTGGCCCTGCTAGGTGTAGCCATCTGGGGCGTGGGTATGGGTATCCAGGATTCTACCCTTAGAGCCGCTCTTGCCAGCCTGATTGCGCCCGAACGGCGTGCCAGCGCCTACGGCGTCTTCGATACCGCTTATGGAGTCTTCTGGTTTCTTGGTAGCGCTCTCATGGGCTTTCTGTACGATACCTGGCTCCCGGGGCTGGTTATTTTCTCGGTGACAATCCAGTTAGCGGCGGTGCCGGTGCTGCTACTGGTAGCGCGCAGCTTCCAGAGGCGCCGGGCTTAGCGAACTATAAAGCTGCTAGAGAGGCCGGGCCAAGCGCACCGGGCAGGTTAAAACGGCCGGTAGAAGCAAAAGAGTAGACAGAAAAGAAAGGACAAAGGGATGCCGGATGATAATGAGTTGCTTCTCAACCGTAACCAGAAGCGTTCGGTCGAAATAACCTTACGCCGCCTGGAAAAACTGCTGGGCCGAATTGAACGGGAGCAAGACCTGCCGGAAGAAAAGGGCCGCCTTTACCGCTTCTACAATTCGCTCCAGGGGGAACCGGAACAGGCACGTTTACTGGAGCTGGCCGGCGAGGGTCGCAGCCAACTTAAAGAGCTGGCCGATCTTTTCCATTTGCAACCAATCAGCGAGAACCGGCTCGATCTTTACAGAGGGGAATTGAACGTACTCTGGGAAAGCCTGATCGAGATAGAGTCGGCTCGTTTGAAAGGCTATGGCAGCGTTAACCCCCATCTGGGAGCACTCCTGGACCCTCCGGTTCGGCGGCTAACCCAACTGGTTGTGCAAATGGAGACAATTGCATCCGGATACAGAATCTAAAAACACCGGCAAGCCTCAGTTTCCTATACTGCAATTAGGCTAAGGCCAGAGAACCCGCTTTATCGGGAGGACCGGTATAAGGAAAAGACTGCCTGACTGACTGAACATCGGCTGTATAACCCGTCAGACCTATTGAAGTAAGATAAGGAGGAAAAAAGATGGACAATATCTGGTTTATCGCGGCCGCCTGGATGGGGCTGGCGTTACTCGCCAGCGTGATTTCTATTCGGATTGCAGTATCCGTTTCCCTGGTCGAGATTTTTATCGGTATTATTGCAGGTAACTTTTTCGGCCTGACCAGCACGCCCTGGATTGACTTTCTGGCCTCGTTTGGCAGCGGGTTACTCACCTTCCTTGCCGGGGCCGAAATTGATCCTAAATCCCTGCGCGCCCACCTCAAGGAAAGCCTTGTCATTGGCATTATTTCTTTTTTAATCCCTTTTTTAGGTGCTTTCGCTTTCGCCCTGTGGGTAGCAGGCTGGGACTTACATGCGGCTGAGATCTGCGGAATTGCTCTTTCTACTACTTCGGTTGCGGTCGTCTACGCCGTGATGATTGAAACCGGCATGAACAAAACTGAACTGGGTAAGACTATCCTGGCGGCCTGCTTTGTCACCGACTTCGGTACGGTCCTGGCCCTGGGAGTGCTTTTCGCGGACTTTAACCTCTGGATGCTTGTTTTTGTAGTGGTGGCGGCTCTGGTCCTCTATTTTATGCCGCGCTGGACTCGTTGGGTCATTCTTAATATGGGCAACCGGGTGAGTGAACCAGAGGTTAAGTTTATCTTCCTGGTCCTCTTTTTCCTGGGTGGTCTGGCTACTACCGCCAAGAGTGAGGCAGTGTTGCCGGCCTACCTGGTCGGGCTGGTGGTAGCCGGGGTCTTTTTGCAGGACAAGGTGCTGGTGGAACGCATGCGCAGTATTGCCTTCACCATGCTCACTCCTTTTTACTTCATCAAGGCGGGTTTGTATGTAAAACTGGCGGCGGTCATCACCGGTTTATGGTTAATCCTGGTGCTGTTAGGCTTAAAACTACTGACTAAAGGACTGGGAGTCTACCCTCTTACCCGCCTGTTTCGTTTCGAACCGCGCGAGGGCAAATATACCACCCTTTTGATGGCTACCGGTCTCACTTTCGGTACTATTTCAGCCCTCTACGGCTTAACCAACAATATCATCACTCAAGACCAGTATACGGTGCTTGTGACAGTTGTAATCCTGAGCGCTATTGTTCCCACCTTAATTGCCCAGACCTTTTTCTTACCCGGTAAACCTCAGCTTTCAGAAAAAGGAACAGAGGATGAGCCGGAGGCCGGGAAGATAGCCCCCGCTCTTGATATTAGCTCAATCCAATCTCAACAAGGGCAGGCAGTACCGGCTGTTTTTCATCATAATGGGTATAAGGCCGGTGAAAGCGCCAGCTACCCTCAACAAGCTTACCGCAGTACGGAAGAAAGTTCTGAAAATTAAGCCTGCTTAGAGTTGGCGAAGGAGGAAAGAGATGTTGTTCAAGAAAATTCTGGTAGCCTATGACGGTTCTGCCGGGGCAGAACGAGCCTTAGAAACGGCCATTAAATTGGCCCACGAGCAAGGTACCGAGCTGTGCGTAATTTCGGTGGAGGAACAGTTGCCCCATTATGCTGCCACTGTCGGGGAAATGGACGAGGAGAAAGAACGCACCAACCATTATTTTGAAAAACTCCTGTTGCGAGCGGCCGAACAGGCGGCGGTGGCCGGGGTAACGATCCGGCCGCAAGTACTGGCAGGCCAGCCGGCCAAAACCATTCTTAAATACTCCGAAGACGGGCGCTTCGACTTACTGGTAATGGGGCGGAGTGGCCACGGCGGCACCTGGGGTCGCTTTATGGGTACCACCACCGACAAAGTAACCCGCCACGCCGGGTGTACTGTAATGGTAGTGGTCTAGGCGTAAATGAGGTTAGTTTCAGACCGGAAAACTCAGAGGAAACAGGAACAGTTCAGCCATCCACTCGTGGCACCTGAATAAGTGAAAGGAGTAGCCCTGATATGCAACGATCTTCCCATTCGAATGAGGAACAGGCCAACCCAGAATTGCAGTCCGCAGAATTCAAGCTTATTAAGCCTGCCGCGCACTTGAGCTATGTATCCAGCGGAGGGCTGATTTTCGACCACAACCAGTTTTTGCTGCTCAAAAGACGCGAAACCAGTGAATGGCAGATACCTAAGGGTCACGTGGAAGCGGGTGAAAACTTCGAAGATACCGCTTTACGAGAAGTCATAGAAGAGACCGGTTATAACGATTTGCTCCTGGCAGCCGACCTGGGCATTCAATTCAATATTTTCACTCGAAAAGGCCAGAGAGTTGAGCGCGAAGAGCATTGCTTTTTATTACGCCTGGCCAGAAAGGAGGCGCGCCAGGAATCGGTAGTGCTACGGAGGCGGCGAAACCAGGCTCCGGATGATAAGCAGATCTTCGAGGCGATCTGGGTGCCCTTCGAGGAAGTGGTTGAGCTTTTGACTTTTGAGACCGAAAAGGAGTTTGCGCGGCGAGCCCTGGCAGAACTGAAGAAGCATTAGTAGTTCTAACTCTTAGCCGGAGAGGTCGAGTATTCTTTAAGAAACAGAGTGTGAGGACCTATTGCCCCAAAATGAGAATTAAGGAGCCGCCGGTAATGGAAAGGAGGTCTGGCATGGAAATGGCCAGATTTTTTGGAAAAGCCGAAATAGAAGAAGCCAGTCTGACTGCCGTGGGACGAGTACGGCGTCAAAATGAAGATGCCGTGGGTGATCCTCATATCCTGGCACATTTGATAGGCGAGAATGTTCACCTGGCAAAACGAGGGAGGTTGTACGCAGTAGCTGACGGTATGGGAGGCCATGTCAGAGGGGAAGTTGCTAGCCAGATGGCTATCGAGACCCTCTTTCAAACACTTTATAGCTTAACACTAGATCCCATCTCAGCACTCCGGCAATCCATTATAGCCGCCAATGCTGCGGTTTATGCCGCCGGTACGGAGCAGCCTGCCGTGGTTGAAGAGCTATCCCGGCCTTTGGCCGGTACTGATGAAAGTGAAAGGTTTTCCAGAGAGCCTGCCTTAGCTTCGAATAGGGCGGCCCCATCAAACCCGGCGGCAAATCCCGACCACCGGGAAGCAAAACACCCGCGGATGGGGACAACTCTTGTAGCTGCCCTAATGTGCGAGGAGCAACTCTACCTGGGTAATGTGGGAGATAGCCGTGCTTATCTTCTGCGAAAGGGGCAGTTAAGCCAGTTGACCGAGGATCATTCGCTGATTGCGGAGGAAGTGCGGCTGGGAGTGCTGACGGCGGAAGAAGCCTTCAGGGCTCCTTTCAAAAATGTTATCACCCGGGCGGTGGGGTTTCGGCCGGAAGTCGAAGCGGACTTTCGCCAGATTGCTCTCCTGGCCGGGGATGTACTACTCCTTTGCTCGGATGGTCTTCATAGTGTGGTGGAGCCGGAAGCTATCCGGCAAGCTCTGGAGAAACTGGCGCCGCATAAGGCTGCCCGATACCTCATAGATACAGCCAATGCAAAGGGAGGACCGGATAACATATCGGTGGTTATCGTGAAATTCAACCGGTTTTAAGGCGGTGAAGCGCGATTTAGGCTTGCTTTAAGCGGGCGGGTGGTGTAATTTATGCTTGAGATCGTTACAAAAATTGCATAACTAGCGATGAGGCTCGCTAGGGAAGAGAATCGCTGAAATCTTCTCTTTCAAACCGCCTGGAATGCTTAAAGGGAGAACTACTCCGGGCTGATAGCTTCTACCGGTACATTGCCGTGGTTTGCGCTGCGAACCGAAGGCAAATAACTGGTAGAAGCTTTTTTGTTGGCTATGTATCTGTTGCCAATCGAGCATGAGTCTGATTTATGGCGGCAGGTGACAGCGGGACAGTAAATCTGGAATAACCTAGATCAGTTTCAAGAGAATTGAAAAGAAGAGAGAGTATAATTATGCCGCCTCTTGCCGTTCCCAGACTCATCATTCTGGTTATTCTCGCACTGGTTGTGCTGGCACTGCTCACCCTCATCCAGGCTATCTTTATACCCGAGACTGATCTACTCCAGCTCGTCGGCGGAGGATTGGTACTGACGGCTGTAACCTACCTGGTGGTTGAACTAGCACTCTCCGGCGGTGGGAATAGCGGGCCGAAATAGCCAATTAGAAAAATAAAAGGCAGAAATAAAGGGATCTATAAATCCTTATCCTGGAAGGAGCTAGGAGCATGGTGGGGCAGAATCAAACTTATTACGAAATAAAAGAACGTTTTGAGCTGGCAGCCGGGCAACCGGAAAAGGCGGCCTGTCCTCTCTGCCAGCTAACGCGAGAGAGCGTGGCACGCTATATGGGCAGTCTCTCTTATGAGAATGTCAACGACCCCGAGCAAAGGGAGCGGCTCAGGGCTTCGGGCGGCTTTTGCAACCGGCATAGCTGGCAGTGGCACAGCCATAAGGATGCCCTGGGCACCGCTATCATCTACCAGGATGTAGCCAGAGTCTTTCTCAGTAAGCTGGCCGAGGGAAATCTGGCTACCACTCTATCTCCCGTGAGAAGCGGGCTGTGGTCTTTCTTTAGCGGGGGCGTGACCGAGAAAACGGGCGGCAGCGGCCAGAATAATCACGAACTGGGAGCGCCCGGCATCGAAAAGCGCGAGGAATTGAAACTGGCGCGCTGCCCGGCCTGCGAACTGGAAGATGCCAACGGGCAGCGGTTGGTCGAGGAATTTGTGCATGGGCTCAAGGAAGAGGGTTTTCGGGAGGCTTATACCGCTTCCAAAGGTATCTGCTTACCTCATTTGGCCTGGGCGGAGGAGCGGATGAATACAACCACTCGCCAGTTAGTTTTAAAGGTTGAAGCTGAAAAGTGGGCTGAAATCCAAAATGAGTTAGGACAGGTAATTGAAAAATCCAATTTCGACCACCACCTGGGCCAGCAAAAACTTGGCCCGGAAGCCTACGCCATTTATCGCTCGCTCTGGAAAGCCTCCGGGATGGAAGGCCTGGGCTAGAGGAACCTGGCTGGGGGAACACCTATTTAGAAAAGCTCAGGTAGATTGTAAGAAAAGAAAGCCAGAACACTCTAGCCGGTTAAAAGATTAGAAGTGAAAAAAATCCAAATTTTTATTTAAGTTAAAAGAAAGGCATCCGGTATGGAAAAAGATAAACCTGATACGATAGAGGTAATTGTGGAAATCCCGCAGGGCTCTCGCAATAAGTATGAATATGACAAAGAACGCAAGCTCTTTCGCCTGGACCGGGTGCTCTACTCTTCCGTTCATTATCCCACCGATTACGGTTTTATACCCGAAACCCTCGGCCTGGATGGCGACCCGCTGGATGTGCTCATAATCGTAGAAGAACCGACTTTTCCAGGCTGCCTGGTAAAAGCCCGCCCGGTGGGCATGCTGGATATGAGTGACGAGCACGGCCAGGATGAGAAAATCCTGGCGGTTCCCAGCGGCGACCCGCGCTACAGCCATATTATGAAGCTGGAAGATCTGGGACCGCACTGGCTGAGAGAGATCGAGAATTTCTTTGCTACCTACAAAGCCCTCGAAGATAAATGGACCGAGCTGGTAGGCTGGCAAGACCGGGAACGAGCCTGGCAGGTGATTGAAGAGGCCAGCAAGCGTTACAAACAGGACCTGGCCGGCCGCAAGGCATAATATTTTTAGAAATTAAGTGACTAATTACTGGTAAAAGGGAATAAGGAGTGTTGGCTGGAAATGTGGGAGGTAGTGTTAGTGGCGGCGGGAGGCTTTCTAGGAGCCAACGCGCGCTTTATCTGTTCAAACTGGTTCGCCCGGAGGTTCGGGACGGCTTTTCCTTACGGCACTTTTTTTATTAATCTAAGCGGCAGTTTCTTACTGGGTCTGTTTCTGACCCTGGCAACCCGTTCAATCCTGCCTGACCCGGCTTACCGGGCGCTCATAGCGGTCGGTTTTTGCGGCGGCTATACAACCTTCTCAACCTACACCTATGAGACTTTAACCCTGCTCCGGGAAGGACGCATTGCTCGCGCCTGGATGAGCAATCTCCTTGGCAGCTACCTTGTGGGGGTGATCGCAGCCTTAGCAGGAGTAGCTCTTGGCAATCTTGTTTAGAATTTTCCTTGAGAGCAGGCGATTCCTCTGAAGCAGGTAAGCTATAGGAGTGGGGACTATATGTGTCGAGCGTTACATGGAGTAAAGGTGGATTATGAAGGTAGTAATTTTCTCAGACCTGCACGCCAACCTGGAAGCTTTGCAAAGTCTGGACCGGGAGTGTGACGAACTCTGGTTTATCGGAGATTGCGTTGATTATGGGCCTGACCCTACTGAAGCAATCAGGTTTATCAAAGAGCATTGCTGTCGCTTTGTTCGGGGTAATCACGACCACGCGGTAGGCTATCACGCCGATTGCCGCTGTAACCCCGCCAATAAAGCCCTTTCGGTAGCCACCCGGGAGTGGACCTGGACTGTTATCGGGGATAGTGAAATGGATTTTTTGCGCTCAATGCCCTTACACCAAACCTTCAAGTGGGAGGGCCAGCAGGTCAGTCTCTTTCACGCCTCGCCCCAGGACCCGCTTTATGGCTATATCATGCCGGATATAGCGGATGAGGCACTGGCAGGGCTGGTAAAAAATATAGCCGCCGATATTATCATCCTGGGCCACTCTCACTTTCCTATGCTGAGACGGGTGGCGGATAAATGGGTGCTTAACCCGGGCAGCCTGGGACAACCGCGCGACGGCAAACCTTCCGGCAGTTATCTGGTCTGGGAGGACGGCCTTTTCAAACCAAGCCGGACGGACTACCCGGTAGAAGTAACGGTGCGCAAGCTTTTCAGCCTGCCGCTCTTGCCAGGCATTCAGTCCGACCTGGCCACCATTTTGAGAATGGGTAGCAACTTGAATTAACACTTCAGTTAACGAAACGGTTCCTCTTGAACTGAGACAGACTTCAAACTCAGGGGGTGACTATTATGGCAGAATTGTAAGGAAGGCAGGATTGTAGAAGGAACTGATGCATAAATACCTGATTGTGGGCGGAGGAGGCGCCCTGGGAGCTCTTGTGCGCTACTGGCTGGGTGGCCTTTTCAAGATTGGCACGGGTGGTTTTCCGGTTGGCACTTTTTTAATTAATCTAAGCGGCAGTTTTATCCTGGGTTTGTTTTTAACCCTGATTACCGAGCGCTACCTGGTGAGAGCGGAATGGCGCCTCTTTTTCGCCACGGGCTTTGTAGGCGCTTACACTACTTTTTCCAGCTTTACCAACGAAGCCCTCACCCTTTACCGCCAGGATTTCTGGCTGGTAGGGCTGCTCTATTCAGCCGCCAGTCTACTTGGCGGAATGATTTTCGTCTGGCTGGGCTATGAGGGGGCGCGGCTGATCGCTTTCGGCAGCCTGGCGCGCACCTCCAGGGAAGCGGAGCTGCAAAGCTGGCGCGAAGAAGAAAGCCTGGAACGGGCGGAACTGAGCGGTAACTCCAGTACTGGCACTCTGCCGGCGGAGGAACGTAGCGAACTGGACCGCGATTAACTTGAAATCAGGTCTGCTAAGCTTTAGCAATAAGTAATAGTCACTAAAAAACAGAGAGAGACAAAGCGGTCTTAGAAACCGGAAGGAGGCACCCTAGATTATGCAACCCTTGAATCCTGATTTACCTGCATCTCGGCCCACTTCAGCTAACGGTGGAAGTGAAGGGGCGCCTGCCGCCGGGGCGCACGCAGAGGCGATACAGGCTTCCGGCTCGACCAACGCCAGGCTCTTAAGAATATTCATTGATGAGAGCGCCCGTTACAGGGGACGCCCCCTTCACGAAGCCCTCCTGGAGATGTTAAAAAAAGAGGGCTGTGCCGGAGCGACCGTGAGCCGGGCCATCAGTGGCTTTGGCGGGCACGGCTTGATCCATAACGCTAATCTGGTGGATGTCATGCCTCAACTCCCTCTCATCGTAGAGGTGGTTGACCATCCCGCCCAACTGGAGAAAATCAGGCCCCGGCTTGAAGAGATGGTGGAGGAAGGTCTGATCATGGCCCAGGACGTGGACATCTGGAAGTACAGCTACCGTCCTCCCCTGAAAGAAGTACCGGGTAAAGCAACTGTCGAACAGGTCATGACTCGCTCGGTGGTCAGTGTGAGGCCGGATACGTCTCTGACCGAAGTAGTACGCCTCTTACTGGACCAGGATTATTTCAAAGCCTTGCCGGTAGTTAATAGCGAGCAAAAGTTGGTGGGTATTATCACTGACGGGGATTTACTGACGAGGGGGGATGTACCTCACCGGCTGAGAGTACTGGAAACCCTCGACCGGACCAGCCTGGAGCAACTGATGGCAGAACTGCACCACAATGCCAAAACGGCCTCCGACGTCATGACTGCTCCTGCCGTCACAGTACGCACCACTACCCCTGTTCGGGAAGCTTCCCGCCTGATGGTAGACCGCAAGCTGAAACGGCTGCCGGTAGTGGATGGTGCCGGCCACCTGGTTGGTATGCTGGGCAGACTGGACGTTTTGAAGCTCGTAAGCAGGGCCACCCCGGCCCGGCAGCGGGCCAGCGGTAGCCCTGCCCACCCTGAACCACCCGCTCCTGGCAAAGTATGGGTGGCCCGGGACGTAATGGTGACGGAAGTGCCCACCGTTGGTCCTAAAACCCCGGCGGCTGCAGTGCTGGAAAGACTGGTCAGTTCACCCCTCAGGCGGCTGGTGGTAGTAAACGATCAAAAGAAGGTACTGGGAGTGATCACCGATGCCGACCTGGTAGAGCGAGTGAGCCATCACTCCAGGGCGGGCGTATTAAGTTACCTGGCCCATGGTCTCGGCTTTAAGGCCGGTGGAGGTGGCGGTAGCAGTACAGGGTCAGTCGAAGGCCCGGGCCACCAGTCTGAGAGGCGGGGGAGTGCCAGGACCGCTGAAGAACTGATGAAAAGTGATCTCGTAACAGTTGATCCTGATGCGCCGCTGGAAGAGGTGGTTAAACTCATGGTGCAGCGCAAGGTCAAATTTCTGCCGGTTGAGAACAGCGCCGGGCAACTACTGGGTGTAGTGCTGCGCAGTAATCTCTTAAGAGCGGTGACGGAGACACTGGAGCGAGAATGAAAAATGGCGGTGACAATCCCAATACAACCAGTGACAAGAGGTCTCGAAGGGTTAAGGCGACGCCGGATCTAACGGAGAGTAAGGCTGCCGCTCTTACAACCGGTGCAGCACCGCCTGGCTTCCCGGTAATAACCGTCACTATCCGGCATCCCTCCGGCAGTTACAACCGTTACGAGTGGGATGAAAGGCGCGGGCTGCTTTACCTGGCAGAGCGGGTCTGGCTGGAAAAGCATAACTCCTTTGAAGTAGGCACAATTCCCGGCACGCTTACCTGGCGAGGAGTGGAGCTGCCTGCCCTACTCCCGGTAGACCTGCCGGATTTTCCCGACGTTGTGGTGAAAGCCCGGCCCATCGGGCTGCTCAATGAGGTAATTAATCCGGACATTGGTGAGCGCAGACCACAGGTAATGAACCGCCAGTTTATTGTTGCGGTTCCTCTCGCCGATCCGCTTTATGGCGGTGCAAGCAAAGTATCGGATCTATCCCCTTCCTGGCAAATGGAAGTAGAGGCGAGTTTAACCACTAATTCCCATGATGAAGGAGCGCTTACCAGCCGTGAGCATAAGTCAAATGAGGGCAGCAGCCGGGGGCAGCTTTACGAATGGCGCTGGGAAAGCGGCGAAGCAGCTTACAAAGTAATTGCCCATTCCCGGCAGGCCTTCCGCTCCGCTCATTCAAATCTCTCGCGACCTGACTGGAAACTGGCCGATGAAGAACTGGATAACTTCTTACAGGGAGATCTGCTCAAGGAAGATGAAACTGCCCGCCATAGCGAGGCGGAAAACGAATTTTTCCGGCTGCCCTACCGCTTTCAGGAGCACGTGGCCCGCTGCCTCTTACCTGAGGAGCGCATAGTAAGCTGGTTATTGCGACCAGGCTTCAAGGAGGGCTTTTTATGGCGGAAGGTAGAACACCAGGACGCGCTCCTTATTCAAACCGACCGGCAACTGCTCTGGCTGAGCGATACCCTGCCGCCCGGTTCGACTCTGGTGGACTGGGGCTACCGGGTTGAAGCTTTTTCTTTACACAGGCTGGTCGAGGTTGGTATAACTAACTCGCTCAGTAGCTTTAAAACCGGCAGAAATAGCTTGCAGTTGCGGGTCTCCTGGGCAGCCGGCAAAGCAGATACATGCTCTCTTTCCACTCGGTTTAAATTTAATATTAGTAATCTCCACTCTGCCAGGGGTTCAACTTCCCGGCCCGCCTCTCTTCCACTTTTAGAGCAAGATTTAGAGGCTTTGGTCGGGCGGCTGGCTAAATTTGTGCCAGACAAAACTGCACACAGCCTCTTGCGCCTGTACCGCTTTAAGGTACCTGCACCACAAACAGAAACTAAGCCAGGCGGGCGAGCTATTAGTCCCCCGGCAGGTACGCCAGAATTTTCTTATAAGTCAGGGGCAAAATCAACCGAAAATGCTGAACACGAGATACCAGACAAACTTCACGAATGGCTGGTTGGTCATCACTATAAGTTACTTATCGAACCTGCTCTAACCCGGTACTATACCAGTTATGAGCCGGAGGACGAACCGGGTTTTGCCGCCCTGGTCGTTCCGGGGACAAGCCAGCAGGATGCCGGGAGCGATTACGTAACCGGCATAACCGAGGCTGTGAAGGTAAGCACGGGTGTGGCTAATGCGGCGGGAGATTTGTTTTTCGAACTAGAGAATGTAACAGACGGCAAGGATAGCCAGGCAGGTTTCGGTAGCTGCTCTCCGGAAGCGGTTCTCCTGCTTTATGCTGGAATGTCTCCTGCTAAGCTCAAATCCGCTAATCAAGCGGCAGGCAGGTTTAAGGAACAGCCGGATAAGGGAAGAAGTGCCAGGAGTAAGCTTCATGCCGGTACCCCTATTCAGGCTTATCCCATAAAAAGTATCTACTCGGTCGAATTGCTTTACTCGATCCTGGGATGCTATTTGAATGTCACAGTTGCACACGGGGCAGAAGTTAATACTAACCCGGCAGCCGAGTTGGACCGGCTTGATAAAACCGATCTTGACCAGAAAGAGAAAACCCCTTACCGGTTATATTTCAACAGTCCGGAAGGGCCCTCATTCCAGGCGCTTTTTCTCGCTCTACGCCAGTTACTCGATATTTGTGTTTGAAGAGTAGCCAGGCCAGGTTAGTGGTGAAAGGTAGATCCCCAATAACTTCTTTTGCCCAGGCAGCCGGCCAGCTCTTTGAGGAGATGGAGTTCTCCTGGTAACCGCCTCTCTTACAGGCTGATAACTCCTGGAAGGCGAATATATATGTCCTGATGCTGCGGCTTCAGGTTTCAACATAACCCAGGAGGCCTTTCGGATGATTTTCCACAGTATCCTATTTGAAAAACCTGAAGATGACCTAATTATAGAAAGTGACCAGTTTGAAGCTCCCGACTTTTTTATTGATCTCAACCTGGACCAGGTTGTAGAAGCCATTACAGCCGGTAAGGAGGAATATAATTTAAAACCTTATTTTTATCTCCCTCTTAAAAGTGCGGATGCGATCAAATACCGTCATGAAGCCATGCAGGAGCTTGAAGATGATACTCTCTTTGAGCAGGTAAAGTCATTTGCTCAGAAAATGCGGGTAATGCGAGAATACCTGGCGCGCCGCGACAAACTCTATTACAAATACCAGAAGGAAAGATGGTTTCTGGACGCTGTGGGCGTTTATTGCCAGGCCGTTACTGGCCTGGCAGAGAATTTAACCCGAGCGGACTTACACTCTAAAGGGTTTCTGGCCTTTCGCCAGTACCTGTCAAGCTATACTGGCTCGGCCGGTTTTACCACCCTTTTCGCTGAGACGCAACAGCTTCAGGCCGCTTTAGCCTCAGTGAAATACTCAATTCTCATCAAGAGCAACTACATCCGGGTGCGTAAATATGCCGGCGAACCCGACTATAGCGCCGAGGTGGAGCAAACTTTCCAGAAATTCAAACAGGGGGAAGTAAAAGATTACACCGTCCAATTTACCACTTCGTATGATATGAACCCTGTGGAAGCGGGTGTACTGGAACTGATAGCGCAATTATACTCGGAAACATTTCAAAGTCTTGACCGCTACTATGATAAAAATGCCGGTTACCTGGATGAGACTACTGGCCTGTTTGATCGGGAGATTCAATTTTATATCGCCTATCTGGAGTATCTGGGCCGGTTCAAACTAATAGGTCTCCAGTTCTGTTACCCGAAAATATCAGATGAGAGCAAGACGGTTTATGCTTATGAGACGTTTGACCTGGCCCTGGCAACAAAACTGGTTGCCCAGAAGTCTCCGATTGTGTGTAACGATTTCTATCTGAAAGGCCAGGAGCGTATTTTCGTAGTTTCCGGTCCGAACCAGGGTGGTAAAACCACTTTCGCCCGCACCTTCGGGCAGTTGCATTACTTGAGCAGCCTGGGCTGTCTCGTTCCGGCCAGGGAGGCGCAACTTTTCCTCTTCGACAGGCTTTTTACCCATTTTGAGAAAGAAGAAACCATTACTAATTTTAGCGGCAAGCTCCAGGAGGACCTGGTTAGAATTCACACTATTCTGAGCCAGGCTACCCCGGGCAGCATAATTATCATGAATGAAATCTTCACCTCAACTACTTTGCAAGACGCTGTTTTTCTGAGCCAAAAGGTAATGGAAAAAATTATCGAGCTAGATTTACTGTGCGTCTGTGTAACTTTTATCGATGAACTGTCTACTTTTAGTGAAAAGACCGTAAGCATGGTAAGTACAATAGTTCCCGGTAACCCGGCTCTCAGAACCTATAAGGTAGTAAGAAGACCGGCAGATGGCCTTTCCTACGCCCTTACGATTGCTGAAAAGTACCGGCTGACCTACGCCTGTTTAAAGGAGCGCATTAAATCATGAAGGCCTTTCTGATGTATTCCGAGCAAGACTTTGACTTACAGGGAAAACTACCCTGGAATGAGGAGGCTCTGCTCCAGGATCTGGAACTGACGACCCTCTTCAACGCCATGGCGCTAGGAGACAAGTTTTTATTTGAAGTCGCAAAAAAAGCGGTTTTGACCAGCCTGACCGGGTTGGACGCCATTCGCTACCGCCAGGCTATTCTTGAGGACTGCCTCAAAAACTCATCCGTTGTGAGGGAGCTTTACACTATCGCGGTACAGGCAATTGAAAATGAGAAAAAGAACTATTTCAGTATTTTTATCAAGTATCCTTCCGTGATACTACATACTTCCATCGAGGTCTTAGAGATGTTCGTTGGCATGTTAAAAAAACTAAGGCAAGTAGCCGATGAACATGCTACTAAATTTGAGTCTCAGGGCTTTACCAGATTTTTCGGCATGCTGGAGCAAGAACTCGACGATAATTATTTCGCCATCGTCCAGGAACATCTGAAGGAACTAAAGTTCCGGGGAGGGGTGCTGATCAGCGCCGAACTGGGAAAAGGTAATAAGGGGATCAATTACGTACTGCGTAAATCTCAGGATAAAAAGCAGAACTGGTTGCAGGAACTCTTAGGTCCCAAACCGCCCGGTTATACCTTCTATATCAGTGAACGAGATGAAAGCGGTCTGAGGGCCCTGTCGGATTTACAGGATAGAGGTATCAACCTTGTTGCTAACGCGCTGGCCCAGTCCACAAGCCATATTCTCAGTTTTTTCAACATGCTAAAGACTGAACTGGCTTTTTATGTAGGTTGCTTGAATTTACACCAGAAACTGGTGCAAATGGGGGAAGTTGTCTCCTTTCCTCTACCGGTGGCCTCAAATGAAAGGAGACATTCTTTTAGCGGTCTTTACGATGTGTGCCTGGCTTTGAGCCTATCTGAAAGAGTGGTAGGTAACAGTGTGAATGCTGATAATAAAAACCTTGTGGTTATTACCGGAGCCAATCAGGGCGGCAAATCGACCTTTTTGCGCAGTATTGGGCTGAGCCAGTTGATGATGCAGTGCGGTATGTTTGTGCCGGCGAAGTCTTTCTGCACCAACATCTGTGAAGGCCTTTTCACCCACTACAAGCGTGAAGAGGATACCAGCATGAGTAGCGGAAAACTGGATGAGGAACTGAGCAGAATGAGCGAAATAGTAGACAGCTTGAAAAGCAATTCGCTGGTACTGTTTAACGAGTCCTTTGCTGCGACAAACGAAAGAGAAGGTTCTGAAATAGCCCGGCAGATAATCCAGGCGCTACTGGAAAAACAGGTCAAGGTTTTTTTTGTTACCCATTTATATGAATTTGCTCATGGTCTTTATGAACAAAAAAGAGTGAATGAAATTTTCTTGCGAGCTGAAAGGCAAAGTGACGGAAGCAGAACCTATAAATTAAGGGAAGGCGAACCGTTACAGACCAGTTATGGCGAAGATTTATATTCCAGGATTTTCGAAACAGACCGCCAAGTTACATTTAATGATACGTGGATTAGAGAGAGGCGTCCTTTTCCGGACGGCAGCACAGGTTTTGAACTATGAATTAAGCCCCGCACAAAGGAGAGTAGTCCGTCAAACCCTACAGCTAGCCAGTGCCGCTGGATATGCCAGTGTTAGTAGCCAGCATAAGCCCCAAAGAGGTCAAGGAATTAACGCTAGCAGCATTCTGGCAAGCGTTAGCCCGGTAGGAGGGTAATAAGTGACGGCCCCTCCGGTTGGAGAGGTTGGCTTTATCTCCAAACTTTGTCAGAAGGTGTTCGAATGTGATAGATCTCTCGCTTGCTCGCATTGTCATTTACACCTGGATAGAGATTACAGTACTACTTTGAACCACCTGGCCGGGGTATTACAGAGCATGGGTTAGCTCTCGGAAGTCCGGGCGTTTTCACCTGCGGAGTAATCACCTTTTAATCCTAACCATAGAAGTACGACTACCGCCACAATACTCCATACGGCAATGTAGCTAAAAGCGACAGTGGGTGAAAAGGCGGTCCACAGTATTCCGGCTACCGCGCTGGCAACAATATTACCAAAGCTCTGTACTGCTGCCAAAAGACCAAAAGCTGAACCACGTATTGACGGCGTCGCAAACGAAGCTACAGCGGCATGTTGAGAGGTTTCAACGCATCCAATTGCCACGCCTGCCAGGATAAAGGCTGGCGCGAGAATAAATAAGCTTGATGTTTCAACGGCAAAACTTAAATAGGCCAGGAAAAAGAGTGCCACCCCCAGAGTTAACACGCCTATCGAACCAAGCCGGTCGCCCAAGTGCCCCGCTGGTATGCTGGCAACCGTGGCAGCTACATTGTAGGCTACATAAAGACCAAGTGCTATCCCGGTGGCGGCATTTTCCCCGACATCTGGCGTAAGCAACTGGGTCGCTCGCAAAATAAGCAGGGTAGCCGCAATGTGACCCATCTCAAAAAGGGCGACCCCTATTAGTAACTGACCAAGTTGACCGCGCAAGACGGGTCGAATCTGCAAGCGCAAGGGAGTATATTCTCGATTTGTAGCCTGGGGAATGTGGCGAATAGCATACAAAATAGCAAGGGCGGCCAGAAGACCAGGGATGACCGAAAGTAAAATAGCCCAACGCACCCCCACCAGGGCCACCAGACCGAGCGCGGCGAGAGGTCCCCCAATTGCACCCAGATTGTCCATTGCTCGTTCAAAACCGTAAGCCCGACCATAAGCCTCAGCAGGGACTACATCCGCCAGAAGGGCATTGCGAGCCGGGACACGCAAACCCCGACTGGTCCAGGCTGCAATTCGCAGTAACCCTACCTGCCACACGGCTGTGGTTACGCCAATTAAAGCTGAGAGGATAGCAGTGCTGGTATACCCACCAATGGCGGTAGTACGCCGGCGCTGAGGATCATCCGCTAAAGTTCCACCTGCCAGTCGAGCAAACCCGGCCATTCCATCAGCGATGCCTTCCAATATGCCAAGAGCGGCAGCACTGGCTCCCAGACTGGAAGACAATAAACTGGGTAATAAGGCAGTGGGAATTTCGTGACCTAAGTCGGCGAGAAAACTGGCTGATCCAATCCCGCGTACCCCCGGTGTAAGCCAGTCTTGTTTTTTGGAGGATGATGTATCTACAGGTATTTCACCCGGTTTAGCTGGTGGCTCGGTCATTTTCTATGTACTAATATCCTCTCTTTTTACATTTGATCAAGAACAGGTGACCTTAGAACTGTGCCATTGTTCAATTGGCGCTAAAACTTGCTCCGCTATCTTTGGCCTCCTGGCTGCGCGGACCTCCTTCAATGACTTTGGTTCCGATGCTAGCTGGTACTTCAGAGCAAGTAAACCCTGCTAAATAGCCTGGTTTTGAATTTTCCTGAAAGTTTTAACTTCTAAATTAGAAATATTGCTTCTTTATTAAAAGAAACTTGCACAATCTTACCTGGTATTACATCGGATAAATGTAATTCACTATCAACCCTATTTATCCATACTTCCAGTTCGTGATAATTCGCCAGAGCAATACTTAATGTCTGGTAAATCGGACCATTCTGCGCCCGAATAACCCGGCCCTGCAATTGATTAACCCCCTCCAGGTGATCACTATCACGATTAATACGAATATCGTAGGGGCGTAGATAAGCGGTCAATTGATTGATAGGTCTTTCGCTCATACCGCTAATAGTTGTAGGGATTGGAGCTTGTAAATTTATGCCGTCCCAATCTACTTCAAGCCCTGCGGAGTTTATTTTGACTAACTGCAATTTTAATAAATTGGGAACACCTAGCAATTCTAACACAGGTCGGTTAGCTGGTCGTTGGAAAACTTCTTGCGGTGTACCAATTTGCTCAACTTGCCCCTGGTTCAAGATTATAAGCCGGTGCCCAATCGCAAAAACATCCTCCAAATTGTGAGTTACATAAACTATCAGAAGATTAGTTTCTTCCTGTAGCATTCTCAAATCAGTGTGCAATTGTTTACGAATCGGTAGGTCCAGTGCCGAGAATGGCTCATCCATCAATAATATTTTTGGCTTGGCCGCCAGAGCCCGGGCAATCGCCACACGCTGTTGTTGCCCACCGGAGAGTTCGGCAGGATATTGAGAAGTCACGTGTGACAGGCGAACCCGCTCAAGCAACTCACGGGCACGCCGCTGACCGTCCGGCTGATTTCGCATAGGATACAAGACGTTCTGGAGAGCAGTCATATGAGGAAAGAGAGCATAATTTTGAAATACGTAGCCAATCCGGCGTTTGCGGGCCGGTAGCATAACTGGCTTTGTTGAGGGATAGTTGCGAAAGAAGATTTCGCCTTCAAGGCTAATTTCACCCCAATCAGGTTTCATTAGTCCTGCAATCGCATTTAGAGTTTGCGTTTTTCCTGCCCCTGACGGACCAAACAGGGCCACAATTTCTGAATCAGCTTCAAAGTGCACTTGTAAATCAACCGTTGTCAGCCGCTTTCGGATGTTGAGATATAATAGGCTCATACTTGCTGGTTCTCCCCGTTGTTAGAAGGCATGGCCCGGTAGGTGTGTTGCGGCTTTCTAAGGGATTCGGGTAGATGGGAATGAAGTTTCGAGCGCGGTCGTTCTAAGCGGTGTACAATCCATAAACTTGCAAAGCCAATAGAAGACATTAGTACTACCATCAAATTGGCACTGTCATAGTCACGGTTTTGGACTGCATCATAGACTGCCAGGGATAGAGTTTGAGTACGGTCTGGAATATTTCCCGCGACCATCAGGGTTGCCCCAAAATCACCCATTGCCCGTGCGGCACCGAGGATAAGACCAGCTAAAATTCCCCGCCGCGCCACTGGTAGTGTTATTCGCCATACTATATCCCATTCAGAGGAACCCAGGGTACGAGCCGCATTTTCAATAACTGGGTCAACACTGGAGATGGCGGCTTTTGAGGCTTGCACCATCAGGGGTAAGCCAACCACAGCCGAGGCAATCGCTGCGGCGGGCCAGGAGAACAGAATATCAAACTTGAACCACTCCATCAGTGGACCACCGCGACCTAGCAGAACCAGTAAATAATAGCCGGTAACAGTTGGTGGTAAAATTAGAGGCAGTTGGATTAAAGCCTCCACCAATACTTTGCCCGGAAAATTGACTCTGACAAGAATGAATGCCAGTATCAGCCCGGCTATGGAAAGCAGGAGAGTGGCGACTGCGGTCACTTGTAGCGTGAGGCCAAGGGCACTCCAATTCATTGGACAACCTCACCTGGTAAGACAAATCCGTATTTTTTCATTACCGGTCGGCCCTTTGGCCCATTGATAAAGGCGGCAAACTGGCGAGCCTAAGATTCATTTTTGGTACTCTTGATGACCGCAAGCTGCTGATCTAGCGGGCTATGCAGTTCCGTACCAACCAGTGAGTAGCGACCATCTTTATTCTGAACACTTAACGAGAGTGCGCGTATGGCTACATCCACATTACCACTAACTGGACTTGCTCAGGTAAAATCGAGGAGCAATGAGCGGAAAGGATTAACTGGATGAAAAGGCGCATTTTTACCCCTGAATTTAAACTGAATTCCATAAAAATGGTGGAACTGTGTATTGTTTTGAGGTTTCAAGAAGGTAGTTTTCGGCCTATATCGTACCAGATAGTGTGAACCCAACAAACCATATAGGGTGCGGGCTGGGTAGACTGTGCGAGTTGTAAGTTATTCCAACAGGAGTGTTCAAGGTGCAGCCGGCTTAAAAGTGAATGATCGGCCTACCACTTCAGGTCATCGTACATTTTCAAGACAATCCACAGTAGTTCTTCAATGGTGGTTCGGACAGAGATTGGTAGATAAATCTAAAACCTTTACCCCCATCGCATGCCGACAGCCTGGGGAGGTTATGGCGGAGTTTTGGAACCCTTGCTTGCCGTTACCGCCGGGCAGTCCTACCCTTCCGCCTGGGTCGGTTGCAAGCGGGCCTGTTCTTCGGAAAGAGCCTGCGGCAGGCTTAGAATGACCCTGGTATAGAGCCCGGGGCTGCTTTCAGTTACGAGCGAGCCTCCGATCACGGCCAGCATTGTTGTGTGCAACGCCAGTCCCTGCCCGCTGCCTCCTCCATTCGAACGGGTAGAAGCCAGGCCTACGCCGTTATCCTCCACCAGTATTTCGAGGCCTTTGCGCCACCTGAGCAAGATTTCGAGCGTCAGAGGGCGCTCCGGGTTGTTGCCACGAGCGTAGCGGGCGGCGTTGCGG
>DATAKM010000028.1:0-3884 GCA_036261665.1 Chloroflexia bacterium
CCGGGATCAAGCCACCTGCCTGTCCGGCTGTACTATTTGCAACCGGGCCTGTCCCTCCCGGATCGAAGTAAAGAAACTGACGACAGTCTCAAGCGAAGCCTGTATTAACTGTATGAGTTGTGTGGCGAGTTGCCCGACCGGGGCGCTGGCGGTACGCTTGCCAGCCTTGCCCCTGCCACGTAGCGTGAAAGTGGAAGTGCCAGAAACCATCGCAAGCGGCAGCAGGGCAGAGTAGAGTAAGGAAGGTGAGTGATGAAAACGCTGGAAAAAAGACGACTGGCCCCCGGATTAAATATATACGCATTCGGCCTGGTAGTGGTGCTACTTTTTATGGGAGTGATCTGGGGAGCGCAAGCCCTCGGAATGTGGTCTAGCAGCGGTCGCTACAGCCCTTCCGGCACCCCGGTAAACATAACCGGCAAAGACCCGGCTGAAATCAAAGGCTGGATGAAACTGGAAGATGTAGTTACGGGCTATAACGTCTCGTTGGATGAATTGCTGGCCGCCTTCAAGCTGCCGCCCGCTACGCCGGGCAGCGCCGCCATCAAAGACCTGGAAGGCCAGAGCCAGAATTTCTCGGTTACTACTCTCCGAAACTGGCTGGCGCAGCGGACCGGTGCAACCTATACTCCCCAGAGCGCCACGCCTAAATCCGGTAAAAATGGCTCGCCGGATCTCATGCCTACTCCCTGAAGTGGCAACCCAGTATGAGCCTTAACAAAAGGAACACTGCCTTAAAAACAGCGTTCTTTTTTATCTGCTCAATTTAGCCCTTGATCCCCCGGATATCGAAATCCCGGTAGGCCAGGGGCGTGGCGGTAGGATTGGAGCCATAAGTGGAAGGGTAGTAAGCCATTTTTAGCTCATAGGTGACATCAGGGGATTGGGGTTCGGTAGCGACCAGCGAGTGGTTAACCACAAAAGAAATTTTGTCGCCCGTACCGAAGACCTCCACCTCATTCAGGTCCGCCGCCCTGTTGTTAATCAGTTTCAGGATGCCGGTATTCAACCGGGTGGGAGCGGACCCTCCGCCGCCCTGGGTCTGGTAGACACTGTAAATGTCGTTTACATTGATAGAAAACAAAAAGCCGTTTCCGTTTGATGAGGTCACAAGGAAGCCGTATTCCCAGGAGCCTCTGGAGCTGTCAAAAGGGTTAACGCTAAAGACGCGAGCATAGAAAGTTTTCAAGTTGGAGGCCGACTGCTGGCTGTAGGCCCAGGTTTGATTGGTGAAGGGGATTTGCCCATTATCGAAACTCTGCACTTCCGGCAAGCCCTCGGCATAATTTTTAAGCCTGGTTTCGGGCGCAGCGGTGATGGTAGCAGCCCTTTGCGCGCGGTAGGCTATCGCGGTTTGAGTAACCTGGCCCTCGACCACCCTTTCCCGACCACTTTGGACCAGATACCCGAAAAAGACCAGCAGGACGCTAATCACCGCCAGGCTGACCACCATGAAGGTAACAGCCGGGTTGAAGGAGCGTTTCAGGTCTGCCAGTCCAGGCGGTTTCTGGTCCGAGTGTTCGGATGCTGCGGACTTTGGAATAATACCGAGGATGGCTCTGCCGTTACCATCGTGTTCAAAAAGACGCGGGCAATATTGCCGGATTAAGCTTCCGAGCCTGTCTCTTTCCCAGGCGCTCGAAAAAAAGCTCAGCGGTATATAGTCACCAGCGGAGAGATAAAGAGGGGAAGCGGGGTCCTTAACCAAAAAGTGATGGGTTTTTCTCTGACCGGTTTTAGCGGCTTTGCCTTTGTAAACGGCTTCCCTTCGCACATAAAAGCTTTCTATTCTGCGCAACCCATAGACGGTATAGCCGTAGGCTACAATATCATCCCATCCGGCCATAATTACATAACGGTTGTCTCTTTTGTAAGAGATACCACCCGGCCCAACGACCAGGAGTTGTCCGACGATTGCCCGGAAAAGTTTTAAGCTGACCCACCAGATCAAAACTGTAAAAATAAGGATCAGGACCAGGGCGGTAAACGCTTCGCCCTCATACCCGTCATAAAAAAGCGAGGCTTTGATTGGGGTTGTACTGGCAAAATTCAGATAGCCAAACGGGAAGGCAAAGGCTATCAGGACGGATAAGATAATACCTGCCCATTTCTGGATACCTTTTACCCGGAACAGGGTTACTTCTTTCGCAACAAAGTCTTTATCGGATAGCATTCTTAAAAATACCTCAAATCCAGGTTAAATTTACAGGGTTTTGTATATCAAAAATTAAACCGCGATGTAAAACCGGGTGGCATTTGGTATTCGCACTCGACCTGATTTTAACTAATAAATATATGGATCAGAGTTGTTATTTACGAGATTCCTCTTTCAGATCTTCTGGTGATCCCGCCTCTCCGGCCCGCCAGATTACCCCTCCCCCCTATATCTTTAAAGTTTCTTCATACTTCCTTTGAAGTTTCTTCAATTTTAACGGGTAAGATAAGGCAGCAATGCAAGAGAACTTCAAATCTTGGTCTTGCCTGTGAACCTGAAAAAACCAGTTACAAGGAGTGAAAAGAGACTGATGTTAAGATCCAGTGGAAATCGTTTTGAGTTGCCTTATAAGGATATTAATGCCCTGAAAGCGGCTGAGAAGTTTGGGGATAAATCGGTATTATTTCTGGATGTGCGCGAGCCTTACGAGTATGCCCAGGTACACATTCCGGGAAGCAAGTTGTTGCCGTTAAGTCATTTTACGGGTGCTGGCCTGAAAGAACTGGGAGACCTGGACCGCGAGATCGTGGTAGTCTGCCATAGTGGCAATCGCAGTGCGGTCGCCTCGCAATACCTGGCCCAGCTTGGCTACAAGAAAGTTTCTAACCTGAGCGGTGGCATCACATCCTGGCTGATGCAGGGGTTACCCTCGGAGCGTTAGAAACCCTTCGACCGGGCTTTCGGGCATTCGCCGAGTTTGTTCTACCAGGGCAGTCAATGTTCTACTGTAGAACCCGAATCTTAAACCATAATTTTAAGCCTTTTATTCAGATAGCCTATCAAACCTTATTAAGATGGGCTTTAACAATCACACCGAGGCCCTGCGGTAGCTAGATTTCTACTGCACATTCCATATTCTGTGACCTCCAGGGTGAATAAAAACTATATTTATACCAATCGCTACCTTGGCTGTTCGATATCGCATCAACTGAGGTAGCCTTTTATTAAGAACGAGGTATTCAGAAGTGATATTTAAACAATTCCGGCTGGCCGACATGGGTTGTGCCAGTTATCTGATCGGTTCGGAAAAGTCAGGGCAAGCGCTAGTGGTGGACCCTGGTTGGGAAGTCGAGCAATACATCAAAGAAGCCGAAAAGCAAAACCTGCGTATTACCCATATTTTTGAAACTCATCTCCATGCCGACCACGTCAGCGGAAACCGCCGCGTGGCCGCGCAAACAGGCGCAGCAATCTACCTACATGAAGCCGCAGGCGCAAGCTTCCCGCACTTTCCTGTCTTGCACGGCCAGACTTTCGAGCTAGGTGAAATTCGCTTGCGGGTACTGGCAACTCCCGGACATACCTGGGAATCTATCACTCTCATGGTAGAGGATACTGCTGATCCTTCCAACCCATCGAAGTTGCTTTCCGGTGATGCCCTTTTCATCGGTGATGTAGGACGGCCCGATTTTGCCGGGCAGGAGGGAGCAGGTACTCTTTATGATAGCCTCCGGCGGGTCATTTTACCGCTGCCAGATGAAACCGAGGTATACCCGGCTCACCTGGCAGGATCGCTCTGCGGACGCAGCATGAGCAGTGCAACTGTTTCGACCCTGGCGCACGAAAAACTGACCAACGTTGCCTTGCAATTTACCGAGCGTGACGAATTTGTAGAATATCTGACGGCAGACTTGCCGCCTGCGCCGCCCGATTTCCGGCGAATTGTAGA
>DATAKM010000029.1:0-2299 GCA_036261665.1 Chloroflexia bacterium
CCGGGATCAAGCCACCTGCCTGTCCGGCTGTACTATTTGCAACCGGGCCTGTCCCTCCCGGATCGAAGTAAAGAAACTGACGACAGTCTCAAGCGAAGCCTGTATTAACTGTATGAGTTGTGTGGCGAGTTGCCCGACCGGAGTCCTGGCGGTACGCTTGCCAGCCTTGCCTCTGCCACGTAGCGTGAAAGTGGAAGTGCCAGAAACCATCGCAAGCGGCAGCAGGGCAGAGTAGAGTAAGGAGAGTAAGTGATGAAAACGCTGGAAAAAAGACGACTGGCCCCCGGATTAAATATGTACGCATTCGGCCTGGTAGTGGTGCTACTTTTTATGGGAGTGATCTGGGGAGCGCAGGTCCTCGGAATGTGGTCTAGCAGCGGTCGCTACAGCCCTTCCGGCACTCCGGTAAACATAACCGGCAAAGACCCGGCAGAAATCAAAGGCTGGATGAAACTGGAAGAGGTAGTTACGGGCTATAACGTCTCGTTGGATGAATTGCTGGCCGCCTTCAAGTTGCCCTCCGCTACGCCGGGCAGCGCCGCCATCAAAGACCTGGAAGGCCAGGGCGAGAATTTCTCGGTTACTACTCTCCGAAACTGGCTGGCGCAGCGGACCGGCGCAACCTATACTCCCCAGAGTACCACGCCTAAATCCGGTAAAAACACCTCGCCGGATCTCAAACCCACTCCCTGAAGCGGCACTTTGTGGCGGTAATACTCATTATAAACCTCACGGCTGGCTGTATTTCAGTTCAGCCTTGTTACCCCTCCCCCCTATATCTTTAAAGTTTCTTCATACTTCCTTTGAAGTTTCTTCAATTTTAGCAGGTAAGATAAGGCAGCAATGCAAGAATACTTCAAATCTTGGTCTTGCCTGTGAACCTGAAAAAACCAGTTACAAGGAGTGAAAAGAGACTGATGTTAAGATCCAGTGGAAATCGTTTTGAGTTGCCTTATAAGGATATCAATGCCCTGAAAGCGGCTGAGAAGTTTGGGGATAAATCGGTATTATTTCTGGATGTGCGCGAGCCTTACGAATATGCCCAGGTACACATTCTGGGAAGCAAGTTGTTGCCGTTAAGTCATTTTACGGGCGCTGGCCTGAAAGAGCTGGGAGACCTGGACCGCGAGATCGTGGTAGTCTGCCACAGCGGCAATCGCAGCGCGGTCGCCTCGCAATACCTGGCCCAGCTTGGCTACAAGAAAGTTTCTAACCTGAGTGGCGGCATTACCTCCTGGCTGATGCAGGGGCTACCCTCAGAGCGTTAGAAACCCTTTGACCGGGCTTTCGAGCGTAAGCCAAGCTTGTACTATTTGGATCAGTTAATGTAACCTACTATAAAATCTGATTCTTAAATTATAATTTTATGCCTTTTATTTAGATAGCGTTTCCAACCTTATTAAATTTTTGTTTTGCCTGATTAAGACAGGCTTTATTAATCACGCTGAGGCCCTGCGGTAGCTATAGATATTTTTGCACACATTATCCATTGACCTCTGGGGTGAATATAAACTTTATTTATAACAATCGCTACCTTAGCAGTTCGATACTGCTTCAACTCAGGTAGCCTTTTATTAAGAACGAGGTATTCAGAAATGATATTTAAACAATTCCGGCTGGCCGACATGGGTTGCGCCAGTTATCTGATCGGTTCGGAAAAGTCAGGGCAAGCGCTAGTGGTGGACCCTGGTTGGGAAGTCGAACAGTATATCAAAGAGGCCGCAGAGCAAAACCTGCGTATTACCCATATTTTTGAAACTCATCTCCATGCCGACCACGTCAGCGGCAATCGCCGCCTGGCCGCGCAAACAGGCGCAGCAATCTACCTGCATGAAGCCGCAGGCGCAAGCTTCCCGCACTTTCCTGTCTTGCACGGCCAGACTTTCGAGCTAGGTGAAATTCGCTTGCGGGTACTGGCAACTCCCGGACATACCTGGGAGTCTATCACTCTCCTGGTAGAGGATACTGCTGATCCTGCCAACCCATCGAAGTTGCTTTCCGGTGATGCCCTTTTCATCGGTGATGTAGGACGGCCCGATTTTGCCGGGCAGGAGGGAGCAGGTACTCTTTATGATAGCCTCCGGCGGGTCATTTTACCGCTGCCGGATGAAACCGAGCTATACCCGGCCCACCTGGCAGGTTCGCTCTGCGGACGCAACATGAGCAGTGCAACTGTTTCGACCCTGGCGCACGAAAAACTGACCAACGTTGCCTTGCAATTTACCGAGCGTGACGAATTTGTAGAATATCTGACGGCAGACTTGCCGCCTGCGCCGCCCGATTTCCGGCGAATTGTAGA
>DATAKM010000088.1:0-7496 GCA_036261665.1 Chloroflexia bacterium
CTCTTTCTAGGCTTAAGGTTGGTGTGGGAACCGTATCTTAACCTAAAAAGGGCCTTTACTTTGGTTTTGTTTAGCTGAACGAATTGTTAAGGTGCTAGACTGAAAATTGGTTCAAGCCTATTTTGGTACGAAAGTTAAGTATTTAAGAAAGCAGTTGACTTGATACGGCCCTGCCCGTTAAGCGAAGCCGTGGTGAGGGCCGTTACTCCGGTAGGAAGAAGCGCCAGCGCGGCAAGACTGACAAAGCCCGGTTGGCCCAGGGCTGGAAATTGCCAGGCCAACCCCACCAGTACAATCCCCACTACAATACTGAAACCTGATCGTAGTTGTAAGGCCTTATACCATAACATAGTGGAATAACCGGGAGAAGTCCTGGCCGCTTCCCGGTTGAGATAACCTGCCAGCCCGGCATCACTGAAGATTAGTCCGATGTTCAGGCCTACCACTGCCAGGGTGTAATTCCCGTACTCGTCAGGTAATAGCGCTCGGATAATGAGCAAACCTGCCAGAGCGGTCAGTAGCTGATTCCACCCCTGGGCCACAAGCAGAATGACAAAATTTTTGCTCAATTGAAGGTACTCTTAGCAGGTCGGATTTCGTAGATCAGGTGCCATTCGGCCCAGTAGCGGCGCTGGGCGACAGGCTGCCAGCTTAAGCCTACCTCTTCCACAGCCTTCCAGCTATGCGCAAGGGGAATAGTTGAACTTAATACTGCCAGGGCTCGGCCCTGTGGCTTCAGCACCTCACAGGTCCCGGCGAGCATAGCAGTCAAGACTTCCAGTGCTGGTCCAGCCCGGAAAGCTTGCTCAAGTGGGGTATCTGGTATCCCGGCATAGTATGGAGGATTAAGGACGACCAGGTCAAACTTTTCGCTTTCGGCTGCAACCGGGGCGAATAGAGAGCCTTGCCGCACTTCCAGGGAGGGCTGGCAGGCGTTAAGCTGCGCATTGACTGCGGTGGCCCAGACTGCCTCTGGATTGATGTCCGTGGCGATTACCCGGGCACCCCTCCTGGCGAGCTGAATCCCGAGTAGACCACTGCCGCACCCTAGATCCAGCACCTTAATACCCGGTGGTATAGGGTGCTGGAGTAGATACTTAAATAGAAAAGAACTGCTGCCAAATAGTTTAGGGTTGAAGACTTCAGGAGGAACAAGTAGATTCAGATCTCCCATTTTTTCCAGGCATAGCTTTGCGTGATGCTTGCGATAACGCAATTCAAACCAGAGGCGTAAAACCAGTTTTAATAACCTGCACTCCAATCTACCAATTGTTCTTACCGAGCTTTTTTCCAAAACCAGTTCCTTTAAATTCTGACTGAATGCTTCAAATATTCTCGTAGAATGCTTCCACACCAGCCTTCGTACATGACACTACAGTTCTGAACACATCAGATCAAGCCTGGCCCTTACCTATAGGAACGGTCCTCATCCTTTTCTTTTACAAAGGTCAGCTTACCAAACAGGCCGTCAGCCTCATCGTTCAGTCCAGCCGTAAAGAAAAGCTCATTGTGTTTGCCGGCATTGGCATCGTTACCAAAGGCCAGCGCCCACAGGCCGTCAATGGTAATCGGCTTCTCCCTGGTGTCTTTTAACTGGCCTAAAAACTTGCCGGAATGTGGATCATAGACGTTAATGCGTCCATCTCCGAAGTTTCCAACCAGCAATTTGTTACTAAAAGAGCCAAAATCTGCCGGAGCTAAAGCCAATCCCCAGGGAGAGTTTAGATAACCACGCGAAACCAGTCTGCGCTGAAGTTTACCGGTAGGGCTGTAAACATCTACAAAGCCGTTACCGGGGCCGGCCTGGTCATCCTTCTTATCCGGTAACTTCTGTTTGGCGTAGGTCACATAAATCTGACCCCCAATATTTTGAATACCGAATGGGGCGAAACCGCTCGGAATTTTATGATCGGAAAACCCGCCGGGCCGGGTTACCGGGTTAAAATTTTGATCGTATACTTCAACTTTGCCGGAGTGGAAATTGGCGGCATAGATAAACGTGCCGCTGGAAGTGGTGGCAATGGTCAGGCCTTTGTAAATCGCACCCGAACTTGAGTTATCTTTGGCGATAATAGCCATGGTCGGGTTAACAGAAGGTGCCCAACCGGCGATAGTCCCATCTTCCGTATCAAAAAGGAAGAGACTGGCGGCCGATTTGCCATTGGCCGCGATCACAAAACCGCTCGTGCCGTTAAAGACGGTGCCGGAGGGAGCCGAGGTACCGCCACCCGGGACCGGAATAGTCACTACCAGGGGAGATGCTAGCGGGAAGCGGGCCCCATTACCATTGTAGAGCGTGGAAAGTCCCGTGGCGTTATCGGAAACCCACCATGGACTGGAAGGGCTGCGGCTAAGGCCCCAGGGGTTACGCAGATTAGAGTCAGTGAGAGCAGCCAGCCCGGGGATATCGGATACCAGGTTTTGTTGGGTGTAGAAACCGGCTTCATCGTCATGGTCGCGGGCACTGGCGACGGCCGGTAGCAAAAACACGAGCAGCAGCAGCGTAGAGGACAGAAGAGCCAGCCTCTTACCGGCGAAAGCAATAACTCGCCTTGACATGAGAAATACCTCCTTACTCAGTTAAGCAGCCAGGTTAACAGTGACTATCTCAAGCTTTTCGTGAAAGGAGTATGATTTTTAAGGGATGTGCGAGCAAAAATGAGTGTTGAGAGATGCCTTTCAACTATTAATACGGTTCCTTGCTCTTCTTGGAAAAAAGCTACTTTCACCACAACAAAATTTAACTGTACTTCCCTTCAGCTAGTGAACTTTGATCAAATATTAAGCTTATTTCAAGATGAATAGTACAGGGATTTAATAGTTAACATTCACAAGCTGGCAAAATTAGCCCTCTTCTCCCTCTGTAACTGTTTCTACTCTCTTTGACCTGGCCTTAACAGAAAGTCGAGGTTCGTCAAGAAAGTCAAATAAGTTATTGACTTTCTTGATTTTCTTTGCTAGACTGCATTATCAAGCTTTTCTGGACGGCAGGCGTCTCTCAATACAACCTCATAGAGAGCTTGGTTGCTTCTTACTAAAAAGATTGGAAAACCTCTTTTCCATACGCTTTATTACAGGTGAGCAACTTTATCACGAAGGTCATTTGTAGCAGCAGATAGCAGGTGATCTTCTTTTATAGATGTAACGGAGGACTCTATGCCACACTATACTTACCTCATTATTGGAGGCGGCATGACAGCCGCTGCCGCAGTTGCCGGCATCCGGGAAATTGATCCGGGCGGTTCGATTGGCTTAATCAGCCGGGAAGCCGATCCGCCTTACAACCGCCCTCCCCTTTCCAAAGCGCTCTGGAAAGGCGATCCCCTCGCAAGCATCTGGCGCGAAACACCAGACCAGAATGTCACCATGTACCTGAGCCGCACCGCACAAGCCCTTGACCCTCAAAACAGGCGTGTAACCGACGACCAGGGCCAGGAATATACCTACGATAAACTTTTGTTAGCTACAGGCGGCACCCCTCGGCGCTTGCCCTTTGGCGATGACAAAATTATTTATTTTCGCACCTTGGCCGATTACACACAACTACGTCAGCAAAGCGCGCAGCACCAGGCTTTTGTCGTGCTGGGCGGCGGCTTTATCGGTTCGGAAATAGCGGCGGCCCTGGCGATGAACGGCAATAAAGTCACAATGGTTTTTCCAGATGCAGATCTGGGGGTAAAGGTCTTTCCGCCCGGTCTTGCCCGCTTTCTCACCGGTTACTTTGGGGAGAAAGGCATCGAAGTACTTAACAACGCTCTCCCCGTCGATCTGAAAACGCAAAACGGCCAGCTCGTTTTGCAGACCCGGGATGTAATTACTGCTCGGGAAGACGCAATTTTGGTAGATGGAGCGGTAGCCGGGCTCGGCATCATACCTGATATTGAGCTGGCCCTGGCCGGCGGGCTGGAAGTGGAAAACGGAATTGTAGTGGACGCCTCATTCCGCACCAGTCACCCTGACATTTACGCCGCCGGGGATGTGGCGGCCATTTATAACTCGCAACTGGGCCGGTACAGGCGGGTCGAACACGAAGATAACGCCAACACCATGGGACGGTTAGCGGGCCGGGCCATGGCAGGCGCGCTGGAAACCTACGACACTTACCTGCCTTCTTTCTATTCCGACCTGTTTGACCTGGGCTACGAAGCGGTAGGGGAGCTGGATAGCCGCCTTGAAATAGTGGAGGACTGGCAAGAGCCTTACCGGGAAGGGGTGGTCTATTACTTACAAAATGGCCGGGTGCGGGGAGTGCTGCTCTGGAACGTCTGGGGACAGGTAGAGACGGCTCGCGAGCTGATAGGCCAGGGTGGACCCTTCCAGGCAGCGGACCTGAAAGGCCGGATTACCTCCCAGTAGACCTAACCGGCACTGCTGAACCGAGTATTTTCAAACAACTCAGGTCAGGAAAATTTCTGAGCCTAAAGCTTGTCTAAAGAATTTAGCTATTACTGCCCGGAGCAGTTAAGATCAGTGGCAGAAATAAACCCGAATAGAAAGAGAGCTACTTAACCGATGAAGAGTGAATTACTTGCATCTGAATTGAGCACCGCCGGTTCAAGGGAGACTTCAACCTCACTACTGAAGTGGCCGGGGCCAGAGCCACGCCACACAACTGAAAGCGGAAGCGAGCAAACTCAAGAGGAAGAGGCCGCCAACTGGCGAGTGGAGGAGTTGATTCGCCAGTTACTTATCGAGTTAGGAGAAGATCCAGCCCGGGAAGGTTTACAACTGACTCCCAGCCGGGTGCGTAAGAGCCTGGCTTTTCTTACCGGAGGTTATTCTACTCAGCCACGAGATGTCCTGGGTACGGCTATCTTTGAAGAGAACTATGATGAAATGGTACTGGTACGCGATATTGAGCTGTACAGCACCTGCGAGCATCACATGTTGCCTTTTTATGGTAAGTGCCATATCGCCTACATCCCGGATGGCAAGATCGTAGGCCTATCGAAATTACCCAGGATGGTAGAGCTTTACAGTCGCCGGTTACAGGTGCAGGAGCGCCTGACAACCCAGGTCGCCCAGGCCCTTCAGGAATTGCTGAACCCAAAAGGAGTAGCCGTAGTGACCGAAGCATACCACCTGTGTATGATGATGCGAGGAGTGCAGAAACAGAACTCCAGTACCGTGGCGAGTTGCATGCTGGGGCCTTCAAAGAAGATTACAAAACACGCAGTGAGTTCCTTAATCTTATTCGGACCAGAGCTTAACTGTGGGTAATCTTCATCTGGCAAGACTGGCCTTACGCTCTTTTCTCCGCCGGGCAAGGTCTATTCGTCTATACCGGCGAATCCCGGTGCCAGCATTTGCAGATGGCCGCGCTGCACTGAGTTTACATGATGTTTCAAGCACTACCTGCTATTCCTGAAAGGCCAAAAATAAGGGCAAAAAATACTAAACAAAAGAGCCATAAAGCCGGGAAGACTCCTTCCAGGGGCAAGGCAGTTCCATTTAAAACCAAAAATAATAGTGGAGGGCGGGCCAGTTCGCCCTTCCCTTTGCGCTCCGCCTTTCAGAATCTAACAGCCGAACGGTACCTGCAAAGCCAGTTGCAAAAAGCGCGGCGCCCGGGGGACGAAAAAAGATGCATATTGCTTCCTATTTCCAGGGTTTTTCCACCTTTCTGAAATCTAACTTAACAGTTGAGAATACAGGTTCAGCCTCAATCTCTGCCACCCGGGTTAGACTTTGCTTTAATTGAGATAAACTTTTGGCAACTCAACAAGTTCCTTTACAGGACTGCCACCATCAGCCGAATGGCCGTTCCGGCTGATAGTGGCAAAGCTGGTTATGTCTATAGCGCTCTTGACCCGGAATTGGCTCGACATCTGCCGCAACTCCCCGGCGACTTGATCCAGGGAGGTGGCCAGGCTACTGCTCTGCCGGGCGGAAGCCGCCCCCTCCTGAATGACACCGGCCAGTTGCCGCATGGTAGTGACTACCTGTTCGCTGGCGCTGCGCTGCTGCTGGGTCGCCAGCGAGATCGAATAGGCAAGCTCGGTCGTCCTTTCCACTATCTGGATAATGTTGTCGTTGGCTTCTCCGGCTCGCTGGGCCAGCCTTACCCCTCGCTCAGCTTCCTTCAAACCCTGCTCGGTGGCCATCACGCTGGCGTTAGTGCCGGCCTGGATCTCCTCCAGCACCACCTGCACATCCCTGGTCGCCTGCCGGCTGCGCTCGGCCAGTTGTTTGACATTAGCTGCTACCACGGCAAAGCGTATGCCATATTCGCCTGCCCCGGCGCTCTCGATAGCGGCATTCAGGGCCAACAGGTGGGTCTGGTCGGCAATCGAAGAGACCTGCTCAATGATGTGGCCTACCCGCTGGGAACGTTCCGAGAGGGCCAGAATCCGCTCTGTGATATTTTGAACCTGATCTTTAAGACTATTGATCCCGGCAATACTTTCTTTAACCGTTTTCTGACCATCACTGGCGCTACCCAGAGCTTGTTGAGCGGCCTCGGCTACCAGCGAGGAGGAAGCAGCGATTTGTTCAGCGGTTCGGCTTAGTTCTTCGATGGTAGCGGTCGCCTGGGCCACCGCACTCGCTTGCTCGATAGTGGAACTGGCTGACTGGTTGCTGGCACCGGCAATCTGGCTGGCAGCGCTGCTGACGTGGACAGCCTGTTCCTGAACCTGTTCAACCAATCCTCCTAACCGGGTAATACTCTGGTTGAAAGTAGCCGCCAGTTCACCAAACTGGTCGCGATTGGGTACCTCCAGTCCGGTTTTAAGGTCACCTTCGGCCAGTTTGACCAGGCGTTTGCGCAACTGCTCAACCGGGCGGATAAAGACATTGGTTAGCACAGCACCGAAGGTAATCGCCAGTACCAGGGCTACCAGCCCGGCTGCTAAGAGAAGCCCCTTCCAGAAGTTCCTGGCATTTTGAGCGTTCTTGATCGAGTTGGCACTGTCAGCTTTAGTCTGAGAAACAAAGTTATCCAGATCCTGATTAAAGCGATAAACGGTATCAATACTGGAAACCAGAGTTTTGGATAGCTCATTCCACACGGCCACCGTTTTATCCGGCTGGCGATTATTGACAGATGCCGCCATTTGTTGAAACTGGTTGGTAAGCGAGGTATCTTCTACCAGGGTATAAAAAGGACCTGCACTTAACAGGCCGGATTGGCCGCTAAATAAAGCCCGGTCTGAGTCGAGGATATTATTGCGTGCTTTCATGAAGTCGGTCTTATAGCGGTCGTAGTCCCTGAGGAAGGGGCGCACCTGCTCCAGGCCTGCATCCAGAGAAATGACGCCTTTATTCACGTCAGCCATCGGAACTTCAATGTTATTGAGGGTAGCAAAGATTTTGTCGAGAGTTTGTTTGTACTGGTCTGTATTGTAATTAAGCAGGGTAGCCTCCGTGACCTTCTGCTGATCGAAAGCTACCTGTTCCGATTTATTACCCAGGTCATCAATCACGATGATACTGAGGATAGTCAGGATTAACAGGAAAAGGGCAATGGTGAGGAAACCGGTAATCAGTTTGGAGCG
>DATAKM010000107.1:0-49968 GCA_036261665.1 Chloroflexia bacterium
GTTGCCGCAGCGGTGGTTGCGGGGGCCGTAGTTGCAGTGTTATCGCCGCAGGCACCCAGCACGAGGACAATGAACATTGCCAAGACCATCAGGAGCGAAGTCTTCGACCAACGTCGTAGACCAAATCCAGTATCCCTGGTCATTATAGATCCTCCTTCTTTGAGATTGTTAACAATCCTCTTCCTTGCGAATTAGAACCTGGGAATTAGAAACATTACTGCACTTTTACAAAAAAAAGGCGCAGTGAAAGAACAGCCACGATTACAATACGTCTGCCGGTGGAAGCTGTGGTGTGTAGAGAGTGAGTAAAAAGCTTTACCACTAATTCGGTTTTAAGAAACAGAAAATTTTAAAGCGAGATGCTGTTAATTCGTGAAAGTTATAGCAAATTACTGAAAAATATCAGTAAAAGAACATTGCTACAAATTCTTTAACACCACTTCAATTTGGATAGCGCCTGACGGTTGTGTGAAGCTTCTGGAAATAAAGCATTGTCGAACTGAGAAAACTTTAGCAAAGTTTTATAATCCTGTCAATAGCTATTTTCTGAAATTTTTAAAGTGTTTTCAGATAATACTATCAATACCTGAGTCTCAAGTTTGTATCTTCAGCGCTAATACTGAAACATTATTTTCAGTTAGCAAGCTTGAACTTTCATGTTTCAGTGCTATTTTCAGGGTGATCTTGAAATAAAAAAGAGTGGTAAGGATAACCGCCAGAGAAGTACAGCCGCTGCGATGAACTTGTACCTCTAATTGCCGTTTGGAGTAGAATCAAAGTCTCTGTAGCGGAAACCGATTATAGACTGGCCTTCTGCGCCTGAAACCAGCTTGATTTTAACTTCTGCTAAAGCTAAAATAAGGCTAAAGTAAAAGAGATTTTTTATCAGCGATTACTCAATTTTAAGAGCCAGCAGGCGCGCCTGTAAAGCGCCGGTTCCAATAAAGAAAATTTAGTTACATAATCTTTTACAATGTAGCTCAAATGCATTGACAAACGCTTAAATCAATGATATGGTGAAGTTGCGAGAATATTTGAAACGTTACATGCTTGTTTCAAAGCCCCTGCTTGACCAATTCTGTTTTAATATTAGCTGAAATTATAATTTTGACCCCGGTGGTTAAAGGAGGTATGTCAGTGGCAAATTCAGTAACAGTGCGGGATATAGCTCAGGGCGCCTCTGTTTCAGTAGCTACAGTTTCTCGCGTGCTTAATAATCACCATCACGTTAAAGAAGAAGTCCGCCAGCGCGTATTTAAAGCAGCCAAAGAACTGGGTTATTTTGAAAAAAGTAGCAACCAGAGCAACGAAGCCCGTTTAACCAGTAAACAACTTAAAGAAATCAGTTTTATCTACAGTTCCAGCTTTGACGCGACTCCCGTCTTTGCGAACCCCTTCTGGTCGCATATCTTGCAGGGAGCCGAGCGGGAAGCCAATCGCACCAATATCAAAGTTTCTTACCGGACAGTGAGCGATATGAGCTCTTCTTCCGGCCTCTGGACTTCCGCCCTGAAAGAAAGTTCGCTGGGCGGTATTCTACTGGTAGGACCGGCCGAACCGTCCGTAGTGCAGGCCATGAAAGAAACCCGCTTACCGGTAGTCATGATTGATAACTACATCCCGCATGTTCAACTGGATGCCGTGATAAGCGACAACTTTGAAGGAGCCAAGCAGGCGGTAGAGTACCTGGTCAGTAAAGCGCATAAGCAGATTGCCTTTATCGGCGGGCCGGTGCTACAGGGTATCCGCCCGGTCAATAAAATTTATACCATCGAGCGCCGCGCTGCCGGGTACCGTACGGCTTTGCTGGATGCGGGCCTGGAAGTTAACTATGACCTTTATGAATCCAGCGACCTATCGGCAAAAGGGGGCTACCAGGCCTGCCTGCGGCTGCTGGAAAAAGGCAATAAATTTACCGCCCTTTTCTGCGCCAATGATGAATGCGCTTTTGGAGCGATGAAAGCGCTGCGGGAAGCGGGCTTGGATACTCCCGAGGATGTCTCGGTAATCGGCTTTGATGATGTGGATATGGCCCAACTCTACCACCCGGCTTTAACTACCGTGCGAGTGAATAAAGAAGCGATGGGCGCGATGGCGGTTAAAACCCTGATCGGACGCGCTACCGACCCGGACGCGGTAAACGCCACGGTTATGCTGGAAGTAGAGTTGATTGAACGCGAGTCTGTACGTGAAATAAAAGGATAATTACTGTGGATAAGAGTTCAGTAGCTCACCGGTCGATTGGTCGAGTGATTATTTTTAATGACCCTGCCTACCCGCAGGCCTGTTCTGAAGAGTTTCTCAACACGCTCGTACCCGGACCTTTTGTAACGGCAGAGGCTACTGACCTGGCCGCAAAATTAACCGATGACTGCACTACGCTGATTTCCTTTCACGGTCCCTATTTCCCCCGTCAGGCCTGGCCTTCCATTCTGCGCTTCCTGCAACGGGGCGGCAACCTGGCTGTGCTGGGAGGAGTGCCCTTTACCCGCCCGGTTGACCCCGATTACAGGGTGGAAAGCGAACAGCAAAGCTATACCCGCCAGCTTTTCCTGGGCCCCTACTTTCAGGTCGAAAAGAGCGAAAGCCAGGTAACCCTGCTTCCAGCGGAGGCCGCCGCCTGCCTGCAAGGTTGGACCCGCCCTTTACCGGTAAATGAGGCCGGCACTTTCTGGAGCCTTGACCCTAAACTTACTCAGGCCCTCGACCATCCTGAAGAGCTTGGCTCGTCCGGCCCGCTCGATACTCTTTTAACCCCGCTGGTATATGCCACCACGGCTGATAACAAAGTTCAGAGGTCAACCAGAATTGCCGCCCCCTTCTTACTGCTCGATCAGAAAGAGGGTCATTTCAGGGGAGGGCGCTGGCTTATTTCAGCCTGGCAGCCTTCATCAAATAACTTCTGGCTGGAAAACAGTGAAACGATTCAGAAACTGCTCAGCCTGACTATCGCCGGTTTTGCTTTCCTGGAAGTAGACCCGGCCCTGGCAACCCTCTCTTCCGGCGAAACTGCGGTGGTAGTAGTCAAAGCCCGGACTAACTCCGCCCTTAATGCAATGCTGACCTTGACCAATCCCGCGCATGAGCAGCAGTCTTTTGAGGTGGAGTTCGAAGCCTCTGACTTTCCGCAGGAGAAAAGGCTTACCCTGCCTGCCGGCAGTAGACCCGGCCTGTACCGGATTGAAACTACTTACCAGGGCCAGGAGGGGCTGGCTTTGCGCCAGGAAACAGGCTTCTGGGTCTGGGATGAGCGGTTGGTGGAACAGACCAAAGGTAAAAGACTAAGCGCAGGGCGCGATTACTTCTACCAGGGCGATAAGCTTTTTCTGGTCTACGGCACGACTTATATGGACAGCGTTAACCAGCGCCGCTTTCTGACCCTGCCCAACCCGGCCCGCTGGGATAACGATTTTGCCGAAATGAAAGCTGCCGGTATCAACCTGGTACGCACCGGAATCTGGACGGCCTGGCGGCAATTCATGCCGGTGGCGGGGGTCGCCAACGAGGTGGCCTTACGCGCCCTGGATGCCTTTGTAATGACTGCCTGCAAGTATGATATCCAGCTTATCTTTACCTTCTTTTCCTTTTACCCGCCGCTGTTTGAAGGGGATAACCCCTGGCTCGACCCGCGTTCGGTGAGGGGGCAACAGGAGTATGTCAGCGCCATAGCCCGCCGCTACGCCGAGGTAGAACTGGTACAGTGGGATTTGATAAACGAGCCAAGCTTCGGCGCGCCTGAGAAGATCTTTGCGCAACGACCCATTCCCTGTTATGACCGTTTTGAATTGGCCGCCTTCCGGCAGTGGCTGTCTGAACGCTACTCTTTGAACGAGCTTCAGCGGCGCTGGAGTTTAACTGCGGATGCCCTGGACTGCTGGGAACAGGTTAGTTTGCCACAACCGGAGGATTACAGCACCGACGTACGGAATAATAATCAGCGCAAGATGGTGAAAGTGGGCGACTATACCCTCTTCTCACAGGAAATGTTCAGTCGCTGGTCGGCGGAAATGTACCGGACTATCAGGGCCGCGGGTAGCCGGACTGTGGTAGGAGTAGGGCAGGATGAGGCGGGAGTACGCATCGCCCCACAGTTCTATGCCTCCAGCGTTGATTATACGACCACTCATCCCTGGTGGAATAACGATGCTTTGCTCTGGGATATGCTGCTGGACAAAACGCCTTTCAAGCCTAACCTGATCCAGGAAACAGGGGTAATGCTGGTCACGGATGTGGACGGCACGCCCTGGCGCACTCCCCGCGAAAACGCCAACCTGTTGGAGCGCAAGCTATTCACCGGGCTGCTGGCGCGGGGAGCAGGCTTTATTCAGTGGCTCTGGCATACCAATTCCTACATGACCAGCGACAATGAAAACAGTATCGGGCTGGTCCGGGCCGACGGCAGCGCCAAACCCGAACTGGAGGTTATGCAGGAGCTGGGCCGCCTGGTGCAAGCCCTGGAAGGACAGTTAGAGGAAGCGGCGCAGTTACCGCGAGTCTGGCTGATTATACCTTACAGCCAGTGGGCTTTACGCCCGGAACTGGGTATAGAAGCCACCCAGAAAGCAGTCAGAGCGCTCTGCTATGACCTGGGCATCATCCCGCAACTGGTAGGCGAACAGCAACTGGCGATAGTGGTTGAAAGCGGTCAGCAACCGGAAGTGGTTATTGTGCCGGGGGCGCAGTTTTTCAGCCGGGAAGGTTGGGAGGCCCTGCAAAGACTGGCCCAAAAGGGAGTTACGGTGGTGGTCAGCGGGGCCCTGCGTTCTTTTGATACCGGTCGCTTCCCTGGGTTGCTTCCCATTACAGGCGGAGACGACCAGGAAAGACTGCTCCCGGTAAGCCGCTACGAACAGGTTACAGACCTGGAAGGCCAGAGTCATCAGCTTACCTTTGAAGGCGAAAAGATTGGCTATGTACAGAAAGCTAATAACCAGTGCCAGGTGATCAGAACCGGGAAGGGCCGGATTATCCGCTGCGGAGTGCCGCTGGAATTAGCAGGTAATAGCGCAGTGATAGGCGCCTTTTACCGCCAGTTCCTGAACTGGAAAGGAGACACCTGGCAGAAAGAGAGCCCGGTGCTGGTAAGCAGGCTAACCCTCAAAGAAGGAGAACTGGTAATAGCTGTCTCGGAAAGCGCCGTTACTCAGAGAATAAAGCTGAGTGATGGGCTGGAAATCGAAATCGCCCCGAACCGCGCCGGCGCTATCATGCTGCAAGAGAGCCGGCCCGTAGCCATCTTTGGAGGATTAGAAGCACTGCCTGTCAAAACGTCCAGCAGAGCTTAATAGTCTGCCAGACTCTATAAATTCTTAAAATCCCGGCATCTTGAAACGAAATCTTGTAGGCGCGGACTGGCCTATCGGGTTCAATCTCAAGGGAGGCCGGTTTTCTTATGTAAATTAGATAGATTTTAGAAATTAATTTAACAACTATTCATTTTCCCTCCTTCTGTAAGGTTATTTGTAATAATTACTGTTTATAATTATTAATAGAATACCGTTCCAGTTATAGTTAAGGAGGCTGGCTCCAGCATGACTTTAGATAATGCTACCACAAACGTTCTACACACCACCTCATCTGCCCAGGCAGTTTTTAATAGTATAGAACAAGAGTTAGGCGCAGGTATGGTGCCGCGCCTCTTCCTGTTGCTCGAGAATCAACCGGTTTTGCTGGAACATCTCTGGGGTGAGTTCCGCACGTTGATACTCCAGGGACAACTCCCGCGTTCTCTTAAAGAGATGGTAGGACTGGTAGTAGCCCTTACTACCCACTGTGACTACGTGCAGGTAGTGCACATGCATAGCCTCAGTTTGCAGGGTGTTACCCGGGAAGCGCTGCAAGCGATAAAAATGGAAGATTTTTCTTCCAGCAATCTTAATAGCCTCTCGCAGAAAGCGCTACGCTTCGCCGCCCTGGCCGTAGCAACTCGCACAGCCAGCGCCGCTTCCACTGAAGAATGGATGGAACTGCGCAACAAAACCAGCCAGGTTCTGGAAAACAGCGGCTTTAGCCCGCAGGAGAAGTTTGAGTTAATCGGGACGGTGGCGCTTTTTGAACAGATTTGTAGTGTAGCCAATCTGCTCCAGCTTGACCCCAGCCAGCCATAAGACCTTTACTGGAAAGTTATGGCTCAATGATTGATGTTACCTTTACAAAAGCGCAGATAAGCAGTGAAGTTCTATGGCTGCTGGTAGAAACTACTGCCGGCCTGAGTGCAACTACAAACCTTGAAGAGTTACAACAGTTGTTAAGCCAGAGATTACGCTGGCTTTTTGACTATGATCGTTGCGTGCTTGCCGTCCGCACCGAATCGGATGGAGAAACCTTCCGGCTGCTGGAAATCAGCATGGACTCCTCGCAAAGCTCTTCCCGCCACGAAGAACTGGAATACCCCCTGGGCGATAACTGGCCGGGAAGAGTTTTGCTTAACGCCATACCCTACTTTGTAGACGATGCTGCCGACTTGCCACCTGCCGATAACCGCGAGGCGGTGTTGCGTAAACCCCTGGAGCCAAACTGGGGAGTCTGCCCTAAGGCCCGCTCGCTCATGCTTTTGCCGTTGCGGTCCGGTAACAATGTTATAGGTTGTCTGCTCTTCAGTTCCGTAGAACCCTATGCCTACTCGCTGGCCTGGCGCAACCTGGGCAGCATGCTTGCCCTCCATCTGGGCGGGCAACTGGGGTTGTTACTGACCTATCATAAAAAAACTACTACACTAAAGAAACAACTCAAAGCCAGGACCGTCCTTGATAGCGTTACCGGGCTGCCAAACCGCAAACAGTTCGAATATCTCTTGCAGCAGATGCTTGAACAGCAGGACCATGCGGCCAAAGGAATGGCGGTGGTGATTGCGGAATTAGAACAGTTCAACCTGATTAACAGTGCCCTGGGACACTCTAACGGGGACTATTTAAGCCGCCAGGTAGCTCAACTTCTGCAAACCTTTATCTATCCCTCTGATATTGTGGCCCGGTTGCAAGATGATAAATTTGGACTGGTGCTCAATGGCATTAAAGATGCGGTGAGCGCGAAACGGATCGCCGGAGAACTGGCCGAGAAGCTAAACCAGCCTGTAAGTGTAGCCGGACAGAACGTGCTGGTGGAAGCGAAAGTCGGCGTGACCTTCTATTCCGCCCTGGCCTATAACCAGATACCTACCGCCGGAGAGTTGCTGCGGCAGGCTAACAGTGTGCTGGATCATCTTAAAAGGGAGAAAGTCAGCAAATACGAGCTTTTTAGTCCCGAGCGAGATAACTGGAGTTATCGCCTCTCACTGCAAACCGAACTGCGGTTAGGGTTGGATCGCGAAGAATTTTATCTTCGCTACCAGCCCCAGGTTGAAACCTGTAGCGGAAGGGTGCTCGGAGCGGAAGCTTTGCTGCGCTGGACGCACCCCAGTCTGGGGGTGGTTTCCCCGGCGCGCTTTATCCCTGTAGCGGAAGAAACCGGGTTGATTGTCCCGCTGGGAACGCGGGTACTCAAAGAAGCCTGCCGCCAGAAAAAAAGGAATGGCTGGGCGAGCAGCAGTTTTAAACTGTGCGTGAATGTCTCGGCCATTCAACTGGCTCAGCCAAATTTCGTGGAGTTAGTAGGGGCCTGCCTGCAAGAGTATCAAATCGGGGCGCACGAGCTTGAGCTTGAACTGACTGAAAGTATCTTCATAGGCGATTCGCAGGAAAATGTCCGAAAACTGGCCCAGTTGCGAGCGATGGGCATAGAAATAGCCCTGGACGATTTTGGCACCGGCTATTCATCCTTGAGCTACCTTTCACGCCTGCCGATTGATACCCTGAAACTCGATCAATCCTTCATTCGCGGAACAGACAGCGCCGGTTATCCACAGCAGGCTCTTTCCGAGACGAACCAGAACCAGCGAACGATTATCGAAACTATTATTGGAATGGTGCATCGCCTCGGCATGAAAGTGGTGGCCGAGGGCGTAGAAACGCAGGCTCAGTTTGACTTCTTACGGAACGCAGGCTGCGATATTATCCAGGGCTACCTCATCAGCGCCCCGCTGGATGCCGGGGATTTTGAGAATAAATTTATTATTCTTGACCGTTCCTGAAGCGCCGGTGAATGTCTAAAATAAAACAAAAGAGGGTAGAACGCCCTCTTTTGTTTTATCTTCGTAAACTATGCGCAAGCTCCTGCCATTTTAGCCTTTGGTAGCGCCCGCCGTGAGGCCTGCCACCACGAAGCGCTGGACGCACAGGGTAAGCACCAGCACCGGCAGGGTAATAATAACCGCCGCCGCCATCAGGCCACCCCAGTCCACGCTCGAATACGAAATGAAGTTGAAAATGGCGATGGGCAGAGTCTTTGTATCCTCGCCCGCCAGAACCAGCGAGAACATGAAATTGTTCCAGGAAAAGATAAACGACATGATCGAGGCTGTAACGATGCCTGGAACGGCCAGCGGCAGCGCAATGCGCATGAAAGCGCCAAAAGGTGTCGCGCCGTCCACCTGGGCCGATTCTTCTAGATCAATCGGCAGGCTCTCAAAGAAGCTGATCATAATCCAGGCGATAAATGGCAAGCCAACCAGCATATGGCTCAGGATTAATGACCAGTAAGAGCCAATCAACCCAATCCGGCTGAATATAATGTACCACGGAATTAAAAAGGTAATACCGGGTACAATACGCGCAGTCAGCAGCACTACTCCAAGCCAGCCAACCTTATACCGGGCGATAGCATACGCGGCCGGTAAACCCAGCACCAGCGACAGGAAAGTCGAAGCCGCCGCTACCAGCAAGCTGTTCCAGAGGTAGAGCAAGTAGTTATACTGGCCGAAGACATTCTGGTAATTCTCGGTAGTGGGCGTGAACTTGAAGATATTATCACTGGTAGTAATATCAATCTGGGTCTTGAAGGAACTCAGCACCATCCACAGGAACGGCAGGATGAAAAAGATCAAAACCAGCAGAATGGCTAGGTAACGCAGGGCCAGCTTGCCAACGTTCTGCCAGTTTACTGCTGTCCGTTTAGACTCGACTGCCGAGGTAGGCGCGGGCGAAACCGGCCGCGTAGACGGCGTAACACTATTCCGAGTAGTATCGCTCATGCCTGCACCCCCCAGCGTTTGCGAATTTGAATAAATAACAAACTGATCCCCAGGACAATCGCGAAGAAGATTACCAGCAGACTGGAAGCGCGTCCCAGGTTAAAATATTCAAAAGATTGTACGTAACCGTACGTATTGATCGTTTCGGTAGCTGTACCCGGACCACCGCGGGTCATGGTATAGATGATATCGAAGGTTTTAAGGGCATCAATCGAGCGCAGCAGAACCGCTACCACAATAGTGGGCGCCAGCAATGGCAGGGTCAAATAGAAAAAGCGCTGGAATGAGTTCGCTCCATCCACTCGGGCGGCTTCAAAAGGCTCTTCCGGCAAAACTGTCAGGCCTGCCAGGATAATCAGGGCCATCATGGGAGTCCACTGCCAGACATCTACAAAAACCAGGCTCCATAAGGCCTGTTGTTCAGAACCGAGCCAGGGCTGTGGAGGTAGATGCAAACCGCGCAGGACCGAGTTAAAGAAACCTATGGTCGGCTCGTACATCAGCAGCCAGGCCATACCCATAGCCACAGGAGTGGCTACCATCGGCAGCAACATCAGAGTTTTGATCAAATTCTGGCCGAAGAATTTGCCCTGTAACAAAAGGGCTATCAAAAGGCCCAGGACCAGTTCAACCACTACCGCCGCGATACTGAAGGAAAAGGTACGCAATACCGCCATTCTGAAGCGGTCATCATTAGTCAGCAGCGCAACATAATTATCAAGTCCAACCATTTTCGGGCTGGCTTTAGCCGAACCGTTCCAATCGTTGAAACTTAACCAGGTAGTGTAACCAATCGGAAAGACCATCATGGCCAGCACAAAAATCAGGGCGGGCAACACGAAAAGAAGTTTCATGTGCCGGCTGAACCATTCACTCAGATGAAAGCCCTGCCGGCGCTGGGGCTCTTCAGCCGGATACAGCACGGCCATACTATCCTATCCTCCCCACACTTGTACCTACTAAATCTGGTCGAGGCCCCAGCCCTATAGGAATTACCCTTTTCCGCAGGAGACCTGCCAGTCACTTCTCACTCAAGCTTTTGGGTAGACTCGCAGAGCCTGATTGCCAGAGTCTGCAAGTCTACCTGCTAAAGATCTAGTTGAAGATGTTTACTGTTTGGCGTTCTTATCGGTTGCCAGGAAGTCGTTAAACTTCTTGTCGGCGTCCGTTACCGCGCCATTTACATCTCCACCCTGGATAGAAACCACAATCGGGTTGCCCACGATATCGCGAGCCTGTCCAACGTTGACCACCAGCGGGCGGTCAAAGCCAACACCGACCTTAGCGGAAGACTGGGCTACCTTGGCGTATTCCTCCGGGAAACCCTTCAGACCCGCCGGGTCATCCCAGACCGAAGTACGAGCACCGGGCAAACCGCCCTGCTGAAGCTGCATAACCATGTCTTTGCTGGTAGCCCACTGAATAAATTTCCAGGCAGCTTCTTTATTGCTGGAAGCGGCATTCATACCGAGCGCCCAGGAAGTAATGTTGTAGGGCTTGGAACCGGCCGGGCCGGCAGGGAACTGAGCGTAGCCGACTTTGTCAGCGACGGTTGATTTGGTCTTATCAAGTACGTTGGTGTAAAGGCTATCGGCGTCAATCCACATAGCGGCTTTGCCCTGCTGGAAGATAGCGACTGCCTGGGGCCAGCTCATGTTAAGGGTACCTTGAGGGCCGTACTGGCGCAAGAGGTCGCCGTAAGTTTTGTAAGCCTGAAGAGCTTCCGGTGAACCAATAGCGGATTTGCCGTCTTTGATCCAGGTTCCACCGTAGCTGTAAAGGAAGCTGCTGAACTGGGTAACAGCCGGGCTGCGCTGGCCGCGCATAACGATACCGTACTGGCCCTTGGAAGGATCGGTCAATTTCTTGGCGGCGGCCATCAGTTCATCCATAGTGGTGGGAGCTTTCAAACCGGCCTGCTCAAAGAGGTCTTTGCGGTAGTAAACAATTTCGCGTTCGGTTACAATCGGTACACCGTAAACTTTGTTATCAAAGGTAACCGTATTGCGGGTGGCCTCCTGGAAATCATTCCAGTTCCAGTCTTTGCCATTCTGGGTCATGCCGCTGAGGTCGTTCAACCAGCCGTTATTGGCGAAAAGTTTGCCTTCCTGGAGCGGGCGGAACATGAAAACATCCACGCCGCTGGAACCGCTGGTCAGGCCAATTTGCAGCTTCTGCGACAACTGATCTTCAAAGTAATTTTCTACCTTAACTTTGATACCGGTCTGCTTCTCAAAGTCAGGAATGAGCTTTTGAATAGCAGTTGTCCAGGGATGGTTGGCGGCAATAATCCGAAGTTCGCCACCCTGCTGGCCAGAGGCGCTGGTCGGTAAGGCTGCCGCAGTGGTAGCCTGGCCACTGGCGCCGGAAGCCGCTGTAGCGCCAGCAGCCGTAGTAGCTGCACCTGCACCTGTTGTACCACCTGCGGCAGGCGCGGCAGTATTTGTATTATCACCACAGGCCGCCAGCACTGCGGCCAGCATCAGGCTTACCATCATGATAGCCAGTAGCCTGGTTCCCCTCAAAAAGTTCATCTTCATCGATCCCTTCTCCTGATTGTTACTTCAGAATTTGTTAAACCAGTAATTGTTATTTCAGAGCTTGTAAATTCTCGATACTGCTAAGGAGAGCCTGTAGTCCTCCCTGGCTTCCGAGTTTGCTAATAGTGGCGGCAAATTTAACGTCAGATTGATCCTGCGCCTGCCTTACCATTTCAGTATCGTTGGAGTACAGTATGAAATGGCAGCCGGTGTTCAGACCGTTGTGCTGTAGCCAGTTCAGGACACCCAGGGGCGTCATGTCCACCAGCATACGGCCATGCTCATCGTTCAGAAGATTATGTCCATCAATAACCAACACATCCACCTTCAACCCTGCCCTTACCAGATTGCGCAGGCGAATAGTATCCGCCTCCAACCGGGCTTTGCTACCGGTATTTAGCAAGTGCACGGTATGACCTCTGGCTTGCAGGGCGCGCGAAACCTGACGTTGAACCCCTGGTTCATCGTCGGCATATACTATGACCATAGTTGCCTCTTAACGATTCCGATACGACAGTTTTGGATTTTGGATAGTGGCTAATTTAGAATTGGTTCAAAATCCGCTACTGCTGGAGAGGTTGTGGCGGAACGCTGCGCATATAAGGTAGGAATAAGCGAAAAGTAGTTCCGACTTTTTCATGGCTTTCCACTACTACACGCCCACCATGGCGCTCAACAATAGATTTCACAATCGAAAGTCCGATTCCGTGTCCTCCAGCACGGCGACCTTCTGCTGTCTGGCCACCCGGGCGAAAGATAGCCTCACGTTCGTGCGGTGCAATAAGAGTGCCATCATTCCAAACCCAGATTTCAACTTCGCGTACTACCTCTTCCTGGCCCTGAGCGGTCGAACGCGAAACCAGTTCCACCAGGCGAGTACCTACTCCGATACCACCGGCGCTGAATTTCCGGGCATTGGAAAGCAGATTGAGTAGCACATGTTCAAGCAGATTCTCGTCCAGCACCGCTTCTTGCAGTTCTACCCGCAGGTGAACCTTAAAGTCCCGTAAATCCACCAGTTCGACTACCCGCTGCGCCAGCAGGAAGAGATCTACGCGCTCCAGCACTAACCGGTTATCAGGCCGGGCCAGCAGGCTGTTAATCAGGTTGGCGCTGGCATCGGTGGTTTCGATAATTTCGTCCAGGCCGGTTTTAACATCGCCCGGTAAATTCTCGTGCAGAATAAGACTCAGTTCAGCCGAGTTACGAATGTTAGATAACGGGAGCTTGAGATCATGGCGGGCTGCCGCTATCTTTTGTAATTGGTTCTCACTGTCATATTCCAGCACGTTCAAGCGGTCGGTTATCCTGGCAGTCTGGCCGTACAAGAGCTGTCCCAGTTTGATGTTCAGTCGCCCCATCGGGCTGATCACAAAACGATTAGCCAGCCAGATCAGCAGAATGAGCAACAGAGCACCCACCACCGCGATGATACCCAGGTCGAGCATTGTTTCAAACTGGAGGTTTTCCAGGGATGTTCTGGCAGCCGCGACTCGCTGGGTCTGTTCCTGGGCAAAAAACTGGGAACGGGCAGTTAAATCTTCTATTAAAGAGCTACTCTCCTGCCAGTGCTGGTAAACCAGGAAAGTCTTATTCTCTTTCAGATCAGTAATAATCTGATTGTAGTTTGAAACCAGATTATTATGCCGCCATTCCAGGTCGAGCAACAGAGCATCAATCTCACTGCGAGCAGGGTCCTGTCGCAGCAGATAGAGATTGTTGTCGAAGGTTATCCGGTAGTAAAGAAATTCAAAATCACTGACCGGGTCCCCCTGCTCGTCGTTTCTTCTACTCAGGGCAATTAGTTGGCTTATAGCGCCTTTCTCTCCGGCGACAGACATTTGCAACTGGTGAACTTGATCCAGGCGAGTTTGAAGGGCAACCGTAGTCTGTTGTTGCTCGGTAAGCCGGAAGAAAAGCAGTCCGGCCAGCGTAAAAGCCACAATGAACAGTAGCGCAAAACCACCGAAAACCAGCCACAACTTGGCTCTGAGCGGCAGCGTAAGACGAGCGGTAGCCTGGTCGGTTGTAACAATTCGGCCACCCCAGTTAGAACGCTCCGTTTTAGCCGGTTCGGCAGGCGCGCTTGATTGATTTGTCTGGGAATTGACAGGCGAGAAGGGAATGTCAAGCTTAACGCCAGAAAGCGGTACATTTAAACGATCCAAGCCAGAAACAGGGTCAGGCTTTTGATCTGTACTGTGCGCCGGGTTGGCTTGAATGGGCGTATTTGATTCAGGATCATCATTCCGCATCATCGCGAAAACTGTTACTCCTTAGCGAACTACTGTATCTGGGAACATTATAACAGGCTCAGGTAAAGAAAAGGTAAAGACTTTTAACCTACGTTATGTTATAGTTGGTAAATATTCAGCCACCCGAAAATCAAGTAAAGTAACTTGATCACCCACCCGAACTTCATGGCGCAGAGCAGGCGCCAGGATTCGTTGACCACAGGCAAAGAGAGAACCGACTGATGAAAGTTTTGTTGATTGATGACGATGCGAAGCAGCTAAAAGCGGTAACAACCGCCCTGGAGCGTGAAGGCTTTGCCGTAGAAAAAGCGGCCACCGGCGAAGAAGGCCTTTTCAAAGCCGAGATTAATAACTACCGGGTTATTATTCTTGACCTGGGCTTACCCGACCTGGACGGCCTGGAAATAGCCCGCCAGTTGCGCCAGCAGGGCAGCAACGCTTTTATTCTCATGCTGACCGCTAAAGACGCCGAAGAAGAAAAGATCATCGGTTTCCTGGCCGGAGCAGATGACTATGTGACCAAACCTTTTTCCCTGGCGGAACTGGTTATGCGAGTCAAGGTTGGTTTGCGCCGGGTCGAGAATACCACCTATCCACCCAACGAGAAGCTCGTTTACAAAGGCTTAAGCCTGGACGAGGTAAAGCACCAGGCCTGGCTGAACGGGCAGGCACTTAAACTCTCGCCCAAAGAATTTTCGCTGCTGGAATATTTCATGCGCAATCCGGGCCGTCCCATTCCGCAACAAGAACTGTTTGAGAACGTCTGGGGCGATGAAGCCGATGCTTCCCTTTTCAGCCAGACCGTTAAAGTGCATGTCAGCAGCTTGCGCCGCAAACTAGCCGAATTTTCGGAGGCCGGGGCTACCCTGATCACCACTGTGCCGCAGGTAGGCTATAAGCTTTAACGCGGCTTAGCATGTCGTTTCGTTCAGGCCCCGCTACCCGGCCATAACCACTTGAAGCTCTCTCCACATTTCCAGCAACTGGGCAACCGCCATCAGTTGCCCGCCGTTCCCTATGGGAGGGAAAGGCGGCATGGCTTCAAACATGCCGTGATAGTGACTGGCGGCTACTTCTGCCAGGTACGGGATGTATGGAACCAGCATCTTGCGCCGCACTTCCCGGCTCAGATCCAGTTTCAGCACGGCCTGGCAAAAAAGGCCCAGTTGCCAGACCTGAATATCGGACTGCCCGGCAGGTTCGGCTCCCGCACGTACGCAATTCGCCAGCCTGGCGGGAGTCAGTAATTTTGTGGCAGCCTGGTTCAGAGCAGCCTGAGTCTTATTTATGTCAAGTAGAGCAGGGCATATAGCTATAGCCACAATCTGCTGGATTGCAAGCGTCCGATCAGGATGGCCCTGGTGGTCCAGGCTATCGTAGAAATAACCATCTCTCTCATTCCAGAAGATTTTTTCAAAATTCCCGGCAATCGTATCGCTGATAGCGGCATAGTAGCAGGTATCTTCGGATGTGCCGAATTGCCAGGCCAACTCCTGGGCCAGACGGCAGGCCCGGTACCAGAGCGCGTTCAGCTCAACAGGCTTTCCCTGGCGCGTAGCAGGCTTAAAATTCGGTGTAGCTGAAGATAGTTTAGGGCTTTTTTGCACCTGGTTATCGGGAGTTATTAAAAGCAAGCCATCCGAAGTCATCTTAACCGGGTAATCTTCTGAAATGAGGCAACTCTTCACTATCCGGGCCACCTGCGGATAAGCCTGACGGGCAAAAACCAGGTCGCCGCTAATCTTGAGGTACTTATCGAGTACCAGGCAAAACCATAAGGCATTTTCAAGGTGGCGATACTGCCTGCCGTCTGACCCGCCAGGCTCAACCTCCGACTGCTCGGATAGGCACCCCTGTTCTGTGTTTAAGCGTGAGATTTTGTCTGCCGCTTGTTTTAACAGCAGAGCGGCTTCGCCATAACGCCCGGTGGCAAGCGTCAGGCCGGGTAGGCTGAGCAGTAAGTAGCGACCCCACTCGTTAAACCAGGGATAACGCGCCGAGAGGCTGCGAAAATCCGGTTTTAACTGGCCGGGCCGGTCGGGTTCAGCTAGCCCTACAATAAACTGATCAGCCGCCAGGATAAGCCGGTTGAGCAAATTATCGTCCGGGTCTGGTTCGGGAATATCCGGACTATCAATGTCAGCCTGATAAAGCAGGGCTTGCTGGCGAGCCTGTTCGCGGCCATAAGCGGCAGAGTAAAGCTGCTCGATTAAGGCAAGTTCCTCGGTAGAAGCGGCGAAAGTAACCGACTGGCCGGGAGAAAGGTCAACAGTGAAAGCCCCCAGGCAGTAGAGATCTTCCCGGGCTCTCTGGCTGTCCGCCGGTTCGTGCCGGTAGTGCAAATTCCACTGCCAGCCATTCCTGGTGTTAGCCTCCCATTGGACGAGCCGGTCGAAAGCTACCAACCGCCAGCAAGAGGCTTCAGGGGTAGCCTGTATTGTCCAGGCGGTTAAAGCTTCTTCCTGGTTCACTTTTTCCACTTTTACCGCATAATGCTGGTTGAGTTGCCCGGTAGTGGTACTGAGATAATCCCGGTTATTAGCCAGGGGGTAAACCGTCAGACTGAGCGGGTCATTTCCGGCTGTAGAAGTGTTGATGTAACGAATATAGGTGGTATTCAGGCCGTATTCCATCCAGACCGTCTTGCTAAAAACCGCGCTTTCAGCCAGCCGGTAATGAAAGGTGGGTATATTACCTTCCAGTTCAAAGCGCTCAAGATGCTTCAGGGCAGGTTGCTCAACAGGGCTATCGTGGCGTTCGTTAACTCCCAGACAGTAGTTGCGTCCTGCAAAAGAAACTTCCTCATCCAGCTTACTCAGATAAGTGAAGCAACCTGCCGAAGACTCTTGGGCCGCTACCAGTAAGCCGTGATAACACCGGGTATTGGCTCCGCATAAACTGGAAGCGGCATAACCGCCAATCCCATTAACTACCTGCCACTCTCTTTCGAAGGCGATAACAGGATCAGCCACAACCGAACTACCCAGCGTAGAACGTGGCAATGATTTATCAACACAATTCATTTTTATCCAATCCAGCTACTCATATTTATCCCTTCAAGAGCTACCATTAGCTCTCAAAGGGTTCCATACCACTAGTACTTACCAACCCTTCAATTCAGTATCCAGTCCTCTTTAATGAACTAACTGCAACATACATTCCCTGTATTTTTATTGAAAACCAGTTAAATCGGGAGATTCAGGCTTTAACAAAAGGCTTTCTCGGCTAAGCGAGCTAAAATTCTCCTTCGGCTAAGCCAAAAAGGTAGACAGAAAGCTTAGCCAAAAGGTTTATGTCATCTCTCGCTTAAGTAACCCGGAGGTATGCCTTAAGCTAGGTTTAAGACCAATACGGCTCAGTAAGATGAGTCTTAAAGGTTTTATAGTGTGATTAAGTTGGTGCTTGTAAGGTAAGGCAGGTAAAAAGACAAAATGACAAATGCACTTTCGAGGCCCAAACTCTGGCTGATTAGACTGGCGCTCGGTAGCGAAACCCGCTTGCTCCAACCGTTTCAAGGGCTTGACTGGGCCAGGGCTATTCAAAAGTACGAATCGCCAGGGTTCGCTTATCCGGATTACTACCGGCGTAATTATCACGGGCTGGAGGGAGGTTATCTTTCGCCGCTGGCAGCCATAACTTATGACCCTATCACGGCTAAAATTTTAGTGCCCGGTGAAATGAGAGTGCGCCGGGCTTTTGTTAAGCATGTGAGCGGCATCCTGGGTGATACTTCCCCTCGCCAGATTCTGGAACTGGCTACCGGTACCGGCTCTACAACCATGTTATGGAGAAGGGCCTTTGCCGAGGCTGAAATTAGCGGCATAGATCTATCGCCCTACATGCTGGTAGCAGCCGAACGAAAACTGGCAGGGCAGAACGTGGCCTTGCGCCTGGGCCGGGCGGAGGCTACCGGCTTCGCGGCTAACTCTTTTGACCTGATAGTTACCTCCCTCTTGTTCCACGAGATCCCGGCAGCGGTAGCGCGGCAGGTGGTAGAAGAAGCCTACCGTCTCCTCAAACCGGGCGGTGTCCTGGCGGTGCTGGACGGCAATCAGAAGAGTAATTTTATGGTGAGAACCGTTGCCGGTTATTTTCCAGAACCTTATTTCCTGGAATATATGAACAGTGACCTGGGGCAAATGTATCGCCAGTGCGGGTTCAAAAACGTGCATTCCGGCAAATATCTTGGCCTTTACCAGATGGTAACAGGCTTTAAATAGAGCATAGAGCCATTCCAGGCCCGTACCCTGAAATCAACATTCACTTTAATTCCTGTTTCCGCAGTTAAGACAGTTGCGAATTGAGGTTACTTACGCGTTACCGGTTGGTTACCGCCGGTATGACGTAGTTAACCTCGTAACAGTAAAACTTTGAATATAGTTAAGAGGTAAATATTGTGTGGTCACCTGATAAAGTGTTGTGTTGAAAGGGGAAAAAATGAGCCTGGTTGTAAATGAATACAGCGAATATATTTTCGGGCAAGCTGATGACAGGAAACGCCTCAGTATCCAGCATGAAGCTTTCAAACCAAATTTTGGGCAAAAGATAAATCTGCTTCTGGACGAATATGGCCTGGGCGAGAGATTGGAAAAAGCAAAAGCGAGCGGCGAGAAAGTCCGCATCCTGGATATCGGGACCGGGCAGGGATTTTACCTGCGTGACGTGGCTGCTATTTTAGAAGAAAGGGGTTGGCTGGCTGCCGCCGAGTTTTACGCCCTGGACTCCGATGAAGCTTCGCTTTTAAAGGCAAAAGAGCTCAGCAGTCACCTCAGCTCTCAAGTTCATTTTTATTTGCATGACGTAACCCGACCATTAGAAACCTGTGAAGAACTACAGAACAGCATTAACGGGCCGCTTCAGTTTGATTTTATTATGGCCGTGATGGTAATGGAGCATTTACCCAACGCCCGGCAGCAGATCGAGCGCTACTTTAACGCCTTGAAACCGGGCGGAGTATTTTTCCTGCGCGATACCGTCACTACTATGAATGAGGACGGCTGGAAAGCCGTACACCCGGTCATAGAGCCTTTTGCCCAGCCAGGCTTCAAATATATAGCCTCTATAAACGGTGGTACCGATGTAGCAAGGTTGACCGCTGACTGGCTGCGATCCGCCGGGGCTTCCCAGGTGCAGGCCTACCTTGATAAAATGCCGATAGGCGGTGACACCGAAACCGGCAAGTTGATGCTGCAAAACATCATTTTAGGGGTGATCAATGCCGCACCCGCCCTGATTAAGCTGGGCTTCGCCACCCAGCAGCAATTTGAAGCGACCATGGCAACTTTAACCCTGGAACTCGGCCCGCACCTCACAGGCCAGATGTCTTTTATGGACACGCTGGCCCGTAAAGCTAAATAGTAACGGCCTAACGGCCAGACTAGCGGCTATAAGCGGGTAAAAGTGCGCGCAAAGCCGCCAGCAGTTGGGCGAGGTCCTGTTCATCGTTGTAGCCCTGGACCGAAATGCGCAAATACTGGTGGCCCTTCCATTCCATCGCCGGAACTTCCACCCGGTAATCTTGCCAGAGAGCGCTTTGCAAAGCCTTAGCATCACAGGAGGGCAACTGTATAGTAGCCATCTGGGCGTACCAACCAGCATCGTCCGGGCAGATAGGAGCGAGGCCGGTCAGCTCGTTCATCTGTTGGCGCAGGTTCTTCAACAATTCATGGCAGCGAGCGCGCACAGCAGGCCAGTCATGCTCAGCCTGAAAAGCGATGGCATCCGGTACGGTCAGGGCCGCGGAGTTATCGCGGGTGCCCTGCCATTCGTGCCAGTCAATAAACTGAGACTTGCCCGGCAAGAGACTTTCCCAACCCCAGCTAACTACCAGCGGTTCAACCATGTGCTGCACCTCTGGCCGGGCATAGAGGAAAGCCGCTCCTTTTGGAGCGCAAAGCCACTTGTGGCAGTTCCCGGTATAAAAATCAGCGCCAAGCTCGGCCAGGTCTACCGGAATCTGGCCGGGGGCGTGTGCGCCGTCAATTACGGTCAGGATACCGGCCTCGCGGGCCCGGCGGCAAATCTCTTTAACCGGAAAGATTAGCGCCGTGGGAGAGGTAATATGACTGATGCTGATGATCCTGGTACGCGGGGTCACTCCTTTCCAGAATTCTTCTACAAATTCCTCATGAGTCGTCACCGGCAAAGGCACAGTTCGGTTGATATAAGTAGCGCCACTCTTGCCGCACAGGAAACGCCAGGTGCGATCAATCGCACCGTATTCGTGGTCGGTCGCTAAAATTTCGTCACCAGGGTCAAGTTTAAGCGAGCGGGCTACCATATTGATACCGGTAGTGGCGTTATTAATGAAGACCAGGTTATCCGCCTCTGTATTCAAGTAATTAGCCAGTTGAGCGCGAGCTTCTTCTAACAACGCATAAATACGCCGCCCCAGAAATTCGACTGGCTGGGCTTCCAGTTCGAGCTGCCATTGCTGGTATCGCTCGAAAACCGGGCGCGGGCAGGCCCCAAAAGAGCCGTGATTCAGAAAAACCATATCAGGACGCAGTAAAAAGTCTTCTTTCATGAAAACCTTTCTAATTTAGGTTAAGATAGTAGACGCGGCTTTTAAAAAGTAGCCGTAAATTGAAGGATAAGCATTACTCTGCTTATTTTACACCGATAGGTGTGATAGTAATGCGACAGACTGCTTTGTGAGGTTGAAAAGCAGTTCTGCTATATCCAACCAGCCGATAGTTAGAATCAGGAGAACTCAAAAAATGTCCGCTTTAACTCCACAACAACGCAAGTTGTTTGAAGAGCCAAATTTTGTAACGGTGGCGACGCTTGGCAAGGACGGTACGCCCCGCAATACAGCCATCTGGGTTGATATTGAGGGAGATTATATCCTGCTCAATGGAGCAACCAGTCGCCAATGGCTGAAGAACCTGGAGCGCGACCCTCATGTAGCGCTCAGTATTTTCGACCTGAAAAACCCCTACCACCAGGCTACGGTAATTGGTGAGGCAGTCAGCATCACCAAAGAAGGGGGCGAAGAACACATCGACAAGCTCTCCCGCAAGTACATGGGGCATGACTATACCGCCCACGATCCCAACGACCCGCGCCAGATTGTGCGCGTAGCAATCAAATCGGCCCGGGGCGGCTAGTAGTAACTTAACCTTCTTCGGACCCGGCGCTGCCCTTGCGAACCAGACGCTCTTGATATTTGGACAGCGCCATCTCCAACCCTTCTTCCAGATTCAGGCCGGTGCTGTTGGCCACACAGACCAGCGAGAAAAAGACATCGGCCAGTTCATCAAACCATTCCGGGGTCGGCTGAAAGGACTCCTGCCCGTAGTTAGAACCTTTCAAGGCTTCTTTGGCCAGTTCGCCAAGCTCGGAGGTCAGGTCGAGCAAGCGGTACGGCACTTCTATTTCCAGCCCATTTTTACTTACGAAAGCGGCCACTTTGCGCTGAAAGAGCGGCGCTTCCAGTTCATCTTCGGGTGTATTCATCTTATCTCAGCTCTTTGCAATTGTAGTTGCAGTTAAATGGTTACCGCGAGCCAGGTAATACATCAGGCCCAGCGGCCCGGCCATGAAAGTGAGCAGCAAAGCCAGGCGGGCGGTCTTGCCTTTTTGCAGGCTGTCAAAGTAAATCCAGCGGCCCACGAAAAGATCGAAGGTCAGGAAATGGGTCCAACCGGTAAAGGCTCCCTGGGGATTTGCCAGCAACTTAACGATCCCGTCCAGGTTAGGGTTGGCGATATCCTGAAAACCGCCGGGATTGCCGCGCAGACCCTGCGCCAGCAAGGAAGTATAGACGCCACCCATCAGCATAAAGACCAGGCGGCTATTCATGACCTTTTTTGTAAGCGAGGCGCGGGGCGCCAGCAACATCAACAGCCAGAAGGGCAACACCAGCAGGTTAACCACTCGGAAGAAATCATTCAGCTCTCTTTTAGCCTTTTTCTTCATCCGCTCGCTCCTTTCGTAATGCAACAATTCTCGATAGTAAATTCTTTGTAGCTAGTCGTAACGTACCAGAATCTGGTCAAGAGGCTTTTTACCGATATCAGGCACAGTGCAACCGGGGGCAGGGTAGCCGACAGGTATGACTACAAAAGGCCGCTCGTTCCTGGGGCGTCCCAGGATTTCGATCAAAAAGCCCATCGGGCTGGGCGTATGCGTAAGGGTAGCTAACCCGGCCTGGTGCAGACTGGCTAACAGTAAACCCACCGCAATTCCGACCGACTCCTGCGCGTAGTAGTGCTTAACCTTCCGCTCCTGCCCTTCCGGCCCGCCGCGCAGACCATAGGCCTGTTCGAAAACGATTATCAGGTAGGGAGCATCCTCCAGGTGCTCTTTGTGCCAGTCCGTGCCGAGAGGCGCAAGCGCTTCCAGCCATTCCTGGCTCATGCGGTGTTCGTAACTCTCTTTCTCCTCCGCCTCGGCTACTTCCCGGATGCGCCGTTTCAATTCCGGGTTAGAGACGACCGCAAAGGTCCAGGGCTGCTGGTTAGCGCCGCTGGGGGCAGTCCCGGCCGTAGCTATGGCATTCTCGATCAACTCGTAAGGGACCGGTTCGCGGGAGAAGTACCGGACGGTGCGGCGCTGGCGCATTGTTTCCAGAAAATGCCGGGAATTTTCCAGTTGGCGTTCTTCCGGCAGGCGCTTGAACCTAAGCGGTACAAAGGGATAAAGAGGCAGGTTAGTAGTCTCAGTCATGTTAGCCCTGGTTTTGCTCCTTAAGCTTGGATAAAAGGTAACGGTCACGGGCGGCGGTAATAGCGCTGGCCTGTTCCGGTTGCCAGCGGTAGAAACCCTGGCCGGACTTCAGGCCAAACTCGCCGCGCTCAATCATTTCAGTCCAGACAGGCGGAGGCTCGACCGCGTTGGAAAGCTCGGAGAAAAGATAGCTGGCAATATCGTACCAGACATCTCCCCCGCCCAGGTCCGCGACTTTAAAGAGGCCGGTAGCGCTGGCCCGGCGAGCCAGGCCCATTTCGACCACACTATCTATTTCTTCTGCCGTGGCAACTCCCTCCTGCAAAAGATGCAAACACTCGCGGAAGAGAGCGAATTGCAGGCGATTCCAGATTAAGCCCGGCAATTCCTTGCGCACCAGGACTGGTTTCTTGCCCATCCCCTCCAGCAGATCAAGCACTTTTGCCAGGGAAGCTTTACCGGTATGCTGACCGGGAGTGACTTCCACCAGCGGCATCAGGTAGGGCGGGTTCCAGTAATGGGTGCCAAGGGCGCGTTCAGGGTGCTGTAAGTGGGCGAAGATAGCGCTGACCGAAAGGCCGCTGGTATTGCTCAGGAAAAGCGTTTCGGGAGAGCAGCGCGGTTCCAGCTTGGCGAAAAAGTCCTGCTTTACCTCCAGGTTTTCCGCCACCGACTCCACTATAATAGTAGCATCAGCCAGCAGCGCATCATCGGAAAGCAGGCCGGTAGCCAGGCATGCCAGCGCGGATTGTCGCCGCTCCAACGTGAGGTATTCTTCCTGAAGCAGAAAATCGAGGGTGGTGGCTACGCGCTGGCGGGCCGCCTCCAGGCGGGCAGGATTTCGCCCTACCAGGGTCACGTGATGGCCGCCCAGCAGGTAGTCTACGGCCAGTCCCGGCCCCATCGTACCCAGGCCAATACTGATGACATTCTCTGACCTGCCACTTTCGCTCTCCATAGACTTTTCTCCCTTAGTTCGCAAACAAAAAGATCGCAAATAACTTTGCTGATAATCTTGCTTCTAAAGCCTCGATAATACATCGTAATGCCTCGATAATACATCGTAATGCCTCTAATGGGCTTTGGCAATAGTTGCAACGGGTGGAATCAAAAAAGCCCGCCGAGAGTGGACGGGCTTTGAGAGAAAGAATCGGGAAAGAGGTATTTGGAGGTCTTAGACTGACTGCTGCGAAAGGTTAAGGCCAAACTCCCCGGTGCCGACTATAGCGTAGACCCAGATTTTATTCCCGGCCTTCACCACCCCCGCTCTCACAACCGAGCCATTGACGGTAGCCTTGTCGTTATCCTTGCTGTGATAGACAAAAGTGAAAGCGTTCCTGTCATCGCGGCGCGGCTTTCCAGGGGTAAGCTCGTAATTTTTGAGGGCCGGAAAAGCGTTTTGCAGTTGCGTTAAAGCTTCATCGCTACTGGCCGGGTAAGTCTGGGCAGGCAGTTGCAGGTAGCCCAGCGAGGCAGTCTGAATCTGTACCGTAATATCCTTGTTAGAAAGATCGCTGCCGCCGCCCAGCAGAAGGACATTAAACCCACCATTTTGAACCCTGGCGGAGTAGCCGGTACGGGTAGCATTGATATCTGCCATAATAGTGCCGCGCTGGTCAGTGGGAATTTCATACTGCGCAATCACCTGGCGGGAAGCGCCTTTAGCGTCTATCAGAGTGGGAGTAACGCCTAAAGTCTGGCTATCCCAGGTTTGCAAAGCTTTAAGTGCCACGTCGGAATCAATCGGGGTAGGCGGAGTTACCGTACGAGTGGGCAGAGGGCGACGATCCGAACGGTAGCCGAGAGTGGCAAATTCGGTCGAGTTGTTATTACTGGCAGCGGCTACATTAGCTGATTGAGAGGTAGTCTGAGCGGCGGCAGGGGCAGTTTGCCCATCCCCACAGGCGGCCATAGTTAGCGCACAGATCACCATGATTCCCACTAGACCGAAAAACTTGAACTTTTTTTTAGAAGAAAATAAACCTGACTCCTTCATTGAAATACTCCTTTCACACATAAGTATTAAATAAGCAAAGCAACTACTTTTTTTCAGGGCGTCCCCGGTTTAACTTCCCGGTCTGACAGTCCTAAGCTTAAGGGGAGTAGTTCAAGCACTCTGCGAGGATTTGTAAAGAATTCGCAAGAGCTATGGAAATTCAATAATTTTCTGGCACAATAGCTTCAGATAAATTTACAATTTGCCAGGAGTCGCAAAACAGATGAGCCGCAAAGTTTTAATCATTGAAGATGATCGCCGGATCATAAATTACCTGATGATGTACTGTGAGGCGGAGGGCTGGGAAATTCTGACCAGCCGGGATGGACTGGAAGGCTGGCGAACTTTCAACCGGGAAAAACCAGATTTCGTGCTGCTGGATTTGATGCTGCCGGGATTGGACGGGCTGGAAATTTGCCGCCGTATCCGGGCGATTAGCGATGTGCCGGTCATAATGATTACCGCTCGCGGTGAAGAGGTGGACCGCCTGCTGGGCCTGGAAATAGGTGCGGATGACTATGTGGTGAAACCTTTCAGCCCGCGCGAGGTAGTGGCGCGCATGCGGGTAATTCTGCGCCGGGTGGAGCGGACAAACGGCAATAACAGGCCGGTTAGCAGTCCCATCATGCTGGGAGCGCTGAAAATTGATCCGGCCAGCCATGAAGTCAGTTATGGCGGGCGCACCGTAAACGACCTGACCGGAAAAGAATTTGAATTGTTGGTGACGCTGGCACGTTACCCGGGGCGGGTTTACAGCCGAACCGAACTGGAAGAAGCGCTCTATGATGTTGATTCACTGGTAGGTAGCCGGGCGATTGCGGCGCACATTTCAAATCTAAGAGCCAAACTGGTGAGAGTGGGTATGGCAGACCCGGTTGAAACAGTACATGGTATTGGTTACAAGCTCAGAAAAGAGGTCCACTAGACTATGACCGTCAGCTCATCCGTCAACAACGCCAGCCCGGCAAAGTCCGGCACTCCGCTCAAGCTAAAGCCGCCGGTTTACACTAGTTCTATCCGAACCTCGCTGAGCAAACGAATTGTGCTGGCCATGGTCATCGTGACCGTCCTCAGCGCCATCCTGAGCGGGATTTTTTACCAGCTTAGAGCTTCACGCCTGGTAGACCAGGCAAACCAGCAGGTGGCGGAAGTAACCCGTCAGAATACCCTGGCCCGCCTGGAAAACTCGCGCCTGCCGGACCGCCTGAAACAGGATTTGATAGATACGCTTGAATTGAGGCCGCCAGCAGGGCGAGGGACCGGGAAAGCGGTGGTAAACCTGGCGCTGGACCAGGCGGTCGGGGCGGTGCTGGTAGTAGCGCTGGGAGCGGGAGCGCTGGCTTTCGTAGTGGGCTGGTTACTTACCCGCCGCATTGTGGGTCCGCTGGAAAAACTGCGGCTGGCCAGCCAGCGCGTGGCCAGCGGGGATTACAATGGCGAAGTCAAGGTGAACGGGTCGGATGAAGTCGGGCAGGTCGCTTATAGCTTTAACTTCATGCTGCACCAGTTACGGGACGCCGAAAGCCGCCGCCGCGATTTGTTGAGCGATGTTGCCCACGAGTTAAAAACGCCCCTGGCCTCGATTCAGGGGCATATTGAAGCTTTGCGCGATAACTTGCCCCGGGCTAAAGCGGACCCGCAGAGTATTTACCAGGTGGTGCTGGAAGACGTGGCCGAGCTTGATCAAATGGTTGGTTCGTTGCGCACCTGGCTTTCCGCCCAGGGAATGCTGGACCGGCTCGAATTGAAGCCGCTGCCTTTAGGTGAAGAACTACAAACCCTGGTACAGCGTTTTCAACCGCAGGCCGATAATGCCCGTATACGACTCGAACTTAAACTGGATCGCTCTCTCAAACCGGCCCTGGCCGACCGGAACGCGCTGCGCCACATCGTAAGTAACCTGCTGGACAATGCGCTGCGCTATACCCCGGCAGGCGGTACGGTACAGGTACTGGCATGGCAGGGCGAAGGGGAAAATCCAGGGCAAGGCCCTGCGACAAAAATCACTTTAGCGGTGGCCGATAGCGGAGTGGGCATTGCGCGGGAACACTGGCCCTTTATCTTCGAAAGATTTTACCGGGTAGATAAGAGCCGCACCCGTGATACCGGCGGAACCGGCCTGGGTCTTTCACTGGTGCGCGACCTGGCAGAAGCCCAGGGTGGGCGAGTCTGGCTGAACAGCCAGGTTGGAAAAGGCACTATTTTTTATGTTTCCCTGCCAGCCGCCAGTTAGGACCAATATCATTCAAATAAAAGAGGTGTTTATGGCCGGCTGCCCCTCGTTGCCCTACTATTTAAGGGGTTGCCGCCCGCCCAATCGCGCGGGAATCAATCCTAGTTTAACGAACCCCCATGAATGGGGCTGATAGCAATTCAGGCGGTCGAAAGGGTGAGGTGCTATTAAGCTGGTTCAGCCGCTTTCGTTGAAATAGCCCGGTTCATTGGCTGTAAGCCCCCCTTGTGGGCTTGGCCGGGTGATCGAACGCCTGGCACAGCTTTAACTTACAAAGGTTTATTTCAATTATTTTGCAGTTAGGCCCAGAGGGTTGATTCCAAAACCGGGCAATTAATTGTCCTTGTATTAAAGATTAGCTTCTTGCTTAATAAAAACCGGCCCTTTTTACTTATCTCACAGATAACATGTTAGGGTCAATCCCAATTTGTATAAAAAATCCCAAATATTTAAAATGGGCTAAATTTACTAGGCAGACTTATTGCATCTTACGTAAAGTTAAGCTATACTCAGGCTAGTATTCCAAAGCTAGCTTTTTGTGCCTGTTTTAAAGCTAAATAAAAGCAATAATGGCGCGCGGATTTTTTTTGTTTTTAGAATTACCGGTTCTGCTTAGATTTGAAATCTTTCCGGACAGATAAGGTCGAGGTAGTTACAAATGAATATGAATAACCGACAGAAGGTGATAACCTACATCCCTAAAGAGTCGCAGGAGGTTGAGGAACCCGCCAGCGATATGGGTACAATTCGGCGTGGGTTGTGGATGTATACCCATAAACTGGGTCTCAACTTCAGTCTGGTATTACTACTCGCACTGGCTTATCAGGCTTTCGTAGCGGTTTTCATTGCCCTGAACGGCATGAAAACTATTCCCATATTTGCGAACCTTTCCCCCACTGATAATACCCAACAGATTATAGGCAATACGGCGGCCATCATCATGGCGGCTATCATCCAGGGTTTGATCATCGCCGAAATGGCCCAGGTAGTCTGGTTAAGGCATCCTGATCGCCTGAAAGTACGCTTGATGAGCGGTTCAATCTGGTGGTGGGTCATGCTCTTTGCCCTGATTGTCAGCATCGGCATTGACTTTCTGCTGCTCTTTCTGAGTATTACCAGCAAACCCAACTTCCAGGAAGCCTGGCAGGCCGTCCAGAAAAACCAGATGACCGGCCTGACCATCCTGCTTCTCTCAATCCTGAATTTCCTGACGCTGCTACGTTGCGCCTCGGTAATGCGCACCAGCACCAGCGACGAAATCCGGCGCGAGGTAGAAGAGCGCCTGAACGCGATTGCCGAAGAAATTTTGATTGACGCCGGGGATAGCGCCCGCGCCAAAGCCGCCCAGGTCTGGAAGAAACTTTCGGTCAATCCGCAGCGGTTCGTGCCCATCCACGACTCGGTGTTAAACCTGATTTCGCAAAATCACCCCAATATCATCCCGCCCCAGTTGGGTGGTGATACCTGGGCCTACGACTTTACGGGTAATACCTTTGCGGTCCTGCCGCCGGATGTACACCAGGCTTTACTGCAAAACCGTTACCGGGTAGCCCATGAAAGCAGAACGCCCTTCGAAGGTGACGACAACCAGTTACTCTGGAGATTACCTCCGGTGGACATGGCCGAAATGATCGCTTTTAATGTCGAAACTTACGGCAAGCCGCGCTTCGTGGATATTACCGAACCGGAAACTCCCAAGTTCCTGACTCGCCCGGTAGAGTTTGGCGCTCTCGGCCTTGCTCCGACCGGGACTACTCAGGCGCAGAATGCCGTGATTCAGAATACTGCGACCACCCAGCAAATGCCGCTTAACATGGCTATGCAGAACACCATGACCCAGCCTTTTACGGTGATAGATCAGAATACTTCGAGCGGCCAGTATGCCCTGCCACCCGCTTCGAATTTTATCTCGACCCTCACTCCTACCGAAAAAGCGCTTTTTGGCTCTTATCTGACGCATACGGTTTTCCCGCATGTGCACGAAGGTCAGAAATTCCCCCAGGGTGTGCCTGATCTCAGTATCTTTGAGGTTTTCGATAATGTGGAACTTCAGTGGTATTACCGCTACTGGAAGAAACACGCTAGCGTACGTCACTAAAATAACTGGCGCCGGGGTTCGCTAAAGCACTCCGGCGTGCTTCCTTTGTATTTAGATGCGTTCAGAACACAGTATTACAGAGTAGCACAACCAAGATTAGCAACATCCATAAGCATGGCCACCAGCGAATACGACCGAACACTACAAATATTACAAGAACTGGAAGAGGGCGACCGCAACGAAGGTCTCTTTTCCTGCTTCGCTCTTTCCCCCGGCGGCGAAGTCTATTACTTTGACGAGGTTGGCAGTCCCTACCGGGCCAAAATCCAGGGCGCCGCGGTAGTCCGTGGCTCGCTGGTTAATCTCGGTAAAATGCCGCTCGAAGTGATCTCCCTCCAGGAAGCTTACCGGCATCTCAGCGATAAATCTCGCCAGAATTACAGAGAGCAGTACCAGGCTAAACTGGTCCTGCGGCAGGAAAAGATAGTCAAACACAAGCGCGAGCGAACTTCAATGTTTGCCGCGGCGGGCCTGGTGATTCTGCTCGCCTTCGGGGCGCTAGTGCTGTTAAATAATGGCGATGTTAGCCAGAGCCTACAACAATCCGAAGCGCGCCTTAAAATTTTCTACGCGGGACAGGGTGTGGATATCAGAGGCTACCAGGATGTGCCGCTGGTGGCCGAACCGGGCAGTTACAACCCGCTCGGGCCTGTTTCAATCTCCCGCACTACTTTCCGCGCTTTTCTGACCGAGTTGAATAGCCCGGCCCTACCGGAAGCCGACTCAATGTATCAGGTCTGCGTGGACCAGGGCTGTGACCCGGCGGTAGCCCTGGCTTTCTTCGAACACGAGTCGACCGGCGGCAGAATGGGCGTGGCTAGCTACACCAAGTCCATTGGCAATATTCGCTGTACGGATGGTTACGATTGTTTTACTACCGAAGGGAACGGCTCTTTCAGGCGCTATAATTCCTGGACAGATGGCCTGCGCGACTGGGCCAAACTGTTGCAGTACTACAAGAACGAGTGGAAACTGGTTACGCTGGAAGAGATTATTCCCAGGTACGCCCCTCAATCGGATAACAATAACGAGGCCGCCTATATCGCCGGGGTTAAAAAGCGAGTGGATGACCTGCGCAAACGGGATGCCGTTCTGAGCACCAACCAGGAGAACGAATTACCCACCGGCAACCCGGTATACGAAATGGATTCGGTAGTAACCCAGGGTTTCAATGATAAGCACCCTGAAATTGATATTGCCCGCCCTCGCGAAGTGGCCGAAGGCACTCAAATCCACGCGACCATCAGCGGGGTAATTACAGTGGTGCGAGGCGACCCTCTCTTTGGCAACCGGGTATTCATCAGCAATAACTACTACAGCGCCCATTACAATCACCTGACTGAAAATATCCCGGTGCAGAGCGGCCAGGTGGTGAAAAAAGGCGATGTGATCGGCCTGATGGGTAGCACCGGCAAAAGCACCGGGCCACATCTCGATTACGAACTCTTCCAGGGCCAGCAGCGTCTGAACCCTGCCGATTGGATTTACCGCAAGCAGTAAGCTTTGTTGCTCAGCCTGTGAGCGCTTTCTTTGCAAGAGGAGTTACGCTCACAGGCTAAACTCAGCCCTTTTCCACCAGCCTGCTTTTTTAGGTCCCCGACCCAATCTCACCTCATTTTCGGAATAGTATTGACCCTTGTTAAAAATTGTATTATACTATAAACAGCTAATCAATTAGTGTCTTTTTAATGTTTTCGTTTATAAGGAGGAGAGAGATGGCAGGCCAGTTAAATAATGAGGTTACGAATCTGATGAATGAACTTAATGATAATAATGCGATGGATGCACCGGCCAATTTAGGCGGTAATGAAAATGAAATTGAAATAAAGCAAACTAAAAGTAATAGAGAAAAAATAAAAAATAAACCGGATTATCACGTCAGGGCCGGGCGGATAGGCGGCGAAACCACCAAACAACGGCACCGCGACTCTAATTTTTACAAACAGATCGGCGCGCTGGGCGGCACCACCACCATGGCCAGGCATGGGCAGGAGTATGAAGAACGCCGTAAGAAAGGCGGCTTAACCACCCGCGAACGCTACGGCGAAGAATATTATCATAACATTGCCGCTAAAGCCGCCCGTACCAAACAGGATGCTACACGCTTGCGTAACGATGCTATCAAGGCTTTACTCTCCGCCGGATTTAAAATCCCCACCATTATCAAGTTGACTTGGAAAGACGTACAGGATAATCCTACTCTCCTCCGCCTCTCACAGGAAAATCCCCTGGCCGAATATTTAAAAGACCGCACAGAGGAAGGGCCGCTCGCGGACGAGGATAAATTATTTGTTTCGCAGTCCGGCAAACCGCTCTCGCTGGCTAATACCTACACCGTCATGGAGCGGCATAAAGCTGCTGAAGAGGAGTAAGATTGCGCTGGTGTGATGTAGTTCACACCAAAAGGGGTTGACAGAGCGCTAAAACTATATATAATACAAACAGGTAAGAAAACACCGATTTGATTGCAGGATACAAGTGCCCGGTGGTAGACCGGCAGAATAACTCCAGCAGAAAGGAGGGAAAGCAGATGTCAATGGCAATGATTGGAATTGTGGCAACCGAATATCTTGATCTTGCGCTTAATGGCGGAATTGCCGGGATGTGTCGCTCTCACTCCTTCGCGAAGATGGCCTGCGCAACCGCGTTCCCTGCTGGGGAAGTGATTTGCGGTAAAACCGGGAATAAGAATCGAGATTATGGCATCCAGGCGGGCCTTACCGCCTCTCTTCCTGCGCGCCCGCTAGGGTTTAGCAGGAGAACCGAATACCTGACAGAAATAGACTTAAAGATAATTGCTGAGGCGGCTGTTCGGCCAGACCGAACAAAAAGACCGCCTGACAGCAGGTAAAGCTTGCGGAGAGAAGCTACTTTCCCGCAGCAAGTCTGATCTGGAAAGTTAGTGGCTCTCTTGCGATAGACCCTTAAGCGCGACAGGAATAATCCAATCCGGTCGCGCTTTTTTGTGCCTGAAAGCTGGGGCGAAAGTTACCGGATGAAGTATGAACAGGAAGACTTTTAGAAGACCCTTAAAGATTGAGTTTTTACCGAATATAGGAGAAAAACAGTGGATACTCATCAAACGTTGTTCGCAGCCAGAGAATCGCAGAAGCATTATCTGCAAATGGCAGAACACGAGCGGCTGGTCAGACAGTTCAAGAATACCCGGCAAGAGGTCCGGAGAAGCCTGAAACAGCAGACCGGCAGGTTACTGATAATACTCGGCCAGAAACTGGCTCAGGAACCGGCAGTAGCCGTTAAATAGGTTTGTGTAGCAATAGAAACGTCTCAAACGAAAAGGAAAAAGAATTGAACCAGAACGAACAGATATTTCTTCGCCTGACTTTGCAGGAAAAGCGGCGCCAGGCTGATAAGGAACGGCTGGTAAAAGAAGCGCGAACCTCTAAACCGGTCAGAACCGGCATGAGTCTTAAACAGCAACTGGGCAGGCAATTGCTAGCATGGGGGCGGCGTCTCGCCACTGAGGCTTAAGTTATGCCGAAAAACGCCTGTTATAACCACTTTCTAAAATATTCGTACCCTGCCGCTCAAGCTGCGAACCTTCAAAGTTCAAAAGCAAAGGTGAAGGCCCTTATTTTAACCGGCCCTGAACAGTCCACCATCCGTTACCTGGAGAATTTCTCGTTTTCTCCGGGCCGGGTGGTAGGCATAGCAAGGGAGGTGATGATTTCCATGCTGACAGGCAACGGGAATCCCAACCAGCGGGAAAATGGCTGTACCGGCCCGCGCCCTGGCATCGCAAAGATGAAAGGAAACCGGGACAGCGCTTTAGTTAACCTCTATTTCCTCAAACGAGACCACTCAAAAATTCTTCAAATCCCACAACCGGGGTAAGCTTCCTCAGCACTCCGGCTTTTTTTATTGCACGCGGTCAGGGTGTTATCAGGTGAACGGTAGAAGGAATCTGAAATGAAACACTGGCATTGCGCCCATCCTTCAACTTGATACCCAGTTTATATTGCCCTTTGGGGTGATTCGGATCAAAACAGACCATGATGCTGTTGCCACCGACAAAGTACCATACATCATCTTTTTCCGGTAGTTGCAAAGCGGCTTCTATCTCACGAGTACTCATATCATCCAAAACAAACCCGCTAAAACTGAAAACATAGGGTACTAACTCCGGTTCGATTCCCCTGGCCGTTCCGGCAGATAGATTGCCCAGGAATTTTACTTTAAATAGACCCTTAAAGTCAGGTAGCGGCAGAGATCCAACCGGCACGGTAGAAGGGTACTCCTTTAACCTGTAATTTTCAAAGTTGGTGTAAAAGACCTGCTTGGTAGCTCCAAAGGCACTCTTAAAAGCATCTTCCCAGTTGCTAGCTGTGGAAAGAGCTTTCCAGTAATTTTTAAGCGCTTCGGTTCCGCCATACTCTTTAGTCAGGTAGCCAGTGGCCAGAAATCCCATAAAATAAGGGTCTATCGGCGGATTATCGCTATATTTCTCGATAGTGCTAAGAGGATAGGGCGAAAGGTAAGCATTTACTTTCTTCTCATGAAGCACATTGCTCCACTTCAGCAACTTATTGTCGGAAGCTACCAGATTAGAGATATATTCAGCGCTTCCTTCCACCATCCACCAGGGGTCCATTACAGAGCTATCCCGGGTCATACCATAAGTTTGCCAGCTTTTGCCCGAGAGATAAAATTGAAAATTATGGTAATATTCATGGATAACTGTCACAATATGCTCGACTGAGGTGGCTTCTTTCCAGCTTTCAGTTGATATATAGAGGACTATCTCGCCGGGTGTGGCTGAACCAAGCAAATTATCTTCCTGTTTTATAACCGATAGCGCCTTGCTGGTGCTGACTTTAATATGGCCTACATCACCAAAGGCTTTTTGAGATAAAGCTATTCCCTGTTCAATTTCAGCTCTTTCGGCAGAAGAAAGTCCAGGGTCAAGCTCGTAGTCTATTTCGCCGGTAGTAGCGGCTGAATTTGCGGTAGTACTGGTTACCGCTGAACCGGTGTCAGCGGTAGTGGTAACAGCGGATGCGGTGATTGCCTGTGGGACGCTAGAAGTAGTTGTGCCAGAGACAACTGGGCTTGCTTGAGTAGCTACAGACAGGCTTACTGGAGTAACATCTTCACCACACCCGGAAAGCAAAAAGGCAATTGTAAAAGTGAGGAACCAGGCTCTTAGCACAGGCCAGGCAGAGGTTCGCATATTTCGCATGAAGGTTGCACCATCGAATGGATAAATTTGCTAGAACGATTTTTTTTGAAAAATTACTGGGTTGTACCGGAATAAGTTATTACCATTTAATTATAACTGTGAAATTCTTGGATGTAAATAATCAAGTTTTACTTTGTTTAAATTAATTTTCAGTTTCAAAATAGCTACTTGAATTACAGAGCGGAGAAGATATGCCGGAAAACAAAAATCTCACTGACAAAACCCTTTTGCAAAAGGTCTTCTGGCGTACAGTCGAGATGTACCGCCCGGGGAAAGCCGACAGCGAATTACCTGTCGGGGCGCACCTCAACGCCTGGGACTGGGGACCGGGCATTGCCCTCTACAGCCTGCAAAAAGCCTATCCCCTCCTGTCGGAAAGCGAGCAGCAGGTTTACTTCCGCTTCTGGAAGAACTGGTTAGAGGCAAACCTGGAACGGGCCGCCCCTTCCGCCGCGATCAATGGCGCTATCCTGGTTAATATACTGTGGCAAACCATGCATGACCCCGCCATGCCGTTTAGCGCCGAGGAACGCCGCTTTTACCTTGAGTACTGCCGCGAGCGCATCGACTTCTACCTGCAACAGGCTCACCGGACACCATCTGGCGCCTTCGCCCATACCGTCACTTCGGGCAGCCCTGACTCCTACCGGCAGATCTGGGCCGATAATCTTTTTATGCTGGTGCTGCTTTTAGCTCAGTTTGCCGCCAGCGAAGGTGACGAAAAGCTGTTCGAGCAAATGGTAGAGCAGGTAGAACTGCATTATACCCATCTCAGCGACCCGGTTTCGCGCCTGCTCTATCACGGCTGGCAGTTCGAGCCGGAAGGGCTGGAAAAAGACCTGGCCGGAAACAGCGGGACACATCTCAACGGGGCGCTCTGGGGACGCGGTAACGCCTGGGCGGTCATGGGCGTGGCTAAACTTCTTGAGCTTTGCCGGGAGGCAGGCTTTGAAAGGTTAGAGGCGCGGCTGTGGCAGGCTTCCCAGGCACACTTTCAGGCCTTGTTAGGCTGCCAGTTAGCAGATGGACAATGGCGCACTTTGCTCGATAAAGATTGGAGTTATGCCGAGACTTCCGCCACTGCCGGAATGTGTTACGCTTTTTTAAAGCTGGCAGGATCAGGGCTGGCAGGCGTGAATTACCATCAAGCAGGGCAGAGAGCGCTTGATGCTCTTAAATCTAAAATTACGGGCAGTGGCGAGGTTAGCGGTGTTTCTGGCTCCACGCCGCTGCTCGCCAGCCTTGAGGCTTATAATGCCGTGCCGCAGACTGAAATCTGCACCTGGGGCCAGGGTATAGGACTTTTGGCTCTTACAATGGGATAGCTTCCAGAGTCAGACCCAGGTACCGAGTGCAGGGACTATGAAAGTACTAGTCCGAGCATTACCAATTGGCCCTTTCGATACCCGTATATCTAGAATAGAATAAGTTATAACCCTTTATTATTCATCTTAGAGTTGTAAAACGTTGAATTAGTCGTCGTAGCAAAGGGGCACTGGTAATGGACTTCTTAAATTCGGTATTTATGCTGGTACTACTTTTTGTCGCCAGTTATATTTCAGTTGGCTTTTTCAGCTTACTATTCAAGCTACTTAAACCGGCCAATACGCCCGAATATGATAATATGAAAAACGGGGAAGACCTGATAGTCTACAGATAAGCTTGATGGACCGGCTGGTTAGATAAATTCGCTTACAGAGTAACCGTCAAACTGGATAATCCTTAAAATGGAAGAAAAAGCACTGGCGCGAGCCGTCGAAAGTATTGCGATGGCTGAAGCGCTATTAATCGGGGCGGGTGCCGGAATGGGAGTAGATTCCGGTCTGCCTGATTTCAGAGGAAGCAGCGGTTTCTGGCGAGCCTACCCGGTTTATGCCAGGTTGGGCTTGAACTTTGAAGAAATGGCTAATCCTGCCTGGTTCAGGCAAGACCCGCAAATGGCCTGGGGCTTTTATGGACATCGCCTGAATCTTTACCGCTCGACTATCCCGCACCCCGGATTTCAGATCTTACAAAGCTGGGGCGAACGAATGCCGGCAGGAATCTTTATCTTTACCTCAAATGTAGATGGGCAGTTTCATCAGGCCGGGTTCAAACCGGAGCAAATCGAAGAGGTACACGGAGCTATCGAATGGCTGCAATGTACCCGGAACTGTGGCATAGGTATTTTTCCAGCCGGACCTGAAGAGATTGAAGTTGACCTGGAAACCATGCGGGCAACAGGCCCTCTGCCTGCGTGCCCGGGATGCGCGGCCCTGGCGCGCCCTAACATTTTGATGTTCAATGATTGGGACTGGGATGAAAGCCGCACCCGAGTTCAGTCACAACGCAGGCAAACATGGCTGGAGAGCTTGCGGCAGTCCCGAACCCGCCCGGTGGTGATTGAGATAGGGGCTGGTACGGCAGTGCCGACCGTGCGTTACTTCTGTGAAGAGATAGCCCAACAAAGCGGGGGAACTTTGATCAGGATCAATCTGCGCCAGCCAGCAGTACCTGCCGGGCAAATCGGCCTGGAGGCCGGAGCCCTGGATGCACTACAAAAACTGGATGAGCGGCTACAAAAACTGAAATAAAAAAGCTATCCCGGCCCATCAGGACCGGGATAGCTCTTTTCTAATTTGTATACCTGAAGGTATCAGGCACGATAATCCTTATCGCTGAAGGTGCTCTCCTTGTCGCGGACTTTGGCCTCGTTACTGACCGCGCCAACGTTGCCCTTGATACCGCCCAGGGCCCTCACGTCCGCCTCTTCACCCGTACCGGCCCCGATGCTGGTGCCACCTTCCACCCCGCCGATAAAACTACCGCTTAGAGTAGGAGCATCCTCAATCGTATCTTCACTGCTGCCGCCTGCCGTCTCGCCCCGCATGCTGGTCGCGTCAGTGTCGGTGCTGGCTGTGCTGGCGGCATCCCCTCCATTAGTCAGCCAAGATCTCAACATCATCAAGAAAAAAGAGAAGTAGAGCGTGTACAAAAATCTTCTCATATAGCCTCCTTGCGCTAAGATAAGTTATTAACAAGGTACAGACTACTTCTCTAGCATAGCCAATGCCCTGACAGGTCAGTAAGGCTCGAAGGAGGGGAGGTGGTTGGTTTGAAGCCATTTAGAGATTAGCAACGGTAGGATAGTGCACCAATAGAGCGGGTGCATCGCTTTCTTTCAGTACCGTTTCGGCCACGCTACCCAACACCAGGTGTCCAACTGTACCGCGCGCGTGGGTGGTCATGGCAACGATGCACGGTTGGTTCTGCGAGAGGTACCGGACAATCTGTTCAGCCGCCGAACCCAGGTCTGAGCGCAGGACTACATCGCACTCCAGCCCTTTTTTGCGTATTTCCTGAGCAAGTTTTTCGAGGTAAGGAGTAACTTCTTCGGAGCGTACTTGTATCTCAGCCTCGACATCATAGCCGTAACCCAGGCCCGGATATCCATAGTCAGCAGGTAGATTGGGAATGATTACCTGAAGCAGGCTAATTTTAGCACCGAGCAATCTTGCCAGCTTAATTGCTGAGTCAAGGACGAGTTCTGCATCAGGGCTATTATCGAGGGTTACTACTATTCTACGGTAGTCATGGTAAAAGAGGGCTTTAAGTGGATCAGCCAGCATCAACTCAAGATTATCCAGCTTATCAGCCCCGTGCAAATGTAAAAGCAGCACCGGACATTCTGAATGGCGTAAAATACCGATGGCTACACTACCCATTAAAAGGCGCGCCAGCCCTGAGCGGCCATGCGTAGTCATAATGATGAAAGCAGCTTTTTCTTCAAAAGCAATATCGTTGACTACCGCCTGAGGTTCGCCTACCCTGGCTATGATATGTACCTGGCCCGGCTTCATGTTCAGGAGCAGGTCAGGATCTTCAAGCGTCTTTCTAACCCTATCGAGGTAAGCCAGGCTTTCCTCTTCCTCACTGCGCTCGCAAGCGCGCACCAGTAGCAGAACGGCTTGCAACTGGCGCACCAGTTTTATAGCCAGCGGCAAGACCTGCTCGGCCAGCAGAGAACCATCCAGCGGAACAAGGAGCTTTTCACGCATAATCCACCTCCGCTAATTAAAATCAATCAGCCTGTCCTCACAGGACAGACTGATTGATGGGCAGAAAGGTTAGCGTCGCCGTTGACACTCCCTTTCTGGACATTACCAGCGTCGGCGCTAGCTCACATCACCTTTCTATTATTAGTGTAGCTTGATTTTATTAAATAAAAAGTAAACGGTGGTAAACAGGTGGTAAATCCGATTGAGAAAACTCATTTACAGCCAGTTAGCCCGGCATTAGAAAGAAAGATACAGCCAGCCTAATAAAAAAGAGGCTCCCATTTCGCTGGGAGCCCCACTAAAATCGATTTAGCCTATCCTGGCCTGCCCGTTCGGGGTCATAGCCGAGGCTGCCCGGAAAATGGGGCGGGGTTGAGGTCGAGCTGAATCAAACATGCGCTCGAACTCTTCGCCTTCCAGGGTTTCTTTAACCATCAGCAATTCGGCAATCTCGATCAGCCTGTCTCGATTATCAGACAAAATCTTTAGCGCCTGCGAGTAACTGGTAGCGATGATGGCGCTAACTTCTTTGTCTATTTCGTAAGCTGTTTCGGGAGAGTAGTTATGATGGTCAGTCACACCGCCACCTACGAAAGACATTTGCTCGGCACTGCCGAAGGTCATGGTACCGAGTTTCTTGCTCATACCGTAGCGCGTGACCATCTGGCGAGCAATATCACTGACTTTCTCGATGTCGTTAGAAGCGCCACTGGAAATCTCACCAAAGATAACGTCCTCGGCGGCCCGACCGCCCAGGCCCCAGGTTATCTGGTCTTCTAACTGGCTCTTGGTGTTCAGCGATTGGTCATCACCCGGCAAAATCATGGTAAGACCACCGGCCATGCCACGCGGTATAATGGTAATTTTGTGAACCGGTTCTACATTCGGCAGCATACGAGCGACCAGGGCATGCCCTACCTCGTGATAAGCCGTAATAGCCTTTTCCTTTTCGGTCATAACCCGGGTCTTGCGCTCCGGTCCGGCCAGCACTCTCAAAATCGCTTCTTCCAGTTCGCTCATGGAAATGGTTTTGCGATTGCGGCGGGCTGCCAGGATGGCCGCTTCGTTAATCAGGTTTGCCAGGTCTGCTCCCGAAAAGCCGGGAGTTTGTTTGGCCAGCACTTCCAGCGAAACATTTGGCTCCAGGGGCTTGCCCTTGGAATGTACTTGCAGGATAGCGATACGGCCACGAATATCGGGGCGATCCAGGATCACCTGGCGGTCGAAACGACCGGGGCGCAGCAAGGCCGGGTCTAACACGTCCGGGCGGTTGGTAGCGGCAATCATAATTATGTTGGTATTGCTATCAAAGCCGTCCATCTCCACCAGGATCTGGTTGAGGGTTTGCTCGCGCTCATCGTTTCCGCCGCCCATTCCCGAACCGCGGCGGCGACCGACCGCGTCAATTTCATCTATGAAGATGATACAGGGCGAATTTCGCTTGGCCTGGTCGAAGAGATCGCGGACACGGCTCGCGCCTACACCGACAAACATTTCGACAAATTCAGAACCGCTAATGCTGAAGAATGGTACGCCCGCCTCGCCTGCTACGGCTTTCGAGATCATAGTTTTGCCGGTACCGGGAGGGCCAATCAGGAGCACCCCTTTAGGAATGCGGGCACCGAGGGCCGCAAACTTATCAGGGTACTTTAAGAATTCCACAATTTCGGCCAGTTCTTGCTTGGATTCCTCCACGCCGGCCACATCCGCGAAAGTCACACTGGGCTTGGTGCCATCGAACATGCGGGCACGGCTTTTGCCGAAACTAAGCGCCTGATTATTGCCACCCTGAGCCTGCCGCATCATGAACACCAGCACCCCGATGAAAAGCAGGGTCGGCAGCAAGAAGGTCAGGAAATTCAGGATGCCGCTAAAAGAAGAAGCCGGGGTTACTGTAACCGGCGGACCGCTGGCAAAATCGTAGCCGGTAGCCGCAAGCTGACTGGTAAAGTCGGTGGTAGCTGACTCGCGGCGTGAAAGCTTTTCGCTACCATCGTTATATATTACATGGACTGTGTCCGAATTATTGTCGATTTGAATCTCCTTGATAGGAGATGGTTTAGCAGCGGCATCCTTAAACACCTGGCTGATCGGAACAACGTTACCGGAAGAACTATTCCGATCTCCAATCACAAAGGTATAAAGTAAGAATATCGCTACCAGAATGACAATCACCAGGACAAAAGGCCTTTTAAGCCAATTCCGATTTGTCACGCTTAACCTCCTGTCCTTGTGAGCCTGCCTGGGCAGACTCCTAAGGCACGTTGAGCAAGGCTGCTCAACTTCACTAAAACTTTTCCAATCCAGGACTATTAAGTTGCACTTACAGTATAAACTTTTTTTCCCGGTAAACAATACAAATTGGAGGCATATTTGCAAATCAAGCGAAAATTGAAACACAATTATAACATTTCGAACCGGATTCTTTACTCTTCTTATCAAGAATCACAACGCAAAAACGTTGACTTTATCTTTTTGAGCTTTCTATAATCAACGCAATAAGAAAAACACAAAACGCTTTTTCAACTCTTCGCACAAAACGCCTTTTCAATTCTTCGTAAAAAACGCGATAGCGTTCGCACATCCTGAAAAACTAAATAAAGGAGAAAGGGGCCAGTGCAAACAGGCAGTATTTCCCACGCGGCAAAAACCAGGCCACTCGCCGGTATCCGGGTAATTGAGATGGGCCAGTTGTTGGCAGGGCCATTCTGTGGCCGGATTCTGGCTGAGTTCGGGGCCGAAGTGATCAAAATTGAAGCGCCTGGCAAGGGTGATCCTTTGCGGGTCTGGCGCGGGTTGATGGAGGAAACCGGCACCTCGCTCTGGTGGTATGTGCAGAGCCGCAACAAAAAATCGATCACCCTCGACATGAACCATCCGCAGGCAAGCGGGATTGTCAAACAGTTGCTACAGTCCGCCGATGTCCTGCTGGAGAATTTCAAACCCGGCACTATGGAGAAATGGGGACTGGGCTGGGAGGCCGTTCACCGTGATTTTCCGAGGGTAATAATGACCCGTGTTTCGGGCTGGGGCCAGAGCGGGCCCTACAAAGACAAGCCAGGCTACGGGTCGATTGGCGAATCGATGGGCGGTCTGCGCTACCTGACCGGTTATCCCGACATGCCGCCCGTACGCACCGGCATAAGCCTGGGCGATAGCCTGGCCGGAATGTGGGCGGCGATTGGCACGCTCATGGCGGTCTATAACCGCGATTTACACGGTGGCGAAGGGCAGTTAGTAGATGTGGCCCTGAATGAAGCAATCTTTGGCCTGATGGAAGGCATGCTACCGGAATATAGCTGGCTCGGCATGATCCGCGAAAGAACCGGGGCTGCTATGCCCGGGATTTCTCCCTCGAACACCTACAAATGTAAAGACGGCGTTTACATCGTGATTGCCGGGAATGGCGATAGCGTCTTCAAGCGCCTGATGAAAGCGATTGGCCGCCCGGATATGGCCGAAGATCCCCGCTACGCCAACAATAACCTGCGAGTGAAAGCCAATGACGAACTGGATCGAGTAATCGGCGAGTGGAGCGCCCAGCACGACTCTGAAGAGGTGCAGCGCATTATGGATGAAGCGGGAGTGCCAACCGGTTCGATCTATTCCATCTCTGACATTGTCAAAGACCCTCATTTCCAGGCCCGCAACATGATCCAGGAACGTGAAGTGCCGGGGGTAGGTACCCTAAAAATTCCGGGGATTGTACCGCAACTGAGTGACACTCCGGGAGAAACCGAGTGGCTGGGTCCACGCCTGGGCGAACACAACCAGGAAATCTACGGTGGTCTGCTGGGCATAGACGAAGCCACCCTTAAAGAATGGGCAGCGGAAGGGCTGATCTAAACGGAAAGGCTTTCTATAATGAAACTACCGGCTAGAGCTTACATTACTGAAGTCGGGCCGCGAGATGGGCTACAGAACGAAAAAGAATTAATTCCGGCCTCGGCTAAAGTTGAATTGATCGAGGCTCTGGCAGCTACCGGCCTGCCCAGTATTGAATTTACCTCGTTTGTCAGCCCGAAATGGGTTCCTCAGATGGCCGACGCCGAAGAAGTAGCCGAGAAAATCACCCGCCGCCCCGGTACTAACTACCAGGCCCTGGTCCTGAACCAGAAAGGTTTGGAGAGAGCCCTGGCGGCAGGGGTCAACTCGGTGGCGCTGGTGGTTGCGGCCAGCGAAACCCTCAACAAGAAAAATATGAACGCCGGAGTAAACGAGGCCCTCGAAAGCTACCGGCCACTGCTTGAAAAATGCCGGGACGCCGGGGTAGAAGTGGCGGGTTATGCTTCGACCGCCTGCGGCTGCCCTTATGAAGGGGATGTCCCGGTCGAAAAAGTGATGGAGGTGGCCCGCGCTTTTCTACAGATGGGAGCCGATTACATTGTGCTGGCCGACACCATTGGGTCAGGGCATCCGCGCCAGGTAAGAGAGTTATGTGAAGCTGCCTTGAAGTTCATACCGGTGGAAAGGCTGGGAGTGCATTTCCACGACACACGCGGAATGGCCCTGGCTAACAGTCTTTCCGCCCTGGAAGCTGGCATCAGTCGCTTCGATGGCTCGATAGGCGGGCTGGGAGGTTGTCCTTTTGCGCCGGGGGCGCAGGGTAATGGATCTACCGAAGACCTCGTTTTTATGCTCGAAGAGATGGGAGTCAGCACGGGCATAAATGTGCCTGCGCTGGTTGAATGCGCCCGGCTGGCCGAACGGTTAGTCGGGCGCCCGCTACCCGGACACATTAAGAACGCTACAAACATCAGATTCAAAGCTTCTTGAATTTATCATTAAGTCCTATGAGGAGGTTTAGTGAATGGCTTACCGACTTGGGATTGACGTAGGCGGCACTTTTACCGACCTGCTGCTGGCCGACGAGGAAACCGGAAAGCTTTTCCCGGTTAAGACTCCATCTACCCCGGCAGACCCCTCTATCGGGGTAATGAACGGGATCGACCGTCTTTCTGAACTGTCAGGCATCACCCCCGAAATGATCGACTACCTGATGCACGGCACTACGGTGGCCACCAATGCTGTGCTGGAAGGCAAGGGAGCAAAGGTCGGCCTGATTGTCACGGAAGGCTACAAGCAGGTTTTACACGTAGCGCGATCCTGGACGCCCAGCCCGGTAGGGGCCTGGCTGATTATGCTCAAGCCCGACCCGCTGGCCCTGCTGGAAAACACGATTGAGGTAGAGGGCCGCATGGACGCGCGCGGCAACGAGGTAAAACCCATCAACGAAGTCAAATTGCGCGAGGACGTGCGAAAACTGCGCGACCACGGCGTGGAAGCCATCACTATCTCCTTAATCAACTCTTACGCCAGCTCAGCTCACGAAGAGCACGTCCGCAAAATTGTACAGGAAGAATGTCCCGGCATCCCGGTTTCCATGAGCAGCGAAATCCTGCCTGAGTTCCGCGAGTACGAACGCACCCAGACTGCCGTCATGAACAGCTATGTCCGGCCTGTAGTCGGGCGCTACATGGATGGCCTGGATAACAAGCTCAAGGAACGCAAGATGAACACTCGCGTAAACATTTTGCGTAGTGACGGCGGCTTGATGAGCCTTATCTCGGTAAAAGAAATGCCCGTTTACGCCCTGGTCAGTGGCCCGGCAGGCGGCGTGGCGGGGGCGCTCTGGGTGGCAAAGCAGGCGGGCTATAACAATATCCTGACCCTTGATATGGGCGGCACTTCTACCGACGTGGCTTTGTGCATCGACGGAGCGCCCTCGCTGGGGCGTGAAACCACCGTTGGCACTCAGCAGTACAACACGGTGCGAATCAGTTCCCTGGATGTACGTACGGTCGGGGCAGGCGGCGGTTCTATCGCTCACGTGCCAGAACTGACCAAAGCCTTGCGCGTTGGCCCGCAAAGCGCCGGGGCCGATCCCGGTCCGGCCTGCTATGGCAAAGGTGGCACCGAGCCGACCGTGACCGACGCCAACGTGGTGCTGGGACACCTGCCGCCACGCCTGCTCGGCGGCGAGATGGTGCTTGACCTGGAGGCAGCCAAGGCCGCAGTCCAAAAAATCGCAGACGGCATCGGGCTGGATCTCTACCAGGCGGCCCAGGGAATTTACGATATTGTCAACGAAAATATGTTTGGCGCTTTGCGGCTCGTGTCGGTTCAAAAAGGCTACGACCCACGCGATTTCGCCATGGTGGCTTTCGGTGGGGCCGGACCGCTGCACGCTAACGCCCTCTCAAAATTGATGGGTAGCTGGCCCTGCATCATTCCGCCTTCGCCCGGTCTGCTCTGCGCCCTCGGCGATCTTTCGACCAACTTCCGGGATGAATTTGCCCGGACTTTCATCCGGACCTTCGATGCCACCGATAAAGAAGAAGTGGTAGACGAACTGAAGGTGCTGGGTGAACGCGCTCAGAAGTGGCTGGACGACGAAGGGGTAGCCCGGGAAGACCAGGAGATCAAATACCAGGTGGACGTGCGCTATTACCGGCAGGGCTTTGAATTAACCGTGGACGTTACCCTGGATGAGTTGCTGGCTACCGGTTTGCAACCCCTGGCGACAGGATTTGACGAGACTCACAAGCGCCTCTACGGTTTCGAGCTGGAGACAATGCATGAGCTGGTCAACCTGCGGGCTATCGGCCTCGGCAAAACCAGGCCGCTCAGCGCCAGCCGGATTGAAGAAGGCAGTGAAGACCCCTCGGCGGCCTTGATTGAAAAGAGCCAGGTTTATTTCGAGGGTAAGTTCCTGGATACCGGTATTTACGACCGGGGCAAACTTAAAGCCGGTAATCGCATTCAAGGACCGGCGATTATCACCGAATTTGACTCGACTACTGTCGTGCTGGCCGGTCACTACGCGAGCGTAGATCCTACCGGCGCTATCCTGATCTGGCCTGAAGGCAAATAGTTAGAGGAGTTAACGATGGCCACCATTAAGATGCCTGAATTCAACGTTGTAGACGTTGATCCCGTAACCCTTGATATTATCGAAAATGCCCTGCGCAATATGCGCTTTGAAATGGACGCCGTACTGTTTCGCACCGCTATGTCCCCCGGTATCCGCGAGCAGCACGATGAGTTTCCGCTGGTCTGCCACCCGGATGGCCGGATGGTAGTCGGCCAGTTCGGTTCCTACGTAGACTCCTTCCTGGCGAACTATCACGGTACTATCGAACCGGGCGACACTTACCTGGTGAGTGATCCTTACAAGGTCGATGGCGCGGTTTCCCACGTCAACGACTGGATCATATTGCTGCCCATTTTCCATGAGAAAGAACTGGTCGGCTGGTCCTCGATGTTCGGCCATATGACCGATGTGGGCGGCAAAGTGCCGGGCAGCCTGCCGACCGATGCTACTACCATTTTCGAGGAGGGCGTGATTATCCCGCCCATGAAGCTTTACGAAAATGGCGAGTTGAACGAAGATGCCCTCAACGTGGTCTTAAGCCAGTGCCGCCTGCCGATCTGGAATCGCAGCGACCTTATGGCGATTGTGGCAGCCTGCCGTACCGCTGAAAAACGGGTGCTGGAACTGGTCAACCGCTTCGGGCTGGATACTTATATTTCTACCCTCGACCGTCTGCTCGACCGCACCAAAAAGGCCATGTCGCAAATCATCCAGATGCATATTCCCGAGAATCCTGTCACTTTCGAGGATTATATTGACGATGACGGGCGCGGCTTCGGACCGTATAAACTTAGCTGCAAGATGTGGCGGGAAGGTGATATTGCTTACTTTGACTGGAGTGGTACCGACCCCCAGGCCCAGGGCTCGATCAACTTCCTGATGAACGAGCATATGTTTAAAATGTTCGTGGGTATCTACCTGATTTTGGTGTACGACCCCCAGATTCTTTTCAACGATGGTTTCTACGACCTGATCAAAGTAAACATTCCGGAAGGAACGCTGCTCAAGCCGCGCTATCCTGCCGCCCTTTCCTGCCGGACCCACGCCCTCGGACGCATCTTTGACGTGTTCGCGGGTGGCCTTTCGGTAGGAGCGCCCCAGTACTGGCCGGGGGCCGGTTTCAGTAGCAGCCCGCACATGATGTATAGCGGTTACGACAAGAAAGGCGACTGGTTCCAGCTTTACCAGATTGGCTTCGGCGGGGTGCCGGGCCGCCCGATTGGCGACGGCATGGACGGGCATAGCATGTGGCCCAACTTTACGAACGTACCTAACGAATACCTGGAAAGCTACTTCCCGCTGCGAATTGAGCGCCACGAAACCGTGATTGACAGCGGCGGGGCGGGCCTGCACCGGGGAGGTAACGGTATTCAGATTGACTACCGCTTCCTGGAACCGGGCGATATTTCAATTCACGATGATCGCTGGCTGACCTACCCCTGGGGTATCAATGGCGGCAAGACCGGGGCGCGCAGTCGCAAAGTGCTCGAACGCACCGATGGCAGCGTGGAAATCTTACCCAGCAAGTGCGACCGGGTGAGAGTGAACGAAGGCGATCTCTTGCACTATATAACCTGGGGCGGGGGAGGCTGGGGCGACCCGCTGGAACGCCCGGCTGAAAATGTGCGCAAAGATGTGGCTCGCGGGCTGGTATCAGTCGAGAAGGCCTTCCGCGACTACGGCGTAGTGGTCAACCCGGACAGCCTTGAAGTGGATGAAGCGGCCACCAACACTCGCCGCGAGGAGCTTCGGGTCAGCCGGGGCGAAGTCAGCACCTATGATTTCGGCCCGGCCCTGGCCGAGATTATCGCTAACTGCAAGGCGGAAACCGGTCTCGAACCACCCAAACCGCCGGTCTTCAGCCAGCGCGGTAGCGGCTTTGGCATCAGCGCCGAAAATGTAGTTTTTGCAGGTAGCGGCGCGGGCCAGGAAACGGCGGCAGCGGCACCAGCCTCCGAGCTTTAATCCTAACCTTTTAATACCCGGGCTTTTAGAAATAAAAAGCCCGGGTATCTGAATTTTTAGCTTGTTTAACAGGATAAAATTATGACCGACTCTCACCAGACCTGGGAACAGTACCAGCAGGCAGGCTTAGGCCAGGCGGCCGGTTACGGTCAGCACCCGGCCCTTCTGATTGTGGATTTCTGCTATGGTATGACCAGCCTGATCTCGCCGCTGGGCGCAGACATGAGTAGCGCAATTGAAGCGGCCAGGCAGGTGCAAAAAATCTGTCGGGAGAAGGGTTTCCCGGTAGTCTATACCACCGTGCATTATTCCAAAGGCTGCAAGGATGGCGGGGCTTTTATCCGTAAAATTCCGAGCCTTCGGATTTTCGAAGAAGGAGCAGGGCACTGGTCAGAAATTGACGAACGCATTCCACCACTGGAAGAAGAAATCATTATTAACAAACGCTTCGCCAGCGCTTTCTTTGGCACTAACCTAGCCTCGCTGCTGACCAATCTAAAGGTTGATACCGTGATAATTAGCGGCAGCACCACCAGCGGGTGCGTGCGGGCCTCCGCCCTGGATGCGCTTCAAAACGGCTTCAACGTGGTCGTGCCAAGGGAGTGTGTGGTGGACCGGGCAGAGGGGCCGCACGAGGCCAATCTCTTCGACCTGAATGCCAAGTACGCCGATGTAATTAGCCTCGCTGAAACCTTAGACTATCTCCAGGAGTTGTCTTCTCGCTAGGCTTCCTTGCCCGATTCGGGGCTATTTTCCTGGAAAGACTCTGGCGTTCTTTCCTCCCAGGCAGCGCTATCTTCCGACCAGAAGCGGATAGTCTGCTGATTTTCCTCGAGCAGATTGCCGGTGCTGAGCAGGGTTCTCACCGCGGCAGCCCGGTTAGCTGCCGGCCCGTAAACTCCGAGAGCAAAATCTTTGAGGGCCGCAAGCAGTTCCGGCGCATCAATGACCAGCATTACCTTTGCCAGCGACTCGGTGAAAATAGCCGTTTCAAGCACCATCGTGCTGATCAAAGCCTCTGCTACCGGATAGTAAGGGGCAAGCTCAGCGTAACCTGCCTGCATTTTAGCCTGATCGAGATTATAATCCTCGTCATTGAAAACAATCAGCCTGGAACGCGCAAAAGAGGGAATCAACTCGTTAAAATCGAGGTAGGGCACTCGATAAGGCGCCGCTTCAGGCGGTTTGGGCCGGGCGATTTCAGCCTGAATAGCTAGGTCCGTTTCGATACGAGTATTTTCGGCTGCATCCGGCGCTTCAACTTCTTCATCCTCAGAACGGGCCGATAAGGCAGTGACCCTCTCCCAGGCCTGGCGGGCTTCCTCGGCCTTACCGAGATTCCAGCAGGCCGCCGCCAGGAAGCGGTAATCCTGGATGGTTATCTGTTCGGGCTGCTTTTCAACCCTTTCTTTAAATACCTGATAGATAGTAGTATCGTCCTGCAATACCCCCAGGGTACGGGCCAGTAAATTGTAAAGAGTCTGCTGCGTCTCTTCGTCGCGTTGCATCAGTTGCGATTGGAAAGTTTCCAGCAGGGCGGGGCGCAGAGCCAGGGCTTCTTCCCGCTGACGGGCCAGGCCCAGCAAGAACATCCAGGTGCTAACGGTCTGAAAACTCTGGGGATAGAGCCGGTAAGCTCTCCCGGCATATTCGTGGGCTTCCGCGCCGCGGCCGGCCTGGGTCAATAAGAGCACCAGACTATTCAAAGTAACTTCCAGTTCAGGCGCAACCGAAACCGCTTTTAAACCAAGCTCAATAGCCTCTTCGGGCTCATTTTCAAGTAAAGCAAGCTGGCTATCTTCCACCGCTAACAAAGCTTCTTCATATTGAAGCGGCTCCATCCCGGCTTTTTCAGCCTGTTCCAGCAGATTATTTTCCAGCGAGTCGAGCAACTCTTTGTGCGATTGGTTGAAGAGCTCGCTATTGTCAACCTTCATGTTGCTTAGTTCTCGCAAATTCTGGCGGGCATGGGTGTTGTAGCCTAAATTGTAATTACTGGTAAAAGAAATACTCAGTAACAGGGGTTGTTGCGGCTTCAGTTCCAGGGATCTACGCGCTCTTTTAAGGCTGGTAGTAAAATCACCCAGGCTCTGGGCGGCATAAGCGCCGAAGGTCAGGGCATTCAAATCGTTAGGATGTTCTTCCAGGATCTCATCGGAGATGTCGAGAGCTTCCTCCATTTTCTCGTTTTCCAGGTAGCTCTGTAACTGCTGGAGTTGCTGCAACAGGCGACGCTTGGCTTCAATTCCGGGCGGATAAGTCGAAGGCAGCACCTTACCCCTGGGCCGGTTATTTCCAGTGGGCTTTTTGGCACTGCTCGGTTTTACCTTTACTTTTTTCTTTACGTCTTTCTTTACTTCCTTACGATGTTTTTGTCTGGCCATTTCGTTTTGATGCTCCTTGCTCAATCTCCAGCAACGCTTTATGGCCGGCTCGACTGTGCCGGTCAGCTTCCATGCTTTTGAATTATACCGGAAACCGGCAGGGAAAGCAGTTCTACAAATGCTATTAACCGGCTAGAGGCCACGCATTAGCGTGGCCTCCTTGAATCCCAATGAATCCAAAAATTGGGAGCCAAAAGGGCTTGATAAATGCTTACGTATCTGGTATTATTCTCAAGCCCCCAAAACGGGGCTACAAAATCACTCTACTAACAGTAGAAATTGGATAAATTTCTTCTAAGTATAGTAGCAGTGACATCCCAATCCAAGAACTTTAACAAGTGAAGAGTGAGAGAGAACAGCAAGCTTTTATGCAAGCAAGGCCAAACATTTTTTAGCATTAGCAGTTTGGCGGATTGAACTGTCAAGTCTTTGAAAAGAAACAAAGAAAAACCCTTTCAGTTTGTTAGCTCTAAAACAAACAAACACGTGATCGTCTCGAGATTTACCCCACGTAAATCGAAGGACACCAAGATCACTAAATGAAAGGTGTGGAGAGTTTGATCCTGGCTCAGGATAAACGCTGGCGGCGTGCCTAATGCATGCAAGTCGAACGAGGTAGCAATACCGAGTGGCAAACGGGTGAGTAACA